>CAZXYZ010000111.1:0-8536 GCA_964645045.1 uncultured Pirellulaceae bacterium | reverse complement strand
ACAGGCTGGAAGCCTATTCCACGGTTGCGACAACCGCCTGTAAGGACTTTTTCAGCGGGCTTCTGTTGGGGCTGGAAAAACGGAACTCGAAGCGACAAAAATGCCGGATTCTGGGCGATTCCGGCAGCCTGGGAGAATTTCCTGCGGTACATGCGTGAATATTTGTCGCAAACTTCTTGTTCTCCAACGATCGATCTACCCTTGCAACGCCGGGCGGCATCAATATAATCCCGTTTAACTGGGGCGAGGGACGGCTCGGTTCGAGCCCCAAAAAATTCGGTAGACTGTGCCAAAGTGCGGGTGTAGCTCAGTTGGCAGAGCACAACGTTGCCAACGTTGTTGTCGTGGGTTCAATTCCCATCACCCGCTCTTTTTTTGCTTTTCGCCCCTTGAGTTTTGGGAACCTAGTAAAGCGACTCATGAATACGCCGGCCACAGACAACGATGAACTGCAGGATGTAGAAGCTGCCGGGACGGAAGCGGAGCAAGAGCAGCCGCAAGATCAGGAGGAGCCCAAGCAGCGGCTCGAGTTGCAGGTGACGGTGGACAAAATGAGTGCCTGCGAGCGGCACGTAACCGTCATCGTTCCCCGGGCGGACATCGATCGCTACTTCGACGCGGAATATAGCGAGTTGACTTCCAAGGCGGAAGTTCCCGGTTTTCGGCCTGGAAAAGCTCCCCGCAAGCTGGTCGTCAGCCGTTTCAAAGAACATGTCGGCGAGCAAGTCAAGGGTAAGCTGTTGATGGACAGCTTGGCCCAGATCAGCGAAGAGCATAAGTTTGCGGCGATCAGCGAACCGGACATGAAGCTGGATGCCGTCGTGATGCCCGACGAGGGCGACTTGACGTTCGAGTTCAATCTGGAAGTCCGCCCGGAATTCGACTTGCCGGAATGGAAAGGCTTGACGATCGAAAAGCCTCAGCGGGAGATCGGCGAGTCGGACGTAGATGCCCATTTGCAGCGGCTTTTGACCCGTTATGGCAAATTGGCCGAGCATCACGGACCGGCAGGCGACGGCGACGTCGTAACGCTGGATCTGACGTTCTCCCATGACGGCAAGGAGTTGTCGAAAATCGAGGGGCGGGCCGTTGCGGTCAAGCAGAAGCTCAGTTTTCGGGACGCTCAGTTGGAAAATTTTGGCGATTTGATGCGCGGGGCGGTCAAAGGCGACCGGCGCACGGCAACGCTCAAGATCGGCGCCGACGTCGATAACGAACAGCTGAAAGGCCAAGAGGTCCAAGCCGAATTCCACGTCGTCAAAGTCGAGAAGGTGCAATTGCCCAAGCTGACGGCTGCCTTCCTGAACGAGATCGGCGGGTTTTCTGACGAGTCGGACCTGAGGGCCGCGGTCAGAGAGGAATTGGAACGGCAGGAAAAATATCGCCAGCAGCAGGCGGTCCGCCAACAAATTACGGCCCAGTTGACGGCCGGCGCCAATTGGGCGCTGCCCCCGGCACTGCTCCGCAAGCAGACCCGCCGCGAACTGCAGCGCGTGGTGCTGGAACTGCAGTCCGCCGGGTTCAACAACGATATCATCCAGGCCCACTCGAACGACCTGCATCGCCGCAGCTTGGTTTACACCGAACTGGCTTTGAAGGAGCATTTCATTCTGGAACGTCTCGCGGAAGAACAGACGATCGATGCGGAGGCAGACGACTACACCCGAGAGATCGAATTGATCGCCGAACAGAGCGGACTGCCGGCCCGCCGGGTGCGAGCCCGCTTGGAGAAACGCGGCGAATTGGATTCGCTTCGAAATCAAATCGTTGAGCGCAAGGTGATCGACCTCATCACCAGCCATGCGCTGGTCACGGAAGTGCCGTATGTTCCGCCGGTCGACGATGTCAGCGCCATCGACCACGCGGTCAGCGGCGCGGTAGAGCGGGAAGAGATCCCGGCAGCTCAGCACGGCGAAGAACCGAAGCCGGTACCGGGAACGCCGCCGACACACGCTTAGCATCGTTCGAAAAATGTGTCAGGTGCCAAGTGATCGCCCAATGCCACTTACTTTGGGACCATTTGGGGGCGTTTTTGTTAGCGGAGCGGCGCAAGCCGCCCGGTTTTCGGACTGTAATGCCGGACGGCTCGCGCCGTGCCGCTACAAAGAAAGTGGCATTGGGCTAGCGCCTTGCGGCTCACTTTTTTCTCGAACAGTGCTTAGCACCCGTCCGAGAACAGTCTGGTAGGAAAGACCGGTTTTCATGGGTCAGGAAGTTGGTTTCCGCTCGCGCACCTCGCTCGCAGCTCGTTTTCTGCTTGGAGCGTTCGCGGACCCTTTGCGGGGTTGTCCGGCGGCCGCTTGCATTCGTGAGGGGAGATAGTTGCCAGTATGACGGGAGTTGACGGAATGCCTCTATCGAATTCTTACGGCTACCAATCGTATCAACGGCAGCGGCAGCTGACGCTGGGAGATCTGCTGCTGGAAAACCGGATCGTTTTCCTGCAGGGCGAGATCTTCACCGGCAACGCCAACGAAGTCGTGATGAAGCTGCTGTATTTGCAGAGCGAGAATCGCCACAAGGACATCCACTTTTATTTGAATTCCCCCGGCGGTGAAGTCGCGGCCACGCTGGCGATCTACGACACCATGCAGATCTTGAGTTGCCAGGTGGCGACCTACTGTGTCGGGCAGGCGGCCAGCGGCGCAGCGGTCCTGTTGGCCGGCGGCTCGAAGGGCAAGCGATTCGCGCTGCCCCATGCCCGGATCATGCTGCACCAGCCCTACGGCGGCGTCGGCGGACAGGTCAGCGACATCGAGATCCAGGCCCGGGAAATCCTCCGCAACCGCGAGATGCTGAACGAGATCCTGGCGAAACACACCGGGCAATCGTTGGAACGCATCGCCAAAGACACGGACCGGGACTTTTTCCTGGGCGCCGAAGACGCCAAAGAATACGGCCTCGTGGACGCGATCCTCACCAAGCCGCCGGAAGACGCCGAGAAAGACAAGACGCAAGATTGATCGACCGGCTGATAGGCTGCGGTTTGCCGCAGCCGCAGGACCGCGTCCGGGACCCACTACCGCTGACAGATACGGAGCACGCGTAACATGCCCTTGATCCCCTATGTCGTCGAAAAAAGCGGGCGCGAGGAGCGCGTCTACGACATCTACAGCCGGTTGCTCAAGGATCGGATCATCTTCCTCGGCTCGCAGGTCACGGACGAAGTCTCGAACGTCATTGTCGCCCAAATGCTGTTCCTGCAGTCCGAGGACCCCAAGTCCGATATTCATCTGTACGTCAACTCGCCCGGCGGCAGCGTGACGGCCGGCTTGGCGATCTACGACACCATGCAGTGGGTCGCGTGCGACGTGGCGACGTACTGCATCGGCCAGGCCGCTTCGATGGGCGCTG
The DNA here is from genome assembly GCA_964645045.1 of uncultured Pirellulaceae bacterium. GTDB lineage: Bacteria > Planctomycetota > Planctomycetia > Pirellulales > Pirellulaceae > Anammoximicrobium. The sequence continues at coordinate 5,182 of CAZXYZ010000111.1, read as the reverse complement.
TGCTGCTGACCGCCGGCACCAAGGGCAAGCGTTACGCGCTGCCCAACGCCCGGATCATGATCCATCAACCGCTGGCCGGCGCTCAGGGCACGGCCGAGGAAATCCTGATCCACGCCCGCGAATTCGGCCGGATCAAGCAGCGGATGAACGAGATCCTGATCAAACACACCGGCCACTCGCTGGAAAAAATCGAAAAAGACACCGACCGGGACTGCTTCATGTCGTCCGCCGAAGCCAAGGAATACGGCTTGGTCGACCAGGTCGTCGAGAGCATGCACCCGTTGGGCGTCAGCACACCGTCCGGCGGGGCCAAGTGAGGCTCCGTCCGACCGTTGCAGATTTCATCGAAGGCGATCTTGCGAACCTCTTGGGCAATTGTGTGGGCATGCGGGAAATCGGCGGGCTTAGGCTGGCCGTTCGCTTCGCGGCGAATCGCTACCATCACCGGAATCCGGGGCGAGATGGGCCCGTTTCAGCAGCGTCGGCAGATCGAGCTTGAAGGGAATGTCCGTTAGGATTCGCATGTTCCCCTGCCAGTTGCCTTCGCGTCGCGTTCGCAAACGGATAGTCAGGTAAAAAGTGCCATGGCTACGGCTCCACAGGTGAGTCGGGGATGCTCAGCATGGCGTAGGAATTGCCTCCCGCGGAAATGCCCACAACCCAGAACTTTCCCTCGGGCAAAGGTCGCTGGAGCGTCTCGCGGCCGCTCGTCGTCATAAAACCGATCACTTTCACGGCCGTGGGCAGGGAGGTGGCCACGATGGCCGTCGGGATCACGCCCCGGCGGTTGCACTCGTCCCTGAACTGCTCCGCCTGGTCCGGGTCCACGCGGCTGGCCAGATCGAAACCCAGTTTGTCCCGCAGGTCGATGACGAGGATTACCGGCCGCTCCTCGCCTGCTTCCACGGCCTGGAGGTAGCCCTGCTCGATTTTCTCGATGTTGAACTTCAGCAGGTGGGCCCGTTCCAGCCGTCCCGCATCGTAGTTGTCTTCCATCGTCAACCGCCTTTCCGAGGCCGCGTCCTGTTCCCGCAAACCAAACCGGACCGCACAACACGACGACGCCCGGCAGACGGAGCAGAACGGGTTTGCCGGCCCAAGGACGCGTGCGTCGTTCCCCAGACGATCCGCCGCAGACGGGAATCAGAAGAACGCGACTTCGCGGGAATCGGCCGCAATGCCGTGGCAGAGGAACACGTTGTACGTTTCGGTATGGTCATCGACGGTGACGACCAGCTGCGCATCCGATGCTGGGTGCGGTCGATGGTCGCGGAGAATGCAGGAACCGTCGCCGACCTGGGCAACTTCCAGATCGTCGCCATTGACGAGCAGTCGTAACCGCACCTTGGCCGAGTGAGCTTGTCTCGCCAGCTGAATCATGGATAACCTACTTTCGAGACTCGAATCCCTGGCCTCAGCTTACGCGGTTTCACGCGGGATTGCAATCGCGTTTGACAGTCCGCTGGGCTTCGGAACGGACGGTCGCGTGTGGAGAACCAGCCGGAAATCGGCGATAAAGGTCTTCGAGCGGGAATCTAACTACGTGAGGGAGCGGGACTGCTACCGGCACCTGAAATCGCTGGCTATCTCGAACATCGAAGGGTTCGCAATTCCCCGCTTGATCGATTCCGATGACGAGCTGCTCGTCGTCGAAATGGACATCGTATCTCCCCCGTTCCTGCTGGATTTTGCCAAAGCGTACCTCGAAGGCCCACCCGACTTCAGCATCCACAACGGCGACTCCGCCGCCGTGGAGGACGTGCGATTCGAGAACATCCGCGTCGAGGATGCGCGGGACAAGCTGGTCGATTTTCGCGTCGGCCTGTCGATCTACAGCCAGGATTGCCCGGAGCGCTACCACCGCCGCAATCCGCAACGCAAGCCAACGGGCGCCGGTCAATGGGTACCCTGGGCGAGTCTGACAGCCGAGGAGCAAGCGGTGGCTCGACAGAACCGCGGTGCCATCCGCAACGTGCGGTCGTCGGACATCCAACTGCTGGAGAAAGTCCCGCCCCGTTCGTTCCTCGTGAACTCGGGCGGCGAGCTTTCGGGCGTTACCTTCCAGAACCTACGGCAAGACGACCGTGTGTTGGCCAATTCCGAGCACCTTGGCCTGAGCGTTGAGGGCGCAACGGAGGTGCGTTTTGCTCGCTGACGGCGATAGCGCGAACTGCAACCCGGAAACCGGGAGGAACACACGATGAAAAACACAAGCAGTGGATTGTCTCGGGCAGCGGCCGTCCTGTGGGCCGCCGTTCTGTCAGAGTGGCTGCGCATCGGTGACCGGCACGAAACCAACTACCTCGCTCGGCCCTACGCGCAGGGCGAACTGATCTCCAATTCAATCAAGGAAATCGAATGATGAGGCAACAGCGCCTATGAGCAACGACAAGACACTCTCGTTTGCATTTCGGAAGCCTGTTCTGCCAATTCTGGTCGACGTCAACGGGCACGTGATTGTGGCAGAATCCAACCGCGCCCTGCTACAGAAACTGGTCGCGTTAGACCCGACGACCGATAACGACTTCGATGCCGTCGATGCCGCAGGGGAAGGCTGGGGTGTGCATATCATCGAGGAGGGCATCGTTGTGTCTCCGCTGGTGTGGAAAAAGACCTGGACCAAGCTGGAATTGATCCGTCTCTGCAACGGACGCCGAAACCGCCCGCCCGACGAAGAGCCGTATCCCGATACGTCGCTCGGGTCGAAAAAGCTCAGCAGGATCATCTCTGACTTGGCGCGTCGGCTCCTTGAGGTCGAGCGGCGCCACTGAGCTGGCGTAGACGTGGGCGGATCGACTGGCACTCGATCGGTGGCGAAGATTCGCGACTCACGGCTTCGGCAGATACCCGGCGCCGGGACCGCCTGCTACGATGGGCGCAACAATCGGAGGCTTGATCATGCGGACCTTTGCTACTCTCGTAATCTGGATACTGGGCTGCATGCCTGCTGTCGGGGCCGACCCCGGGACCAAGACCTCGCCCCTGTCTCCGCTCTTCGACGGCATGTCCTTTGCCGGGTGGGAGGGCAGTTTGCAGGCGTTCAGAATCCAGGACGCGGCGATCGTGGGCGGGCAAGGTGGAGCTTCTCGTCGGGCACACGCGGGCCCTATTCACCCTGCTTCTTGTGGAAACGGTGGGCTGATTCGAAACCGGGGGCAGGGAAGGCGTTGGATTCCGCGACGCTTTTCGATTTCGAGCGGGGGCGCGCGGGCGTTCTGGGGCCGTCGGCGGCAGATTACGATTGACCTGCCGTGACGCTATTGTCCCTTGAATGTCGGGGGCAGTCGCGATACTGAGGAATCGGAATTCCGCCGCGCGGATGCTCTGCGCGGTGGTGTGGCGGCGGGGAAAGGTGGTCCAGATGCGGTTGAAGGCGGTCATCGTCGAGAGCCTGGGGCGGGAGGATCTGCGGCGGCTGGTCGAGTCGCTGGGCATTGAGGGCGCGGATCGGCGATCGGCCGACTCGATGCGGGCGGCGGTGGACGCCTGCCGCCGAGCGACGGCGGAATCGCTGTTGGGCTGTCTGGCCAAGGACTCGCTCAATGCGGTCTGCGCGGCGGTCGGCGTTCGAGCGGCCGGGCGACGGGAGGAACTGATCGAGCGGATTCTGACGGGCAACGGCCAGCCACAAACGGCTACCGGGAAGAAACTGGATCGGACGATGAGCGAGGAAGCGACGAAGCCGGAACGCATGGTTCAAAAGGAACTCGCCCTGTCGGCCGGCAACGGCAACGGCGGGAAGCTGGACGTTCCGCGGCTGGAGAACTGGCTGTGGGAAGCGGCTTGCGTGATCCGCGGGCCGGTGGATGCGCCGAAGTTCAAGGACTACATCCTGCCGCTGGACGAATCCGTGGTCCTGCTCGCCGAAGCCGAAGAGGAACGGGCCGAGGCGGATCAGGAGTTGGACAAGGTGCTGGCCAAGCTGGGATTCAAGGGGTGGCGGAATGGGTAGCGAACGAGGGCCTCGCACCCCAACGGGGTGCCACTCCAAAGCCCAGGGTCGCGGTACTCCGCGCACCCTGGGTTGGCAAAACAAGGAAAAACGCACCCTGAAAGGGTGCCACACTGGGAGATCTCATCGTGTCGCAGTCAGACCTCGCCACGGTTAGGACCGTCCATCCGCGGCCTCCCGAGCGTCCAGTTCGAGAAACAATTCCTCGGCAGCAGCTACAAGTGATTCTTCCGGGACGTCGCCAGATTCGGCCTCGACCACGCGCCGGAGCAGATGCGCAGCAGCCTCGTGCTTCTCAGCGTCCGTCAAAGCGTCAAACGTCCAAAGCAATTCCTGTACGGCCTGTGTCATCCCCTAGCCCTCCACGTTTCCATCCCCGAACTTCATCCTAGCCTGTGGAAAGGCCGCGGAACAGCCCCGACCACTTCACCGCCCGAAACGAAAGAACGACTCGGATCAGAAGGCGGCGACGATTTCACGCAACCACACCGCTGGACGCAATCGCCGCTCTTCTGCATCCGGTTGACGGGCATCTTACTGCACGGCGGCGGCGGCAATCATTTTTTGCCGTGGACTTGGCTGCGGGACATTCAGGGCAGGCCGAGCCGTCGTCGGGATGGCTTGGTCTTGCGAGAAGATCCGCGAGTTTCTTCTGCCGCACCGGAAAGGCGGTAGCGGAAAGGCGCGGACGAAGCCCAACGGTGAGGCGAACCGATGGATCGGGCGAGCGGTGCGTTGGATGCCACGGCGGAGCTTGTCTCCGTCGGGCTGTGTTCAGAACCAGACCCGCGTCCCGGCGGATCGATCGTCCTCGCCACCACGCTGCTTGCCAGCGTGGAGCGATGTTCATGGCCGAAGGCCGCGGTATCCCGAGCGACGCCACCAGACGCGCGGGGTATTGAACACCGCTCCATCCGGACGAGCCGGGCGGTGGCGGGGAGTTTCGCGCGGGCCTACGTTCTGGTTGCGAACACGGCTCCACGCTGGCGAGCAGCGTGGTGGCCCCGGGGCTGTGGACGAACGACCCGTGTGACCGAGCGGCGACAGGACAGACCAACCATCCCGCTGGACCCAAACGCCGCTTCAGTCCACCCGTTGGTTCGTGCCTCATCGTGACGGATCGCCGCGACGGGCCGATCAGTACGTGACTCTACCACCCACCACGGCAACAGCAACCACGACAAAGCCGCGGACGCCGCCACCGACCCCGCGTCGGTGGAGCGACGACTG
>CAZXYZ010000110.1:10370-39746 GCA_964645045.1 uncultured Pirellulaceae bacterium | reverse complement strand
TCATGGCATCGCAAGCTGGAAGCTTACGCCACTTGTTTCTCGAACGGTGCTAAGCGGTCCAATCGGCCGCAAGGCAGCGACCGCAAGCTGACGAGTGCAAACGCAACGAACGCCCGGCCGTTAGCAGCCGGGCGTTTTGTTTGATCGCCTGCATTTTCCGCCGGTCGAGGTTGTGCTACAAACAAGTTCCGTCCGATCCGAGTTACGCAGCTTGTCCAACCGATTTGGGAGACCCTTGCCATGAGAAGCGTCGTGATGCCCGCCATCATTCTTGCCGCCGTATTCGGACTTGCCCGACCATCTACGTCGGCCGATTCGCCAGCCCGCTCCAAAATCCCTGTGATCTTGGACACGGACATCGGCGACGACATCGACGACACATGGGCCTTGGCCATGTTGCTCAAGTCGCCCGAAGTCGACATCAAGCTGGTCGTGTCGGATCGAGGCCACACGGTCTATCGTGCGAGGATCATCGCCAAGCTGTTGGAAGTCGCCGGACGCACGGATATCCCCGTAGGCGTGGGCATCTCCGAGGGAAACAAGGAAGGCCCGCAAGGTCCCTGGGTGGCCGACTACGACCTGGCCCGTTATCCCGGTAAGGTCCACCAGGACGGGGTGGCAGCCCTGATCGACACGATTATGAACGCCCCGCAACCGATCACGCTCATCTGCATTGGCCCGGTGCCGAACATCCGCGCGGCGCTGGACCGCCAGCCGGAAATCGCGAAACGGGCGCGGTTCGTCGGTATGCACGGCAGTGTGCGCAAAGGCTACGACGGAGGTCCGGAACCCCATAAGGAATGGAATGTCGTCGCCGACGCCAAGGCGGCCCAGCGGGTGTTCAGCGCCGACTGGCCGATGCTGATCACACCACTGGACACGTGCGGCATCGTGCGGTTGCGCGGCGACAAGTACCGCCGGGTGGCCGAGTGTGCCGACCCCGTGACCAAGGCAGTGATTGAAAACTACCGCATCTGGAGCAAAGCCGGCGACAAACGGCTCGACGCCTCGAGCGTGTTGTTCGACACGGTCGCCATTTACCTGGCGTTCTCGACCGACCTGGTGAACATCGAGCGGCTGTCGATCCGCGTGACCGACGACGGCTTTACCCGCATCGACCCGCAGGGCGAGCCGATGGATTGCGCGATGTCGTGGAAAGACCTGGGCGCGTTCGAGGACTTGTTGGTGGCGCGGCTCACGGGCAGCCGGTAAGCACCGTTCGAGAAATAACGTCCGATTGCCCCGTGGCGTAAGCTTCCAGCTTGCGGTCGGTGGTGGCACCGCAAGCTGGAAGCTTACGCCACGGGTTTCTCGACGATGCCAAGCCGATTGGGGGCGGGTGGACTATCAAGCGGATGTGGAACCGCTTATAATGTCCGGTCAGAATCCAGTTGCGGCTCGCGTCAGACGGATAGCGTGCGTTTCTTTCGCGGCCGCGTTTCGAAGTTGGGGATGGGAAGACAGATTCTTTTCAGCCCCCCCAAAAAAGTTAGGTCGAGTGATATGGCGGAAGACGCGGCAACCATCCAAGACGAACCGAAGGCCCCGGCTGAACCGAAGGCCAAACGCGAACCCAAAGCCAAGGGTGAACCCAAGGCGCCAGCGAAACCCGAGTCGCTGTCCAAACCGGTGGACCCCCGGCGCAAGATCCTCCGAAGGTTCCACGGCAAGTTTCTCCCCAAGGGCGTTCTCCGCGACCGCCAAAAAGCGATTATGGACCGCTGGAACTCCGGTCCGGACCACGGCGGAGTGACCGTCGAGGAACTGAAGGCCCTTCTCGATGACTGGCTCGGCACCCGCGCAAAGCCGCCCCGCCAACCGAAGGCTTGAGCAGGGTCCGCGTAGAGGAGTCGTCCATGACCCCTGCCTCGCTGTGTGCCCAAGGGATCATATTTCCGCTGACCGTTCTCGCGTTTCTGGCGTGCTCGCCATTCGCGGCTGCGGATGCGAAGCCGAGCGTCGCACAACTGATCCTCGATGCCGGCAATGCAGAGGATGACGCGGGACGGCTGGAGATCCTGAAACGGCTGGACGCGAGGTCCGATCTGGAGCCCAGGCTCCGCGGCGAACTCGGCCGCTTGACAGCGGAGGTCCAGCGGTGGGTTCACGAACCGCAGTTGTTCCAGTGGTTTGACAAGCCGATTCGCTCGAAGTTGGACTACGATTTTGGGGTCAGCGAGGATTCGCCGCTGTACCCAATCACGTGTATCTACCGCGGCCGGATGCTCGTCTGGACGGCCAACGAGTACGGCAATATCCTGGGCTACCACGACGAGCGGCGGCGGTTCTTCGATCGGGCCGTCGAGCAATTCCGCGTCGCGAACCAGGCTTTCCCCGAGAACCGCATCGTGCGGATGTATCTCGGCGAGCCGATTCCGCCGACGAAGGAGTATTCGCGCGTACCCGGCGCGCCGGATTGGGCCGTGTGGCAGCGCGAGGGATTGGAGCGGCTGACCGACATCGTGCTGTGGTGGATCGAACATCGGCTGCAGCCGGACGGCCAATACGGCGGCAGTTGGGACGACGACTGCGAGATGTGGCGGAGTTGGGTGCCGGTGATGATCGGCTTCGAGCATCCGAAGATCACGGAAGCCCAGGCGTTTTTTTCGCGGGCCTTGCTGAGTCAGGAGTACATGCGGGACGGCTATACGCGGCGGAGCTACGACGTCGAGCACACAGCAGAGCCGTCCAGCGATACGATCACCCCGATGATGCACCTCGCGCCGGACGATCCCGAATGGCGGCAGCGGGCCATGAAGCTGGCCGACCTGATGGAAACGGTCTGGACCGGCCGGAACGAACGCGGCCAGTTGCAGTTCAAGAGCACGTATTTCAGCGCCCAGCGAGTCGATCCCGACCCGGTGCGGGCTTGCGACACGCCGTATCACGTGCGGGCCATCGAGCCGGCGCTGGTGTTGTGGCTGCGTACCGGCGACCAACGGCTGGGGCGGCTCTTCACCGCCTGGCTGGACACGTGGGTAGACGCCGCCGCGCGGGCGGAACGCGGCAAGCCGGCGGGCGTGATTCCGGCGGCCATCCGTTGGCCCAGCGGCGAATTGGCCGGGCCGGGCCCGGAGTGGTGGGACCCGCAGCATCACAACGAGCCGCGGCTGTACGAATGGCCCAGCGCCGTGCAAGGGATGACCGACGCCTTGCTGCTGGCCCACCACATGACGGAAGATGAAGAATACCTCCAGCCGCTGCGTTCGATGGCGGCCATCCGGTTGGAAACGCTGCAATCGCGCGGCGACGAGTCCCCGGCACCGGGATCGCGGTTGTGGTGCGGGCACAAGCTGGGTTTTCTGGCCGGCACGCTGGCGAAGCACAAGCTGTTGACGGGCAACACCGAGTTCGACGCCCTGCTGGCCCGCGACGACGGCAAGTGGTCGGTGGGCCAAGAGGATCCCCAGCGGTCGCGGCTGGCAGATTCGCTCCGGCAGACCGCCCAGGCGCTGGCGATCAATTTCCCCGGCCGCACCAGCGAGGTGCGGTGGACCGATCGCGTGTTCGCCTTCGCCCGGTTGTTCGGCGAAGACATGCTGTTTCCGGAATCGCACCCCGCTTGCAACCGCCGTCCCGACCTGGAACTGCTGTACGGCACCGCCACGGGCGACCGCGGCCGGTTTCTGGTTTTTCCCATGAACGCCGTGCGTTGGCTGACGGAGCCGCGCGAGATCGCAGCCCTCGTCACCGACCGCGGCCGCGACCGCTTCTCGGCCGAACTGTTCCATTTCGGCGAGCGCCCGCGAACGATGGCAGCCGAACTGTACCTGCTGCTGCCCGGCCGCTACACGTTGTCGCTCGCCGACAGCGATGGCCATCCCCTTGCCACCCCCAAGCCGATCCAAGTCGACGGCCCGCGGACCAGGATCGATTTCGAGCTGCCGCCACGAAAACGGTGTGTGCTGCACGCGAGCATGGCCCATTCCCGGAACTAGCCCGCGATGGGACAGCAGGTCGAACAACACACGCACAGGGTGCCAGAGCGCGCCCAGCGCTTTACCAACGCCGTGCCTGGGAAACCGGGGTTGGGGCCACTGCTGTGCCTTTCTTCGGCTACGCTTTGGCCACGGCACGCCGGGCGTCACGGATAACGCGATAGACCGAAGTACAGCCGCCTTTCGGGTACTGCTTTTTTGGATGTGGAGGCGGGGGCTTCTTATTTTGCGAACCTCGCGGGAGTGGACGCTGCAGGGTGTCTCTTGCGGCGGGCCTGGCCCAACTGGTACAACGCAGACTCCAGCGAGGGCAGACCTTATGCTGGGGGCACTCGAACCGACATCGCTCCGGGAACTTGCCATGTCCTTTCGTTACGCGTCTCTGATCGTGATTCTAGCGACAATTCCGGCGGCGGCCGACGACGGGGTGTTCGTCCGCTTCCAGCTGGAATCGCCCCGTGAAACGAAATCCGAGTACTTCGTTCGCGTTGGCGGTTACATTCACAAAGATCCGTGGTATCTGCCGGCGGCGGTTTTGCCCGAGGGCTCGGACCGCGACGCATCCAAGCGGATTCCGGGCGGTAACTTCACGCCTTGGTTCGACCTCAAGCGGCACGCGGGCGATCGCCTCCACGGCCGGTTACACCGCGCGGGCGGCGTCGCGGAGTTTCCCAACGTCACGGCCGAGTTCGTTTGCCAGCCGCCGCGGGAAAGCGTCGCGGTGGTAATCGAGTTGGCTACGGCGGCGGACGAGCGGCAGGTGGTCAAACGCTGGCGCGAGTCGTTTGCCGGCACCCCGACCAGTTTTCTCGTGTCGCCGAACTTGCGGGCCGACGCGGATAGCCTGGAAACGGCGGCCGAAATGACGCAGCGACGCCTGCAGTGGGCGCGCGAGGCGACCGGCGGCCGGCGGGCGTCACCACAGCGGCTGGTTGTCCAGACCAGTTTTTGGAGTCCCCAGCGGCCGGAACTGAATCTGCAAGAAGCCGAAGTTCTGCGGTTGCTCGGATTCAACGTAGTCGGCAATCAGCCGCCGGAAGTGCGCCAGACGGGCTGGTTCCGAGTGCCCGGCCACACCCACGACGTGGACTTCGGCCCGGCTGCGACGCGTGACAAGATCGATGCGTTGATGAAGCAACACGCCTCGCGGCAGCGCGAACCGTTGGACGCCGGCGCGCCGTTCGGCTTTTCCGACGAAATCGTGTCGCGGCCGCCCATCGGCGATGATGCCCAAGCGTTGCGTCACTTTCACGCCTGGCTTGCCGATCGGCGAATTTCCCCCGCCGACTTGGGCGTGCCGCGGTTGGAGGACGTCGTGCCGATCGAAACTCCGGAAGTGCTCCGGCAACGCGAACTGGGCGACGGCGCGGCTGCGCGGCGTGTGTTCTATTACACTTCGCGTTTCCGCCAGCAGGCAGCGAGCGAGAGGATTGCCTGGCACACGGAGGCGTTTCACCGGCACTTTGACGGCTTGGCTCGCGCGGGTTCGGATAACGGCGCATTCTCAAAGCCGCCCACGTCCTCGCTGGTCGCCGATCATCCGTACTTTTCCGGCAGCGGCCTGGGCATGGGCATGACGCCGAATCCAACCTGGGGCGGGTATCCGCTGGCCTGCGACTGGTTCGATCTTGCTCGGCGCCAAGCGGTGGACTTGATCGGCATTGAAGACTGGATGGGGCTGCAGTACATGTACGGTCCCAACACGACGTGGGAAGGATTTCAGTTGATGGGTTTTCAGGCGGCCATCTTTCGCAGCGGCAGCCGCCACTCGCTGCCGATCATGGCCTGGATCACGCCCAGCGACGAGACGAACCTGCGGTTGAAGACGGCCTCGGCTTTGTGCCAAGGCGCCAAGCACTTCTTCTACTGGACCTACGGCCCGACCGCCACCAGCACCGAGAATTACTGGTCCGACCTGCGCGGCGCTTACGACGGCATAGCTGCCGTGACGCGGCAACTGGCCGGCGCCGAACACGTGCTTGCGATGGGGCGCCCCCGGCCGACACGGGTGGCATTATTGTACAGCGTTTCGTCGGATCTGTGGCAGCCCTGGGGCTACGTCCACATGCTCGAACGGCGGGGCCTGTATCTGTCGCTGGTCCACGACCAATACCTGGTCGACTTGCTGAGTGAAGAGGACTTGGAAACGGGCCGGCTCGACAGTTATGATGTGTTGTACACGGCGGATCCGTGCCTCAAACAGGCTGCAGTCGACGCGATCGCCGCCTGGGTCCTCCGCGGCGGGCACTTGTTCGGCTCCGCTGCCGCCGGCAGCCGCAACGAATTCAACGAACCGGTCGAAGGGTTGGCCCCGGTGTTCGGCATTGCCCGCTCGATGACGGCAACGGTCCAGGCCGGCCGCTATCACATCCGCGGCGCGTTGAACGAACTGCCGTACCTGGACCGGATTGCAATTCCGACGGCCCCCGATGTCAAGTTGGGGGTGCTGGGAACCAAGGTCCCGATCAGCCCGACGACCGGCCAGGTTGCCGGCACGTTTCAGGATGGAACGTCTGCCGTTGTCGAAAACCAGTTCGGCCAGGGACGCGCCACGTACTTTGCCGCTTGCCCGGCGATGGCCTACGTGAAGGAAGCCAGATTCGTTCCGGCGGCCTTGCAGGAGAAATGGCCTGCGGAAATCCGCAGCCTGATCAACCGGAACGCCCGGCAGCGGGGCGCCCAACGCCTGGTCGAACTGTCGCACGCCGTGGTCGAGGCAGGGGTGTACGATGCCCCTGGGGGCACGGCCTTGGTGCTGGCGAACTTTACCTACGAGCCGATCCGGGAATTGAGAATCCGGCTGTCCGTGCCGCGGCCCGTGAACCGGGTCCGGTCGCTGGAACGCGGGCCCCTGCAGTTCTCGGCAGAGAAAACGTCCGAAGACGCAGGCGGGGGCGTGGTTTCTTGCGTGCTCGACTGCGGCGTCAGTGATATTGTCTTGTTCGAGTATCTGCGCAGCCGGTGATTGCAGTTCGTTGGAGGATGCCAGACAATGGGTGTGCCTCAGTGCCTGTTGCGTACCCTGGCCAGACCCGGCGAGCGTGGTTGCGTCAGCGCCACGGTCAATTGGCGTGCCTCAGCATCTATTGCGTACCCTGGAGACCGAATCATGACCACGACCGGAGCGACTGTCCCGCGAGTTTCCCGCCGCACCTTCTGCGCCAGCGTAGCGGCTGCCGGTGCCGCCTTGGCGGCCCGTCCCGTGCCCTTGACCGCTGCCGACGGGCAGCTGCCGGCGCCGCCTGCAGACTATCGCATCGAGCGCGGCCGGATTAAGCACTCGGTCATGGGCTGGTGCTTCAATCCCATGCCGACGCCCGAACTGATCGATGCCTGCCAGCGCATGGGCATGACCGCGATGGAAGGCATCGGGCGGGAGTTCTACCCCAAAATCCGCGAAGCGGGAATGAACGTATCCCTGGTGGGCGCCCACGGATTCACGAAAGGACCGCTGGACCCGGAGAATCGCCAATTCTGCATCGAAAAGCTCCGCGAAGGCATCGATGTGGCGGTCCAATACGGAAGCAAGAACGTCATCACGTTCACCGGCATGAGGGTGGCTGGAATCTCCGACGAGCAGGCGATCCGCAATTGTGTGGAGTGCTGGAAGCAGGTCATCTCCTACGCCGAAGAAAAAGGCATCAACCTGTGCCTGGAGCACCTGAACTCGCGCGACAACACGCATCCCATGAAAGGGCATCCCGGCTACTTTGGCGACGATGTCGACTTGTGCGTGGACCTGATCAAGCAAGTGGACTCGCCGCGCATGAAGTTGCTGTTCGACATCTATCACGTGCAGATCATGAACGGCGACGTCATCCGGCGGATTCGCCAGCACAAGGACCACATCGGTCACGTCCATACGGCCGGCGTGCCCGGCCGCGGCGAGTTGGACGAGACCCAGGAGATCAACTATCCGGCCGTGATGCGGACCTTGTTGGAAGTCGGCTACACCGGCTTTGTGGCGCACGAGTTCATCCCCACCTGGCCCGATAAACTGGCGGCATTGCGTCACGGAGTGCGCGTCTGCGACGTTTGACGATGGCGGCCGCACGCCTGATCCTGTACACCGAAAGGAGCCCTCGATGCGACCCGAGCAATGGCAACAATTCAAAACCGCCGCCAAGCGGCAGAACCGCGGCGGCCCGATTCCCCTGTCGCTGATCGTCGATTGTCCGTGGATTCCTCCATACGCCGGAATCAGCCACTGGGACTACTTCTTCGATCCGGAAGCGTGGTTCCAGGCCAATCTGCGGGTCATGGAGGATTTCCCGGACGTCATCTGGTTCCCCTCGTGGTGGTCGGAAATCGGCATGGGAGCGGAGCCCTCGGCGCTGGGCACGCGCATGCACGTCTACGAGAAGCGGATTCCCGACCTGGAACATCTGCCGTTTCCGATGGAGCAGTTCGACCTACTGACGCTCCCCAATCCGCGCACCGACGGCTACATGCCGCTGTGCCTGTATCGATTTCAGAAACTGAAGCAACGCATTTTCGACGCGGGCTATACCATCCCGGTCGTGCATGCCCGGGGGCCATTGACCATTGCGTCGTTCTTTCGCGGCGTCACGGAATTGATGGTGGACATCGTGGACGATCCGGACCGCGCGAAACGGCTGTTCGACATGACGACCGAGTTGGCCATCGATTTTATGAAGGCGCAAGCCGAGGTGATCGGCGACTGCGTCGAGGGCATCTTGGTGCTGGACGACATCGTCGGCTTCATCGGCCGCGAGCACTACCTGGAATTCGCCCACCCGTATCTGACGCGCATCTGCGAGGCATTTCCCCGCGACTGGGTCAAAGTGTTTCACAACGACGCCCCCGTGGTCGCCTGTATCGACCTGTTGCCCGACACAGGCTTTGACGTGTTGAATTGGGGCAAACAGTCGGACGTGGCGTGGGCCGCCCAGCGGTTGGGCGGCCGGATGTGCCTGATGGGCAACGTCAGCCCGCTGGAACTGGGCGTGAAAGGCACGCCGGAACAGGTCTATAACGCTTCGCTCGAAGTACTCCAGCAAGCGGGCGACCATCCCCTGATCCTGTCTCTGGGCGGTGCCGTGACCATCGGGATGCCGCCTGCCAACGTCCGCGCCATGGTTCAGGCAGCCGCCGATTTCAACCGCACCAAGACAGCACGCTGACGGCGAACGCGCTGCAGTTAGCCAACGACTCGGTCCCAGCGGTCAGCCCCACCGGCCCGTTTCTGGCGGCGGCGACTGCCGCGAGAGTCGAAGTGGATCAAGCGGCCAACCCCTGCGGCTGATTGCCACCACCGTCGCGGGGCAAACGCATTCCGTGGCCTACCATGGCGGGGGAAACACGCAACAAACCGTCTCGGGCACAGATCAGTCAGGTCCATGTCGTGTTGGGTGCATCTTTCCCGGTGGATGGATATTCTTGGACCGAAGTAAAGGGATGGCCATCTTGGTCCTGCACTGCAACCGCGGTTTCGCACAATTGGCAAGATGGGATGTCGGTTCATGCCCCACTTCTGGTCAAAGCATGGAGTGGCAGACGTTGAACGGATACCATGGCTCGTGACGTCGGGCGTCCCGTTCCTCGAACAGCACACGCATGGAAACTTGGGAGTAGGGAATGTTCGTGTTGAGATCGAATTGGTTGTTGGGAAGCGCGACGGGCGTGGCGCTGCTCATAGTGGCGGCGTTGGATGCGGTTCGTCCGGCGGTCGCATTGGCAGCCGCTGCAGATGCCACGCCGCCGAAGGTTGGCGAAGCGTCCGCGGCCCCAGAGGACACTTCCTCCTCCATTGACCTCAGCCCGATTTTCGCCGAGCGGGGCCTCGCCACACGTTGCCAAGGCGATCGGGGCACTTGTTCCGTCTTTGTGGTGACCGATGCGATCGAGTACGCGATCGCGGGCCGGCAACGTCAATCCGTGCGACTGAGTGTCGAATACCTCAACTGGGCTTCGAACCAAACGACGAAGACGCTCCAAGACGGCGGCTTCTTTTCCGACCTGTGGAACGGCTGCGCAAAATTCGGCATTTGTCCGGAGGAAGCCATGCCGTACTCGAACCGATTCGATCCCACGGTCCACCCCAGCGAGCAGGCGATGACGCAAGCCAAGAACATCCTGGGCCGCGGTCTTCAGTTGTATTGGATCAAGCCCTGGAACCCGCATCAGGGCCTGAACAACAAGCAGTTCGCTGAGATCAAGCACACGCTCCGACAAGGCTGGCCGGTCTGCGGCGGCTTTCTCTGGCCCAAGCAACCGCGATGGGCGCACGGCGTCCTGCAGATGTGTCCCCGTACAGCAGTCCGCGATGGCCACAGCGTGCTGTTAGTGGGCTATCGCGACGATCCGGCGATGCCCGGGGGCGGCGGCTTTCTGATCCGTAATACGGCCGGCGACAGCCGCGAAGGGATGCTGACGTACGAATACGTGCGAGCTTATATGAACGACGCAGCTTGGATTGGCTGCGCTGACACGCCTGCCATGACGGAATGAAGGCGGGATTCCGGGTCTTTTCTTTTCGCTAGTCGGTACTACTCTATAGCAAGTGATTGGGGACGTTTTTTGTATCTGGATTAGTGGAGTAGAACGTAATGAGACGACGAGAATTTCTTGCTGGTTCGATGGCCTTGGCTTCCGGTTTGGTGCTTGCCCGACAGAGCGTGGCCGCGGAGGTGACGACGGGGACGGTTGAGCTGCCGAAACTGCCGTACGCCTACGATGCGCTCGAGCCGCACATCGACGCGCGGACCATGGAAATCCACCATTCGAAGCACCACGCCGCTTACGTTGCCGGTCTGAACAAGGCCCTTGCTGGAACGGCCTTAGAGGGCAAGTGCCCCTGCGAACTCGTCGCCAACCTGAGCGAAGTCCCCGAGGCAATCCGCACTGCGGTTCGGAATCATGGCGGCGGGCACATCAATCACAAGTTGTTCTGGACCATCATGTCGCCGAAGGGCGGCGGGCAGCCCAAGGGTGACTTGGCCAAGGCAATCAGCGATCATCTGGGCGGATTTGACAGCTTTGCCACGGCGTTCAGCGACGCCGCGATGAAGCGTTTTGGCAGCGGCTGGGCTTGGCTGTGCTACGTGCCCAAGGAAAAGAAACTGGCCATCTGCAGCACGGCCAACCAGGACAGCCCGCTGACCGAGGGCCACACTCCGATTTTGGGCATCGACGTCTGGGAGCACGCCTACTACCTGCACTACCAGAACCGGCGTGCCGATTATGTCAAGGCGTTCTTCAACGTGATCAATTGGGACGCCGTGGCCGGCAACTATGGCGAGGCGCTGAAAAGTTAGTCGCCTTGTCCAAGCTTGATTTTTGGGTAGCCGCACTCGCCAGAGTGCGGGACTCCTGCGGTCTGGCGACCGCGGCTACACCAATGTTTAGTCTTGACGACGCACTAATCGCATTCTGCGCAGTTACAATCGCTGGAGTTTACGCTTCAGCGTATCCCACGAGGCGGGCATTGCCCGCCTTCAGCCGCTTCAGCCATGCGAGCCCCTCGCCATCGGAGCGCATCGCGTTGTAAGAACACCACTCGCGGCGGTCGAATTTCGCCTCCTTGAGCAGGTGTTGCTCCGCGACCGTGACTGTCGGCCTGTTCGGCATAACCGTGCCGTCTTCATACGGCATGTACCAGCGCACGCCGAACTGCTCCAACAGTTCCGCCACGGCATACCAGGTCCCGGTGTCGTCGTTGCTGTGGATCTGCAGCGACTGGTTCAACTGGCCGAGGTGATCGTCGAGATGCTGCGTGGTGAACTTGTAGCCGCAGAAGGACGCCTGTCCCCCTTCCATTCCCCTAGCTTACACGACCATAGTTCGTCAGCACTTGGGGAATCCCGACGTCCGCGCCGCCTCGCCGACAACCAATGACCGCATCGTCGAGGCTCAGCCATGAGCGGTTGGGCAACTCATGGGTCAACTGGTCCGGCTTCCATTGGGCAAATCCCTCCTCAAGAGCTTTTGATTTCTTGTCCGCAACGCGAACCGTACCGGCTGGCACGCTCGGGTCGCTCTTCCCCCTGTGAGCCAAACCCTGACTGACGACGGCGAACTCCTGAAGTCTCTTGGAGTGGGCTAGGTGGTCCCACACCTCGCAAAGTTGCGGGACGAGAAACGTCCCGGTGGTCAAACGTCCTGACTCCACGTGGCTGGTGGCGTTCGGACTACAACTCCGGCTGAATTCTGCAACCTGATGCTCTCGGATCCACTGATAAAGGATGTGCCTGCGCGGCGACGTTGGCCGCAATGGTCGACGCCCCACGATCACGACGGATTCCGGCTCGCCGTAACGAAAGACCTTGTCGGCAAACAAGCTGATCTCGGCGATTTCAAACTCACGAAGCAGCCTCGATCGTACTTCGTCCGCTTGCTTGCTTGCTGCGCAGGAATGTCTGCGGCAAGACAAAGCCAAACATTGCGCCAGGGGCCATGCTTTCAACCACACGGCGAAACGCTTCGGTGGCCTTGTTGGGCAACCAATTCGGCGACCGCTGGTCCGCGTCGAAGCTTTCAAACGGCGGGTTGCCGAGAACAATGGTCGCGTCCCGGACCCCGTGTTCGAGTCGTCCGTTTCTGAACATATCTCCAGAAGAGAGAGCCCAGCCGTTGGGGTTCGGGATGTCGGCCAGCGTCAACGAAAGGCGGGCAATCTCCAGCGCGAAGGCATCGAGTTCCACGC
Source organism: uncultured Pirellulaceae bacterium (assembly GCA_964645045.1). Classification (GTDB taxonomy): domain Bacteria; phylum Planctomycetota; class Planctomycetia; order Pirellulales; family Pirellulaceae; genus Anammoximicrobium. Next base: position 27,143 of record CAZXYZ010000110.1, on the reverse strand, counting down.
CGTGGAGCCGCCGCCGCAGATAGCCCTGCCGCGACTCGGGCCAATCGGCTGGTAGCAATTCGCTGAGCGTTCTCATCGCCGAGATCAGAAAGGCCGCGTGCCCGCAAGCCGGTTCGTAGACCCGCCGCTGGTCGACATCCAGTTCTTCGATCCACGGCCGCAGGCGACCGACGATGTAGTCGACGAGCCAAGGCGGAGTGCTGTGCGTTCCCAGACGGCGGCGCGTTTCACGGTCGATCAGGGCACTTTCATAAAGATAGGCTAACGCCTCGGTACTGACGCAGCCGCAATGTCCGAAGCGGCGAATGAGTTCGGCGGCCTGGGCGAGGGCGTCGAGCCGGACACGGTTGCGCACCGGGACCGGCTGGGGGTGTTTGCTGTCGTAGTGCGAAGCCAGCCGTGCATAAACGGCAGCGACGTCGGTCAGGTCTAGGCGGATGAACCCCGGAACGGCCTTGTCCTGCAAAATCTTCGCCGCCAGCAGCCAGAAGGCCGACTGCAACAGCCAGCGACCATCGGCGTCGGAGATATCGTCAGTCCAACCGAGCTGGTGCTTCGTGCTCTTGACGACCCGGCCCATCAAATCGGTCAGCTTCTCCCCCGCCTCCTCTTCAACCAAGGGCATCAACCCGGCGTCGACGAAGTTCAACTGGTAGCGGTGGTCGATCCGCCCCCAAAGCTTCGCCCGGTAGATGGCTTGCGGAGACAGTTCGTCACGGTGTTCGCGGAAGAACCGCGGCAGGTCGGGCGGCGTCAGGCGGTACAGAAATCTGGGGCGATCACTGCCCTGCGACCAGACGAGGATGCTACCCGGATGGTACTGAAATACGAGCGGGGCACCCGAAGGCCGCAAGCCAGCCAAGTCCGCGTCAGCGAAATCATTCCCGGACACAACGGCGATGCATGCGGTTCGCGAATCGAATGGCTGGTCCGCAAAGGCGAGCAAAGCGACCCGCTTGGCACTATCCGGTACCGTGAAATCCGGCCGCAACAGGCCTTCGCGGAATCCCACGGATATGAGTCCGGCGCGGAGCGGTCTCGGAATGGGCAGGGGCGTGATCATTCGTTACGATTCCAACATTCAGCAGTCTGCGAGCCTTCGGTTTCCTTTGTGAATGCATTATGGTGGCTATCCGGCCGAGAAGTAAAGACCGGAGACCGCAGTCCGCGATTCCGCCGTCCTCCCGGGAACAACGGAGCGGATACGTGATCAGCGTCCCCCAGGGCCGCGACGGGCGGCACTGATCCATTCCAAGACGCTCACGCCGCAACGCGACGTTATTCTACCGGAGCCGCTTGGCGTACGATCTGCGCTGCTGGAAGCAACAATCACACCGCCTGACTGGAGGAACCGACGATGAAACGCCAAGTTGTTCTGTTGGCCGGATTGGCGACGGGCGGGATGGCTTTCGCTCGTCGGGCCGTGCTCGGAAACGCGGCCCGCTGGCATTCGCCGGAGACCTGAGCGCAAATTCGATGCTGTCGGAGGAAGAAAAGCCGTTCCACAGAGCCAGACTCCTGAACTGAACGCGTTACCAGCCGAAGATATGGTGTAGATTACGGGATGTGTTGGTCTTCAGAGAAATCGCGAGTGGGTGACAGATCCAAGCACCTTGGGGTGTGTCGCGAATCGGAGTCGCGAGGTCCCTGGTTCTCCATCGTGGCGCACTGTCGGAACGATGGCCGTCACGACCCGGTATGCACGTGGTATACGCACTACGGTAGGCAGAAGGCGCCCCGCCGGCCCAACGTCGGCGGATGTCCGTTTGGAGACCAAAACGGCGCGCAAGAAAATGCTGCTCCGCCCCGTGGCCCGACTGCCGCCCCGGGCGGCGTATGTTTCTGGCGTCGCAGCAGGTTCACCACGGTGCTTACCGCCGCGGAAACGTGTTCACAACCAGAGCGGGTCCAAATCACGTCACGTCGGGCTGGCGCGGGGCTCGTCCCCGCGGAGTCGTGTTTCCTCGAAGGACTCCGGCCTGCATGGCAACACCGCTTCAGGGAGCCGAACTCCCGTGGTGGCGAGGACCGCGATAGCGATGCTCGTCTGATTGTGAACACTGCTCGACCCGGACAAGCCAGGCCGTGACGACAGCGCCAGCACGCCAAACACATGCGAAGCGGCGGTCGGACGGCGGCGTGGGAAGGAACCCTGTGGTTCGGTATCTGCCACTTAACTGATCGAGCAGGGACGTCGCCTGCGGCCCTGGTTATGCTTGGGTGGGCAGGGCGAATGCCACTCACTCCGGATGATCCGCTGCCGGCTCGCGAAGAGCGGTTGGCGGCCCTGCATCGGATGGGCCCGGCGGATTTCAAGCCCGGGGAGCGAGAGCAGATACGTGCGCAGCTCGAAGAATTAGACCGCGTGAGTGTTGCAGCCATGGCGGCGGTGGAGGGTGGCCGGCGATGAACCGGTATCTGCTGGACACGAATCACTTGTCCGCCTATCTCGACCGAGACGGTCAGGAGTAGTCCTCCCGCCACGCATCGCTGCAATCCAGAACATCCGCCCGTCATCGTCCAGCGAGGTCCGCACCGGCTAATTCAGAACCGTAACAGGTAACGAAATGCCCGGCTGTCCGTCCTCCAGCGCACGAGCGAGCCGTCTTGCTCCGGTGCGACCGGGGCCAGCGGGTGGCCGTCGAGATCCTGCGCCACCACCTGCCGCACCTTGGCGGCGGGGACGCCCAGTCGATCGAGCCGGAGTTCGACCTGGCAGCTCTCGGACCCGGGTAAGGGCGTCAATTCCCATTCTGTGCCGGGGGCATAACGCAGGCGGAAGGCGCCGGTCGTGGCGACGGGGCCGAAATCCACCAGCTTGCCGGCCGTGTTCAGCCGCGCCAGGTGCTCGGCCAGTTGCGGGTCCGGCGGTCCGACGTTCCACGTGACGGCGCCAGCCTCGTCGGCGGTCACCGTCCCACAGCGCGAGCGGCCCGTGCCGTCGGTGGGGCCGGACAGCCGCAACCGGGCTCCGCCGGAACCGGGGTGGTAGAACCCGGTACGCACCGCAAACGTCGCGGGCAGCTTGACGTCGGCGGGCAAGGTCGCCGTGCCTGAGCCTTCGACCGTTCCCGCGGCGGCGAGCTGCGCGGCGTCGTACTTCGCCCCGCCCTGGAACGCGATTCCCTCGCCCTCCGCATTCTTCTCGTTCACGAAATGCAGGAAGGCCACGTACCCCGGGGGCACGGGCTGCAGTACTCGCCATTGCATGCGCAGTTGGAACTTGCCGTTGCCGAGATCCTCGCAGCCCACGACGGTCGGTTCGATCACGCCGCGCTGGTCGGCCAGCACGGGCCGCGCGTCGGCCAGCAGCGTGTGGCCGTGCTGGGCATAGCCGGCGATCACGCCGTCGCGGCGCGTGACCATCGCGGTGGCCGGCCCGGCTTGGGCCACGAAACCGTAGGGTGGCAGCGTTTCGCCGCCAACCTGCCAATCGGTGCGGCCGCGGTTGGCGATCACCTGCGCGCCGTCGGCGAAGCGAACGATCTGGCGGTGGATATCGTCGTCGGCAAACTCGTGCGACAACATCTCGCGGCGCGCCAATTCGGCGCACACGTCGTGCAGCAGCCAGTACGTCATCACGGCGCGGCGCGAGAACGGCCCGTCGCACATCGGATTGCGGCCGCCCAGCACGGTCATGCTCAGGTAATCGTCGCTGGCATAGCCGTGCAAGGTCGGATCGTGCTGTTCGCCTGAATAGCGGTGTCCCAGTCCGCCGGCCAGCAGCACGAACGCCCCGTGGCTGGCCATGTCGTGCCACGGCACCCGCTCGGCGTCGCCGGCCTCCAGGCCCCAGGCAAAACGCCACTGGCCGGGGATCCACCCCATGTGGTCCGACTGGGCCGCGTCCAGGTGGCCGATCAGCGCGTCGTGGCCCGCTTCGCTGATCATCGGGGCGTTGTCGCCCAGCACCGTGCGGATGCGGTCGAACGCCGCGCCCCAGCGCTCGGCGCAGACCGTCTTGGGATAGAACCGGCCCGCTCGATCGCGGAAATCCACCGGCGCCATGGCGCTGAACACGTCCACGAAGTACGACGTGGGGGCGATGTGGGGCTTGATCAACTGCAGGTTCCGCTCGAGCCACGGCTGGAACGCGGTTGGCAGCCAGCGGTAGCTCTGCGCCTGGCGGCCCTTGTTGAACCAAGCCAGCTGCGGCGTGCCGTCGGCGTTGAAGATGATGTGGTCGTAGGAATAGCCCTCGGCATCCGGATAGAAGTCGATGTAGTTGTCATGCGGGCAGAACAGGATGCCATGGCGGCGGCAAGCAGCGACCAGGGCCTGAAACTGGTCGATGTTGCCCGCGGGCGGATAAATGTCGGGCAGCCGGTAGTCGTAGCCCCAACGCTGCCAGACGTGCTTGACGAAGACCGCGTCGGTCAACCCATAGCGGGCGGCGAGTTCGATCCCGTCGGCCGCCTCCTGGTAGTCGCCGCCCCATTGGTCCAGGCAGATTTTGCCCTGGATGTTGGCAACGCCGGCGGCGGGCTGGAAGTTGGCGATGGCGCGATAGGCCCGCGCCGCGGCAAACGCGCCGCGCGACGACGGCAGCAGGGTCAGCGTCGCGTCGTGGTGCGTGCGCAACGCATACACCCGGGCGTCCGGGTCCACGCGCAACAGATCGGGAAATACATCGCACGCTTGCAGCAAGGAGACGCCGTTGGCGAAGTCCAGGCCGATGTGCCGCGTCGACAATTGAAAGCCGTTGGCGTGCAGGTCGAACTTGGCGGGATCTTGGATCACGTTGCCGAAGCCGGCATACACACGCCTCGCGCGGTCCGACGCCGGGCCGATGGCCAGCACCGTGAATCGCGGCTCGCCGCGCAGGTCGCGGGTGGCCTCGGGCATCGAGAAGGCGACTCGCAGCGCGCCGTGCTCGGCCCACACGCGCACCTGGGCCCGCACCATCTGATCGCCTTTCAACAGCCGATGCACCACCGTGCCGACACCCCCGGCGAATTGCGGCTCCAGGCCTTCGCAAACCAGACCGCTGCCGTCGGCGGCCAGCGGCGTGCCGTCCACCTCGATCGCAAAGCCCTCGAACACCAACTCGCGCCGTCCGTCGGCAAAGGCCAGCCAGGCGTCCGCCAGCCCGATTGGGCCTGGCACCAGCGCCGCGCCATGCACGCCCGCGTCGCTCTCCAGCCGCCACGTCCAATTGCGTTCTTCGCCTTGATGCGCTGCGCGCGCCCCGGACAATGCCGACTCGCGCCGCGCGGCCCGCTGAGCGTCCGTCTCCGGCGTCGGCCGCTGGCCGACCCAGATCGTCGGCGTGGCCCAAAACGCGGAATCGCACGACGTGTTGTGCTTGGGCCCCGGCCCGGTGACCAGCCGCAGCGTGATCTCCCGCCCCGCCCAGGCCGACAGGTCCACGCGCGCGGGCTCCCACTGCTTCGCCGCCGAGAAACGCGAGAACAAGTCCTGCCAGGCATCGCCCGCGCTCGCTTGGATCCGGAACTCGACGCCATCGCTGGCGCCTTCGCGCTTCGCGTCGCTGTCGCGGATCGCGGTGGCGAATTCCAGCACCAGCGGCTTCACCGGCGGCAAGGCGATTCGCCATTCCAACAGCGCGTCGCCCCAGCCGGTGCGGTACGGCGGGTGGACATTGATCGCCCGCAATCGCTGCCCGCGGTCGACTTCGGTCAGTCCCACCGAGCAACCGGTGGCCGCGTCGCTGCCCAGCCAGCCGGCTCTCTGGGCCACGGGCGGCTGGTCGTGGACGGCGATGTGGGTTTGAAAGCGCGTGGCTACGTCCAGCCGCAGCGGGCCTCGCCGCGGTGCCTGCCACGGCTGCGCGGCGTCGGTGCTCGGTTTGGCTTCCACGGCCTCGCGCGCCACGGACAGGATCAGGATCGCATACGCGGCCGCCTTCGTGGGACCGGACCCGAACTCGGCCTGCGCGTGGACCGGATACAGGGCGGCATAGGAGTCCGCGGCGGGCACGACGTTGAACGGCACCACCTGGCAGCTTTTCGGCCCGAGCGAAAAGGCCCGTTCGGCCTCGCCCTCGGCGCGCCAACCGTCGACGCCCCACACGCGCACCGTGCCGGCCAGCGGCAAATCGCCGGCGTTGGTCAACGTGACCGGGACGGCGATCGGCTTGTCCAACGCCCGGATCTCGCCCGGATCGGCGATGCGAATCGTGAGCGGTCCGGCGGTATCCGTCGGCGGATTGAAGGCCCAGGTGGTGCTGGGCACGGCCAGCAAAGTGCAAAGCAGAGGCAGAAACGCCGTCAGGGGATGGGGTCGTTTCATGGCGGGGGACTTTCCAATTGGCACAAACGGGCCGGCAGGGGACGAACGGAGTTCATCGATAGCCCACGATTGGACCGTAGCGGAGCGGGCCTGGCAAGTCCCGCTTCGCTCTCCTACTTGGCTTGCGACCCGCCGCGGTGCTGCAGGCCGCGGCTGGTGGCGGTGAAACCGGCATGCATCAGCTGGTCCGCCAAGTCCGATGCGCCGGCTGGCGCACCATCGATCTTCGTCAGGAACACGGGACTGCCCGGGGCGGCCACGCCGGCCAGGGTGCGAGCCAATCCTTCTCGAGCCGCAGTCTGTTGCGGCTCGGTGTCGGGCAGGAAGGTCAACAGCTGCTGCCCCGTGCGCCCCCAATAGCCGATCAGACTGCCTTGACTTAGCACGACGCGAGCGCCGGCGGCGCGTTGGGGCCGGGCGTTGATGTCCGCCTTGGCCGGCCAAGGCAGAGCCGACCCGTAGGGGTTCGCCGGATCGGTTGCGGCCAGCACCAGGGCAAGCTCGTCGGCGCCCGGTTCGTCGGCGGGTTCGCGCAGCCGTTCGCTCGCCCCCGGCGCGGCGAACTGCGCAGCACCCAGGCCCGCGACGAAATAGCCTCGCCGCACTCGGCCGCTTTCTTCCATCGCCTTCAGCACCGGATACAAACCGGCAAAACCGCCCGCAACGTTTTCCGCGGCCACCATCTCGCGAGTGAGAATTCCATACCGCCGGATCAGCTGGTTGGCCAGGGCGGTTTGCCGCTCGGTCGCGCTGAAGGCCGGGCTACCCGGCCGGGCCAACAGCGTCCAGCGTCCTTCGGAACCGGGCGTCTTGGACAATCGGCGGGATCGAAACGCCCGTCGGCCGTGACCGGACGGACGGCCTGGGTGCGGCGACCCGCGACGCAGCGAACGCAGCGGGGCCAGCGTGTCGTTGGTTACCTCGCCAGCCCACACCAGTTGCCACAAGGCGGACAGCAGATCGTTCCGAAAACCACCGACCGCGGCCACGATATCGTCGAAGAACAAGGCCCCGCGTTCGGCCAGCAGTTGGCGGATGCGGCCGGGCAGTTCGCCCGGCGCCGGCTCGGCCGCCGCGGTCAGCTTGAGATAGTGGTCGGTCAGATATAGGGCGATCCGCCCGTCGTCCGGCCCCAGGCTTTCCCAGCCCCGCCACACGACTTCGCCTGCGGCACACAATTCGTCCAGGTCGCTGGGCCGATAGCCTTCGACGCGCTGCGGCAGAATGTGCTGCTCCAACGCCGACGCCGGCAATGCCGCCCCCTGCAACTGTTCGACCGCGTCCAACAAAGCGTCCAATCCGCGGCGCGGCTGCGTCAATCCCTGCCAGCGGGCCAGGAACCGGGCCAACGCTTCCGGCGCCACCGGTTCGACCTGCTTGCGGAGCCTGGCCAGCGAACGCCGTTTGAGCATCCGCAACACTTCGGCATCCACCCACTCGCGGCCTCGTCCGCCCGGCAGGAATTCGCCTTCCAGCACACGGCCGCGGCCGGCCAGCCGCTGCAGGGCCGTGCGAATTGGCGCGACGCCCAAACCCAACCGGGCCGCGATGTCTTCCACGTGAAACGGCACATGCGTCCTGGCGTACCGCGAGACGAGATCGCCCAGCGGGTCCTCGACGCCGGCCAGAAACGCGTCCGGCATTCCCGGCGGCGGCACGATTCCCAAGGCATCGCGAAAACGGGCCGCGTCTTCCGCCGCCGCATACCGCGTTTCGCCGCCGATGCGAAATTCAATCACCCGCCGAGCCGCCGTCAAATCGGCCAGCCACCGGTCCAAATCGCCCGCCGCCAGCGCGGCCGAATCGCATCGCGCGGCCAATTCGTCGCGCCGCAAATCGCCAATCTTCAACAGCAAGTCGTGTACGCCGTCGGCATGGCGGACGGGATATCGCGTGTCCAGCCGCTGCAGTTCCAAGGCCAGTTCGTCAACCGCGGCGGCGTCCAGCAATTCGCGGAGTTCCGCCGCGCCGAGCAATTCGCGCAATTGGGCGTGGTCCAAGGCCAGCGTTTGCGCCCGCCGCTCGGCCAGCGGCGCATCTCCGTCGTAGATGAAATTGCCGACGTAATTGAACAGCACCGACGCGGCGAACGGAGATGCAAATTTCGTTTCCACCGTCCGCACCTGGATGGCCCGCGATTGGACGTCCCGCAGCACGCCGATCAGGCCCTTGAGGTCGAACACGTCCCGCAAACATTCTCGATAAGTTTCCAGCACGATCGGAAAATCGGGATAACGCGTAGCGACCGCCAACAAATCCGCCGAGCGGCGGCGCTGCAGCCACAACGGCGTCCGCTGACCGGGACGCCGTTTGGGCAGCAGCAGAGCCCGGGCTGCGTTTTCCCGAAAGCGGGCGGCGAACAGCGCCGTCGTGCCCAATTCGCGGACCACCAGGTCTTCGACTTCCTCCGGGGCCGGGAAGAACAACTCGGCCGGCGGCGGAGCGTCGGATTCCGGCATCCGAAACACGATTCCGTCGTCGCACCACAGCAGATCTACCTCGCACGGCGTTTCCTCGCGCAACCGAGCCGCCACGGCGGTGGCCCACGGGGCGTGGACCCGGGCCCCAAACGGCGACAGGATCACAATCCGCCAATCGCCGACTTCGTCGAGGAAGCACTCCAGGATGATCGTCGTGTCGCTGGGCACGTCGCCCGTTGCCTCGACCTGCTGATGCAAATAATCCAGCAGATTGCGCGCAGCGCGACGTTCCAAGCCGTGCCCCTCGATCAACGACGATTCCGCCTGATCGCGCGGCTGGCGCACCAAGCGACGCGCCAGCTGCCCGATCGCCCGGCCGAACTCCGCCGGTCGCCCGGGTCCGTCGCCTTTCCAGAACGGCATCTTGCCCGGCTCGCCCGGCGCCGGCGTCACCAGCACGCGATCGTGAGTAATGTCCACCACGCGCCACGACGAAGCGCCCAGCAAGAACACGTCGCCGGGGTGGGTCTCGAACACCATTTCCTCGTCCAGTTCACCGACGCGGCTGCCCTTGCCGTCCGCGGCAGCCAAGAAGACGCCGTACAGCCCCCGGTCGGGAATGGTCCCGCCGTTCAGGATCGCGATCCGCTGAGCTCCTTGACGCGGCGCGACTTGGCCCGCGATCCGGTCCCAATTGATCCGCGGCCGCAACTCGGAAAAATCATCGGACGGATAACGGCCTGCCAGCAGATCCAGCACGTTCTCGAACGTGGCTCGCGGCAAGTCGGCAAACGGCGCTGCTCCGCGGACCATGGCATACAGCTGATCCACGGAAATCCGCCCGTCGGAGATGATCGCCACCAATTGCTGAGCCAACACGTCCAGCGGGTTCCGCGGATAGAACGTCTCCTCGACTTCGCCGTTCATCATCCGCTCGGTGGCCGCCGAACAGGCGAGCAGGTCGCCGCGGTACTTCGGGAACACGATCCCCGTCGAGCTGGCGCCGACTTGATGGCCGGCCCGTCCGATCCGCTGAATGCCCGAAGCGATCGACGGCGGGGCTTCGATCTGGATCACCAGATCGACCGCCCCCATGTCGATGCCCAGTTCGAGCGACGACGTGGCTACGATGGCGGGCAACTGGCCGCGCTTCAAACGGTCTTCGATCTGCAGCCGCGTGTCTTTGGCGATGGAGCCGTGGTGGGCCAGCGCCAGTTCCTCGCCCGCCAGCTCGTTCAGCGCCGCCGCCAACCGCTCGGCCAGCCGGCGGCTGTTGACGAAGATCATCGTCGAGCGGTGTTGGCGGACCAGTTCGACCAGCCGCGGGTGAATCGCCGGCCAGATCGACGGCAGCGTGGGCCCGGCGGCGGCCGAACCGGGCTGGTACTGCGGCTCGGCCAGCCGCGCCATGTCCTCGACCGGCACCTCGACGGTCAGTTCCAGCTGTTTGCTTCGCCCCGCTTCGATGATCTGAACCGGACGCGGAATCGGCCCCTGGTTGGGATCGCCCCCGGCCTCCGCGCCGCCCAGCAGCCGGGCCACCTCTTCCAGCGGCCGTTGGGTGGCGGACAAGCCGATGCGCTGCAAGGGTTTTTGTTGCTCGCCGCCGGCGCGGCGCAACGCTTCCAGCCGTTCGAGGGACACGAACAGGTGCGAGCCGCGTTTCGTGCCGACCAGCGAGTGGATCTCATCGACAATCACCGTATCGACCGTGCGCAGCGTGTCACGAGCCCGCGAGGTCAGGATCAGGTACAGCGATTCCGGCGTGGTGATCAGGATCTCCGGCGGCTCGCGACTCAGCCGATGCCGTTCGGCCGCCGGCGTATCGCCCGAGCGCACACCGACCGAAGGCACGTGGTAGACAATCCCATCCCGTTCCGCCGCCGCCCGGACTCCCGCGATCGGCGAGCGCAGGTTCCGTTCAACATCGACCCCCAGCGCCTTCAGCGGCGACACATACAACACGCGCACGCCCTTGTCCGCCGTGGGCAGCGTGAACATGATCCGATCGATCGCGACCAGGAACGCCGCCAGCGTCTTGCCTGACCCGGTCGGGGCTAACAGCAGCGTGCTACCCCCGCCGGCAATCACCGGCCAAGCCAGCGATTGGGCCGAGGTCGGGGCGGCGAACGCTTCCGAGAACCACCGGCGCAGCGTCGGATGAAAGTGCTGCAGGGCGGCCGGAGGATTCAGGTTTGGGGTGGGAACCATAACGAATTTAACTTAACCGGCTGCGCCGGGACTTAGCCGCGTAGCGGCGGCAGGATGTAGCCAGGGGCGTCAGCCCCTGGAAAACTCGCACCATCTGCCTGCAAGCCCCGTAGGGCAACGCTGTGAAGCATTTTGGGAGCCGCATTCGCCAGAATGCGGGCCGCGACGGCACCCGCCCCCCGCGTTCTGGCGAACGCGGCTACTCCATTCCGCCCAATTCGCGGTCAGAAAATGCTTCACAGCGTTGCCCGTAGGGGCGGCAGGTGCCCGTCCTACAATTCCTGTCGCCCCGACGGGGCTTTCGCGTTGTCTCGCGAGGCAACCAGGGGCTGACGCCCCTGGCTACAACCTAACGTCCCCTACGGGACTGCGGAACGGGGCTGACCTGCAACCTCGCACCTCATCGTCTGATGCGGATCGGATGCGATGGATGCCACCGTCTAACCAGCCGTCCCTGTACCTGAACAAAGCTATCGCGCGCGGGGGCTGCCGCCCCCGAACCCCCGCCACACACCGCCGCTACGCTCGCTCCGCCTTCCGCTCCGGCACGAGGGGTGAGCGGCTCCGCTGCGCTGCGCACGTCACCCCTCGGCCTGCGCTCCAGGCTCCGCTTGTCCTGGCTGCTGGTTCCTGGAACTGGTGAGCGGAACTGCGGCCACGCGAAAGCCCAGGAACTCGAGGCGGTACGCCGGCTCGAACGCGACGCGACACGCCGACCGGCAGTACCCGGCGTCGTCCGCCCAACTGCCGCCGCGGTCCACCCGGTGCGTGGCCTCCCGCGACGGCGTCTCGTCATCCGCGCACCACTCCCAGACGTTTCCAGCCATGTCCTCCAGCCCAAAATCCTTCGAGCGGGACTCCGGGAAGATTCCTACCGGGGACGTCTCACCAAGCCCTGCCTCCGCACTGTTACAGATACCATCCACCCACTCCTCGCCCCACGGATACATGCAGCCATTTGGGCCGCGCGCCGCCGATTCCCACTCAAGGGCCGTCGGCAAACGCCCGCCGGCCCAGGCGGCGAATGCCTCGGCCTCCCAATACGAGACACCGACGACGGGCTTGTTGGGTGCATTCCATTTCGCGTCGCTCCAGAATTCTGGTTCGACAATCTTCCCCGCCTGACGCCACTGCCAACCCGCGGCCGACCACCCGCGGCGATCCTTGTAACCGCCCTCCTCGATAAACACGGCGTACTGAACATTGGTGACCGGATACCGTGACAGCCTGAGCGGCGCTGCCAACCGGTGCTTCGACTCCTTTGGAACCCAATCGTACTTCTGATGCAGTTGATCGTCTCCCACGGGATACGTACCGGCGGCGATTTCGACGTACGCGTTGGGATCCCGCAGGTCGACCACGATCCGGGGATCGGTCAGATGGCCCAAAGCCAGCCCTAATTCAAACCGCGCTTGCACGGGGACTCTGCGTTGAATCGCAGCCAGGCAGTATTGGCGGAAGCGTTCTTCCAAGGATTCCTTCAAACGCAGTCCGTGTTTCGTGAGGATCTGGAGGCACTCGCCGACGACGAGTGCAAGTCCCACGTGGTCATCGCTCAAGGCGTCGATCAGCCGTCCGAGCAGGACAATGCTGCGTTGGGGTGACGAGTGCTTGGCCAACTGCGAACCGAGGACGAACGACAGCGTGCCGCGCCACTCTGGCGTCTCACCTCGCTCCCAAAAAACCTCGAACAGCCCCTCCTCGCAGACATCCAAGAGCCGTTGGGCAGCCAGAAAATCCTGGAAGGTGAAGTGGTAGAAGCCGGCGTGGTTTTCGCCTCGGGGCAGCAGTAACCCCGTGCGGGTGAGAAGTTGCTCGCGAGCCTCGACGGCGTTGGTGTAACCGGGCTCTGTCCAGGGCGTCTGGTCCTGGTAGGTCTGGATCATGCGATCGACTTCGGCATAGGTCGCTTCCGGCTGAGGCGTCGTGCGTTCCTCGCCCAGCCCTTCCCCGGTGTGCATTCCGTACGCGACCACCGCCAGCCGATTGCGGACCGGATCGATGACCGTTCGATCCTCCGGGAAGCGGTTGAACAGCACGTTGTCCACAATGCGGTCATACAGGTCGTGGCGATGCTGAGGCAGCCGTTGCCCCTGGTGATAGATGATGCACATTGCCGTCAGCAACATGGGGTTGGCCATCAGGGGCTGGAGGTCCTGCCGTTGAGTGATGTGCTGCAACATCTCTCGCGCGACTTTCTCGGCCGCGTCGGCGGGCGTCAGCAGGCAGTGGAACCAGCGGCGGACCAACAGTTCGCGCATGGGCCCATCCAGGTCACCCAGCGGGGCGGCACGTAGCGGCAGTCGGCGGGCGTCGCCTTCGCTGATCCCGTACGGGCGACTGGTCAACAGCACGCGGTTGCCTCGAACGGTCCAGGCCTTCAGCGCCGCCATCAGACCGGCCAGCAGCATGGCTCGCAGTTGGCAGGGGTGATCGTCGTCGCCGTGGCTGAGGGGCACCTCGTCAAAGCCATCCAAAATCAGCAGCAACGAGCCGTTCTCCAAATGCAATTGGACCTCGGCACCAGGTAATCCCCCCGGCTTCTTGCCGTCCACCCAGCGTACCAGCTCCGCCTCCAACTCGGCCGGGGTCATTTCCCGGCAACTTGGCGTGTGCGCGATGTGCGGCCAGAACTCCCGCAAACGGACGAGCAGCGGCAGGCGTCCAGCGAAGGCCGGCGGGAACTGTTCGATGTACTTCTCGGGTTCAGCGACTTGTGTGTCAGGCATCTTGCCTTCGCACGCCAACCAGGCCACTCGGCGGCAAAAAGTGGATTTGCCGGACCCGGGCGGACCGGAAACGTACAACGAGTCGTTCCCCAACAGATCCAACAACAGTTGCACTGGGCGGTCTTCTCCGCCGGCGGAGAATTGCCCGCCACGCTTCAAATCCGCCTTACTCTCGGCCTGGGTCGTCAACGGGACGTAGACGTTGTTCAGCCGGACCGTCTGTCCTTGCTGGACACGCAGTCCGAGCAACCCGATATCGGCACAGTCGTCCTGGAGCCAGCGAAGGTAATCTTGGGGAATGGATGGCGGGCGAGCCGCCTTGCGCCGCGAACCCGCCCGGCGGGATTCGGTCGCTCGGGCGGGCTTTCGAACGGACCTGCCCCCCTTGGTCTGCAAACGGGCGAGCTGAACGACGATCTTCTGCAGGTGTTCCGACACCTTCTCGACAAATGCCTGTTCCGAGCCCCGCAGGCCGTCGTAAGTCGCGTACAGGCCCTTGCGGGCAACCGCCTTGCGAAAGGCATCCACTTTTTGGAGTTGTGTGACGTCCATCTCGCTGGGACGCACCGGAGCATCGCTGAAATAGAAGAGAATCCAGGGCGAGCCTTCGTCGCTCCAACGCTTCAGCGCGTCCCGGAATTCCTTTTCGGTGCCAGAGCCGTAATGGCCGGTCTTGGTTCCGAACCGATGTGCCATGATCCCGAGGTACACGTCGTACGCCGGGGTCTGTTGGTCGATCGCGGCTTGGGCCTTCGGTCCCACGTGGGGAACCGCATCGTCCTCCCATTTCCAGAGTTCCAAACGGATGCCACGCTCTCGGCCCTCGTTACGATTGATGCGCGCAACGACCTCATCCAATGCCTCGCGCTCTTGCCGCACGTCGTTGGGCGAAGAAACGAACACGCGGATCACGCGGACGGTTTCGGATTGGGAAGCCATGTGACCTGCTCCAAAACGTGACTTCACTCGCCGGCCCGCCGAACCGACGCACCAGTATCGGCCACAAGTCAGACGGCAAGCCGACAAAAAAGGGCCGCCCCGAGCGTTCGACCGTTGGCTACCGGCACGGGGCGGCCCCAGGTTGGGATTTTGCCCGCCCGGAGGCGGGACCGGGAAGCGGCCTGTTCCGCTCGGCTGGGCATCCGCCTCTTGCGCGCGGAGCTGCGGCCACGCGAAAGCCCAGGTTCTCGTTGCGGTTCGCCGGCTCGTTCGCGTTGCGATACGCCGACCGGCAGTTCTCGGCGTCGTTCGCCCAACTGCCGCCGCGGTTCACCCGGTGCGTGGCCTCCGGCCGCTCACCGGCATCTGTTCTATCACAGCCCGGCGGAAATGCCAAGACTTGACGCCCGCCGCCTGGGCAAACGCCACCAGCGACGTCGCCCGCTGCTGGAGGGCCAAGGCGTCGATTTCGCCCGCCAAGTATGCCAATTCCAGGTTTTCCAGGTTCCGCCGGAACCGCACCCGGCTGCGGCGATTCAACCGCACATGGTCCGGCAAGACTCGGCAGCCCAAGAAATCGACCCCGTGCGCGGTCCGGTTCAGGTAGGGCTCGGGCTTGAGCTGCAAGCCCAACTCGTCGGCCAGAAAGGTCCGCCCGCGGTCCAGGATCTCGACCAGAAACGCGGTCGATTCGCCCCAAAACAGCATGTCGTCCATGTAGCGGACGTAGCCGCGGACATGGAGGACTTCCTTGACGTAACGGTCGAACCACCCCAAGTAGAAATTCGCCAAATGCTGGGAGGTCAGGCTCCCAATGGGCAGGCCGACTCCGGTGTCCCCGTGGAAACTCCGAATCACCCGCGCGAACAAGGCCAGCAGGTGCGGGTCCTTGAACAGTCGTTGCAGACGGCTCAGCAGCACCTCGTGGACGATGTTGTCGAAGTATTTGCGGATGTCGATCTTGAGGAAAAACGGATGGCGGCCGGCGAAATGCCGGGCGCGGGTCAGCGCGGCGTCCCGGCCACGGCGCGTGCGGCAGGCGTACGTGTCGTGGATCAGCCACCGCTCGAACACCGGTTCGCACACGTTCATGATGGCGTGATGCACGACCCGTTCGGCAAAAGACGGCTTGGTGATGACGCGTTCCTTCGGGTCGCGGATCAGGAACTGGTCGTACGCCCCGAGGGGACAGGTGCCGTCGCGCAGGCCGTGTGCCAGTTCGTTCAGGTGCCATTCGAGGCGGGCCACGAACCGGCGCGGTTCGGCCCGGTCGCGTTTGCCCTCCAACGCCTTGCCGACGGCGATCCGGAGGTTCTCGCGGTCGGCAATTTGTTCAAGCAGGTTTCCCGTCCGTCGCATCTTTCGTGCTCCCCTGCTTGGCCAGGAACTCCAGGAATCGCGGGCCGTACTTTTCAATCCGCGCGTCGCCCACGCCGGCGATCGCTTCCAGGTCGGCTTTGGTCCGGGCCTGTTGCTTGATCATCTGGGCCATCTGCTCGTTGTTGAAGACGTTGTACAGCGGCACGCCGTCGGCTTGGGCGATTTCTTTGCGAAGATCGCGCAGCCGCAGGTAAATCGCGAAACGTTCGTCCCCGAGTTCCACCCGGTAATCCACCCGTTCCCGCTGGCGACCCCCGCGGGACGGAGCACCGCCCGCCGCAGCGGACGGCAGATAATCCACGCAAAACGACCAGAACGAATTGGGACCCTGGTCCACCCACCGCCGGGCGACGGACAAGACTTTGTGGCCCTGCAGAAACGCGTTCAATTCGGCCTCGGCTTGTCCATCGTCATGGATCGAGACGATAAAGAATTTGTAGGACATCGTTGCTCCTCCCGTGGCAGATCTCTTCAGCTGCGTAGCGGCGGCAGGCTGTAGCCAGGGGCGCGAGCCCCTGGCAAAACGTTGCAAAGACTCTGGCGAGCGGTGAGGCGTAAGCCCACCGGTGGATGTTCTCTGCGGGCCCCTCGCCTTCCGTCAGCGGTTTTCACCGAAGGTGCTCTGGCCAAGCTCTCGCGCCAACGTCGGCATGCGGAAAACCGGCGGGCTTACGCCAGCCGCTCGCCGCTCGGTATGCAACTACGGGCTACACCCTGTCGTCCCTTCGGGACTGTCTCAAGTGTGATATTCTGTACACTATTTCTTGCGCGCCTGTACACTAGTCGCCGCTCCGCCTTCCGCTCCGGCACGAGGGGTGAGCGGCTCCGCTGCGCTGCGCACG
>CAZXYZ010000110.1:0-10270 GCA_964645045.1 uncultured Pirellulaceae bacterium | reverse complement strand
TCACCCCTCGGCCTGCGCTCCAGGCTGCGCTCGTCCTGGTGCTGGTTCCTGGGAACTGGACCGAGCGGAACTGCGGCCACGCGAAAGCCCAGGTGCCCGTCGCGGTTCGCCGGCTCGTGCGCGTAGCGATACGCCGACCGGCAGTTCTCGGCGTCGTCCGCCCAACTGCCGCCGCGGTTCACCCGGCGCGTGGCCCCCGATGCTCCGTGCGGGTCCGCCAGCGGTTCGTCAGTATACTCCGCATACCAATCCTCGCACCACTCCCAGACGTTGCCCGCCATGTCGCAGATTCCATCGGCCGTGTTGCCCAGGGGAAAGATGCCGACGGGCGTGGGGTGGCCGATTTTGGCAGCGAAGTTCAAACGGTCCGGAGCGGCGGACTCATCACCCCATGGGTACGTCCGGCCCTCGGTCCCCCGGGCCGCTCGTTCCCACTGGGCTTCCGTGGGCAAACGAAGGCCCGCCCAGGCACAGAAGGCTGCCGCTTCCCACCAGCTGACGGTCACCACGGGGCGTGACGGGTACTGCAACTGCGATTCCCATGCACCGGGTTCCGAGAACTTGCCGAAGCCGCCCGCTTTCCAGCAGCGTTCGTCTTCGTAGCCCTCGTCGTCGATGAATTGCCGGTACTGCGCCACCGTGACCGGATAGCGGGCGATGCGGAATTCGTCCAGGTGGACTTCGTGGACCGGGGACTCGCGCTTCTGAGCCTGCCGGTCGTAGTTCGGCTTCTTGGGATCGTCCGCCTGCGCGCCCATAAGGAATTTTCCCGCCGGGATCGTGACCCAGTAGTCGCCCCACCGAAAATCAACCCGCGGGTCGCCCGCCCGGCCCAGCGCGTCGGCGGCCTCGATCCGGGCCTCGACGGGGACGGTGCGGGATTTCTCACCGTCGAAAACGGCCATGACGGTATCGAGCAGTGCCTGGTAGCGGGGATCGGCACCCCGATATTTCACCGGCTCCAAATCCCGCAGCACGCTTCCCAAGAGCCCCGCACAGCGGGCTTGGGCAGCCAGCTCCGCGTCCGCAGCCAGCCCGTCCAACACCGCACTGACAAACCCGTCCACCTTGTCCGGGCCCTGTTCATGCAGGATGCCCGCCAGCAACAAGATCGCCTCGCGCCACTCGGGAAGATAGATCTTGTCCGGATCGGAGAACAGGATTCTCCGCTGTTCCGCATCCAGACGGCTGGCGACGGCCTTGGCGGCTAGGAATTCCTGAAACGTCAGGTGCCAGAAGGTCACCTCCATGCCCCGCCCGACGATGATGCCGCTGTCCACTTCCTCTTCGTCCAGGAAACGCTGGGCCCGCGCCACCCGCTGGTCCGTCACCTCGCCGCCCTGGCCCTCGACCTTCATGAGCTTGCCGGCGATCTTCTCCGCCCCCCAACGCTTGGGAACCTGCCGTTTTCGGCCGCCAGCGTCGTCTTGCATGGCCAAGGCCAATTCCTGCAACACCGCCACGGTCTCGTCGGCCGTGGCACGGCCCTTGCGCTGCTCGCGCGACCGCGACAGCCAGGTGATGATCGAGTTGTACAGATCGGCCCGTTGCTCCGGCAACCGGCGTTCGTTCCAGTGCACCACGGCCAACGCGGTCAGCATCACCGGGTTGCGCGTGATGCGGCGAATTTCGGGCCGGGCCCGCAAGGCGGTCAGCAATTCGTCACAGTGCTCGTCGGCCGCAGCGCGACTTTGCAGATACAGCGCTTGGCACCAGCGCGATAAAAAGGCGGCGACGGCCTCGTCGGACAACGGGTCGATCCGAGCGTGCGCAAAGCCCGGCAACACGGCTTCGCCGATGTACGCCGCCGGCCGGCTGGTGACGACAAACCGGCAACCGCGATACGCGCGCGTTGCGTTCTCGATCAAGCGTGACACCCGCTGGCGCGTGATCCGATCCGGAGTTTCATCCAGGCCATCCAGCAAGACTGTGCATGCGCCCTTCTCCAGCTGATCGCGAAAGAAGTCGGCGTGCAGTCCCCAACCGTCGTCCTGGCTGGCCGCGGCCAAATAGTGCGGCAGCCAGACCGCGGCGCCGTCGGCACTGGGAGCGGTCGCCCGGCCGTCGTGATGAACGATGTGCTGGGCCAATTCGTTGAGTCGAATGAAAACGGGAAATGTTCGCTCGGCCAAGCCGAGACGAACTTGTGCCGCATCGGGCGCTTGGCGCAGCTGCGTTTGGCACAGCGCAAAGGCGATCCGCCGCAGGAACGTGCTCTTGCCCGCCCCGGGGTCGCCCACAATCACCAGCCGGTCGTCTCGCAGGGCGTCGTGCAGCGGAACGGTGTGGCTTTCGGCAATCGCTGGCGGGGCGCTCGGTTGCGCGCCTCGTCGCCGCCTGCCGTTGCCTTTTCGATCGTCTTCGCCGCCATCGGACAACTGCGTGGTGGTCAGCGAAATGAACAAGTCCTCGATGGGGAATCGGTGCGCCTGCCCTTTGCCCACCTGGAGCCCCCGGATGTCGATGTAGGCTGACTTTTCGCACAGATCCTGCAGGTACTTGGTGGGATCGACGGGCGGAGCGGACGGCTTGGCCCCAGGAACAGGCGGCGCCAGCAGGTGGACGAGTTTCCGCAGGTGGTCGCCCGCCTTCTCGTAAAATGCATCCGCCGTGCCGCGGACGCCGACGTAGCCGCAGACGACGCCCTGCGATTCAAGGTTCTCGCGAAATTGCGAGACCTCCAGGTACTGTTGGATTTCCTGCGGTTTCCGCAAGGCTTTCGGGGCCTCGTCGAAGTAGAACATGATCCACGGCGAGCCGGTCCCGTGCCAACGGTCCAAAGCTGTCTCAAAATCCTGCTTGGTATTACCATCGCCAAAGGATGCGGACAGGATGCCCAGAAAGATGTCGCAAACCGGACTCTGCGATTCGATGACTTGCCGCTTGCCGGGACCGATCTGCGGCACGATGTCTTGCTCCCATTGGAATAACTCCAACCGCACTTGATGGTATTCGCCTTCGGCGCGATTGATCGCCGCAAGGAGTTCGTCGAGTTGGGCACGCGCGGGTTTCACGTCATCCGGTGAAGAGACGAAAACCCGAATGATGCGGACGCCTCCACCGCTGCGGGAAATCCATCCCCGCAGCAGTTCGCACAGCCCGTCTCGTGTGAGCGTCTGGCCGTATACCGAGCCGGCGATCAGGTTCTCGATCAACAACGCCACCAAGACGTCCAGTTGTTCTGCGCTGCGTGTCGGCAACCCCAGCTTTGGCAGGAGGCCGTGAAGCTGGTGCGCGGCCTGCTTCTTGAATGCCGGCAGGTCCAGGTTTTTCGACTGCGGCACGGCGACCTTGCCCACGCGGCGGATCTTGGCGACCGAAGGCGAGCCTGGGGTTCCGATCAGCGCCAGTTCATACTCGTCCGCCTGTTTCCAAGCCTCCAGTTCTCCGGCCCAGCGTTGAATATCCGCCTCGGCAAACGGGTTCTGCGACGATTTCACCTGGACCGCCTTGGTGCGGTCCGGATACTGCCACAGGATATCCACCTTGTGCGAATCGATATTGGGTTCCAGCGTAACGCTCGTCCACGGCTGCTGGTCGTCCAGCGCTTCGAGCAGCGCGGTCAGGGTTTGAACGAGATAGCCTCGGATTGCCGGTTGTCCGCCGTTCATGCAGTGTTTGCCCTTGCAGGTAAACGAGGATGTTATTCCGTGAGCGTTGCTATCGCGTTACGGCCGTTGTCGCCATCTTGCGACAATCACGGTGCCGCGTCAGCTGCTCAGCGAACAGGCTCGGGGGTGGCGAGCAGGTTCAGCATCGCCCGTCCCATCGCGTCGCCGATCAGGTAGTAGGTTTCCGCATTCGTGTTCCAGTGATAGCCTTGGCCGCTGGGCGACTGGTCCTGGGCACGCCAGAAAGCCTTTGTGCCTACGAACGCAACGTTGCCCTGGAACTCTGGGTACTCCGCCACGGCAGCCTGGGCTTTCATCAGCGAAAGGGCTCGCGGGTGTTTTTCTTCAGGGCCGCTCATGCCCGTTTCGGCGATGACGAAGGGCAGTTTCGCCGCGCCGAGATCCTTCCGGATGTCGCGGATGAAGTTCGCCAGGTTCTGTTCGTACTCGTCGTTGAACGCCTGGTTGATCCGGTCGTTCCAGCCTTGATGCCAACCGAATCCGGCCAGTTCGTAGCCGCGGCCGTCGTACGCTGGAAAGAGGTCCTTCAATCGCGCGAGCACGTCTTTCGTCAGCTGCACGACCTGCGTGTAGTACGGCCCCGACTCGCCCCCGGAACTCGGCGGCCGAAAGTCCTTGGCCAGACTCTTGCCGCCCCATGCGCACTTGATGAGCAGCATCTGATTGTCCAACGCATCGCCGACCACATGTCCAAACCCAAGCTCCGGTCCGATCCGGTCGTCCCTGGCTCCGTATCCGACGGTCAGCGGCCCCTGGCGATTGAGATACCAGATCCACACATCGTCGCGCACCACCCACTTGCCGGCCATGTCGACCAGATGTTTGAAACGCTCGCTCGTCGCGGGATTCTTCACCAGGAATTCGAGGCTCCCTTTGCCGTCGTTGCGTTTCGCGTCCGCCGCGATGAGGCCCTGACCTTCCATGTTCGACTGGCCGGCCAGGATGAAAACCTTGAGGGGCTTCGGTGCCTCCGCGGCATGCAGAATGGAAAGACTGGTTAGCAGGACGGCGAAACTGCGGATGATGGTGCGCATCGTGAGGGCCTTTGGATTCGTTGTTGTCGAGATGGACTTAGATCCTAATCCAGAGAATCAGTGTACCCTGCCTCGCCGCCCAAGGGCATGGGGCACGGGTCGGTCGCCCCACGGACTGCATCAAACGGTTTCTCCAGTTGTCCGTATGCACTTTGCCGTTGCATGAATGCCCTCGGCTTGCCCGAGGGATGCTCACGTTTCTCGCTACACACGCCACGCACGCAACCCTTCACCCCTTCCCACCCCGTTTCGCCCGCGGCGAAGCCGCCGCGGGCGAAACGGGGTGGGAAAGTTACGCGGGGGATCGCTTCGTGTAGCTGGAAACGGGAGCCTCCATGGGGCAAGCCCGTGGCATCCAATTCACAGAACCATGAAAACTCATTTTTCACGCGATTGGCCTTGAAAACCGTTTGGTGTTAGCACCAAACGGAACTCCACATTCTGGAGAATGTGCATACGAGAAAACCAAGGTGGCAAGAAATGGGGGCCGAAGGTTGCCGCCGGAGGCGGTGGTAGACTAGAATCTGTGTCAGCTGTCCGTCCTTGTCCTTGGCATAGCTGGCTTTCCGCCGGAGTAAAACGATGGCCTCGCGCGAATCCGATTATTCCACAACTCCGAAGGGCGAACCGCCCACGCGGGAGATCGAGTCCGATGACTTCACGACTGACCGGGGTCCCGAGATTCCCGCCGATCTCGACCTCAGCATCCTCGACCCGCCGCGGATCTCGCCGTCGCTGGGGCGGCTCGGAAAGTACGATGTAATCGAAGTCGTCGGCCACGGCGGGATGGGCATTGTCGTCCGCGCACTCGATCCGGACCTCGGCCGGACCGTGGCCGTCAAGGTGCTCAACCGGAAGCTCGCCGCCAGCGCTACGGCGCGGCGCCGGTTTCTGCGCGAGGGCAAAGCGGCTGCGGCGGTGAACCATCCCAACGTGTTGACGATCCACTCGGTCGAAGAGCATCGCGGCACGCCGTTTCTCGTGATGGAGTTCGTCGCCGGAAAATCGCTCAAGGAATACATCGCCGCCCGCGGCAAACTCGATCCGCAGGAAACGCTGCGGCTGGGGACGCAAATCGCCCAGGGATTGGCGGCCGCGCACGCCCAGGGCGTCATCCATCGCGACGTAAAGCCCGGCAACGTGATGCTACACGAGGGGGCCACGCGCGTCCGGCTGGCCGATTTCGGCCTGGCCCGCGTGACCTTCGATAACGCCGATCTCACTTCGGTTGGCGCGGTGCTGGGCACGCCCGCCTACATGGCTCCCGAGCAGGTCCGCGGTGAACAAGTCGACTGCCGAGCCGACCTGTTTAGCCTCGGCTGCGTGTTCTACACGATGCTCACGGGCAGCTCGCCTTTCGCCGGACACACGCATGCGGAAACCATTTATAAGATCCTCAACACGACACCGATGCCGCTGGCGGCCCACGATCCGCCTCCTCCGCCGGCGTTGTGCGAGTTGGTCGGGAAGCTGCTCCAGAAGGATCCAGCGGACCGCATCTCAACAGCCCAGGAAGTGGCAGACATGCTGTCCCGCTTCCAGACGGACATCAACCTCTCGCGAACCGACAAACTGGACCAGGTGCTTAGCCAGCCGATGCCGCGCGTCGCCCCCGCCCCGCCGGACTCGCCGCGCGAAGATTCTGTGCCGACCCTGGGGCCATCGGCCGCGTCTTCCGGGTCCCGATGGTGGCTGGCGATTTCCGCGCTGCTGCTGTTTGGGTTGATCGCGGGGAGCTGGGGATTGTGGAAGTGGCTTCCGGGCGGGAATGCCGCCACGGTGGTTACTCCGGGCTTGCCGCCGCCGTTTGGGTCCGCCCCGACCGTGCCGGACGGTCCGCCCGGAACGGCGTTGTTGTCCGAAATCACCGTGGCGTTGGACGGATCGGGGCAATTTCGTTCGCTCGCCGCAGCGCTGGCCCGCGCCGCTGACGGCGCGACGATCACGGTGGTGGACAAAGGTCCCTACGCCGAGTCCCTAACGCTCGATGGGCGGCCCAACGGCCTGACACTTCTGGCGACACACCGGGCCGTGCTGCGGCCGGCGGCCACGGGCGACCGCACGCTGCTGCACCTGCAAAACGTCCGCGGCGTGGCCGTGAGCGGTTTCCGGTTGGAAACGGAGGCCGGCAGCAAAGGCCACGCGATTCTGATGACGGGGACGGTCGCCGCGACGTTCGAAGATCTGCAAATCGAGCCAGGTTCCGAGGCGTTGGGCAGCATCCTCGTGCGGTGTGACTCGGAGGGTCGGGATTCGAGTCTCGTGGTGCGTCAGTGCCGGCTGACGCTGCCGCCGCGGGGCACGGGCGTGTGGATCGACGGCACGGACCCGCCCGGGAACGTCGAGATCGCCGACAACCAGTTCACCGGGCCGCTGTCGCAAGTGGTGATCTTTGGCAGTTGCCGGCGGCTGCGCATCGCGGGCAACACCTTCGACGGCGCGACGAACGCCATCAATCTCGATGTGCAGCGGTGGCAAGCGGAAACGAACGTGGAAATCACCAACAACGCGTTCGTCCGCACGCAGTTCTGGCTCGGCCTGCTGCAAACCTTCAAAACCTCGCAGCCCGCGAGTCCGGTAACCGTCCGCATCTGCAACAACCTGATCCTGGGCGGCGAACGGATTCAGGCCGGCGACGAGCAAGTGGAGCAGGCCCTGGACCAGTGGCAGTTCGAGGCGAACTGGTGGGAACGCAACGCGACGACGAAGCCCGATGCCGACCGCGAAGGCCGCATCGCCCAGCCCGCCGAGTCGCTCGCGGTGCCCGAACGCGACGCGGCCGACGCGCCGGATTTTCTCCGCCCCGCCCCCGACTCGCCGCTGGCTTCGGCCGGGGTCGGAGGCGATCTGCCGAAGTACGTGGGAGCGAAAGCACCGCTACCTCCCGCCACAACCTTGAACGACAACCTTGAACGACAGACTGATTTGCCACCTTGACTTGACATCTTGATTCGACACCCGGGAGCGACATCGTGTATTTCCACCAGTCCCTGAACCCGTATGGTTTGCGTTCGTTGGCGACTGCGCCTCTATTTTCCGACCCGAAGGGCAATCCGTACGATCCCCAGTTCGCTTATCTCGACCCGTACGGAGATGGCGACGACGGGCTGGAGACCAACGCGGGCACGCGGCAGCAGCAGGCGTACGCCGTCTCTCCGTACAGCATGTCTGCGGTGCCAAGCCTTTCCCGCTCCAACTCCGGCACCGCCCTGCGGTTGCTGCACGTCGGCCCGTGTTTCATGAACGGCGGTTCCGAACAGCATTTGATCGCGCTGGCCAAGTTCCTCGATCCCGCACGGGTGCGGTTTGAACGCTGCCTCGTGACGGGACGGAAGTACTTGGACGCCGAGCTTGCGGCCCGGATGCCGGCGCCGGTGGTCTGGGCGGACGCCGACACGGTCCGCCGCGCGGTGCGCGAGTGCGACGTACTGCTCACCTGGGGCCTGGCGATGAACGGCCTGTTGGGCCAAGTCCGGCCGAAATTGGGCGTGTTCCTCGCGCACGGCGAAACCGACTGGACGCGGTCCACGCTGCTGCACAGCCGCCGCTGCGTCGATCACGTGATTGCCGTCAGCAGCCGCGTCGCGGAGCGCGTTTGTCCGGATTTCGAACACACGGTGGTGCTGAACGGCGTCGACGCCGGACGGCTGGCGTCGACGCGGCCGCGCGACCAGGTCCGCGCGCGGTACGGCTTTGCGCCCGGCGACTTCGTGCTCGGCAGCGTCAGCCGGCTCGTGCCGGACAAACGCGTCGAACTGCTGATCGAGGCCGTGGCGCAGCTGCCGAAGGCGTTCAAGCTGCTGGTCGTCGGCTGGGGCGAACATCGGTCGGCGCTCCTGGAATTGGCCAACGACCGCATCCCCGGCCGCTACGCCTTTGCCAGCGCCGACGACTACCTCGGCGATCTGTACGGCGCGATGGATGCGTTCGGGTTGGCGTCCGCGCACGAAGGATTTGGGCTGGTCGTGGCCGAAGCGATGTTGTGCGGCGTGCCCGTGGTGGCGACGAACGTCGGCTGCGTGCCGGAAGTGCTGCACGATCGCGTGAACGGATTGATCGTCGACGGCTGTGCCGACGCGTTCGCCGCCGCAGCCAGGCTGCTGTGCGATCATCCCGCGTGGGCGCGCGGGCTGGCGGCCGAAGGGCAGGCGTTCGCCCAACAGCGGCTGCTGGCGCCGCGCATGGCCCGGGAATACGAGGACCTGCTGGCCCGGCTGTGGCAGACCCGCGCCAACAAGGGGGCGCGGCAATGAGCCTCCGGCTGACAAATCGGCTGTTCGGTTCGCATCCGATCGCCGCGCACTGTCCGGGTCCGCTGTCGGACAGCTTTCGCACGTTCTGCGACGTCGTACTCAGCCAGCCGCCGCGCCGCTGCAGCTGCCCGGACGCGACCGTGGTGACATGGAACAGCGGCGCGCGGCCGGCCAAGCCGTGCGGCCTGCTGGAGCGCAGCCTGGACCGGCTCGGCGTCCCCCCGCTCGTGCTCGGACGCGGCACGACGGCGTGGAACAACCGGATGAAATTCGCCGTAACAGCCGAGGCCCTGCAACGCGTCAACACGCCGTTTGTGATCGGCGCGGACTCGTGCGACGTCGTGTTCTGCGACGATCCGGGGCTGGCGGTCGAGCGTTTCTGCCGGCACTTTACTTGCGACCTGCTGTTCAACGCGACCGGGTCCCGTTGCTGGCCGGACTTGCCGGAGTTCGTCGAGTTCGAGTCGGCGTTGCCGATGGCCGCCGTGGCCCAGCAGCGGCACTGGCTGAACTCGGGGCTGTTCATCGGCCGGACGGAGTTTCTGCGGGGCTACTTCCGGCGGCTCGCCGAGGAACCGCCGGTGCCCGGCTACGAGTGGTCGGACCAGGCCGTCATCAAACGGACGTGGCCGGAGTTTTATCCCCGCGTGCAGCTCGATTACCTGTCGCTGATCTTCCAGTGGTTCAACGAGTCGTCGGCGAATCTGGCCATCGAGCGGACGCTGGCACCGCGGCAGGAGCAGTTGTTGCGGATCGTGCGGCCGTTGGGCGAGCGGCTGGTTGGGGCGGAGATCGGGGTGTACGACGGCGGCACGTCGGCGGCGTTGTTGAACGGCCTGCCCGGACTGCGGCTGTGGATGATCGATCCGTGGCGGCCTTACGAGGGCAAGTCGGATCTGGGCGTGCTCGATCAGGCTGCGTTCGATCGGGCACGAGCGTGGGCCGAGTGGTGGACTCTGCCGGCCGCGGATCGGCGGTTCGTGCTGCGCGAAACGTCGCTGGAGGCCGTCGAGCGATTTGGCCCTGAGTCGCTCGATTTCGCCTTCATCGACGGGAACCATTTGTACGAGCACGTCCGCGCTGACCTGCACGCCTGGTGGCCGAAGATTCGCGCGGGCGGCCTGTTGTCGGGCCACGACTACGGCGTCTGCCGCGATGCGACCGGCCAGTGGGGCGTGCGCCGCGCCGTGGACGAGTTCGGCGCCAACGTCCGGCGGGCCGTACAAGTGGGCAGCGACGGCGTGTGGTGGATCGAACGGTGATCCGGCGTCTGTAGCAACGGGAGCCGAAATAACTTCCCGATTTCGGTACGATAGACTCGGTCGCGGATTTCGGGCCCCTGCCGAGCTTG
>CAZXYZ010000109.1:0-40391 GCA_964645045.1 uncultured Pirellulaceae bacterium | reverse complement strand
GGTGCCCACGGCGGTGGCGGAACCGGTGTTCACGATTTGCGCCGTGCCGGGCGTCAAGTCGCCGAAGCTATCGATCACGACCTGGAACGTCACTTCGTAACTCGCTCCGGCGGCCAGTGCGGTAACCGGGTCCAGGACCCGGCCGCTTCCGTCCAGGGGGAAGGGTGTCCCGGCCCCGTCATCGGGGATGGCGACCGTGACGCCGGATGCGTTCTTGAAAAAGGTGCTGTGGGGAACGTAGGTCACATCTGCCGGCAACTCGTCTTTCAACAGCAGATTCGGCACGGGAGCCCGGCTGACGTTGTGCATCACGATCGTGTACAGGACCACATCGCCGGGGCTGATGAATCCATCGCCATCGTGGTCTACGCTCCTGGTTCCGTTCTTGTCCGCCGCAAATAGCGGGAGGGGCGGGATCCCCGTACCCACATCCAGGCCGGGTGCGCCGGCGCTGGCGGTCGCTGGGTCCTGTCCCCAAGCCGCGGCCAGCTTGACGCCGGGCGCGAGGGTGTAAAGCAACGTCCCGGTCTGATCGTTGTTCTGGCTATCGACCGTGTCGTAGACCTTGGCCGCGTCGAGTTCCCGGAGGGCCAGCGCCACGTCATACTTGTTGCCGTTGGGATCCGTCAGGGCTCCGGTGGCCGGATCGGCGTCGAAATCGACATAGACCGTACACGGAGTATTCCCATTGCCGACGGGCGTGACCCACACCGGGTTGCCATTCTGCGTGAGATTGGTCCCAGAAGTAGGGTCGCGACCGATCCCTAAGCCGACCAGCACCTGCGTGGTCAGCGAATCCTGGGGGACGAGCGAGAATCCCCAATCCCAGGCTTGGTTGCCACCGGTATCGGTATCTGTCGAGTTCGTGGTTGAGAAGGCATAGAACTTGGGGGCTGACAGAGGTCCGGCCCCATCCGGATCGTCGGTAAAGAAACGCGCGCCATATCCGTTGGCGACGATTTGCCTTTGATAGGAGCCTGCGGGGACCGTCAGGGAAGTTGTGGTGAGGTTCTTGCCCCCAGGTCCCGTTCGCGTCTGATAGCGGACGGTGATCTGTGTGGCCGCGGGATTGTACAGCCAGATGGTTGTGCCCGTTCCTTGGATGTCCTGCGCTGTCTCCGGGGTCGAGACCGGGGTATAGTAACTGCTGGACCACAGGTCGACCGGCAACAGCGCGGAATCCCGGCTTTCGTAGTTCGATGCTTTATCGCCAGTCAGGATATGCACTTGTACCGGGTGGTCCGACAGGATCCTAGCGCCGACCATGACGCCGCCATTCACGAAGCGGCTCTGGCCCTCGCTCAGACTCAGATTGTGGAGATCCCCGGCATCCGTGAAATCGCCGTCGGCATTGGCGTCCACACTGATCACCGCCCCCAATTCACAGGCCATGATTGCCAGACCGGTGTACTGAAACATCTGGTGATCGGCGGAGTCAGGGATGTTCTCTCCCACCGGAACTCGGTAGTCCGCGCCCCAGTTGCCCGTATCGAACACTTCCACGGACCCGGCCAGCAGGCTATTGGACCCGGAAGCCCAGCCGGTGCGACTCAGGGCGACCGTCTTGGTGGCAGCGATCTTGTCCCGGCCGTCAAAGTCGATGGCCGAAAGATTCGTGGTCGTGACGGCATTGTTCAGGAGAATCACCGTCCCGGCATGGATGGCATCTCCCGCATTCGTGGTGACGCCCGGCGGTGCGCCGTTAAGCATGTCGCCGTCTCCCCAGATTTGCGTCCCTCCCACGTTGCCCGAGTGGTACAGATTCAAGGGGTTGGCGATGTCAGCATCGTAGCCATTCTCCCACTGGTCATAGTAAATGATCGTCTGGTCGGATGCCGCCGCGATCGAGATGTAGGTTTGCATCGGGTTGGAAGGGGCCGAACTGGGACCGCCCGACTCGATCGCCTGGAGCCCCTGCAACAGCTGGTCTTCGGGAAACGGCACGTAGAACAACTGGACCGGCACGGGATTGGCGCCTTCGGCCAACAGCCGGCGGTCCTCCAGCAATTCCAGCAGCAGTCTGCGCCGCCGCACCGCCGGTGATTGGGGGCGACCTGCCCGTGACCCTGCGTAACGCCTGCGGATAAGTTTCGTGCCAGCCATGATTGTTTCTCCTTTTCATCAATAGCAGCCCGAGGTTTGCGGCCCCCGTGAACCGCGATGGATTGAGTGGAAACGAGCCCTGAATCGCCCTCCTGGCGGGGCAGGCTGGAGATCAGCCGCATCGAGATGGGTGCGCCCGGACGCCGCTTTGCCACCCAACGGCAAGGAGCTTGGTACTGCCCCGCGCTTTTGTTGATTTTCAACCCCCGAGAGTGCTAAAGGCAATGCGCAGAAGTTCCCATGCCAGCGTGGGCAAAACTACCCATGCGAGGGATTTGTGATACTGAGACGGGAGGGGCGCACACGAAGCCTGCCGGCCAGCGTGGCGGCGTCAGACCCCCGGTTCTCGGTGACACGGGGGGGCGCATTGAAACGAGAAATCGGGTCCGGCGATGAACAAGTCCGACTTGGCCTGCTCGATCAGCCATTCGGCCACTTCTTTGCGGCACCAGTTGCGATTTCGCCCCACCGGTGTCGATGGCGGGTTCAGGCGTTTCGGCAACCAGTCGTTTGTGGCGAGGTAGATCTGCAAGCCCGGCGTGCGGGTCAGCGGCGTGCCGCTGCCGGAATAATCGATGCCGATGAATCTCTGAAAGCACATGACGCCCAGCCCTATTGGCGTCTTACTCCAGCAACTCGTAGAAAACGATCCCGCCGCCCTTGTCCGTCTTGTCCTTCCGTTTGCCGCCAAGGGCCTTCCTGTGGGGCGTTTTGCCGTGGGCGTCGAATGCGTCCTTGTTGGCCCACTGTTCGCCTCAGGCATGTGACCGATTCAGAACTTCCGGGCCGACGGCGGCCGGCGAGCCCACGCTCGTAAGATGCGGGCCGCGCTAGGGCGACTGAATGACGTAGTAAATCGTTGTCGGGCGGAGCTTGACCTGGTTGGCCGTACCAGCTTTGTATGCGGGGTAGCCGCTGATGTCCAACGCGGTCACGATCAATGTATTAGCGTCCGAACGTTTGAATCTGACCTCGCCGCTGAACTCCTTGACCAGCCACGGGTCCTGGCCGATGTTCTTGATCCGCTTGACGTTCTCGGAAACCGGCTCCGTCTGGAAGTTCGTGGCTTTCTCCTCCGACATGACTTGCAGCAGAATCCGCTGCGACGCGGCCAGTGGCTGGCCGTCCAGGCTGACGGCGATGATGTGGCCCAGGGGCATGTCGGACGCGATTACGACGTCGGCCAAGTCCGTGCTGCCGGCCTCGTGCAGCGCGCCGCTGATGCCTTGGGCGGCGGGGGCGTCGATCGTCAGGATGCCGCGGCCGTAGTCGAGTCGTAACTGGCCGGTGGAACTGGCGACGGTCTGCCCGCGGCGGTCGATGTAGGGGCTCAAGTCCTTCAACACGGGCGGGCCGCCTTGCTCGGTAAACCGGACGTTGGTCCGCCCGGCGAAATGGACCAGCGGGTCGATTACGTTGCCCGGTTTGATGCCGGTGCCGCGCGGCACGTCCTTCAGCCGCAGTTCGTCGAAGGCGGCATCCTGCGGCAGGGGCGTACCCTGCAGGTCCAGCAGATCGTCGAGCTTGAGGTTCAGGTCGGCCAGCGTGTCCCCGTAAGGCACCAGTCCCTTGCGGTAGATCAGCGCGGCGGCGGGGAACTGGCCCAGCATGGCGGGCGTCATCACCGTCCAGGGCTGCATGAAGAAGCCGGGCTTGACCGTCCACGTCGAACTGTCCAGGGCAAAGTGGACGATGGCATCGGTGTCCTGCAGGGCCCCGTACGCGGCGTAGAACAGCGGCGCTTCGGACCGGTAACGATTGGGCCGGCAAAACGTCGTCTCGGAGATCATCGACGGTTTGCCGTCGTAGCTGGGATCCATCACCGGGTGGACGAACGTCTTGGGCTTGCCCGGTTCCTCCGGCTCGAACCGCAGCGCGCTGCGGTCGCTGTACGTGTGCCCGTCGCGGATCGACCACTCGGACGACTCGCCCCGCAAGTTGCAGCCGAAGTAACCATGCCGGTCGATGAAGTCGCCCACGGTGTAGCTGTATTTCTCCAGCGGCCCGAACACCTGCGGGCTGGCCGTGGTCCAGTTCGAGGCCGTGATCAGGCCCTGGAATCCCAACTCGCGCAAGAACTGCTGCGTCTGGTGGTAGAATCGCCGCTGGCTTTCGAGCAGGAATCGGGCGGCGTCTTTGTCGCGCGGGTGCTTTTCGTTGAACATGTTCCACAACGGACGGAAGCTCAACCGGCCCTCGGCGGGCGCGTCCCGCGGCGTCTTCAGGCCGTTCCATTTCTGCAGGGCCGCGTCCAGCGATCCGTATCGAGCCAGTGTCCAATCGCCGAACTGTTTTTCCAGGATCCGCAGTTCCGCGTCGGGGATGTTGTCCGGCGAGAAGGTCCAAAAGAAATAGGAGTCCTCGTTGATCATCTCGCAGCCTGCGACGGCCGGCTCGTCGATCAATGGCTTGCCGGTCGTGGGACTGGGCGTCAGCAGCAGGGCCTTCCACCAACTGCGATACTTCTCCTGGAAATCCCGATTGAAGTACAGGGCTGCGAACGGGTGCTGTTTGCCGTCATAGCCTGTCAGCCACGGCGTGCCGGGTTTGGGCGCGATCCAAAGCGGGAAGTAGATCGAAAAGTGGCTGTAGATGCCCTCGGCCTTCATGCACTCGACCACGTCGATCGCGTGCCGGACGGAATCCATTTTCACGTCGCCGTTCACGTCGAAGTACCCGCCGTGGATCCGCACCATGTTGACGCCGTACTTGGCCAGCAGTCGGGCTAGGCTGCGCAGCGATTCGCGGTCCTTCAGGTCGTGTGACGGCCCGTTGACGGCCCAGAACCGGAGCGGCCGGCCGGTGTCGCCGTGGACGAAATGCGTGCCTTTGGCGGCGATGAAGCCGTGCTCGCCGGCGAATGTCTCGTTCAACGACCGCAAGTCAAAGCCGCTGTCCTCGCGGAATGGATCGGGCTTGGGCGTGAACGGA
Source organism: uncultured Pirellulaceae bacterium (assembly GCA_964645045.1). Classification (GTDB taxonomy): domain Bacteria; phylum Planctomycetota; class Planctomycetia; order Pirellulales; family Pirellulaceae; genus Anammoximicrobium. The sequence continues at coordinate 35,357 of CAZXYZ010000109.1, read as the reverse complement.
AACCAACCTTGGTTTTCGGCCGCGATCCGCTGCACCGCCTCGGCCAACTGATCCGGCTTGAGAATCCCCTGCGGCTGGAACGGCTCGTTGGTCAGCACAAAGCAGTCCAGGGAGCCGTGGTTGCTGCTCTGGCTGTCCATCCGAAAGCGGATCTTGTTGGCACCGCCACGCAGCGTCACTTGGCCCACCTTGATCCAGGCGACGAACCGCAAGTCCGGCTTGTTGTCCGCCGCGATGTTAACGTTACCCAACTGCGTCTTGCCGAAGTCGATTTCCGTCCAGGTGGCGTCGTTCAGCCGGTATGACAACCGCGTCTGGACAGGATTGGCCCGGACCCAGAATTCGTACTCGCCCACCTCGACGGCCGTGAAACGGTATTCGGCCTCCCCGGCCTTGTCCTCGCTGAAGTTGCTGATGAAGTCGCCGCCGGACAGCTGTTCGCGTTTTACCTGGTCGTACCACCACGGATGCCGGTTCATGGTCGATTCGGCCGGCTTCTCGCCCTCAACCCAGATCCAAGCGGCGGATGCGGGCCAGGGCAAGGCCAGCAGCCCGAACAGAACGCCGGCCAGGATGGTGTTGCGGAACCCCTTGAATTGCCGGATGAGTGCAGAAGTCAGTAGCATGTTGATTCCTCGATGTTGGCCGTGGGGTAAGCTTCCAGCTTGCCGTCGCTGCCTATGTTCATCTAACTATATTGCCTCCGTTACCCATTTCGCAAGCTGGAAGCTTACGCCACGACTAAATCAACCGCCCGCAAGCCGGGGGCATTCGCTGGTGCTTGCATTAACTGCATTTCGCATCGTTACGATTAAGGCCAAGAGGACCGATGTACACGTTTCCCAGTTCTTGTGAGATCGAATGCTATTCGGTCTTGGATAGTGTGGCAAACCGGCCGACTTGGGAATTCGTGACGGAGCGCATCGTGGCGGATCTACGTCCCCTTCAGGCCGATCCCGTGGTAGGTGAAGCCGGCGTGGGCAAGCTTGTCCGGGTCGTACAGATTCCGGCCGTCGAAGATCAGCGGTTCCCGCATTTTGTACCGCATGTACTCGAAGTCCGGATTCCGATACTCATTCCACTCCGTAACAATGGCCAAGGCATCTGCCTGCTCCAGGGCTTCGTAATGATGGGCATGGTAGGCCAGACGTTCGCCGAACAGCCGCTGGACTTGGCTGATCGCCACCGGATCATGAACGTGGATTTCGGCCCCGGCTGCCAGCAGTTCTTCAATCAGCACCAAGGATGGCGCTTCGCGGACGTCATCCGTACGGGGCTTGAACGCCAGTCCCCAGACCGCGATCTTCCGCCCCGCCAGTTTCGAATCGAAGTGCCGACGAATGCGGTCTGCCAGCAACCGTTTCTGTTGATCGTTGACGTCGTCGACCGCGCGCAGAATCCTCGCCTCCAACCCATGTGTCTGGGCCAGCGCGATCGTTGCGCGGACGTCCTTGGGAAAACACGAGCCGCCGTATCCCACGCCGGGAAACAGGAACGCAAAGCCAATTCGCCGATCGTGCCCGATGCCCCGTCGAACATCGTTGATGTCGGCTCCCACCCGATCGCAAAGATTGGCCATTTCGTTGATGAAACTGATCTTGGTCGCCAACAGGCAGTTCGCCACGTACTTGGTCATTTCCGCGCTTTCCAGCCCCATCGTCAAGAAAGGGTTTTCCGTGCGCAGGAACGGCCGGTACAAATCGTGAAGCACCTCGGCCACCTCCGGCCGCAGCACGCCCACGACGACGCGATCAGGCTTGGTGAAGTCCTCGATGGCACTCCCTTCCTTGAGGAACTCCGGATTCGACGCAACGTCGACCTCGCGTTCGGCCCGCTCGCTCAGCAACCGCTGAATGGTGCGGCATGTGCCAACCGGAACCGTGCTCTTGACGATCACCACGGCACCCTCGCGCAGGCACGGGGTAAGTGCCTCGGCGACGGCGAACACGTTGCTCAAGTCGGCCGCGCCGCTGGCACCTTGAGGTGTGCCGACCGCAATGAACACGCACTCGGCAGCCGAGACGGACGCGGGCAGATCGCTGGTGAAGTGCAGGCGGCCGGCCGCCATGTTGCGCCCGATCATCTCGGCCAAACCCGGTTCATAAATCGGCACCTCGCCCCGCCGGAGCAACGCGATTTTCTGCTGATCGACGTCGACGCAGGTCACCTCGTTTCCGCTTTCCGCGAGGCAAGTTCCGGTGACGAGACCGACATATCCGGTGCCGATGATGACGATTCTCACGATCTGTGCTCCTGGAAAGGCCTGTCTGCCACCACTCAGCGATAGGCCCGCACGCCGAACCAGCGGAGGATGGGCGAGCGGCGGGGGCTGGCGGCGGAGAAGTCTTCGGCGTTCAGCGCCAGGGCGACGTCGATATTCTCCCAGACGACCAACTGGTCGCCGATCCGCATCACCGCTTGAATGCCGCCGTCCTGGGAAATGGCGAAACCGAGCGAACCGTGGTGTTCAAAGCAGTATCGCATGATGGCCCGGTGCCGGGTGCCGAACTGGGTGATCTCCACGCGCCGCAGCCGAGCGGGCTTGGCGTCGGCGTCGCCGGCCATGAACACTTCGCCAAGGTTGCTGTCCGTGCGCAGTTCGACGCCGAATCCGTGGACGCTCAGACTCTTGTCCAGCAGCACGACGCCATCCACGCACGACAGGGAAGCAATGAACCGGAGACAGCCCAGCACCTCTTCCTTGCGCTGCTCCAATTCGAGATGTACCGTCCGCAGGGATGAAAATGTGGAGTACAGCTTACCCGGCTCTTCGGCCTTGGCAGCTTCGATCAGCGTCGTCGAGGTCTGGGTTCGGAGCAAATGGGCCCGCACCAAGCCGACCACCGCATCGCTTAAGCGGTCGTAGTGAATTCGGTACTTGACGTTCGAATTGTCGAATCCGGCCCGCGGCACAATCACCAGACCGCCGCCGTGGCGGTACTGTTGCACGTTGACCAGGATGCGGGACAGCGAATTCAGCCAGCGCAGCTGCAATTCCCGCTCCAACCACGCCGGATGCGGCGCACCACACTCGGTGGCCAGCTGCGGATGCCGTTCGCTCACGTATTGCCGCAAGTGGTCCGCCAACAGCGAATGGACCGGCCCGGACCAGAGGACGTCATAGTGCGCTTCGACCAGCAGGTCCTGGGCCAGACTGCCCACCAGCGTCCCGTTGCGGTAGACGCCGATCCGGCCGGAGCCGTTGATCGTCGTTTGAAACAAACCCGGCCGATGTACATCGCTACTCGTGGTCAACACAAGCTGGTCGCCGTGCCGGGGTTCTTGATCCACCAGGCCCCAGATGTGCAACTCACCGTTGTCGTCGGCGTACACATTCAACGAGGCGACCTCGGGGTCGGCGGCCCGGGCCAGCTTGGTGATCGTGCGAATGTCCAGCGGCAGCGGGCTGGCAAAGGGGAAGGCGATCCAGCGATTGGCGCATCCCTGCGGCGGCTCACCGCCTGCCGGCGATTCGGCGCCGACGAAGTTCACGGTACACAGCGTCTGCCGCCCCTCGTCGGTCCGCAGGCTGGCAAAGTACAGCACTTCGAACAGCCGGACCAGCACGCTCTCGTCGGGCGCTGCGCCCAATGCCTTCTCCAAGTGGGCCGACACCAGCCGCGCCAAATCAAACGGGTATTGTGTCGTTCGCTCTAAAGCCATTGCTAGCACCTAGCCGTGTGAGGGCCGCGTCGTGTCCACTCCATCGCGGCCAGAACGGGCATCGCTCCATTGGCAGCACTTCAGCGATCCCAGGCCCGTATCTTATCGGGACAAGGCAAGCGAGAATAGACCGATCGGATGACCACGTGGTAGGCAGAGATACAAGATCTACCCCGCGCCACCCGAACTACGGCGACCGCAACGCCTCGTACACCTTGGGCCGGACCGCGTCACCCGGCGCAATTTTCAGGGCCGGCTCCAATGGTTTCTGCCTGGCCGAAACTTTCCGCATGCTGAGAAACGCCACGCTCAATCGTCTGTCCGCGGGACGGTCATGACGATACGGACTCGGCTCCTCACCCTCGAGTCAGCGTCCTTCCGTCGCCAACGCAAGAAATCGCTCGAAGCTACCGCCACATCTCTCCAAAGCCAAGTTTATCGCCTCTAATCGGACACCAAGCCGATAGCGATCCTGCTTTCCGCCGCCTCGAAACGGCTCTTCCTCCAAAATGCCATGCGCTGACAAAGTGGGAAGTACCTCCTGGAAGAACTTAGCGGATTGAGTGCCAAGCCGCTTACGAATGGTGTTCTCGTTTATTCCGGTTGAACGCATGAATGCCCTCACGAGTCTTTCCGTGATTGCGACTGCTTCCTCTGGCTCGACCTCAACCGCCAGCGCTGCCGCCTGCACCACTTGTGGCTCAACGACCAAAAACCCCGCCTGTCGCAACGCCGATTCAATAGCCGCTGGCGCGTACACCGAAAACTCCCAGCCTTGCGGTACGACCATGTGGCAACGACATTCCCGCAACTCAACGCCACGAACGTGGGCGGCATGAGCAAGATCGAGCCCCTCGAACTCGCACCGTTCAAATCGACAGTTCTCAAGTCGCGACCCATCCAAACTGCTGTGCTGAAAGTAGCACTCTGAAAATACCACATCTCTGAACCTTCTTCCTCGAAGGGCATCGACTGGAAATGATCCGTTCCCCAGCAAAACATTTCGGCCCCCGGACAGGTGAATCAATCGAATCAAAATACCACAAATATTTTCTTTGGCTATCGACGTTCGAGCCTCGCCAATAAATACCTCGTTAACCAGGGCCATGACCTCCACGATTGTCTTACAGCTTCGGTCGATGTAACGTGCGGCCGACTCCGCAGCCAACTGCGGAAGGACTGCTTCACGAAAGGCATGCCTCGCTCCGGCCACGTCCGCCTGCGAAAGCATCTGTCCAACGGATTCACCCAAAAAGAAATGATAAAACTCAGGATGATCGAAGCCAAACTTCCCGCCATCGCCGGGCACAATAAGGGCGTGTTGCTTTATTCTCTCGACGATCTGATGCGTCACAATCTTATTCTTGCCCTTTGAGTCAGCGTATGCTTCGGCCACAAAGCTGATGACGTCGTTAGGCAGCCACTCAGTTCCACTTGTCCACATCTCAAATGCAATGGCTGACAACAGTTCGTAATGCTCTGCCTCAGAAATGAGCGGCTGCGCCGGTTCCCCAACCTTGTCAATCCACTTCTCGTGTGCCTCCCGAACGACGATTGACCCGATGAATTGGCGAAAATAGTCTGACGGATTGCTATTGATCTTATCTAATAGGGTCTTTCGCGTTCCGGGCTCGGCAGCGATGTCTAGGACTCGGCGAACTAGCACAGCCCTCGTCAATAGCGGATGGTCGATGCCAAGTTGCGCAGCCACTTCATCGTACACCTGCGCACCGTTCGGAACGTGCCGCTTTTCGGTGTACTGAAGAAACCGACTTCGATCCCATCTTTTCAATGCGAGGCGGGAAAACGTTACCGATTGCATGCCAAGAGAATCAAATAGCCGCGTCTGGGCTCGGAGGTTCTTAAATTCGAAATACGCTTTCCTAGCCGCAATCAATACCGTGCCGGACGACTGAAGTGCCTGCATCAAGCTTCCCAGTGCTGACATTGCATCCCCAGCAGATCCTTCGACGAACATTTCCTCAAAACCGTCCAGTGCCGGCACGATCACACCGAGACGAACAAGTTCAATGAATGCGTCATAAAAGAGAAGGTTAAAACGGAGTCGATTCATTAGTGCGCCAATTATTACGTCGTCGAACCGCATGAACGTGCGCCCGGCGAGCGAAACGGGTACGAGGAGCCAGTCAGTTTCCTTGTTTCTATACTTCATGGCCTGCTGTCGAGCGAGATGAGAAATCAGCGTAGTCTTTCCCTCGCCTGCATCTGAAGTGACGTAGAGAACCGACGCAGACCCACCCGGTCGGCGGTTAAGAACCGAGAGAGTGGTAGTAGTTGCATCTGGGACGTATTCCGATTCATCGGTGGGCGCAGCATCAATGTGGTCAAGAAGGAACCCATCGGGACCAACAAAGGTGGGTTCGTCGGGCACATGAGCCAGAATTCGATCCGCAAGGAGCGGCAGGCGGGCAACTCGCTGGATGATCCACCGAGTTGCTGATATCGCATCGTCGTTTTCAGTGACGATTAGGTTTCCCTCTCGGAGGGCAATGCTCGCCTCTATGACCTCATCACGCACCTGAACAAGGAGCGTCCCCTTTTGAACGTTGATGTCGGCAGGAGTGTCAGCAAATGCCGTAAGGATTCGGCGAAGCGTTTGAACGTCCATTTGTCACCTATAAAGATTCAGTTGCACGTAGTCAGGGCCAATGCCTTGTGTGTAAAATTTGTGGGTTGTTCGTGATGGGCGGGTGTGGATATGGAAAATTCGCATTTTCCGGGACAGCAACATTCGGATCGCAGGCAACAGGTCGTCGTCGGACGACACAACGGCCAATTCGGCGTGGGCGTTAAGAAGAGAGAAGAACATGTCCGCGAAGATCATTACGTCTACGAGCTTCTGTACGCTACGAGAGACAATGTGGTCGACCGTTACCGTGCAACCGGGCTCAGGACATTTTCCGGTAGCGAAAAGACGCTGGATCGGAGCCAGGACACAACTTGGCGACGTACAACCAACCGATTGCGGTTGGTGGCAGGTCAAGTCTCCTATGGTACTCCGCGGCCGATAGGTATGCCACATATGTACCGCCGGATCACATCGGAGGCTGTATGCAAGCTCCACGTTGACCAAGACGGGGAATTGGCCCGCCTTATCCGTCAAAGTCTTCTTGGCCGGAAAGTGGGCCTGAACCTCGGCGGAAAGGACTTGTGCGTGTCTGGTTAGACTTTGCTTTTCATACCAACCGTCGTAGAGCCGAAAGGAAATGCGGCGGTAAGGGCGCAAGAGTGCGGGATCGAGTGCCGAGATGATGCGGTCAATTACATAAGTGATGCCTCGTCGTCGGTCGATTTCGAGAACGTTGTTGTAATCAACCAAAATTATCATTTTAGCACTTCCGGTGTTGCGCTGGTTCGGCTGTTGTGTTCTGTAGGGAGTGCATTGTCACGCGACTTCCAACGCCTTAGATACCGCGTCCACCGGACGGGCGTACCGGCCGATGTGTAACTTGGCAAACAATTCCCCAGGGATGGTCAGGATGTCCGTCACGCTCGCCGTTGGCAGGACAGTCGCTCGGCTTTGGCTTCACCCCGTCTCGATCTTGGCGTCAATCCCACGCTGGCTTAGTGATTCCTTGATGCCGAGTTCCACGGTGTTCTCCCGGATGGCGGATTCGCCCTTGGCGATGATGACGACATCGCAGCGGACCTCGGCACCCTCACGGGCCAGGGGGTCGATGACTTCGTTGTACATGTCGTTCCAGTTCTCCCAGGGGACGGTCATGACAATGCGGACACGATTCAGTCGCCGCTCGCCCTTAACGATCTTCACCGGGCCGACCTTGCCCCACTCGTCCTCGGCCTCGCCTGCGGTAATTCCTCCGGCCGTGGTCCCACCCGGCTGAGGGCCAGTTCCGCCAGTTGGCGTCTTGCCGGTTGTCTCTGGCTTTTGCTCAGGTTCAGGCATCAGCGTTTTCGCCAAGGCCGGGCGGACCAGCCATGCGGTTTCTGTGACCTCGCAGTCGGCGGCGGCCACGGTCTTGTCGTTAAAGTGGATGGTGTCGAACTCCCGCTTCTCGCCATCGCCAAGTGCGTAGGCGAAGAGGGCTCGGTGAACGCCCTTTGAAAAGCAATCGGGAAGGACGTTGGAGTTCGCCAGCCGGGGGAGGTGCGTCAGTTGGGTGAAGTAGTCGGCCAGCGTCTTGACGTTAATGACCTCCTGGTCGCCCGGCCATAGGCCGAAGCGGTCACCGATGAGAATGGCTGGATCGAGCTTGTCCAGGATTTGCTGCTCGGCGATCAGTCTGTCGGACACCCGACTGCTGATGGTGGTTTTTCTGATGTCGCCGCCGATGCCCAAATCGAAGCACCGGAGCGTCTTGTTCTTCGCTGGGACCAGAACCAGCCGGTATACCGTCGCCAGGGCCGCAGGCAAACGGGCGTCAGCCTCCTTCAACCGACCGGCCAAGTCCTTGGTTTGCTCCTCCGTCAGTTGACGCTTCGTGGACTTGTCTTCGTCGATATTCCGCAGGGCCAGGAGGCGGCGAGCGGCGTCGGTGACTTCTGACGACCGTGCCTGATCCGGGGCCAGGAACACCAACATGTTGGCGTGCTTGCGGAAGCCTTTGCCGTGCTGTCGGAGAATCTGGGTGATGAACTTTTCTGTATCCTCGGTTGGCCCTTCCTCGGTTGCCCCCTGGTCAAGATCCAGTACAACGAGGCTGAGCCGTGGCTCGTCGGCGACATCCCGATCTTCTTCCGGGTAGCGGTAGACTCGGAAGGTCGCATCACCGAGGAGGTCGTTGAGCGTGTGTTTGGCGAAATCTCGAACCTTCTCCGGCTCGGAGCGGACCATCTCTTCTCGGTCCACCAAGATGCGGTTAAGGTTTGGACGGGACTCGAACCGGTACAGGCCGCTGTCGAGGTACATGTACCAAAGCCGCTTTGTCATCCGGTCCAGTGCATCGGATACAAACGGCGGGGCCATCTCCGGGTTTAGGACCGCCACCCGCAACTGCGGCAGTGTGGCCCCGCGCTGCTGGCTGCCGCTGAACGAGTACATGAACACGGCCTTAGCGAGTTTCTCCGACACGTTTTCCTTGGCATACTCGCTGCCAAGTTGCCGGTCGATCTCCGGGGCCTTGGCGTTCTTGCCAGCGATGTCGCTGTCGATCACCGAATGGCCGATGCCGCCCCAGCCGGTGTGCTTGATGAGTTCACCCCGCACCGCCGATGCACCGAGATTAACGCATCCGCTGTGAATCAGCGGATCATTGACCTTCGATTGGTACAGGTCGCTGATGACATCGGCCAACAGCCGCAACACGCCACGGGTCCGCTGGAATTCCGGGATGGTGCCCCAGCGTTCGTACAGCACCCCGATTAGTTCCGGGTGGAACGGGTATGCCTTCACGATGTCTTCCCGGTAGCCCGGTTCCCGGCACGCCGAAGGCACGTCCTCACCCAGCTTCCGATACATGTCCCAGTAGGCTTCGGCAGCGGCCCGATGTTCGGCCTCGTCGCCCAAATTCTCGAATAGACGACGCCGGATGACCTCATAAATCTCGGCCCCCTCAACCGTCTGACGGACTTTTTCGATCCGCCCCATGACCTTTTCCAGCGACTCGTAGGCCCGCTCGGCATTTTCGTCCATGTACTCGTTGATCTGGCTGGTTAACGTGGCGATCATGCAGGCGTTGGGGCAGTTGGCGACGGCGATGGAGAGTTCCTGCAAGAATGTCAGCGTGTTGCCACGCAGTGTGCCCTCGCCGACCTGGACTCCACCAGCCTTGATGAGATAGACCAGGATCTCGTCCAGCAGGATTAACGTTGGCCCGGATGCTTCCAGTAGTTTTCCGAGCGTGTTTGTGCCCGGAGCAGTCTTCCTTCGGTCGTTTTCGGCGACGATGCCGTAGAGTTTGCCCTCCTTGCCGCCGTCCAGTTGGAAGGCCATCTCCCCCCAGAAGGTCCGCTCGCTGGTCACATCCAGGGCCGTGCCCACCAAGCACGCCACGTTGGCGGTGGGGATGCCTTTCAGGCCCGCATTGGAAACGATCTGCTGGATGGCTGGCAGCTTCCCGACCTCATTGGGCTTCTTGTGTACATGGTAGGTGGTCATCAGCGTGTGGGTCTTGCCACCGCCGAAGGAAGTCTGGAGTTGGATGACCGGCTCGCCCTTGCCGACACCCGCCAGCCGCCGCATCACGTCGATCAACAGTTGTGTTAAACCCTGGGTCAGGTAGGTCTTCGAGAAGAATGTCTTGGCGTCCCTGTAGTCCACGGCCCCACGGCCAGCCAAGACCTCACCCAAGTCAGCGGCAAAAACTGACGAATCGAACTTGCCCTGCCGGATGTCGGCGTGGGGCGTGACCACTTGTCGCCATGCTTTGAGTACCGTCATTTCCGTCTTTCCCTTCTTGCAGAATCGTTGGTGACCACCGATGACACGGATATCACGGATATTCCATACCAGGCTTCTATCATCCGTGTCCTCCGTGCAATCCGTGGTTTTTCTTCTCCAGCCAGCGATGGGCCAGGTTACCACCAGCCACCGCCAGAAGCCGCCGGACTTTCTCGTCGGACAATCGGCGCGGCCCTCGCAGAAACCGACCGACCGAAACGCCCTTGTCGAAACCTTCGCCCCGAACAATTGGGTCCACACAAACCGGAGCATCCAGACAGATCGCCTCGGCTTCATTGACCAGGATGCGGTGCTGGTACTTCCTTGCCGGATAATCTGGATCATCGCCGGGGTTCTGAATCACCTGGGCCACCGGCCACACGGCAACCAGATAACCGGCGTTGCCATCCTGCCGTCCCACACGTTTCCCCGACGTGACGACCCACAGCCGATCTCCAGGCAGGAGGCCCCCAAAGACACGATGATTGGAATGCCAGCAGGGCGTCTTGCCCTGGGCCACGTGCGGTCGATAATCCTTGTCGTAAACCATCACGTCGGTCATGGGAAAGGGCGGATGACGGAGAGAGGAAGACGGAAACTACGGGTTGAGCCAATCGACGACCCGGAGGTCGGGAATGTTGGCGAAATCCTGGACATTGTGAGTCACGAGCATCAGGTCGTGTACCAGTGCCGTGGCGGCGTTCTGCAGGTCGATTTCGGAGACGGAAAGCCCATGATCCAGCAGGTAGGCATCCAGTTCGCCGAACTTGCGGGCCACGTCAGCGTCCACGTCTAGCAGTGATAGAAGGGGAAGCATCTCACGCAGACGTTGCATCCGAGTGGGTGACACGCGCGCGCGCAGAGCCCAGGTGTACAGTTCGCCCAGGCTGGCGGCCGACAAGTGCAGCCGTCCGCCGTACTGAATGAAGCGATTGGCCACCGCGTTGTTGCCTTTCAGATAGGCTGAGCAAATGTCGGTATCCAGCAGGAAACTCACGGCTCGATCTCCCTGCGGCTGAGTTGTCGTCGCTGTCGATTCCACTCCAGGAATTCATCCAATTCCTCGGCATCCTCGGCCCAGCCGCCGAACGATCGGCGGATGCCGATGGGAGCTTCGGCGTAGGCGCGCAGCGCGGCCAGATCCTCGCGGGTCAACTCGCGATGGGCCCCCAACATCTGGTCATCGCCGAGGCCCTGCTCGAGTTCTGCGACCAACGTTTCCGCAGCCAGTCGCGTGCCCTTGACGATTCGTTCGGTGGGCGAAACGGCCGAGTCGAAGATAAGTCGATCAGCCCACTGCTCGACGCCGGGCATCACGCTGGCGGGCGACGTGCCCGCAGGTTGCACGGAAACCGCTACGGCCTGGCCATCCGGCAAGCCCACTTCCTCGTCAAGTTCAATGATTCTGCCGTGGACCACTCCACGGCGTGCAATCGTACTCGTCATGTTCACCTCCTACGCAGTCGCGTCTCTTCAATCCTCCGCCTTCCCCCGTCCGCCCTCTGCCCTTCAGAACAATCTTCCCTGCCGTGCCGCCTCTTCCAGTCCCTCTTTTTGGTTCAGCAGGCCCTGCATCAGTTGCTTTTCCTTGTCGCCGTCCGGCAAGATTTCGCTGACGGCCTGGGCGACCAGCCACAGCGAGTCGTTGTTCCCGTGACCGCTGCGTCCGAGGAATTGAGCCATCCCCTCCGTATCGCCCTTTTCCCGGAAGGCACACATGCGGTGCAGCACGTCGATCAGGCTGGAAGGAGCACCGTCTGCAGTAGGTTCTCCCAGGTTCTTAAGTTTGGTGCGTTTGGCGACCGGCGTGGCCTGCACGTTCTCGCCTGATTTCTCCAACACCCCAGTCTTATCCCACATTTGCTCAGTGGCGATGCCCAAGGCTTGGGCCATTACGAAAGCCTCACCGGCTGGAACCTTCACATCGCCGTAGGACCATTTCCAGATCACGTAAAATCGACTCTCGGTGTCAATCGAACCCATCTGCTTTGTCCGAAGAATCTTCATCAACGCAAATTCAGTCACAAGAGTCCGCACCGCCTCAAGGAACTCCCCAGCCGAGACAACATCACCTGAGAGCTTGAGGACCCTCTCATGCCTTCCGAACACGCTTAGTGCTGGACCTATCGCTGATATAAAAAAATCAGCACCCCGAATACCTGCCGACCAGAACATATCCATACGCTCACGTGTATGACACGCAAGCTCCTCACGCACATCATCCCACATTCCCTGCGACGAGCCCGATCTTTGCCTACAAACGATGGCAATCGACGATGCCAGCATCGCCTTTCCCTTCTTCACCATCCCCGCCGCTCTTTCCGTATGAATCGGCCAAGAAGCCGTTGGAAACAAACCGCTCTCGACAATTGCCGACACCATGACCTCCCAAGCATCCGTCGATGTATGGGCGAACATTAGAAGGACGACCCCATCCTTCCGTGTGACACGAGCCATCTCTCGGACCGCATTACGCATGGCAGCCTCGTAGAACGCTCGATCCTTCTTTTGCTTCGCCCCTTTATGTGAGAGATTCTGAATTATCTCTGCTCCCTTTGGAGTCAACGCCGCTGTGAACTGGTCCGAAATGCGTCCGCAGAGCGTGCGTTTAAGCCAAACATAGAAGAAGTCTGAAAGATTTGCGTAGCATACAGAGTCATAGTACGGCGGATCAGTAATTGTCGCATCGAACGATTCATCATCGTATGCCAACCTCGTGGCGTCACCCCTTCCTACGGTGGCCGGAGACGCAAGGAACGAGTTGGACTCAATGCAGCGAGTAACCCAATCGACATGGTTCAGCCAGTTCCCGCTCGTCTCACTAAACGGATTGACTTCAGCGTAGTCCCACACCATCGGGAGAGCTTGACGGCCAAATGTGTGCTCAGCGTTTTCGCCCTTTTGGTTCCAGATACAAAGGCTTGACAACTTATCGATGAGCCGGTCGAGGACACAAGCAAGAAAAGCACCAACTGCCTCGACATACTCAGCGTCATTGTGTCGTGTAGCCATTTCCTGCACGGCAAGCACTACGTGTCGTCTAAAGCAGTCAATTGCAACCAACTGCCGATCCGTAAACAACTCCGACCAAGTGCGGATTCCAAAAAGAATCACATTCATTCGCCTGGGCTCGTCAGTTGCGAGTAGTTCGTCAGGAAGCACAGTTGTTCCATTTGGCAGTCTCCGGCCACGGAGGGACGCCGCAAGTTCCACAGCTTGTTGAATCCCACTGAAATCATTTGCGGCAGGAAGGCGATACCGTTTCCCGGTCTGATTGCAATCTTCAGTGACCACGGCAAGAAGGCGATGCGAACACTTGCCTTCACGCATTGAGCGTCTCGTCCAAGCTGCATCCTCCGTTGTATTGCAGCACGGACACTGGACTGATCCTCGCTGAATCGTAGCCGAGGTGCCGGTACTGGAGTCGGAGTCAGAATTTGTGGAAAGAAAGAGCGAGAGTTCTCCGTCTTTCGAAGGTACCAACGTTATGACGGCCTTCTTCCCGCGCCTATTGACTAGGGTTCCATCTCGCACAAGTGGAATAATTGCCGTACACGATGGATTACTACAAGGAACAGTGCGTGCCCACAAGTAGACTAGCGGTCGGCGGTCGTCGTCAGAGGAGGGATAGAGGTGTCCAATTTCACGTTGGGCATGCTCAAGAACCCAGTGTCCCCAATACTTCACATCCGTGCGTAACGGGTTGTTCAGATACTCAGCTTCGCTAATGGCAACGTTTGGAACTGACTCAGTGGGATTGACAATCGACTCTTCGTTGAGGTCAAACAGACTTCGCTCGTGTGTCTTTTTCTTCTTGGCCCGGTTGTTGAAAATTAGGCACTTGATGTAATCGGGAACAGAACGACTTTGGGGCTGACCGTACTTCTGTGGGTGAACCAATGTGCATAGCTGAATGAAATGGGCGACAGGGTTGAGGTCCAGTGCGTGTGCTCGGCATCCAAGGCGAAGAGACTCCAACGGGATCGAGCCACCCCCGGCGAATGGATCAAGGACCGTTGGCAGGCCGCCTACGGCTGCCCGAGGATTGAGGACATGATGTGCAGCGGCGATCAGCTGTTTGGCGGGTTCCAGGTACTCGGCCGTATTAAGATTGTCCCAACGGACAAGATGTTTTATGAACTCCAGACAACGATTACGAGGGGTATCCTCCACCGTGGTCCCCCCACTGTTGTTTGGCCTGAACCGGTCCGCTTGGAGAAGCTTCATGACGAGGTTGCGAAATTCGACCGGGCATTCGGGATCGTCGGGGTCGGGAATCAGCGAAGCGAACACCACCGCCCGACATGCGGCCAGTGGCCGACGTGCCCACCAGATGTGTAGGGTCGAGATGTGCCCATGACGGATCGACTTTTCACGAGCCGATTGCTCGGAGACCTCCTTGAGCGGCAGAGCGACTTCGATCAGGCGTTTCAGCATGGGAGTATAACCACGGATTTCACGGATGACACGGATATCCGTGCGATCCGTGTTATCCGTGGTTTCCTTTCTTCCTCAGTTAACGATCCGTTTCCAGTCCAGCTTGGCATGCTTGAAGTTCAGCAACAAAGCCAGTTTGAGGCCGGTGATATTCGAGTAGCCGAGCATCTGAGCAGTGTGGGTGTCGTTGAAGGCGGTCACGACCTTCGGATCGACGATCACCAGATCATCGACGATCAGGTCCGGGATGAGCGAGCCGATGTGTTCACCTTCGTAATACACCGGAAACTCGTGCTGCTGGTCCACCTTGTGCCCACGCTTCCGAAGTTCGATCACGAGCGCCCGTTCGTACAGTTTTTCGTCGAGGCCCGGTTTCAAGGTATTCAAGACTTTCATCGCCGCTCCGATAATCGCCTCGCTCAGCTCTTTGTGAATCAGTTCCTGGGGCATGACAAGACTCCTCAAACAAGAGAACCACGGATTTCACGGATGACACGGATAAGCTCACAATCCGTGCTATCCGTGCCATCCGTGGTCAAAACTCTTTGCTGCCTGCTTCCAATCACCCAGCCCCACCATGTACCTGACCACACTGATTTCCTCCTTCGGGCTGAGCTTCGACGCCGGGTCTTGGATCATGTTTAGTTCAGGCTGCGACCGGCAGTTGACCACGATGTACAGCCAGTAATCCTTGCCGAACCGCTGGGCCTTGATCCATTCGTTGGGCGTCAGAGCCACTCCACCTTCCCCCGCCCGGCCCTTAACTTCGATGTAGCGGGCGACCTGACCACCAAGCAATGACGTGACATCCCAGCCGCAGTTCTCTTCCTCCACCGAAATCGGCTTGCGGCCCTGATCCAACTCGTACTGCATTACATTTTGAACCGCAATCTTCTCGACTTCGGGGTCGTTTTCCATCCCCTCGACGGATCTCACCACAGCTTGCGGCACCGGCAAGATCACGGCGACCCCAAGAAGTTCGGGCGGCTTTTCGGAAAGATGCTGTTCCTGCTCGATTTCGGCCAGCCGGTCCTTGAGTCGCTGCGATAACTCGGCCTTCCGGGCTTCTTCCTTGCCCCGATTGCCCACGATGTTCAACCGCCGTGGGTCGTTTTCATCCCGGATCTCCCGCAGTTGGTGGCCGTACTTGCTGAGTTTCTTAACAGACTCGCCGATTAGGAACTGGAGCGACTTGCGGACGTACTTTTTCTTGACACCGAGTTCCTGCTGACGACGTTGTTGGATCTCGGCAAAGTAACCCGGCGTGACTTCATCCAAGGACCAGTCGATGATCTGGTCTTCGTCGGTGGCGGTTTGCCGCACGTCCGCTGAGCAGGGCACGTCGCCTTCCGCAGGCTTTAGATCGAGCAGGGCATACGGCATCGACTTGGAAAGGAGGAATGAGGAACCACGGATTTCACGGATATCACGGATGGGATTTCGTTGATCCGTGCCATCCGTGTCATCCGTGGTTCCATGCTTCTGTCTTCCGTGGATGGCGAAGAGCCGTTCGCCGATCATCTGGCCCCGGCCATCTTCGACGCCACATTTGAGCAACCACAACACCGTGGGCTCGGTGGCGTCCGCATTGAAGAACACCGCACCCTGTCGCAATGATTGGCCGTATTCCCGAAGCACCCGTTCCACCACGCCCTCAAACAGCGGATGCCCCGGCCCAACGAAGTCCAGGTCCGAGTAACCGACCATCTGATCCTTGTCGAAGGTGAGTTGGGGATACTTGTTGCCAATCTTGCCGTACTTCCGTTCCAGCGATTCGGGCAGTTTGCGTAGGTCGGGCGGCACGTGGCCGATGGACCACAGCGTGCCCCTCACCCCCGGCCCCTCTCCCGCAGAGGGCGAGGGGAGTTTGCCCTTAACCGGCGTGATTGTGCCGCCGAACGAGCGGTAGGCTTCCACGAAAAACTTCTCGATGTACTCCGGCATCAACCGTTGTTCCCGGCTCTGCTGCACGTCGGCCGTTAACTTGCTCATGTCGATGTACCGGGAACCCAGCGACTTGTCCTGCATGTCGGCCCGAATGCGTGCGACCTGTTCTTCGTCGGTTTGCAGGTCGATGTCGGCCAAGATCTCGGTCATTGTGCGGCGGCGGGACAGCCAGTCCTTCATCAGTGCATCGAACTTGGGGGCCGGAATGATTTCGCCGATCACGTCGTAAACTCGGTCGCTCCCCAAAGCCAGCCGCATGTCAGCCAGTTTGCGGAGCAGCCGCTGCATGACCTCGCCTTCCCGTGTATTTTCAGCGACGACGTTCCAGATCATCGCCTCCCGTTCCTGCTTGTACCGGTGGATGCGGCCCATCCGCTGCTCCAGCCGGTTCGGGTTCCACGGGATGTCATAGTTGACCATCAGTGAGCAGAACTGGAGGTTAATCCCTTCGCCTGCGGCCTCGGTGGCGACCAACACCGAAGGCTTGGTCTCAAAGAACTCCCGTTCGGCGTCGATGCGTTTTTCCAGGGCCATGCCGCCGTGGATCGTGCAGCAGTGGAAGCCCAGGTTGGTCAGCTTGCCGACCAGGAAGTCCAGCGTGTCCTTGTGCTCCGTGAAAACCAGCAGCCGTTCATCGGTCCCGGAGATGTGGTTGGAGATGACGGTGCGTAGTTCCTCGAACTTGGTTTCGGTGACGTGTTTTTCCGTGTGCCGGGCGAGTTGGACAAGCCGGTCGAGTTCTTCGATCTCGGCTTCGAGTTCGGCCATGTTCTCGGCCATCGTCAGCCGCTCGACCACATCATCCTCGAACTTCCACCGTTCGGATTCGGTCAGGTCGTCCAAGTCTTCGGGCAGTTCGCCGTATTCCTGTTTCAGTTTGCCGAGTTTCTGCAGGTCTTTGAGCCGCTTCCGGCGACGCTCCAGCGACAGGCGGATGGCAGCCACACTGGAAGCCAAGCGTCGTTGCAGCACCGTGAGTGCCAGTCCGACGTTGCGGTTCTCGGCAGCTTCAGCCCGCTGGAAGTTCTGCTGTACATATTCGGTCACGGCGTCGTACAGCTTAAGTTCGTCCTTCGACAGCTTGTACGCCAAGGTCTGGACGTGGCGAGGCGGGAAGCATGGCGACCCGTCAAACTTCTTCATGTCCTCCTTGAGCCGCCGAATCATGATGCGATTTTCGTCCTGGGCACTGGCCTCGGCCAGGATTTGGCCGTTAACGTACAAATCCTGATCGAGCAGTTGCAGCAGCAGGGCGAAATTGTCGGGATCGCCCTTGTGCGGCGTGGCCGTCAGGAACAAGAAGTGATCGGTGTGGTCCCGCAGGAATTCGCCCAGTATGTACCGCTGGGTCTTGTTGACCTTGTTGCCGTAGCGGTAGGCAGCCATCTTGTGGGCTTCATCCACGATGACCAAATCCCAATGCACGTCCCGGATCATGTTCAGGATGTCGTCCTGCCGGGCCACGAAATCGACCGACGTGATGCACTGCGGTGAGTCTTCCCACACGTTTCGGCCGTAGGACGCACTGACGGTGCCTCGGTTGACGACCGTGAACGTCTCGCCGAACTTGTCGTGCAGTTCCCGTCGCCATTGGTCAGTCAGGTTGGCGGGGGTGATGATGAGGATGCGTTCGACCAGTCCCCGGAATTTCAGTTCCTTGATCGTCAGGCCCGCCATGATGGTCTTGCCTGCACCGGGGTCGTCGGCAATCAGGAACCGGATGCGGGGCTGGGTGAGCAGGTGGGTGTAGACCGCATCCATCTGGTGCGGCAGCGGATCGACCTGGGAGACCGAGACGGCGAAGTGCGGGTCATACTGGAAGGCCAGCCGGATGCGGTGGGCTTCGGCGGCAAGGCGAAAGTGGGTGGGATCGCCATCCAGGGCGGCCAGTTTCCCGGCCCCGGTGACCTTAACGGTTCCCCCAAATTCGTCCGGCTTCAGCAGTTTGGTCCACAGCCGCTTGGTGAGCGTGCCGACCGCCTGGACTTCGATCCGGCTGCCACGCCTCTTGGCAGTCAGCACCCGGACGGGTTCAGTCCAGTGTGGACCCTCCAGGATCGTGCCTTCGGTGAGCAGGGCAGTTGTTTCGGCAGCGTCCATTTTCGGTGCCTGCGAACGTCAATGTAGGTAAAGGCGTTGATAGAACCGGAATTGTACCCCCTGCAGGTAGCGCTCCGCAACAGCCCGGGCTCGTCGAAATTCAATCCTGCCGCGCCACCCGCACTACTGAGACCGCAACGCCTCTTTCTCGCCGCGTTGGCGATAGTATTTCCAGCCGGGGATGAAGAAGCACAGCGCCGTGACAGCGCCGAAAATGAAGTGCGAGTACCAGGGGAACAGGGCCATCACAAAGGCGGTGGCGAACAGGGCGACGGCCTGCAGGTAAAATGTGCCGGACAGGATTCCGGCTTTGACAAAGAACACCATGCCGGCGATCAGACCTAGGACGGGCGACAGGGTCAACACGGGCAAGTCCATCAGGATCTCCAAGAAGAACAGCAGAGCGATCGCGGCCATGCTGGCCGCCCAGACGTGCGCGATCTGCCGCTCGACAAACGTCACGGGACCGACGCGGCGGCGCAAGGCCCAGAACACGGCCGCCCACGTGCCCAAACCGGCGGTCCACAGCGCGATGTAGTACCCGCGTTCGTCCAGGCCGGCCAGGTGCAACCAGTCGGTCAGAACGCAGGCGATGAGCACGACCAGACTGTGCCACATCCAGAGCAAACCCCAGTTCTCCAGCACGGCGGCGTGATGCGTTTCGCGGAACAGCCGCGACAGGACCTGTGCGAACCGACCGCTGCGGGCCGCGATCGGTTCGTCGTGCAGGTACGCTTCGAGGTCATCCGCCAACGCATCGGCGCTGGCGTAGCGCAAATCGGCCGGCTTCTGCAGGCAGCGCAATGCGATCATCTCCAGGTCGCGGTCCACTTTGGGGTTGATTACCCGCGGCGGGACGGGATCCTGCTCCAGGACCAGCAGCACGGTATCGACCGGCGAGGCGGCCTGAAACGGTGGCCGGCCGGTCAGCGTGTGGTAGAGCACGGCGCCCAAGCTGTACACGTCGCTGGCCGGACCGACTTCGCCCCGGGCTCCGGCCGCCTGTTCCGGCGCCATGTACGACGGCGTGCCCAGAATGGCCCCCGATTTGGTCAAGCTGCCGGGCTCAGTGATCCGCTTGGCCAGTCCAAAATCGGTGATGTGGGCCTCGCCCTCGGCGTCAATGAGAATGTTCGAGGGTTTCAGGTCCCGGTGCAGGACGCCTTTTTGATGGGCAAAGTGGATCGCCCGACTGACGGAGGCCAGGATGCGGGCCGCTTCGCGAGCCGGCAGCGGGTGCTCGGCCAGCACCTGGGACAGCGTTCGGCCGGCGATGTACTTCATACTGAAAAACGGCCGGCCATCCGCCTCGCCCACCTCGTACACGGGGACAATGTTCGGATGGTCCAACCGCGCGGCGGATTCGGCCTCGGCACGAAAACGCTCACGATCCACCGCCGACGCCAGCTGGCCGCGGAGGATCATCTTGACGGCCACCTCCCGGTCCAACCCCAGTTGCCGGGCGCGGTACACCACGCCCATCCCGCCGCGGCCGAGTTCTTCGAGCAGTTCGTAGCCGCCCAGCCGGCACGGCAGTTCCAGGGTGCCGCTGGGTGTGTCCGCAACGGGGCCGGACGCTTCGCTGCGGGAATGACTGCCGGCCGCGTCAGCGACCATGACGGCCCCCCACAGCTGTCGCAGTTCGTGGGCCAAGTCGGCATGTTCCCGGCAGACGGCGTCCAGGTCCACCGCTTGGCCGCGCTGGACGGCGTCGGTCAACTTCGCCAGCAATTGGGCCAGCTGCTCGTCGCGATCGGTGTCGGACGCATGGTCGGCGTACGTGGTGGGGATGGCGGGATCGGGATTCACGGGATTCCAGCGCCGCGCGACGGCGGTTCGTAAAGCAAGGAACGCAGCCGCCGGATCGCCCGCAGGTACCGCATGCTGGCGGCGGCCTCGGTCAGTCCCAGGGCTTCCGCGACCTCTTGGTTGGACAGCTGCTCGTAGTTCCGCATGATAATGATCTCGCAGTCCTGTTCGCCCAGGTCGGCCAGCGAGTGCTCGACGCGGTGCGCCAGTTCCCGCTGCGTGGCGGCGGCCGCGGGAGTCAGTTGCGGATCGCTCAGCTGCGCCGCCAGTTCGATGCTGGACCGCTCTTCGCCCAACGGAACCGCCGCCTGCTCCCGGTCCACGCTGCGTTTGGCCGAAGCCCGATGCCGCCGATGGGCGTCGATGATCCGATCCTTGGCGATCTGCCGCAGCCACAGGTGGAACGCCATCGTCGGGTTTTCCAGGTAGTCGCGGAGGCGGCGATTGGCTTCGACCATCACGTCTTGCACCACGTCGCTGACGCCGACACGAGCTTGGATCCGCTGATCCAGCCGCATCCGGACCATCCGCTGGACGGAGCGGGCATGGCGGTCCAGCAGCTGGTTCACAGCGCTGGGGTCGCCCTGCTTGGCGCCAGCCAAAAGTTCGTGTGTTTTTTCGGTTTCAGGCCACATGGCTCGAAGGGCACGGCGGTTCGAAGATCGAACAATCCCGGCACTCCAGGGCGGGGTTCTCCCCGCGACGGAGTGCCACGTTTTCACTGCAAACCATTATCGTAGCATCGGTTATCGATTCGCAAGGCCAGATTTGCGGCTGAACATGGCCGGGATTTGTGGTAGAAATACTGCCTGCGGCGGGAAAACCGCCGGCCCATCTGATTCGTCGATACTTAGGAGAAGAGGTGCTGCGTGGTCGAGGCAGCCGGCAAATCGCGCCCCGCCGAGCGTTCGTGTACCCACGAAACGCTGGAGGAAGTGTTTGCCCGCTGCCAAAGCGAATTGATGGGACTGCTGTATCACATGGTCGGCAACACCGAGGACGCCCGCGACGCGTACCAGGACACGTTCGTCAAGTGCTGGCGCAACCGGGAGCAGGTCCCGTCCGTGCAGAACTTGAAAGCCTGGGTCTTTCGGATTGCGCTCAATACAGGCCGCGACCTGCGGCAGACGGCTTGGCGGCGGCACCGCCGCGATCTGCCGGACGACGACTCCGACCTCGCCGGCCATTCAAATAGCCCGGAGGAGGCTGTGGAACAAACGGAGCAGATGGCGCTGGTCCGCGCGGCGGTCAGCCAGTTGCGAAGCGAAGAAAAGGAGGTGTTTCTGCTGCGACAGAATGCCGAGATGACCTACGAGGAAATTGCCGAGGCATTGGGAATCCCCTCGGGCACCGTCAAAACCCGCATGCGGCTGGCCTTGGCCAAGCTGCGGACGAGCTTGGCGGAAGCTCCTTAGAACTGCCGCGGATGCGAGCAGCTGGATCGCGAAGGATGCGGCGTGAGGCCGCAGAAGAGGACTACGGGTTATGGATCGTCCAAACGACTTGGAACAACGGCTTTGGGAATTCGTCTACGACTTGCTGCCGCAAGACGAAACGGAAGCGTTGCGCGGACGAATTACCGCCGAGGCGGACGTGGCACGTTTGTACGACGAAGTCCGGGGCAAGTCCGCGATTTTGGCCCAAGCCGCCAGATTGACGCTGCCGCCGATTCCGCTTGTGCAGCCGGCCGCGAGCGTCCGCTCCTCCCCTCGCCGCTGGACCAATTGGGCCGTGGCCCTGGCCGCTTCGCTGCTGTTGTGCTACCTGGGGTTCGCCGGCTTCCGCACCCGCTCGCTGGAACGCTCCGTCGCTGGTGCTACTCCCGGCGTTGCTTGGGCCGAGCAGCCTGTCCGGACGGTGGTGTTCGGGCCGTCCGCGTTGCAGCCGACCCTGACCAACTACTTTGCCGTGCAGACTCAGACCGCCACCGGCGATCCGCGTGCCGCGGCCGTACACTATCGCGTGACGGGGGACGACGGCACGCTGTTGACCAGCGGCCAATGCCAGTCGGACGCCAGTGGATTTGCCCAATTCCATTTCCGCACGGCCGGGCCGTCCGGTGGCCGGGCCGCGCCGCAATTCCAAAACGTCCATTTGGAGTTGGAGCCTCAGACCGATTTGACGAATGTCAAACTGCGCCGCACGTTGCCGGTGGCGACTCGCGAATTGACCACGTACCTGAGCGCCGACAAGACGATCTACCGCCCCGGCGAGCGGGTGCGTTGCCGCACGGTGACGTTGGATCGCGCCGATTTGGAGGTCGTCCGCGAAGTGCCCGTCGAGTTCTCCATTTTAGATCCCGCCGGGCAGCTGTTGAATGGCGCCCGCCAGGAGGTCCTATCCCGGCACGGCGTTGCGTTTGCCGAATTCGAGTTGCCCCGGTTTCAGCCGGGTGGCACGTACACACTGGTCGCGTCCAGTCCGACGGACGCATTCCCA
The DNA here is from genome assembly GCA_964645045.1 of uncultured Pirellulaceae bacterium. Taxonomy (GTDB): domain Bacteria; phylum Planctomycetota; class Planctomycetia; order Pirellulales; family Pirellulaceae; genus Anammoximicrobium. The sequence continues at coordinate 12,601 of CAZXYZ010000109.1, read as the reverse complement.
CAAGCACGCCGCGAGTTCGCGGTGCGGCCGTACGCTGCGCCGACGCTTCGGCAGAGACTGGACTTTGCCCGCGACAGCTACCATCTGGGCGACGAAGTCGAGGCGGATCTGAGCGTCGAGTTGGCGGACGGCAGTGCGGCCCGCCAAGTACCCTTGGCGGTCACGGCCGAGGCAGGCGGCCGGATGTTCTTCAACTTGCACACGACGACGGACGATCAAGGATCTCATCGCCTGCGGTTCCGCTTGCCGGAAACGATCGAGCCGGGAGCGGCCGTGCTGAGCGTGACCGCCGGTAAGGAGCCCAAGAACCGCATCATCGAGCCCATCCCGATCCACCAAGGTGCGATCAGCGTCGAGTTCTTTCCCGAGTCTGGCGAGTTGGTCCAAGGCGTCGCCAACCGCGTGTATTTCTTCGCCCACGATGTGCAGGAACGGCCGGTTCACATTCAAGGACGGGTCGTCGACGGCCAAGGCCGCGAGGTGGCGGTGGTGCAGACGCTGCACGACGGTCGCGGCGTATTCGAACTGCAGCCGGAACCCGGAGAAACCTATCGGCTGGAACTCGACTCGGCCTCCGGCGCCGTGGACCGGCAAGACTTGCCGCCGGTCAGCGACCGGCAGTTCCTGGCCTTGAACGCCGCGCCCGGCGTGTTTGCCTCCGGCGCGCCGCTTAAGGTCCGGCTGCTGACCAGTTCAGTACGTCCGGTTGCCGTTTCGGCGGTCTGCCGTGGCGTCGTGGTCGGGCAGGAACTGGTGTCGCCAGCCGTTTTCCAAAAAGCACCTGCAGCTGGCGGCCCCGAGGTGGTCGTGCCCGTGGCCGACACGGCCGAAGGCGTCATCCGGCTGACTGCGTATGATTACAGCACGCAGCCGCCGACGCCCGTCGCCGAACGCTTGGTTTTTCGCCGGCCGGTCCGAAAGCTGTCAATTCAACCAAGCCGAGACGCCGGCCCGCACCGCCCCGGCGACGCCATTGAATGGGCATTTTCCGTGCAAGACGAGCATGCCCGCGCGCTGTCCGCCGTACTGGGAGCGTCGGTCGTGGACGAAGCGGCCTTGAGTCTGGTCCGGGACCGCAGTGCATCGCTGACGACGCACTTCTGGTTAACCGGTCAAATCGACGATGTCCGCGGGTTGGAGGATGCGAATTTGTACCTGGCCGAAGGCTCGCAGGCTGAACTGGCCCTGGACTTGTTGCTAGGTACGCAAGGCTGGCGGCGGTTTGTCAGCGTGCCGCTCGATCAGTTAGCTCAAACGCCGGTCGCTACGCAAGCCGGCCAATCCGACTTTGCAGACCTGGATTCAGCCAATGCGGTCGCCGTCGCCGTGTCGGACGCGCCCGTGGTGCTGGCTGACAATGCGGCCGAGGCGGCGGAAATGGTACGCAGCGGATTCGCTTCCGTGCAGGCGGCCTACGGACAAACCGTCCGGCGGTTCGGCCGCGTGTTGATTTCGGGCAGTTTGATCCTGGCCGTCATGCTCGGGCTATTGGCAGTCATGCGTCGCTTGCCGGCCACGACGGTTTGGATGCCCGCGTTGGGCACATCGGCCATGTGCCTGGTTCTGGGCACGGTCTGGTTGGTGACGGAAAGCCGGCCGAGGCAAGAACTTGCCAAGGTGTCGGCGGCTCGGGCTGCCACCGAGGTGCAGGTCGCGCAGGTTGACGAGCGCGCCGCCGCGTCCCGCGTGGAGGCGGTTGCCCCCACTTCCGAACCCGAACTGGCCAAGGCAGACGCAGCGGCAAGCAATCGCTGGTATCAGGTGGAGAACAAAGCGGGCAAGGACGGCAGCTTGGTGGGCGAGCAACCACGCGCGATCGATGCCAAGCCGACGGCGGATGAAGCAGCAGTCATGTCGGCCGACAAATTCGAGCAACTGCAGCCGGTTGACAAAGCAGAAGACCGGAAGGCGTTCGACAGGGACCGTGGCCGGCTGCAAGAAAAGGAGCGGTTCGGTGTTGCCGGTGATTCACCGTCGCGGACGAACAACTCGATAGATCGTGCCAGGCAGATGGAGGAATTGCAGGCGGACATGCCGGCGGACGAGTCGCGTGTTCAGAGTTTGGACGCGACACAATCGGCCCCCCGCAAAACGAGTCGCACGCGAGGGGTTTTGGACGGCCGAGCGGCAGGAGCCGCGGGTGCGCCGAGCGAAACTTCGCGCCGTTTGAAGGGCGCCGAGCCAGCTGCGCCGCGGCCCGCGCCTGCAGCTCCAATGCTCGCGGACGTGGAAGCGATTCAGGCCCCCGCCGAGCCATCCGGCGCTGTCCAGGCTCCGTTCGCAGCACCAGCCGCGGCACCGCCCATGCCGGCCGCCGCTGCGATACCGTCCGCCGCATCAGAACAAGAGCCGTCGCCAGCTGCTCCCGTGGCGGTCCTTGCCGAATCCCCGGCGAACGATGCCATGCCGAGTCAATTGCGGCTCGAAAAGAATACCGAGCAGGCGGCCGACGCGATGCCTGGCTTCCAGACGCCAATTGCATCGGATGCCACGGTCATGCCCGGTGGTCCCACCAGCGGAATGGGTGGAAGGGGCGGGGCTGGCTACGCCTTCGGCGGCGGGAGTGCGGCCGGCGATCCTCGCGACAGCAACGCAGAGCTCGCGCGGAAAGCGGCGGAGAAGCGAGAGCGACCGTCGGCTAGTCCGATGCCCGCGCTCGGGAATGTGCCCACGCATCCCTCGGAAGTCGCCGAGGGCACCGCCGAGCGTGAATCGTTGGCGCGCCGCCAGATTCGCTCGGAGCCGGCGGCCGAGCAACAACTATTTCGCCAATACGCTCGACGAAGCCTGGCCGAATCAGACGCCGATGCGCGGTCGGCGCCGCTGGAAACCGTGTGCTGGGAACCGCTCCTGCTGACCGATGCCCAAGGCCGGGCGACACTTCAGTTCCGCCTGCCTGAAACGGCCACGACGTATCGTGTCCTGGTCGACGGCCACGCCCAAGGCCGAATCGGCTCGTACCTCGGCCGCATTGTGGTTAAGCCGGAAGCAGCGCCGGGGACGAAGTAGCCATGGCGGTGTGGGGGCTTCGTCGACGGCGACGGTGCCGGCAACGCGTCGGAACCGGCTGACCAACCACGCCAGACATCTCGTCCGGTCGCACACGACGTGCATCTTCTCATTTCCTTGGTCGCAATCGTCGGGTAGAATCTGCAAACCAAAGAATGATGTCAACCAGTCTTCTCGTTCGCGTCTCACGGCCATCGGGTAATGCTTTTGCCGCGTCATTGGGTTCAGATGCTCGCAAGTAACGCAAAATATGCGGCCAATACTGGAGCGAGTAGCTCGGTGCCTGGAAGCTGGCAAGGGATATGAAATGCGAATGAAACGCAACGACGTACTGCGGGATCTGCCAGCTCGCGCCGGTTTGGCTGTGGCCCATTACTGGGAGACACGAGCGGGACAGAAGGACAAGCAGACGCAAATTGGAAAAATCGATCAGGGTCTGCGCAGCGCCGTGACTGGGGGGGGGGCACAATTGGATGGCTTCATCGACTTGTTTACCAGTCTCATCTTGGCATCAGGGATACCCGAGCGAAGTGTTTTCCGAAAGAGGGCGGTCGAACTTCCCGGCTTTTTCCGTCCCACAAAGGAGTGGGACCTGCTTGTCCTATGCGATGGCACCCTTCTTGCCGCCATTGAAGCAAAGTCACAAGTTGGCCCGTCCTTTGGCAACAATTTCAACAACCGGACTGAAGAGGCAATCCTACGTTCCGCAGGTCGCGTCGTGCATTTCCGGCAGGTTTTGGGGAGCCGGGAGATGAAGCAGGACGAAGACCGGACGCGGCACGAGGTGCCACCGACTGAGCGAATGGTAGCCGAGATACCGAGGCCGACAAGGGGAACGGAATCCCATTCCGTCCCATGTGGAAATGCACTCATGTCATCGTCCGGGTCAACTCAGCACTTCCCACTGGATGGGAATCCGCTTCAGAGCGTAACCGATCTCGCGGAGGTAGTTCCCGTACCCAGTCATCCAGTGGAATCCCGGCATCCGTTCGGCCAAACGCAGGCTATCGCAGGTATAGCGGATATCGATCTGCGAACGGCAGATGGGCAGCAGCGGATGATCGACGATTTCTCCCGTAAGTCCGACCCAACGCTCGGCTTTGAAATCGGGGATGATGTTGGTGACGATCTGGCCGTTGTGCATATCGACCTTGGGCGCGGCCCCGTAGTCGGATTCGAAGTGCGTCATGATCCGCGCCGGCTCCATCGTCTGGCCGTCCATTTTCCGCGGGGCTGTGCAGTGGGCCAACGTGATCAGGCCGTCGTGCGGGTAGGTGGGGTCGTTCAGGAACACCGGCAGGCCGGAGATCCGGGCCAGCAGGATCCCGGATGGGATGACGACGAAATCCGACTCGCAAAATGCCAGGAAGCCCGCGTCGTTCAGGGTGCTGAGCGTCATGCAGGCCGTCGTTTCGGACATCGGCATGATCGTGCCCATGCAATGATTCACCGTAATCGACTGGCAGTCCGCTTCCTTCATCAGCCGCCGGAAGACTTCTTCGAGCAGGAACGCGTTTTCGACGTAGGTCTTTTCCGTTTCCAGGACCGTCTGAGGCTGCGCGAGGTATTCAGCGGCCCGCTTCTTCGATCGTTCCACCACGGCCTGATCGGCTCGAGCCGCTTTAATCAGTTCGGCCAACTGGGGATATTCAACCGGCCGCACATCCAGCTTCCAGCGTTCTTGAACCAATTTGGCCATTGCATCATTGGGCTGCGCCCAGCCCGCCAAACCGCCGATGGCCACAATCCGGCTGCCGATCGTGTTCTTCAGCCCGCACAGCGCCCGCAGCCGCCACTGCACTTCGTCCATCCGATCGACCACCACGTCCTGGTCGTCGATCCCGACGGTCTTCAGGGTGTCGGTATGTTGCCGCAGGTAACGGGGACTGATGATTTCGTACCACAGGTACACCGGCCCCGACTTGTGCCGTACGAACAGGATCGTGTCCTTCTTGAGATTGCCGATCGCGTTATAGTCGCCCGTACCTCCGCCGGCGGCAAACACCAACAGCGTGTCGGCCGTGGAAACATCCTGCATGTCGGCCAGTTCGCGCGCCCCCTGGACTGCGGCGATCGGCAAGAACTCGACGGGAAAGTCGGCGGTCGCTTTCAGTTGGTCCAACTCGCCCCTGATCCGGACCACTTCTTCGTCGGCTTGGGCTTGCGTCTCGATGCCGCCCCAATTTCGCCAACTGGACTGAACGCGGCGTTTGGGGATGTTATAAACGAGGATCGGTTTGACTTTCAGCGGCGTGCGTGGTGCCGGCGATTCCAACTCGCCCTCGGCAGCGGACAACAGGGACCAGGACAAGCCCGTGAGGGCAACGCCGCCCAAGGCCGTGCCGCCCAAGAAGGCCCGACGCGACACGCCTTGCTCGACAACTCGTTGCGGAGTGCAGGGGCAACAGTGAGCATGCTGCGGGGATGAAGCGTGGTCGTGTTCGGACATGATTTCGACTCCTTCATTGGCAGGTGAGTTCTGAAGGTGGCCCAAGGGTTGCGATCCCAACATGCAACAGGATAAGATAATCCGGCGAGGGTTTCAATGTTGGATACCCGCTTATCCTCTTTTTTCAGGCGCCTGCCATGAATGGTACCAGGATCTGGCAACTCGTACGGTTCTCGTTTCCGTTATGGATTCTGGGAGCTTGCGCCGGGCAGCTTGCCGCCCAGCAGCAGGTGTCACAGCTTCGGGTTCGCCACCAAGCGGGACAAACGCTGCTGACGTTTGCCGAAGTCCAGCCGCTGGTCACGACGGAGATCATCGCTGCGGAGCGTCTGCGCGACTTGCGCCGCGAGGCCGAACGCTCAAACCACATTCGCTACCGGGTGTACCGCAGCAGCCGGCCGATTGATTCACTCGAAGGGCTGACTCCCATTGCGGTATTGCCGCCCCTGACGGGTTGGAATATCGATTACTACGGCGACCTGCGTCCCGAACACCTGGCCTTGCGATACGCCGTCCAGGAAGACGGCCCGCCCGTTTCGCCCGAGACCGGCATCGGCGCGTTCAATCCTGCCGAGGCCGGCAAGGCGTACTATGCCGTGACGGCCGTCATCGACGGCCAGGAGAACATTTGCCTGGGAGCCTCGAACTCGTTATCCGAACCGGTCCACGAGACGGTGGGGCAAGGCGTTCCCGTGTTGCAGCGCACCGAACAGCCCAAGGAGTTCAATTACGTGCGCAATCCGACGCTGCACTACTTTGTCCGCTGGGAATCGCCGCCGAACTGCTCGCAGCAGGGCAAGCCGATCGACTACCTGGTCGCGATTCCGGAGAAGCCCGCTGAGCCGGCGCCCGTGGGCATCCACTTGCACTGCTGGGGCGGCTCGCTGAACGGCGGCTACGGCTGGTGGTACCAAGCCGAGCAAGGTCACCTGCTGCTGGCTTCTAACCAAGTGCCCTACGATTGGTGGACCGGCTATCACGAGCGTTATTGGGCTGGCCCGGCCGACGAGAAAAAGTGGGAACAAGGCGTGGTCCGTCCGTACTCGCAGCGGCGCCTGCTGTCGTTCCTCGACTGGATGGCCACACGCTGGAAAATTGATCTGACGCGGACGCACGTCGCGGGCAGTTCGATGGGCGGTTCCGGGGCGCCCATGTTCGCAATCCGGCATCCGGATCGCACTGCATGGGCGGCCAGCTGGGTCGGCGTCCACGTGCCGCTGCAGTCGCCGACTTTTCGCAGCTCGTACACGAACGTCTACGGCCAGCCGGAGTGGAACGTCAAGTTCGAAGACGGCACGCCTGTCTGGAACCACTTCGACGACACCTGGTACCTGCGGAAGTACCCGCAAGCCGAGATCGGTTTGATTGCCTTTTCCAACGGCAAGAACGACGGCGGCATCGGCTGGCGGCAGGCAGTCGCGTTCCACCGGGCGTTGCAGGAAACGCGGCGGCCGCACGTCTTTGTCTGGGGCCAGCAAGGCCACGGCCAGCGGGCCGTGCTACCGATTTCGCTATCCGACCGGCTGATGCCGATGGACCTGCGGATCGATCAGAGCCAGCCTGCGTTCACACACTGCAGTCTGGACGACGACCCGGGGGACGGCGAACCTCAGACCGGCGCACCGCAGGGCCAGAGCAACCAGTTCCTGTTCTGGGAGACAAGCGACGTTATCGATACGCCGGACTGCTGGGAGATGACCGTCGGCCTGATCGATCGCGCTCCGCAGGACGCCTGTACGGTGGACATGACGCCGCGCCGAGTTCAGCGGTTCAAGCCGGCGCCGGGCGCGCAGGTTCGCTGGACCGACCGGTCGCTGGCAAGCGAAGACGCCGCTGCGTCGGGAACCGTAACGGTAGACGAATTTGGCTTGATCACGCTGCCCGGCATGACCATCGGCAAGAGCAGGAATCGGATCGCAATTTCGCGGATTGTACGCTAAGTTACCACGCAGCAACCCGTCCTACGAAGACTGAGACACACCGCGAAAAATGAACTTCCCACGCGAATCTAGCACGGATGGCAAAGCCGGGGCACGGATAATGAAAGGAGCCTGCCTCTCATCCGTGCCCCGGCTTTGCCATCCGTGCTATCCGACGTTCTCCAAAGTCCGCTGGGTAGATTATTTCCTGCTGGCTGCCTGACCATATTATTCCTGCGCCAACGCTAACCAAGAAGGACGTTACCCATGATCCGCCTCTTCCTGTTCGCCGTGCTCGCGGCCAACGAACCGCAGACCGAGCTGGTCGAAGCCGAGCGGTTTTCCGAGTTCGGCGGCTGGGTTCACGATTCCCAATTCATGGACCAGATGGGCTCGCCATTCCTGCTGGCACATGGGTTGGGCGTCCCCGTCCAGGATGCCACGACGACCGTCGAGTTCCCGGCCGCAGGCACGTACCGCTTGTGGGTCCGCACGCGGGATTGGGTCGCGACCTGGAACGCGCCCGGAACACCGGGACGGTTTCAGGTGGTCCTGGACGGGAAACCTGTGGAGACAGACTTTGGCACAAGAGGAGCCGATTGGCATTGGCAGGACGGCGGGCGCGTCGAGATTGCGCAGAGCACGGTTCGAATCGCCCTGCACGATCTGACCGGCTTCGAGGGCCGTTGCGACGCATTGCTGTTCACCACCGGCGAGCACCTGGTGCCGCCCGATGCCGATCCGCAGTTGGCGGCCTTGCGCCGCAGACTTTTGGGATTGCCGGAACAACCGGAGTCTGCCGGTGAGTTCGATCTGGTGGTCGTCGGAGGCGGCATGGCCGGAACGTGTGCGGCGATTTCGGCCGCTCGGTTGGGGCTGCAGGTCGCCCTCGTCCAAGACCGCCCGGTGCTCGGCGGCAACAACAGTTCCGAAGTCCGTGTATGGCTTCAAGGCGCTCGCAACGTCGCGCCGTATCCCCGCGTGGGCGACATCGTGGCGGAACTCGAACAGCGCCGATCTGCCCATTACGGGCCGGACAACAAAGCCGAATTGTACGAGGACGACAAGAAGCTGGCTTTGGCGCGGGCCGAGACGAACCTGCGACTGATGTTGAATTGCCGCGTGAACGCAGCCGAGGTCCAAGAGGGCCGCATCCAGGCGGTCGTCGCTCAGGATACCTTCACCGGCCGGCGATACCGTGTGGCAGGCCGCTGGTTCGCCGATTGTACCGGCGACGCAGCGTTGGGCTTTCTGGCCGGCGCGGAGCATGAAATGACGCTGCCCGGTCACATGGGACCGTGCAATCTGTGGAACGTGATCGAGACGGACCAGCCCACCACGTTTCCGCGTTGTTCCTGGGCCTTGGATCTGACCGACAAACCGTTTCCCGGCCGCAACAAGGACCTGCAAGGGATTCTCCAGCTGGGCGGCTGGTACTGGGAGAGCGGCTTCGATCACGATCCGATCGCCAAGGCCGAGTACATTCGCGACTGGAACTTCCGCGCCATGTACGGCGCCTGGGACGCGCTCAAGAACGTGGACCATGCTTATCCGAACCACAAATTGAACTGGGCGGCGCACGTGGCGGGCAAACGCGAGTCCCGACGGCTGCTGGGCGACGTGGTGCTGACGAAGGAAGACCTGTTGGCCGGGAGGAAATTCCCCGACGGCTGCGTCCCGACGGGCTGGCCCATCGACCTGCACCTGGCGGACCCCAAGTACGACAAGGGCTTTGAAGGCGATGGTTTCATTTCCAAGGCGTATTACACACAGTATCCGCGCCCGTATTGGATTCCCTACCGTTGCTTGTACTCGCGGAACATTGCCAACCTGTTCATGGCCGGCCGCGACATCAGTGTGACCCACGACGCGTTGGGGGCCACCCGCGTGATGCGCACCGGCGGCTGCATGGGCGAGATCGTCGGCATGGCGGCTTCGCTGTGCAAGCAGCACGGCATCGACCCGCGCGGCGTTTGTGCGGAACATCTTGAAGAACTGCAAACGCTGATGACCACCGGCGTCGGCAGGCCGGTGCCCCTGCCTAAGCTGGAAGATCTCGGCCGCAATGTCGCCCTCGCGGCCAAGGTCGCGACTTCGGGCGACAAGGATGCCGCCACATCGCCAGCGACGCTGGTGATTGACGGCTTGGCCGATTTGCGGCACAACGACCAGCGCTGGCTCAGCCACGCCCAGTCGCCGAACTGGGTCGAATTCCGTTGGGACCAGCCACAGCGGATCGCGGCGGCGCGCATCATCTCTGGGTATGCCGAAGCCAACCAAGTTGTCGAACCGATCGAATCGTTTGTCCTGCAATCATACGAAGACAACGACTGGAAAGACGTCCCCGGCACCGACACGGCCGGCAACCGCGAGGTCGTGTGGCAGGCCACGTTTGACCCGATCACCAGCCGCCGCCTAAGGCTGCTGGTGCGGACAACGAAGATCGACGTCAGCCGCATTTGGGAGGTAGAACTGTACGAACCGGAAAGCGGGAAGCAGGAGTGAGCGGGTACTGAGTGGACTGGCGGTCAGGCAAAATCCTGTCTACGGCTCAACGAATCACCGTCGAAGATTCGTTGAATCTTTCATTCGTTGGGGAAAAATGCACGCGGGAAAACAAGCCCTTTCGACCCTAACCTTCCGGCGTGAAACACGCTATCATGATGGGCGAAGCCTGCCGCGGATTTCCGAAGCGGCCTGGGCAATTTGACCACGATCGTTCATTCCCCCCTGAAAAGCCTATGATCCTGCTCATCGACAACTACGATTCATTCACCTACAACCTGGTGCAACGCCTTGGCGAGATCGACGCCGGGCTGGTGATCGAGGTGCATCGCAACAACAAGATTACGGTGGACGAGATCGAGGCCAAGCGGCCGTCGCATCTGATCATCTCGCCGGGGCCGTGTACGCCGTTGGAAGCGGGCATCTCGGTCGAGTGCGTCCGCCGCCTGGCGGGCAAATTGCCGATCCTCGGCGTCTGCTTGGGCCATCAATCGATCGGCCAGGCCACCGGCTCGCAAATCGTGCGGGCCAAGCGGCTGATGCACGGCAAGACCGACCACATTTTCCACGACAACAAGGGGCTATTCCAGGGGCTGCCCAATCCGTTCATCGCGACCCGCTACCACAGCCTGGTCATTCAGCCGGATACGCTCAGCGACCAGTTCGAGATGTCGGCCTGGGCCGACGGCCCCGACGGTCAAGTCGAAATCATGGGGATCCGGCACAAGCGGTTTGCCCTGGAAGGATTCCAGTTCCATCCGGAAAGCTTCTTGACCGACTGTGGGCACGAATTGCTGAGGCGGTTTCTGAGGAATTAGACGCTGAGACCAGGGGGGCGGACGATGGAGGACCAAGCGGTAAAATCGCCGATGCTGGAAGTCGATCAGGCGTTGTCACTGGTGTTGCAGCACGCCCGGGTGTTGGCGCCGGCCCTGCGGCCGATCGGCGATGCCTTGGGTTTGGTGCTGGCCGAGGACGTCGTGAGCAGCGTCGACTGCCCGCCTTTTGACAAGGCATTGATGGATGGATATGCGGTGATTGCCGCCGACCTGGACAGCGGTTCGGTGGAATTGCGGGTTCTGGAACGGCTCAGTGCGGGCGATGTCCCGCAGCACCGCGTCGAACGCGGCTGGGCAACACGGATCATGACGGGCGCCTTGATGCCCCAGGGCGCCGATGCGGTCGTCGTTCTGGAGCGAACCGAGTCATTGGATTGCGGAACGGCACCGCTCGTCCGCATCACCGGCGGGCCGACGGCGGCTGGAAAACACGTCCTGCGGCGCGCCAGTCTGATGCAAGGCGGCGAGGTGGCTGTGCGGGGAGGACGCCGCCTGTCCGCCGTTGAGATCGGACTGCTGGCGGAGATCCACGTGCCTCAAGTCCGCGTGCATCCGCGTCCCCAAGTGTCGATCTTGGCGACGGGCAGCGAGTTGGTGCCGGCGGGCGAGGTGGCGGGCCCCGGACAGATCACCAACAGCAACGGTCCCATGCTGTGCGGCTTGGTGAGCCAGGCCGGGGGATGCCCGCACGATTTGGGGATCGGGCGAGACGAGCCGGCTGAACTGGGCCGGTTGATGGCCCGCGGCCTGGAGGCGGACGTGCTGGTCATGTCGGGCGGCGTGTCGACGGGCGACCACGATTTTGTGCCGCGCGTCCTGCGGGAACTGGGGGTCGAACCCGTGCTGCACGGCGTCCGGCTCAAACCGGGAAAGCCGTTTTGGTTCGGCGTTGCGGAGCATGGTGATCGGCCGAAGCTGGTTTTCGGCCTGCCCGGCAATCCCGTCAGCTGCCTGGTGTGTTTCGAGTTGTTCGTGCGGCCGGCGTTGGGTGCCTTGGGCGGCAATTCGAACCGCGGCCTGCGGCGGATGACGTATCCGTTGGCCCAGCCGTTCGAGCACCGGGGCGACCGTCCGACTTACTACCCGGCCCGACTGCGGGACGAGAACGGCGCAGTGCTCGTCGAGCCGCTGGCCTGGCAGGGTTCGGCCGATCTGAGAACGCTGGCTCGGGCCGACGCGTTGGCGATGTTTGCCGCCGGCTCGCGGCATTACGACGTTGGCGAGATGGTAACGGCGATGCTGTTGGACCGGCCGTGATGACCGCCGGTTAGTGTCTCAGTTCGTACGATGCGCGCGCCGTACGCGCACGTTGGAGTTCACGCTTCAGCGTGCGTTCGCGAGCACGCTAAAGCGTGGACTCCAACTTGGGTTGCGGGTGTTAGCCCGCGTGAAGGGGATGCAGAATGGACCCGCGTCCGGCGATCGCGGGCTACACGATCAGGCCGTGATGGTCGCCGCGGGAAGACGAACGACATGGAACCAGATGGCCCGGCCAGGATGGAAGCTCGCACGTCTGCCCCGCCAGGGCGTCGTCTGCCTGTGCGCGTCATACCGCGTCCCTCTTGGCCGATGCTCGCAGTCTTGGCCATCGCACTCCTCGGGCCGTTCTTCTGGTGCTTCGGCGCGGCTTTGTTTACCGACCGCGGGTTTGCGTTTCGCGATGCCGCGCATTTCTACTATCCGCTGTTCGATTGGGTACACCGCCAGTGGGCCGCGGGGCAAGTTCCCCTGTGGAATCCCCGGGAAAACTGTGGCGTACCCGTGCTGGCCGACGGCACGTCGAGTGTCTTCTATCCTGGTAAGCTCCTGTTCGCCATGCCGCTGAGTTACGCCTGGAATTTCAAGCTCTACACGACGGTACACGTGATGTTGGCGGCAGC
>CAZXYZ010000108.1:0-40423 GCA_964645045.1 uncultured Pirellulaceae bacterium | reverse complement strand
CACCGTGGGGCTGACGCCGCCACGTTCGCCAAGCACCGTGGGGCTGACGCCACCACGTTCGCCGAAACCCAGCTTCGCACGGTTGCCGGACGGCGAGGCAATCGGATAACATACGGACTTGGAAGAAAGCTGAACCAAAAACGACGCGAGAACCACCAAGTAGTCAAGGAGTTCGCCATGCGCCGACTTGCAATCCTCTGTTCCCTGCTGTGCCTGGCGTGGACGGTGTCCAGCCGAGCGGACCAGGTGTTGGTCGAGGCCGAGAGCTTTGCTCAGCCGGGCGGTTGGGTCTTGGATACTCAGTTCATCAACACGATGGGGTCGCCATACCTGTTGGCCCACGGCTTGGGCCAGCCGGTGGAAGATGCGACCACGGTGGTCCGGTTCCCGTCGACCGGCGAGTATCGCGTCTGGGTCCGCACCAAGGACTGGGTGGCCCGTTGGAAAGCGCCCGGCCAGCCCGGCCGGTTCCAAGTCCTGGTCGACGGCCAGCCGCTGGCCGAGACCTTCGGCACGCAAAGCGCCGACTGGTTCTGGCATGACGGCGGCAGTGTGCAGATCAAGCAACCGGACGTCAAACTGGCCCTGCACGACTTGACCGGCTTCGACGGCCGCTGCGACGCCGTGTTCTTTACCAGCGACGTGAACGTGACGCCGCCCAACGGCGCCGACATCCTGCCCGGATGGCGGCGGGACTTGCTGGGACTGGGCGACAAGCCGACGGAGTTGGCCGGATACGACCTGGTCGTGACCGGCGGTGGGTACTCGGGATTGGGCGCCGCGATCGCCGCGGCCCGGATGGGCTGCAAAGTCGCCCTGATCCAGGACCGGCCCGTGCTGGGCGGCAACGGGTCCAGCGAAGTGCGCGTCTGGGCCAACGGCTTGATCCGCCGCGGCCGTTACCCGCGGATCGGCGAGATCGTCGAGGAGTTCCGGGACAAAGCGAAGAAATCGCCCGGGCAGGGCGAGGAGTTCGGCGACGACGTCAAGGCGTCGGTCGTTCAAGCGGAAAAGAACATCGACTTGTTCCTGAACCACTTCGCGTATCAGGTGGAAATGGACGGCGAGCGGGTTCGGGCCGTGCTGGCCTTTGACACGCGGACCAGCGAGCAGAAGCGGTTCACCGGCAAGTTGTTTTGCGACGCCACGGGGCACGGCACCCTGGGAGCCTTGGCCGGCGCGCATTACGACATGACGCCCAAAGGCCGGATGGGGATGAGCAACATGTGGCGGTGGGACGAAGCCCGGGAAGCCACCAAGTTCCCCGAGACGCCGTGGGCCTTGGACTTGAACATGGATGATTTCCCCTACCCCCGCGAATTCCACGGGCAGTGGTTCTGGGAGAGCGGCTTTGACAAGGACCCGATCAACGACGCCGAAGGTATCCGCGACTGGAATTTGCGGGCCGTCTACGGGGCCTTCAATGCGATGAAGAACCGCGACGGCGCCGCGAAGCATCCGAATGCCGTCTTGTCGTGGGTGGCGTATATCGGCGGGCCGCGGGAATCGCGGCGGCTGCTGGGCGACGTGATTTTGTCCCAGGAGGACATCGTCGCCAAACGGGAATTCCCGGACGGCTGCGTGCCCAGCACCTGGTCCATCGACTTGCACTACCCGAAACAACAGTACGCGGAAAAATTCCCCGACAACCCGTTCATTTCGCGGGCGGAGTTCAATTCCGCGGTTGACCGTCAGTACGGGTATCCCGTTCCGTACCGCTGTTTCTATTCCCGGAACATCCCCAACCTGTTCATGGCCGGGCGGTGCGCCAGCGTGACGCACGAGGCGTTGGGCACGGTGCGGGTGATGAACACCTGCGGCATGATGGGCGAAGTGGTGGGCCGCGCCGCCTCGATTTGCGTCAAACAGGATTGCACGCCGCGCGAGGTCTACGAAAAACACCTCGACGAATTGAAGGAATTGCTGGAGTTGCCGGGCAAGGCGCGGCGGGCGACGGTGACCGACGAAATCGTCATCCCGCAGGACGTCCCGCGCCGGGCATCCGCGACCGGCCCGCCGACGGGTCTGGACCCCGAGACGCTGGGCGGCGTGGTCATCGACGACCGCAATGCGGTCAAACAGGGATCGTGGGCGGAAGGCACCGGCTTGAAGGGCTACATCGGCTACGGTTACCTGTACGCTTCCGCCGGCTCCGGGGCCAGCATCCGGTTCGAGTTCAAGCCGCCGGCAGCCGGGCGGTACGAAGTCCGTGTGGCGTATCAGCCTCACGAAAACCGCGGCATCCGCGTGCCGGTGACGGTCATCTCGCCCGAGGGCACCGTCGTCAAGCAGATCAACATGCGCGAACCGCCGCCGCTGGATGGGGGCTTCGTCTCGCTCGGCTGGTTCGATTTTCGCCCCGATGCGCCCGCCGCCGTCGAAATCGGCACCCAAGACGCTGGCGGCAACGCCCACGCCGACGCCGTCCAATTCCTGCCGGTCCTGCCGGCCACGAAAGCCGCCCGAAACTAGCGGGAAAGGCAAGAACATGGCGGGTAAGAAATGATTTGCGCTGTTTCTGCCAGCTGGATGTCTTTATGACTGAAATCGACGAATCGGTGTTCAATCCTGATCCTGCTTTGTGCAGGCATTATGACTTGTGCGAGCAAATGCCGATCGGTCCGAATGATGACAGGACGCACATTGGGCTTTCCCCGATTTCTTGTTCTTGTCGTTGGGACGAACGCAAAGAATGCCATTTCGTGGTGAGACGAACAAGCCAATGGTCAGCCGAATTGGGTGAACCAACAACACACCGAATCCCGGATTTCCATGAGGAACGCGACACAACTTACCAAGAAGTTGCGGCACTCCTTCCCATCGTCAAGGATGTACATTCACGGAGAACCGACGAAGGAAAGCCCGACGACTGCAATGGCGACGTCTGCTACGCCTGCCGAGCGGTGGCCCTCGAGAAGGCTGCTCAGCTGCCCAATACAGCGGCCGATTCGGCAGCGCGTCATCTGATGCAAGTATTGCATGCTCTCGACGACAACAATCCAGCGACACAATCCGAAGCAGCATCCTTGCTCGCTGCGCTTCCGGCGGAACTCTCGGAAACGGCGACGCTGTTAAGGCGACTTCTGCTCCTGAACCTAGAAACGCGTGACGGTTAGTGCTTTGTCAGTCACGAAATGATGGGGGATGGGGGTAGCAGAAGTCGCAAGACTTCTGGCCCGAACTCTTGCGAGTCCGGCTACTCCGCAAAACACGGCTGACAGAGCACTAGATTCCCCCCCACGTTCCGGTTGCCGTAAGGTTAATGACGTACTTCGGTCGCGGTTGATCTCTTGAAAAGAAGCCGAAACGGTGGTCTTGCGACGATGCTCCCAATACCGGATATTGAAGCCGCTGGGATCCCGGCGGCTGCTGCGATACCGGGATTCCATTGCCGAATAGAAGACAGGGGGATGCATGACAGCTTGGAAGCGGACACACAATTGCGGTGTACTTCGTGAGACCGACATCGGCCGGTCGGTGGTCCTGAATGGCTGGGTGAACACGTACCGCGATCAAGGTTCGCTGTTGTTCGTCGACCTGCGCGACCGCTACGGCGTTACGCAAGTTGTTTTCGAGTCCGAGTCCCTGGAGTTGCTCAGGACGGCCCGGGAATTGCGCGGTGAATACGTCATTGCGGTTACGGGAACGGTCGCACGCCGTCTGGAGGGCAAGGAAAAACTCGATCTCCCGACGGGCAAGATCGAGGTGAAGGCCGAGGGGCTCCAGATCCTCAATCGCTCCCTGGTTCCGCCCTTCGACGTGACCGAGTTTGCCGGTCAGGAATTGGCCAACGAGGAACTGCGGCTGGAGTACCGCTACCTCGACCTGCGCCGGCCATCGCTGCAGCGCAAGCTCACCCTCCGGCACCAAGTCAACAAGGTCATCCGCGACTACCTGGACGCACGCGGTTTCATCGAGGTGGAAACGCCGCTGCTGGGCCGAAGCACGCCGGAGGGCGCCCGGGACTACGTTGTGCCGAGCCGGGTCTCGCAGGGCAGTTGGTATGCCCTACCGCAGTCGCCGCAGCTGTACAAGCAACTCCTGATGGTCGCCGGATATGACAAGTACTTCCAGATCGCACGGTGCCTGCGGGACGAGGATCTGCGGGCCAATCGCCAGCCGGAGTTCACTCAGCTGGACCTGGAAATGTCGTTTGTCGAGATGGATGACATTCTGAACGTCATCGAAGGGCTGACGGCCGAAGTCTTTGGCCGCTGTATTGGCCTGACCGTACCGCTGCCGTTGCCACGCCTGAGCTATGCCGACGCGATGCTCCGTTACGGCTGTGACAAGCCGGACCTGCGGTACGGCATGGAAATCGTGGATGTGGGCGAGTTGGCCGCGCAAACCCAGTTCAAGGTCTTCCGCGATGTTCTCGAATCCGGCGGCAAGGTGCGGGGTTTGAACGCCAAGGGCGCGGCGGACAAGCTGACGCGCAAGGCCATCGACCAGCTGACGCAGCACGTCCAATCCTTCGGGGCCAAGGGACTGGCGTGGTTCAAGGTGGAGCAGGATGCACTTGTGTCGCCGATCGAAAAGTTCTTCCCCGCGATGGTCCAGCAGTCACTTCGGCAGTCCATGCAAGCTGAACCTGGCGACCTACTGTTCTTTGTCGCTGACCAAGAAGACATTGTCTGCCAATCGCTGTGCAACCTGCGCACGCATCTTGCGTGCGTCCTTGATCTGTACGACCCGACCAAGCCGGATTACAGGCTCGCCTGGGTACTTGATTTCCCGCTGTTCACCTGGGACAAGGACGAGAATCGCTGGGCGGCCAACCACCACCCCTTCACCGCGCCGAAAGAGGCGGACCTGCACAACTTGGAGAGCGACACGGCCCACGTCCAGGCTCAGGCATACGACTTGGTGATCAACGGCGACGAATGCGGCGGCGGGAGCATCCGTATTCACGACCCGGAGGTACAGTCCCGCGTGTTTAGCGTGCTCGGCATGACGCTGGAACAGGCCAAGCAACGATTCGGCTTCCTGCTCGACGCCCTAAGATACGGCGCCCCGCCGCACGGCGGCATCGCCTTGGGCCTCGACCGCTGGGTCATGATGCTGGCGCGGACCAACCTGATCCGCGACGTCATCGCCTTTCCCAAGAACCAAAAGGCCCGCGACCTAATGACCGGCGCACCGGCCCCCTTGGATCTGAAGCAACTGCGAGAATTGGGCCGCCGCTGAACTCTAACGACAGCCTCGTGAAACCAGATTCGGCACCCCGATGAACGCCGCAACTGTCTGCGCCATAAACTGTTGCGCCGCGACTTATGAAGCGATATCGAGCCTTCGGTACAGCTCGGATCCTGCCCACGGGCTGTGTTTCATCATGTCGTCAGCGACTTCCCTGATCATATCCGGCGTGAAAGCTGCACATTTCATGTGCTCAAAGAATTCACCCGCAGTCCTCGCGTCGTCTGGCGTTTTCCTGATTCGCAGGGAAAGTTGCGTAAGCGCGCCATCGATGTAGTCCTCGCGATCCCGTCGGGACTCGTATTGCAGAGGATACCGTGTTGAAGGTGAATGAGAACTCATAAGGCTTTTTCCATGAGCTGGTTATGACGAACGGGGGATTGACGAAACATCCACGCGCCACGGTCGACACGGAACTTACAGGCGAGTGTTAAGGCAGCCACGTTTGGCGGGATGGGCAATCAACCTTGACGCCCAGAGTTCGCCGCATTTCACTCTTATCGTCAATTTCAAATCGCTCCCACACTAACTTACGTCAGGATGCTGGTGGGCGCCGAAAATGTCTAATTCCTGTGCCGATCGTTCCGAATTTACGGACCCGCCTCTCTCATGGGTAAGAATTCTTGGGCCCGATGGATTCTGGTTAAGAGAATCCCCTACGCACTATTCCCACTGAATTAGAAGGGAAAAACGACGTATTCCCTTCTGAATTCAGTTCTTACGCTTCATCAGCGGGTCCGCGAAGCCTGTACGATACTTGCAATCGTATCCGTGCCATCGGCGTGGCAGGTCGTATCGAGAACCGACCGGCCGTACCTCAAGGCCAAGCGCCCCCACCACAGTAGGCGACCATTCAACAGACGCGAACGCTCCGTCTGCATCGCAGACGGAAGACAAATCGTCAAAGACGCCTTGCCGGACGCCCTCCAAGGTCATTCCCTTGTGAAAATCACCAACTCGACCATCTTCCACTTCAGCTCTGCTTTCGGGGTCTTAACGGCTATTGTGAAGGATGTACGACTCCCCGGCGCGACCAGCGAACGCACCGCCGAAGTCACGTCAAACACAAACATCCTGTCCGCAGTGTTTGCCTGCTTCACAAACGTACCCGCGTAGTTCGGCTTCGCAGTATCCAATTCTCCGTCGCCCGGGAGGTTCACGAAAATCATGATTTCGACTGTCTCGCCGCCTTCCGTGAGTACCTGCGCCTCCCGAAAACGAAGAAGTGCCTTCGAGAGCACCTCCAACTTCCATTTGGATGACACGTCCTCGGCGCGAAGACGATGTCGCCCGCCGCCCTTGATTGTGCCTTTCTCGTCATACGAAGTCGTATAGATGCTGATACTCTGCTCGCC
This sequence comes from uncultured Pirellulaceae bacterium, assembly GCA_964645045.1. Taxonomy (GTDB): domain Bacteria; phylum Planctomycetota; class Planctomycetia; order Pirellulales; family Pirellulaceae; genus Anammoximicrobium. The sequence goes on along the minus strand of CAZXYZ010000108.1, from coordinate 33,872 downwards.
CGCTAGATTACTCTCCACGATCTCGCGAACCTCGCTGGGGCGGAGGTCTTCATTTCCCAACAAAACCATCAGCTTACACAGGGCAGCCTGGGGCGTGATGTCCGAACCGCTGACAACTCCTCGATCCAACAGGCCTGCACTGGTTTCATACAAACCCATTTCCACCGTACCGACCGGACACTGGGTGACGTTGACCACGACCTTACCCCTGCTCGTAGCCTTGCCGATTACGTCCAAGAACTCCTCGTCGCTGGGCGCGTTTCCCGTCCCATAGGTCTCGAGAACAAACCCTTTGACGTCATCGCTACCAAACACCTGCTCGAAAATGCGCGTCTTCTGGATTCCGGGAAAAATGAGGAAGGGAACGACATTCGTGTCAAGACTCTTATGCACGGTGAAGGCCCGGCCTGACGGCTTCCTCACGAATTCCTCGTGAATCACGATATGCTCGCCCGCTTCCCCAAGCACAGGATAATTAGGGGTGCGGAACGCCACATAGCCACTCGCACTCTCCTTAAGCGTCCGATTGCCGCGAAGCAGTTGATCGCGAAAGTAAATGCAGACCTCAGGAACCTTAGGCAGGCCAGTGAAAGCTGGGTTTGCGATGAGCAGCGACGTCACAAGGTTCTGCTCACCATCGTTCCGGGGAACGCCCACGATGGGATTCTGCGAGCCCGTGAGAATAACTGGTTTCTCGAGATTCTCCAGCATAAAGGACAACACCGAAGCCGTGTAAACCATGGTGTCCGTGCCGTGTACGATGACGAACCCTTCGTATTCGCCATAATTCCGTTCGATGACCTCCGCCATCTCGATCCAGTACTCCTTCCTCATATTGGACGAATCAATAGGTGGCGTGAATGGGTGAGCATCGACCTTAAATCCAATCGTTTGCAGAATCGGAACGGCCTGCCGAAGGCGCTCCCAGGAGGCGATGACTCGGGGGCTTTCCGGGTCGTTTGGATCTTTCGGCACAGACCCAATCGTCCCACCTGTGTAAAGTACTAACACGCCTTTGTTTGGGCTCGTCGTCATCCGTTTTTTCCTTTCCCGAAAGAAATCAATCGTCCTACGCAAGACAAGGCTGCAGCAGCGACTACTCAGCGCCCCGTCCGCTTCGCCCGGCGCCTTGCGAACGAGGCCCCGAGTCGTCGCGGGCCGGTGGCGGCGTAGGGAATCCACGTAGCGGGTCAGCCTTTGGAAGTGTCTGTCCCTTCATTCCTCGTGACAGACTTCCTTCGGAGCCACCCAGGTCCATCTCGTCTATGTAATTGCGTTGCATCATTTCATCGACCTTGGCGATCTTCTGTGCCACAACAATTTCGCCACGCCGGAACGATTCCTCGACTTGCGCAAGCACCCATCGGAACTTTGCCACCGCACACGAGCTTGTCATGTTCCCGGTAGGGATCGCCCCTGCCGCAATCGCCGCGCGACCGGGTTCGTAAGACGTATGGAGGGTGGCATTTGCAGGAAATTGGCTGGTGATGATCACTGGAATATTGAGCTTGCACGCATGCTCGATAATGGCACCGAACGAGTAGCCAGCGAGGCTAGGCACATTTCCCGCCCCAAACGACTGAAGTATGACTCCCTTGCACATCGGCGAATCGAGAACCGGAAGCAAGAGTTCCGGTTCAAGCCCCGGAATCAGAGATACCTGAAACACACCGTGCTCAAACTCCGCCCTGAAGTCGATGTCGCCCCCATCTTCAATCTGCCTTCTCCTGCTACCCAAGCCGGTTAGCAAAATCTCCTCCGTAATGAACGCCAGTGGGTAAAAGGCCGGAGACTCGAACGCATCGAATCGTCGTTCGTCCTTCTTCTGAGCCCGGCATCCGCGGAAGACGTAGTCACCAAACGAGATGACCACCTCGCCAAGGTCCATGGTCGCGACCGTGCATGCCCGCAGTAAGTTGACGCGCGCATCGCCATGATGCACCTCTGGAATGGCTTGCGCGCCGGTGAAGACGACGGGAAACGGGAGCGGCTTTCCCAACGCGAAGGCAACCGCCGAGGCTGAGAAGTGCATCGTGTCGGTGCCATGGGCGATGACGAACCCTTGGTAACCCTCGCAGCGCCGCTCGTAGACCGCCTTCGCGATGGCAGTCCAGTCGGCGGGGATCATGTTCGTGCTGTCCTTGTTGAGCAGAGGCACGAACTCAAAATCCACCAAGTGTTTTAGTTCCGGGGCCACGCGCAGGAAGTCCTCCGGCCGATCGGGCGGACGGATCGTCCCGTCGTCCATCTTCGTCATTCCGATCGTGCCACCCGTATAGATCAGGCAGATTCTTGGTTTATCGGACACTTACTCGCTCCTCAGATTCCGAGAGCTGCGGTATCTTGGTTTCGGTTGCCACGTCACGGTCAACACGAAAATCGAAGTCACAGCTAGTTCGAGTGTGGTCAAACTGCATACATTTATTGTGATCATGGCGAATGAAAGCTTTCCCGTGCAAGATAGCGTCCAGCACTCCTCGCATATAGCCTTCGAGCAAGCTGCACAAGTCGGCCTCTTGAGAATTCCTTCCTTCGGCGAGGAAATTCTTCGTTACGGTTATTCGACCGCCGACAACTCGGCCCTGCAAGTCCTTCTGAAGCGATTCTGAGAGGATTTCGAGCCGTCCCCAACCGACCCTCGAGTCGAAGTCGCACCAAGCCTTCAAATGATCTTCTTCAGTGGTGGCCGATTTCTTTTCAGTCGTGCCCTGCTCCTGTTCGGTCGTGCCGGCCCGTTGGCCCCTGTCTCCAAGGGGCTGTGCCCATACTCGCTCCACCAAATCGAGCCCAAAACGCTGCCCCGAGTTGTATCCCGCTCTTTCGAATTTCTCCCGCGCCTGTTGTACGGCAACATGCTCGTCTGGAGCAAATGCTCGATCAGATTCTGATTGTCTTACGATATCTTTGTGGATATCCTCCAGCATTGCGCAGAAGGTCTCTACCTTGAAGGAAACATTTCTGCGTTTGTCTGCGAGATTGATCAGTACGCCCAATTCAGGGTCCAAATCATAGGCGGGGTAGATACGCACGAAACCCGTACGAGGCAGACCTAGCCTATGCCTAACCGCTTCGACATGGCCCGCGGTCAGTCCCGAGTCGACGGGGGCGTGGGCCTCGGCCGGGGCAAGCCGAACCAACAGCTCCAACAGATCATGAGTGAGCAATACATCATGAATGGAACCATCCGGCTGCATCAGCCTGAGTTCCTCCCTTCCCTCGAGTGCGATGTCCGTATGCAGCACATTGATCGGGCTCTCGAATCCAAGACGACGCCCGAACTTCGAGCAGAGATCCTTATTCAGAGTTGCGACAAACTGGGGATCCAGGCTATCGTAGTACTTTGGGGGGATGCGACTTAGCACGGGAACAACGTTGAGCGGAGGGAAGGATATCTTCTCGAACAATCGTTGAAATAGCTTCCTCCGCTCGTTAGCTGACACCAGCCCGCCGAGGACCATTTCGAGCCCTTCCAGGCTTTCAGGATTGCTCCCGAAGAGGCAAGCGACGGTGTCCGCTAGTAGGAGGTTACTGGCTCCACCGTAGGGCGTGATTCCGGCCCTTGAGTCAATTAGCAGATAGTCCGGCGGCGGCTGCAACTGCTGTATCGCAATCTTTAAGTCTTCCGCAAACAAGCGTATCTTGTCCTCCGCGACCTCCTGCAGGTCAAATAGCGCAAGCCACTCGCGGCTAAAAAGGCGGTCCCAGTATTGCTCCTGGGAACCTGCGTTGCCGCAAGGGATGTAGCGCAGTCGCCCCTCGGGGGCGCTCGCGTCGGGATCTTGGCAACGAGGAAGCGGGATATCCTTGCAGTAGTCAGCGATCGGTCTCGGTTCCTTCTTGCTGTTGAAGTTGCTGCTGATATACTCCCAGTTTTGCCATATAAAATCCACTACGCCCCCTTCAATGCCCTTGAACGACGAACCACCAAATTTTGCTGGGAGTCCCGGCGCATTGAAATCGAAGTCCAGCAAGACGACGTTTCTGCCCATTCTGGCAAGGGCCACGCCGATATTCACTAGAGCGTAAGTACGCCCTGATCCACCTTTGTACGAATAGAACGAGATCGTTCTCATGACTCTGCTCCCGCCTCCGGTTCTTGGCCAAGGTCTCTGTGGTAATCCCCTGGGCGTTGCCGAGAACATCCTTCAGACGAAACAGAGACTGACGGGTGGATCGATTGCGTACCTTGATCTCTGGGAACCATCGAATGCTCTTCTGTAGCCGCTGAGACCGTGGTGCGGCACATTTCCGAGCCCAAGTTACCTACTTTCAAGGCGTCAATCTCTAATTCGTGCGATCGGACGGCCCAACTGAGGTCCCGAATTTGGACTTCCCCTACGGACGACTCCCAAACCAGATGCCAACCTTGTTCCAGCCGGGTTACGATGTGGAAGAATACCCCAACGGCCAGTCGAAGAACGGCTCGGACATCCGGGCCTGCGCCGCGCGACAACAACTGCTCAACATAGCGTGCCTGTTCTGGCAACAGCCCGATCGATTTCGGTTCGGATGCGGTGTCAGCCGAGCGCTCAGCCCCCTGCAAGGCATTAAGTGCCAAGGCATAACGAGCTTCCGTACCAGGTTCCTGCAAAGCCGGGCGACAGCCGCTTGTGTAGGCGGGAAGCACCTCCTCTGCCAGACAGCGAAGGGCCAAATCAATGACCTGTGGAGGCGTCCGCGCGGTCGTGCGACGACATAGCGACCGAACGACATTGTCCAACTCTTCATCATCAAAAGCCGTATTTGCAGTATTCATAGTCGCGATAGCCATTCGTCCAGTTCACTTTCCTTCAGACGCAACAAGTCGCAGGCCGCTTTCCTCAGGCCCAGACGTGCCAACAGTTCTCCAACAACGCTGGTCGCTACCTTCTCCTCGGCATCAGCGGCCGCGCCCGCGAGGTGTTGAGAAACAAGAATGTTCGGGACGGCACCAAGCCCCCGAGTACGTAGTTCATCGACATTGGGAAACAAGTGGTGGAACTCACCTTTGGGCACCAGCTCATCGAGAAGCGTTCGAAGAGCGTTTTCTGCTTCTGAGGCCCGCCGCCATTCGCGTTCCGCACGCACCGCATACATAGCCGATGATATCATGGCCAGAGTGTATGCTCGCCAGAAAACGGAATCCTTTATTCCCCTGCGCTCCGCGTTTTTTCCAAGCACATCAGTCGCATAGCCGCCCAATCGCCCCTTCGCTACTGCTTCTATGTAGTTCATTTCGTCCGCCACACACTCGCCGCGAGCCGCGTTCAGCACAACGGCGTGCGGCTGGAATTGTTGCAGACAGTCTTTGTTCAAAATCCCGGAAGTGCCACCCTTTTCAGGAGTAAGGGGTACGTACCTGACGTGATTGCTGATTACATCTCCCTGTTTGAGCGCCCACGGCAGATCCTCGGTCGCCTCCACTTCACATGGCCTGTCCCGTCCGTTGACCTTGATTCGTGTGCAGAGGTTCCCGACCACTGAACCCGAATGGAATGGACAGAAAACCATCCCGGCTTCGTTTAGCGCCCTGCGGAGCCGATCCTCGATCTGCCTATAGTGATAAACGACAATCCGATCTACCCCAAAAGAAGGAATGCAAGAAAACACCCTGGTACCCACGTCGCCCAGCCCAAGAATGGTCCAGGTACATCCTCCCAAGGTACCCAGATTGTCATAATTACGACCAAACTGATATCCAAATGCCATTTCAGCCAATTTGAGTTGCAGTCGCCGTCGTAGGGTAATTCCCATCCACACTGTGAATTCTGCGGTTGCATCACTATTTTCGCCGCGTCGTGCGTTGATTATGGATCGGAGAGAGCCTGCCTCGGATATCTTTGCGATGTGGTCATCGCCAGCAGAAAGCGTTGCAAGTAGGCACCCAGCCCTCAACTTGTCAAGCATCTTGGATGAAATGATGCCTCCCCAATTTGGGCGCGTAATAATCGCATCGAATTCGCCTATTGTCTCAAGCAGGTAGGGATCCTCCATCAGAATGTCTTCTGGCCCTAGGATGACTTTATCCCCCTTGAGCTTCTGCAAAAACGCCATCGCACGTGTCTTATAGTGGTTGGTTTCCGGCTGCCGACCATCTTCAGCCCCGTAGAGCAGCCCTATTCGTGGAGCAGTCATTGCCAACCCTCTCGCCAGACAGAAAACCAGCTGCGTTCACAACTTCCGATCCGACGACGATCCTCGTCGCACCCCAAAAGGCGCTCGCTACGGGCTATGGATCGTCGCTATCGGACTGCATCGTCATCCCGAAACATGAACAACTCATTATTCTGCCACCTTTCGCGCCACGTTCAAGCGGGCAGGATTGGAAACGGAGTAAAGCCGCATAGCTCCGCCGCAAAACGGACAAGCCTCTGTTCCATCACCGCGAGGTCACCGTCGTGACCATTGAGAGGTGTTTTGGCCACCGTTCACACGTTCCGCCCGTCATCCATTCATTGTAGTCTGCCGTTGGGATGGCCACAGTCGCCCTTGCGTTGATGCAAGCAGGAAAGGCCCATAAGTGCTTTCGCTTAAATATGTTATGGCGAATAATGCGGGATGTGCTCGCCTCACCACCGATTTCCAGCCGAATAGACTCCAATCAAACAGGTACAATCGTCTCCACTGGGAGGGCCTGTTAGATTAGACGGCGGTGCTGCAATCCCGTCTGGAAAGGCGGAATCGGCGAGCTCCGCCCGCTATTTTGGTGCAATTAGCTCGAAAGACCTTACTCCCAGCCGCCGTCGTGCGGCAGTCGCAGAGTTGAAGAAGAGCGTCATCAGCTAGCTCGACAGCCTGTCGTTTCGACCCTTCGACTCGGCGTTGATGCACTTGAGCGGTGCAGCGAAGCCGTCAACGTCCAAGTCAGGGACGCGTAAATGGAACGGCCAAATTCGGTTGACCAAAGTGTTGGCGAGAGTACGAGACGAGGTTCGAGCCCGATGCCTTTTGACACCGATTCGGATTTCGAGATTTCCGGGGAGTCGCTTACGGACGACGAACTGCGAGAAATCAGGCGGTGGCGCGGGGACGACACGTACACGCCGGCGCGTGGCGTCGATCCACTTCAGGATCGCTGCACAGATACGCAAATCTGCCTGCTGAGCCCGTTCCTGAAGTTGAAGCAACCACTCGACCCTTCTGCTTTGCAGGCCATTCTTGACCAACACCCGGTTCGCGTAGCTCGACCCGGGCGTAGCTACGACCGGTTTGCGATCGAGACGCTCATTTCGTATTGTTCTCAAGAAGGTGGTGATTGGGCCGCCTTGAAGACGGAAGCGGAGAGGCTGCTGGCAAGGCTTCCGGTGGAGACTCATGGGCAGCAGCCAGGGCGCTAACCGAAGTCGGGCGTAATTGCCGTTTTTTTGTCCAGTTGGGCACATAGGTTGCGAATGTCGTTATCTGGATATCCGTACGCTTCCGCCGGGCCCTGGGCCAGCATTCGTTTCGAGTTCGATTCGTTGGCAGGCGGGCGATACGAAGGGGCCAGACGACGGAACTGTTGGCCGCCCGGGTCGTAGTCCACGGCTGGGCGGATCCCGAAGCGTACCCGCTGCAAAAAAAGCGGCATTCGTTCGAGAAGCTGCGCGAATGGGCTCATCTCCGGCCGCGCACCAACACGTTCGGCGCTGTGGCCCGGGTGCGGAACTGCCTGTGCCGCTCGATCCACAACTTTTTTCAGGAAGAAGGCTGCCTGTACATTCACACGCCGATCATCACCGCCAGCGATTGCGAAGGCGCCGGCGAGATGTTCCACGTCACGACGCTGGATCTCGACAACCCGCCTCGAAAAGACGGCCAGGTGGACTATGCGGCGGACTTCTTCGCCAAACGGTCGTACTTGACGGTCAGCGGCCAGTTGGAGGCGGAAATCTACGCCACGGCGATGGGCAAGGTGTACACGTTCGGCCCGACGTTTCGGGCGGAGAATTCCAATACCTCGCGGCACTTGGCCGAGTTCTGGATGGTCGAGCCGGAGATGGCCTTCTTCGAGTTGGCCGACAACATGGATTTGGCCGAGCGATTTTTGAAACGCCTGTGCGGCGACGTGCTCCGGCAGTGCGCCGAAGACATGCAGTTCTTCAACGAGCACATCGACCCGACGGCCATCGCGACGCTCGAAAAAATCATCACCAGCCAGTTCGTGCGACTCCCGTACACCGAGGCCGTCGCGCTGTTGGAAAAGAGCGGCCATGCCTTCGAGTTTCCGATCGCGTGGGGGGCGGATCTCCAGTCTGAGCACGAGCGCTATCTGACCGAGCAGCACTTCCAGGGGCCGGTGATCGTGTACGACTATCCCCGCACGATCAAACCGTTCTACATGCGGGTGAACGACGATGGCCGGACCGTACGGGCGATGGACGTGTTGGCGCCGAAGGTCGGGGAGATCATCGGTGGCAGCCAGCGCGAGGAGCGGTTGGACGTCCTGGAACAGCGGATGCGCGAACAGGGCTTGAACCCGGACGATTACTGGTGGTATCTGGATCTCCGGCGGTTCGGCACCGTTCCCCATTCCGGCTTTGGCCTGGGACTGGAACGCGTCCTGCAATTCGTGACCGGCATGGCGAATATCCGGGACGTGATCCCCTTCCCGCGCACGCCGGGGAATGCGGAGTTCTGAATCAAGTTTCGCGAGGGGGCAGGACTGGCGTGTTCAGTTTGTGCCGGTCAAGCCCAATTACTTTGATCCCGTTTCTATTCCGCGTTTGGGGCTGAGGACGGTGTCTCGACGGACGCCCTGCGTTCAGCCAGAGGCCGCCGAGTTTACCTCGGCGGAGTCTCACCTTCCACCTAACGCGACCGCCCGGAATCCCACCCTTCCCCCGCCGCCTCCGGCGGCGGAGGAAGGGTATTTTGCGTCGGGTTTTTCTGGGCGGATGGTGAAGCTCCCCTGGGGTAAACCCAGGGGCCTCTTGGTCCTCGTTGACCTCCGTGATTTCGGGTCCCATCGCAAAGTCCACCAGAATGGAACAGAATCAGGCACTTGGGAAAACACCAATTCAAGGCAAAATCAGACAAACTGAACACGCCAGTCCTGACCCCTTTTCGCGAAACTTGCCATGCGGAGCCGGACGTGCTATTCTGGTGCCATGATATTTCCCCGCAACCTGTAAGGAATCCTCGACAATGGCCAAGAAAGCAGTCGCAACCGTGAGCAAGCCTCAGGCAGAAGACAGCACCAAACAACTGGTCGATGCGATCATCACCGTCAAGAACCTGCAGGAGTTCATCCGCGAACACGGCGAAGTTCAGAAAGCGCTTGATGCAGTCGGACGCGTTCACAAGCTGGTGGACATGACCGGCGGGTTCGAGCAACTGCAGCAGGCGCTGAGCATCGTCGGACAGGAAAACGCGCCGGCGGCGGCCGAGTAGCGGCCGCGAGCTAGCTTCGCCATTTCATCGTAACGGCGCGGTTTTCAGGGAAACCCACTCAGGTCGGCCATTGTTGGAGTGTACGCTTTAGCGTGCCAAGCCGGCCATGCCGTCAATAGAGGCACGCTAAAGCGTGGACTCCAACGGCGCCTTACTTCGGCGCCGCCGATACATAGTCGGCCCGCAAGTAGTCGACGTTGAATTCGCCCGCGCGGGCCCCGTTGCTGGGGTCCAGCCGCAAGCTGGTAATCGTCTGGCCTTTCCAGGCTGGCTCCTGTCCCAATTCGATCCGGTACTCGTGGAAACGCCCGTCGGGGATGACCTGGAACCGGACGGTCTTGCGTTCATCGATTTCGGGTGACGATTCGGTGCTCCAGTACAACTGGCCGCCCGAGCCGGCGGTCACGCGCAACCCCAGCCGCAAGGATTGGCAGCGATTGCCGTCGATGCGCAGCAGCGGCCGCAGCAGGTACGGATCGCCGCCGGAAATGCGGCCGAACAGTGCGCCGTTCTGCGGGACCAATTCGGAAATGTCGTGGGCCGGCAGCCAGCCTTCCAGGGAATCGTCGAACTCAAAGGCGATCCGCTCGGCCAGGTACGGCAACCGCTTGACGGCCCGGTACACCACGCCGTCCGCCCGGATTTTCGAGGAACCGGAGCGGGCCACTCGAATTGCCAGGTACGCATTGCCCGCATCGTATCGCCAGCTGGATTCGTCGCCCTGCTCGACGTCGATGCGCTCTTTCAGCGAGCGGCCATCCAGGAAGACGGCATCGGGCCGGGTGACGTTGGAGATCAGCAGCACGCCTTGTTCGCCTTCGGGATACGACACGTCGACGGAGATCACGGTTCCTTGGTGCGCCGCGCTGTCGATCTTGCCGAACGTGCTGACGTGCAGCTGCCGGCCGCGGGCGCCGACAATCGTCGTGCTGGGCTCTTGATCGCGCCCCGACAGCTTCCAGATCGCCATCAGAATCTCATGCGGACCGAAGATCCACGCGGACCGTTCGCCGTCGATGGCGCTGATACTGTCGGGCCACAGAGCCACGTTTTCGCCTTGCGGCTCCTGTTGGTGAATCGCACTGCGGATGACGGTTTCGGCGAGCTTCCGCCAGGGGAAGCTATCGTCGAACTCGGACAGCCGCAGCAAGGCGACCGCGTACCGCAAGCCGTTCCACTGGACCGGACGGCCGAACCACGAGCCGCGGTACCAGGTGGCCCCGAACACGGGAATGCTCGCGCCGACCAGGGACGGCTTGTCGGCGTCGTTCCACAAGTAGATGAACGGCAAACCGCGTTTGGCCCACAGCGCGGCGTCGTCCAGCCAGCGCCGGTCGCCGGAAATGCGGTAAGCTTCCACAAACGCGTCCACCGCTTCGGCGGCGGCCAGCACGTCCGGCGTGTGGACGGGGATTTCCCAGACCTGCGCCGCGCGGGGCACGCGGAACCGCCGCATCAGCATCAGTGTGTCTTGCATGCGCTGGTACGCTTCCTGGTCCCCGGCAATCCGTGCATAGCGGAGGATCTCGTACGCTTTGCGGGCGCAGGTGCCCAGCTCGACCGCATCATCGGGCCCCAGGCCGTAATAGTCCATGCCGACGAACGGTCCGCTGTCGTGCTGCTGGTCGGCATCGAACCGCCACGCGCCGTCGGGGCCGCGTTGGGCCAACAACTGGGCCGCCGCACCGGGATTGGCATAGGCCAGATCGGCGCGGTTCGGGAACCGCTGCGCGTCCAGCCGCGGCTCGCCGCCCACCAATGCCCGGACCTCGTCGGCCCGCGTGCGGCAGCGCCGCCGCAGTTCTTCGTCCCGGATCGTTAACGCGCCGAGCATCAAGTCGGCGATGTACGAGCGCGGCCGGCCCGTCGTGGACATCACGGCATCGCCCTTGGTCGTCCACCATTGCTTGCTGTCCGGCATCCACAGCGATTGCAGATACGCCAGCATCGAGAACTCGATCTCCCGCTGGTACGAGCCGTGCGGCAGCGGCGCGGGTTCGGGCAAGCCCTGCAGGGCAATCCAGCGCTCGATGACCGCCAGGGGACTCTTCGCCGCGGCATCGGCGATCACCTTGGCTTCCAAACGCAGCTTCTGGCCCGCCTTTAACTCGTACGGCCGAGCCGCCTCGCGCTGGTTCCGGTCCACGAATTCCGGCACCGTGGGCAGGAACAATCCCACCAAATGCGAACGCTGGTTCTGGAAACGGTCCGGCGAAGCGAACACCGCCGACGGGCGGTCCCGGCTGCCGTCCCAGCGCTGATGCAGGTCCCACATCAGGCCGACGGTGGCCGCGGGGCCGCTGAGGCCGACGGCCGGAATTGTGATCATGTTCGGGTGGACCACGTACCGGACACGGTCCGGATGGTCCTCGGCGATGTCCAGCGAACTGGACGAAACCTCGTCGCCGACCAGCCATTCCAAACCCGGCAGAATGGCTTCATCGCGCTGGAGCGCGTAGACCATGGGGCCGTCGAACGCCAGCAGTTGCGCCGGCTGGTCGCAACTCAATTCGTAGCGCACCGTGAATTCCTTGGCCCAATCGGCCAACTCGAAGGACGCCGACAACGCCCAGCGGCGCCCGTCGCTGTCCTGATCCTCCCAGCGGAACCGGAGCTTTGCGGGGCCGGCGGCCGTCGCTTCCGGATCGTCCTTGGCAAAGATCGGCCGCTCGACTCGCGTGCCGGCTTTGTCGCGGACCACCAGACGGCTCAGCTGAGGCAACCACGCGACCGTCTTCCAGCCGCCACCGGAAACCACCGACACTTCCCCCGAACCGAAACCGAAAGCGGAACGGCGAAAAGCCAATCGCACCAGATTGTTTTCCAACAGGGCGAAGTCCTTCTCGACCTTTGCGTGCAACCGGCCGACTTCCGTCGGCAAAGTCACCGCGGCGCCGACAGTCACCACGCTTTCCGCCTGCAAGGCAGCGGCGATTCCGTCGGCCCGTGCGCTGACGGCCGTGCGGACCTGCGGGGACTGCTCCTGAGGCGAAAACTGGGCCCGCAAAACGGCCGTCCGGCCCGGCGGAACCGCAGGCAGGGTCTGACGGCTGGTCTCCGCTCCAAACGTAAACTCGGCGACGGGATTCGTCACGATCACGTGGCCCGTGTTCTCCAGCACGCACTCGACGGCCGCCGGCTGGCCTACCGCCACGACGGGAGCTACGGGGCCGAAACTGCGGATCGCCAGACCGGACCGCAAATCCAGATGGGCACGCTCTTCCACATCGCCGGCACGGGCCGTCACCTCGAATCGCCCCGTGTTGCGGCGGCTGCCCTGAACTTTCCACACCCCTCGCGTCGCGCGGTCGGGGGCCAGGCGATCGATTTGCACTTCGGCTGGTGTTGCGGTCAGACCTGCCGGCAATTGGAGCGTCGCCCGCAGACCCGTTACCTCGGCATCCCCGGCATTCTCGATCCTGGCACGGACCAGGCACAGTTCGCCGGGGCGGTCGTGGTCCTCTTCCAGCCGAATGTCGCTGACCCGCAGCAACATGCCGACGCGTTCGACGTGGGACACGTCGTCCAGCAAAAACTCGCCGGCCGTCCCCACGATGCGAGCGGCAAACTGCACCCAGCGGACTTTGGGATTCCCACCGAAATCGTACTTCAGCCGGCCGTGGTGCCATTGCCCGTCCCCGATGTGGTGAGCTGGTACGGTGAACTTGGCGCGTGCGGCTCCGGTTTTCTCGACGCCATCGGCATCCATGGCGATCGCATAGACGCACAACTCGGCGCTTTGGGCCGAAACCGCTTTGTACCAGAAGTCGATGCCACCGCTGTGCTGGTCCAGCATGGCACCGCCCTTTTTGGTCCCGGAACCGTAAGCACGGTTCAAGCCGGTTTCCGTGGCCTGGGTATCCGCCGTGCGCACCATCCGCACGGAGTGCTTTCCCGAATGCGGATCGGTGCTGAGTTCGGTCAAGCTGCCCACCGGCATCCAGTCCGCCGGAAAGCCCTGGGGCCCCAATTCTTCGAACGACCCGTTCGTGCAAGGGTTAGCCGCAGCGGCGGCCGAAATCAGACACGCACACGCGACGGCAGACACCGACGAGAAGAACATGGCACTGGCTCTCCGGCAAACAGAAAACGAACTTCGCGAGCTTGCACTCGAATGCCGTCATGGTACGCGCCAAGCGGCAAATCCCGCAAGCACGATTCGCGCCGTTCTACAGTGGCAACCGGCGCATTTCGTGTTGAAAATCGCACCGCGAGACATGGGCGATCAAGGCAAACATTGCCGGTCGCGCAAGCTGGGCAGATCGCGGGGATGTCGAATCCGCGCAGCCGTTCGCCCATCTGGTTGACGCACAGCCGCAGCCCCCGCCCGATGGTCTGCCGGCGTTCCCGTTCGGTCCCGATGTCCCGGATGGCGCAAATCTGGAAGACGTTCGGGTTGTCCCAGCCCTCGCGCAGCGCCGAATGGGAGAAAATGAACTGCGGTGATTTGCAGCGTCTTGTAGACGCCTTCCTTGATCGCCACCGACGGCACCGCGATCACGAACTTGGTGAAGCCGTATCGCTTGTTCAGTTCAAAAACCGTCCGTAGGTACACGTAGGTTTTGCCCGTGCCCGTCTCCATCTCGACGGTGAAGTCGCCGGAAGCGAGCGTGGTGGAGGGGGCCAGTCCGTTCCGCAGTTGGATGTCGTTCAGGTTGGCGACGATCTCGTCGTCCAGCAGTTGCAGCCGGTTGCCGATCCCGAGGTCACTTTCCATGCCGGTCAGCGCCATCTGCCGCCCGAGATCCAGCGTCACGGTGAATTCCGTCCGGCAGGTTTCCTGGCCGCGGAACAGGTCGCAGACCGACTCGATCAAGAGTTCTTGGCGATCGACACGTCGCTCTTGACGATCTTGCCATGTGGAGCGTTCTTCCAAGTCGTCAGTCCCGTCGTGGGCTTCGCGGCGTCGGCGCGCCCGGCGATGATCTCGGCGGCCGTCTTGCCGGTAACCGCCCAATGCAGCTTGTTCTGGACGGTCTTGAAGAACAGTTTGGTGATCTCGGCGTCCTTGCGTAGTCGATGCTGCACTGCTCGTAGATGTCGGTGATCTTCAGGTAGAACCGCCGCTCGCTGGCCCGGATCTCGCGGATGCGTTCGAGAAGCTCGTCAAAGTAATCCTTGCCGAACCGCTTGTTCAATTTTAGGCGTTCGTCGTCGAGCACGACCCCCTTGATAACGAATTCCCGGAGGGTTTGCGTCGCCCAGATGCGGAACCGGGTCGCCTGGGTGCTATTGACCCGGTAACCCACCGAAATGATGGCGTCCAAGTTGTAGAACTCGATTTCCCGGCTGACCTCGCGCCGGCCCTCCTGCTGAACTGTTCGAAATTTTCGAAGAGTTGCCTCCCGGCTGAGTTCGTTCGAGTCGTAAACCTCTTTCAGATGGTAACTTATGGTCGGAATCTCGACCCCGAAAAGCTCTGCCATTCTCTTCTGACTGAGCCAGAAGGTCTCGGATTCGTAGAGCACCTCGACCCTGACGGCCCCTTCCGGGGTCTGGTACAGGATGAGTTCCCCCTCTTTTGGTATTTCGGCGTCGGTCATGTGGTCCTCCTGCTCGGTCCCGGTTGCGCGTGCCGAGGAAATCACAAACGCTGGAGGGTTCGGCGGCTTTCAGGGCGGTTTCGCCAACGGCACGCAGGCAGAAGATGATTCCGGGCGGGATGGCCGATTCGCCGCTGTCCCAGGCCGTGGTCACGGCAAAGGCGCCCAGTGGCAACGAGGCGAGGCGGCCAGTGGATGTCGTAGTTGATCAGGTAGTCGCAATCCTGGAGGTTCTGACCTTCGCTGATACAGTCGGTGGCGATCAGCAGGTCCAGTTCGCCTTCGTCGGCGAATTCTTCCGGGCGTTCCTTGGACCGCGGCGAAAAGGCGGTGAGAATGCTGCCCAGGTCCTTGCGCAGGTTGGGCAGCGTGGTCTGATTGCGGCCAGCGCCGGTGACGAGGGCCGCGTGCAGCCCCAGTTCCTTCAGCGCCCAGGGAGCAACTTCCCGGTACAAATGCCGGGCCGTATCGGCGAACGCGGTAAACACAAGCACCTTGCGGTTGCCGGGGTTCAGCGGGTCGCGGCATTTGCCCTGGATGACTTCGCGCAGGGCAGGCAGAAACGCCGACGTCCTCGGCCCGATTTCAGCCGCGTGGTTAGCGGATCGCCTCGCGGGCTGGTTCGAGCAACCGGTGTAGCGTGCTGGGATGCCCATGCCGCATCGATTTCTCCCGCGCCGCTGCAACGTTGATATCGTCAAGAGGCAGGGCGACTTCAATCAGTTTCTTCGGTGAAATGATCGGGTTGGGAGATTTCATCCGAGATCGACTCCGATACCCGCAGCGATCTTGCGGGCAAGCTTTAGAAAATCGTCGCAACAATCGCGGACCGCAGAGACATGCGCCCCGATGGCACCATCGGCCGGCTTGAGCTGAAACATCGGCTTATGAGCTTCCATCGCCAGGGGCATCAGGCTGCGATAGTGCTTCAACATGGCCAGGCAATACGGGTCGTCCTCCGTTTTCGGTGGGCGTCGAACGTTTGTCTCGCCCAAAACAGCTTCGCGATAGGTTCTCGGAATCCGCTCTATCCAACGCTGGTACGCCTTCACGGGCCGTGAAATCCGCACGCTATGTTGCAGCACGACAAATCCGAGGGGATCGATTTCGCCACCGGGCAGCGAGAGGTTTCCGTCGGGGGCGGTTTCAAGTCGCTTTTTCCAGTCACGTCTCCAGCGGCGGAGGGTTGGGCCGAGGTTGCTAAGGCCCTGCAACGAAAAGAGGTCGGGGGCGAGCGGAATCACCACGTGATTCGCCGCGATGAGTGCCGACCGATTGATGGCACCGAGATTCGGACCGACATCCATTAACACGACTTCCGCATCCTGCATGCGTGCTGCGTATTCGATGACGCGCCAAAACGCGGAAATGACGCGAAAGGCTCGCGGTTTGCCATCCAGGCATTCGGCCCATTGGCTGCTCAAATCGTCTTCTGCCCGCGACAACGACAGGTCGCCGACAACCAGTCCCAACCGAGCTGTAATGGCCTCGACATGGGGCGCGACAACGTCGCCAGTCCCTTCCAGCAAAGGTTCGATCGCGTGGTAGACGGTTCGACGTTCCTCGGGAGCCCAGAGCGTTTCCATGCGATCCTCGTCAATAAACATCGACGAGAGATTTGCTTGGGGATCGAGGTCGATGGCGACGACGCGAAACCCCCGTTCCGCGAACATGTAGGCTAAGTGATAAACAAGCGATGTCTTGCCGACGCCACCTTTGTTGTTGAAAAACGCGACGGTTTTCATCGACGGGCCTCGATTGTGACGCCGAAGAATGTATCGCCGAACTCAAATCGTGCAGGTGGCGAACCATTCTCTGCCAGGGCTTTTTGAGCGGGTTCTACTCCTCGACCGAATCGATTCACGAAACCCAGTACTTTCATCACCTCGGCGTCCACTGCAAGTGAACGGTAGCCCGTAGTGAAGAGGTCCAACGCAAGGTCTGAAAGTACACTCCCTTGGCAAGGCTGCGCATCAAACGATAGCATTCCGGCAACCCGCCGCTCCGCCAGAATCCGTTCTTCGTTTTCATTGGCGATTCCCTTTCGAGGGCCGCGACGGATTCGCACCAACCCTTTATAACGCACCGGTGGAATGTCGGATGGATGCACCTCGACGATTGCAATATCCCCCTTCCGGACGACAAGATGATTTTATATGCGAGCAGGGCCGGCGCAGGAAGGATGTTGCCGTCCGCGCCCAGGCCGGCAAGGTTCTGAAGCAGCTGGTCTGTGACTTGAAGGCCAGTTGCGAGGCCAGTCCTGTCATCCACGCCGATCAGCAGAAAACCTGGCTGCCTCGATCCCGAAAGGTCGTTGGCAAACGCACAGATTGCTTCGCAGACCTTCGCCGTGTCATTGACGGAGATTGTTCGCTCGACCCCCGCTGATTCGAGATCAGCCATCAACTCCAGCAACTTGTTTTCGTCAATCATATTTGGGCGCTTTCATTCCGCGAGCAGCAGCAGGTCACTCAGATTGTATCTCGACCCCACGACGCCCGATGAGCAACCGTCTAGCCCCATGCCTTTCTGTTGGACTGGATATGCTCCTGGAATACGTCGGGCAGTCTATCGTTCTGGACTGCGGCGATTTCGCTGCCGCGTGTCCGACCACTTCAGAGACCTCAGCCAAGCCGGCCTGCGTAGGCCCATAGCCCTAGCGCCGGATTGCGGATGAAAAAGACCCGCTCGCCGTCCGACAACGTGTTCCAGCCATCCTTCAGCTGGCGGGGATCGTATCGCTGTTGAACCAACTCCAAGCATCCGTAACGGTAGCCGACCCCTTCGATTTCTTCGCGGGACAAGTGCCCCGGACAGTATGTCACGCGGAACCGGTTTTCCGACGAGCCGTGGATCAAGTGGGCCGCTGCGGACAGATTGTTCCGCAGATCCTCGTTCTCGCGCATGAACTGCATGATTTCCGGCGTGGTCCGATATCCGTACTTGCGAATCAGGCGGTCGATCTCCGGGTCTTCCCCAAACGCTCCTACCCCCGGGGCCAAGACGACCAGTTCCCCACCGTCGGCAATGGCCATCCGCGTCCGATAAATGGACTTGTTCCCCAGCCACGTGCTGTGAAACTCCTCGGGATCCAGGTACACGACGACCTTGTTCAGTTCCTCCTGCAGGACCGTGAAGTTCACCTGGATCGACAACTTGGCCGCTCGCTCGTAGCACTCGTGGTCATCGCCGATGAACAACCCCCGCGTCACCAACTGGCCCGCGTCGTTCGTCCCCACGACGGTCAACACGAACACCAGCGGCAGGTGTCGGCAGAAGTGCTCCTGGGCGTAGTTCAAAATCCTCCGCAACGGCGTATCCGCGCGGCCCATCATCCGTTCCATGCCATACGCGGCGCCGATGAAATGGCTCTCGTTGATGCCCCTTGAGCCACCGGTGCCGACGAAGATGTTCTTGTTGTAATTGGCCATCCCGATCACTTCGTGCGGCACGATCTGGCCGATGGACAGGATCAAGTCGTGCCCGCCTTCCCAAACCAGCTTGTTCAACTGCGCCGGCCACGATTGCGTCCAGATGCCCTCCGTCGCCTGAGCGACGAACTCGGCGGGCACTTCGCCCACCGTCAGCACGTCGTCGCGCCAGCGATGCACGCGAATCAGCGTCTTGGGCAGGCCCGGAAACATCTTGTCCAGCTGCCCGTCCGGCATGGCGACATGGGTCCCCAACGCCGGCATGACGTCCGTCAGGGCGTCGCCAAAGTGCTGGTGAACCATGCAAGTCAGCAGCCCGCCGCGGCTGTTGTAGCGAGTAAAATCGGGGGGCAACGCCAAGACGCGTTGCCGCGGACCCAACTGGCGGAAGCAGCTCTGGAGCCCCTCGCGCAGTTGCTGGTCGCTTAGTTCGGTCGTCGGTGAGCCTTCGGCAAAATAGACAGTCATCGTTCAGGTTCCAATCGGGGCCTGCGGTTCCCGGGCCACGGGGCAAATTCTCCGCGTCGGCGAAACGTTACCGTGCGCGGTTGAGGATGGCACATTCGTTTAACTGCGTGGGCAATGCCCCCCGCGCGTAAAACCAGCGGGGCGGCCTGTCTCGCGCGGGGCGTTGCCCACGCGGTTAAACGAGGATGAGGCCATCCTGACCGCGTCCAGCCTGCCTTATCATAGTCCTCTGGGCCGAGCTCGCCGAGGGGATCGCCGGCGAATTCGGCCCCGGAACCTCTTAACGGCTAGCGTCGATAGCGGACTCCGAAACGCATCAAGGGACCGATCTGGGCCAAGCGGCCCCACGAGCTGCACGTTTTTCCGCCATTCGTCTTGGCACGAAATTGGGGATTTGATAATTTGAATCCACACCCCTGCGGGTAGCCGCCCGACAAGGCCCCATGCCAAAGGGAGTTACCGTCGCCTTTGCCGGCGACGTCGTTCCGGATGGTCGAGGAAGGAGCCCCGATATGCTGGCCAGCGCAACCAAGGACGTTTGTGTACACATCCGCTGGATGATCCGGCGGGACATGCCAGAAGTTTTGGACATCGAAAACCGCAGTTTCGAGTTCGCCTGGACGGAAGAGGACTTTATTCGCTGCCTGCGGCAACGCAACTGCATCGGGATGGTGGCCGAACATGACGAGCGCGTCGTCGGCTTCATGATCTACGAGTTGCACAAGAATCGCTTGCACATTCTCAATTTCGCCGTCCACTCGGACTTCCGCCGCTGCGGCGTGGCGACCGGCATGATCCGGAAGCTGGTCGGCAAGCTCTCGCCGCAGCGCCGCAACCGCATTTTGCTGGAAATTCGTGAGACGAACCTAGCCGCGCAGCTGTTTTTCCGCGAAGCCGGTTTTCGAGCCATCTCCGTACTGCGGGAGTTTTACGAAGACTCGCCCGAGGACGCCTACTTGATGCAGTACCGGTATCGCCCAAGCGACGCCGAACTGGAAATCGACGACGAGCAGCTGACGCGGCGGGCCGGGTAGCGTCGATCCAGCGCGCCCATCCGTAGGGCGGAGTTTATTCCGCCTGATCACCGCTGGTGCGACAAAACCTGACGCAAGCGGCCCAAGCCGGCGACGATGATTGCCTCAGCAAGACCGCTATGCCCACGACCCGCAGCAGCCTTCGTGCGGGTTTCGGGCAAACCGCGGTTGGCGGGGGGCGTGATGCCAGCGCGCCTGCGTTTCATCTTTCTGGAAGATTGACGGACACGTTTGCGCGATCTCGTCCAGCCGCTGGACCTCGGGGCCGGTGATCGGCTGCAGGTTCTTCCCCGCTTCGATCGCCTTGTCCAGCAGGTCCAGGAACGACGGGGGAATGGCCGCCACGACACCCGGTTGAGACATCGCAAACCGCATCGCCATGTCGACTTCGACCGGTTCCTCGACGGACCGATACCACCACTTGCGGGTCCGTTCGACATCCGCCGGCCAGCCGCCGCGCGACATGGCCTTGATCGACAGCACGGCCACTTCTTGCTGCCGGGCCAACTCGATGACCTCTTTGCCGAATCCGTACCGCATCCACTCGACGAAGTTGATCGGAAACATGACGGTATCGAAACGGAAGCCCTGCATGACCCGCAGGGCGGCTTTGGTGGTGTGCGCGGAGAAGCCCAGATACTTGACCTTGCCCTCTTTCTGGGCTTCGAGCAGCGTCTGGACAGCCCCGTCCGGACCCAGGGCTTGATCCACCTCGTCCTTCCAACGCAGATGATGCAGTTGGTACAGATCGAAGTGGTCGGTCTTGAGCAGCTTGAGCGACTGTTCCAGTTCCTCGCGCGCCCCCGCTTTATCGCGTTTCTTGGTCTTGCAGGCCAGGAAGTAGGAACTGCGGTCCACGCCCTCCAGGCCGATCCCCATCTTGGTCTCGCACTGGCCGTTGCCGTAAGCCGGGGCCACATCATAGTAATTCACGCCGCGTTCGAGAGCCGAACGCAAGCCGGCCGTACATTCTGCCTGGTCGTAGTGAATCAAGGCCAGCCCGGGAAAGCCCACGACCGACAGTTTTTGTCCCGTGCGGCCCAGAACCCGGCGTGGCAGTCCGGCCACCCGTTCGACCTCGGCTGCGGCCTCCGCCGCCTCACCCCGCCGATCCATCCCCAGCGCCAGTCCGCCCGTGGCGCCACCAACGGCTTTCAAAAACGACCTACGTTCCATGTCCTGCTCCTTATCTTATTCGCCGGAAGATCATTTTCGTTGTTTCGCGCTGCAGCTTACTATAGTCGGGCGGCCGTTTGCGGGAAACGGCTTTGATCGGACCGTTGCGCATGACGTTAGCAGCGGACCATCGTAACCCGAAGCGCCAGCGAGGAAACGCTGCTCTCCCTCGCTGACGCTTCGGGTTACGATACGCAGCATTCCGATCAAGGCCCGGGAAACCAAGGCAGTTTGCCCGCGCACCAAGCGGACGATCCTTCGAAACCAAAAAACGCGTCTGATTCGCCGGCGCGAACCAGAACGCGTTTGTGGTTTCATGTGCGTTGCGATTTCAGGCCGCCGCCCGCAACTTCAGCGTCCGCTTCTCCGGGGCGTACGGCTGCAACTCGTCCCGCAGCACCAGGACGTTCGCCGGAGCTTGAATACCCACCCGAACTTTGTCGCCCGAGACCCCCACCACCGTCAAAACAATCGAATCCCCTAGTTTGATTCGTTCGCCTGCTTTCCTGGACAGGATCAACATGCCCGCAACCTCCTTGTCTATGAAAACGAATGAAAGAAGATGATGCCAGTGCCTAATTCCAGCTGGGAGCACCTGCCAAGCGAATCCGCTGGATCCGTTCGCCCGTGGAGCCATAAAACAGGATGCTGTTGGAGCTTGTTTCCCAGATTGCGATCAACTTGACACTACGAGGACCGTGCAGACAGAAGTAGATTCCGCACGGGTCACCTTGCTTTTCAAGGACTCGTTCGGTGAATTGAAAGGCTCCTTCCACTAGTTCGTTTTGATCACACAGCTGTCTCTGCACATAACTTCGCAGATCCACCAACGTCCTGATCTGAAGGGATGATTCCTGCACCACGCAAAAATCTCCTTGTTGTCTAGTTGGGTTTGTTGATAACAACTGGTCAACCATGCCTTGGGATGTGCTTCCCTTTGGATAATATCGGCAGCTTGGGGTAGATAGCTTTGCTAGGAAGTTCAGTAAATCTGTAGCGGCTGCGGCGAGTCTTTCAGTCGTTTCAAAGTAAGGATAGATGCGTAAGTTTGCCTACACTTGTGGGATGGAAGTTCGTTGTGTCCCAGACGGTTTGCAGAACCGTCCTAAATGTAGCCATGTGACGCAGAACGAATCGGGGTGACTGCCGGTGAGTTTTGGGCGGGGGGCTGGCGGCTGAGCCAGACGATCGATTTCGGCGATGTCGACAAAGTGCGAACCGCAATCGTCCGCTCTTTAGATAGTCGGTAGGATTGTTGCATCGCTTCACGGCAGCCGCCAGAAACTGCAATGGCCAAGTCGTCGCGGCGCGAGGTTGCTCGCAGAAGCCACCGTTTGAGGGTACGAGGCTAATTGACTTGAGGAAAATCGTGGCTTTGCATCCCAAATTCTTTCTGGTCGGGTAGATCTTGGGAAACGCTAAGCGGTCCTGACGGTTGCGTTGGATTGCCGCCCTTGCCCCGATCGTATGCTGGCGACATAATGCCCTCGGTTTTGCACGATCTGGGTGGAGGATTCGGATGCACAGCAAGATTGCATCGCTGGAGGAAGTTGCCAAGCTTCTGGAGAAGTACCGCCGCCAATCCCAGGTCGTCGTTCACTGCCACGGCGTGTTCGATCTCTTGCACATCGGCCACATCCGTTACCTGCAAGCCGCCCGGCAACTTGGCGATGTGCTGGTCGTGACGGTGACTGCGGACCAGTTTGTCAACAAAGGCCCTCACCGACCGGTATTTGAAGAGCGACTGCGTGCGCAGGCCCTGGCGGCTCTGGATTGCGTGGACTACGTGTGCATCAATCGTTGCCCAACCGCCATGGAACCCTTGCGGCAACTGCGGCCGGACGTGTACGTCAAGGGTGCCGAGTTTCGCGACCACAAGACGCCGGAGTTGCTCCGCGAAGAGGCTGAGGCTGCCGCACTGGGCATCCGCGTCGAGTTCATCGACGAGTTCCGGTCGAGTTCTTCGTACCTGATCAACAACTGTCTCTCGCCATTTAGCGAGGAAGCGGATCAGTATCTGCTCAAGTTCCGCCAGAGCCACACGGCTGGCGAAGTCCTCGACCGCTTGGCGCAGGCCCGCGATCTGCGGGTCTTGGTCCTGGGCGAGGGAATCCTGGACGAGTACGTCACCTGTTCCACTCTGGGCCAGTCGACCAAGTCGCCGAATGTCGTGGGCCGCTATCTGTCGCAGGAGCGGTATCTCGGCGGGGCGTTGGCGGTGGCTAATCACTTAGCGGGTTTCTGTCGGGACGTGCGGCTAATCGCGTTGCTCGGCCAACAGCAGACGGAGGAGGAGTGGATTCGAGCCCAATTGCGTTCGCAGGTTCAGGCTCGCTTTCTGTACAAGGCGGATGCTCCGACGATCGTCAAACGGCAGTATCGCGACGCCTATTTCGCCAACACGCTGTTTGAGTTGAATTATCTGAGCGAGGCTCCTTTGGCGGACGCCGAGGTGGAGCAACTGGACCAGTGGCTGCGGGAAATGGTGGCTCAAGCCGACCTCGTGGTCGTGGCGGACTACGGCCACACGCTGCTCGGGGAACGGTCGATCCGCACGATTTGCGAACACGCCAAGTACCTCGCGGCCAGCACGCCCGCCAATGCGGCCAATCTCGGCTACCACACCATCTCGCAGTACCCGCGTGCCGATTATCTTTGTCTGGCCGAGCACGATCTGCGATTGGACCGCCGCAACCGCAGCAGCGACCTCGCGCAGTTGCTGGTGCAGGTGGCCCAGATGCTGCAGGCCCAGAAGTCCGCGGTGACCGCCGGCAGCAAGGGCTGCTTGTGCTACGGTCCCGCCGTCGGATTCACGCAGGTCCCGGCGCTGGCGACGCGGGTGGTGGATCGGTTCGGGGCAGCCGAGGCGTTCCTGTGCGTCACCTCGCTGTGCGCGGCGCTTGGCGTTCCGCTGGACGAATTGGCGTTCCTGGGCAATGTCGCCGGGGCGGAAGCGGTCTCGGTCATCGGCAACTCCCGGTTCCTGGAAGAAGGGGCTTTTCGGCGTCACGTGGAATCTTTGCTGAAATGAAAGCAGGCCGCACATGGATTTCGACGAACGACAGGCGGAACGGATCTTGGTGACGGGCGGCGCAGGCTACGTGGGCGCCGTGCTCGTGCCCAAGCTGCTGCGCCAAGGTTACCGCGTGCGCGTGTTGGATCTGTTCCTGTTCGGCGAACAAGTACTGGACGAGGTCCGCGAACATGCCGGACTGGAGGTGATTCGCGGCGACCTGCGCGACCGCGCCGCGGTTCGCCGGAGCGTGGCCGGTTGCGACGCCGTGGTCCATCTGGCGTGCATTTCGAACGATCCTAGCTTTGAACTCGACCCGGCGCTCGGCAAGTCGATCAACTACGATGCTTTCCGCCCGTTGGTCGAGGCCGCGCGCGACGCCGGTGTGCGGCGGTTCATCTACGCGTCCTCGTCCAGCGTGTACGGTGTCAAGCAGGAGGAGAGCGTCACCGAGGATTTGAGCTTGGAGCCACTCACGGATTATTCGAAGTACAAAGCGTTGTGCGAAGACGTGCTGCGCGAGTACCAGTCCGCAGGCTTCACGACGGTCATCTTGCGCCCCGCCACGGTGTGCGGTTACTCGCCGCGTCTGCGGCTCGACCTGACCGTGAATATCCTGACCAATCACGCTTGGACCAACGGCCGGATCCGCGTGTTTGGGGGCTCGCAGTACCGGCCCAACCTGCACATCGAGGACATGACCGACCTGTACGTGCGGCTGTTGGAATTGCCGGACGATCAAGTGGCTGGCCGGACCTGGAACGCCGGCTACGAGAACCACACGGTTGGGGAAATCGCCTCGCAGGTCCGCGGCGTGTTGCCCGAGCGGCCCATCGAGATCGTTCAGGAACCGACCGACGACTTGCGGTCCTACCGGATTTGCTCGGACAAGATCCGGCGCGAGATCGGCTTTGTGCCGTCGCACACGATCGCCGACGCGGCCCGGGACCTCGTGACCGCCTTCCGCGCGGGAACGGTTCCAAACTCGATGACAGATCCGCGGTACTACAACATCAAGACGATGCAGTTGGCTCGCCTGAATTAGAGTCTAAACCGTAGGATGCGAGGCGTGCGCGCATCTTGGAAATACGAAATCCGAAGCACGAAATACGAAACAAATCTAAAACCCCAAGGACCAAAATCCAAAACTCGCGCAGCTGGACGGGTCCGTTTTGAACCTTTGGATTTCGAGTTTTGAATTTGTTTCGGATTCCGCATTTCGAGATTCGGATTTGGTTGCGGGTGCCAGCCCGCGTTAGGAGGGTCCAGTGTCGTTTTCGGCCGAACCGCCATTGCCGCAGTTGGAGTGCCTTGCCCGCCGCTTGCGCGGGCAGTTGGTCGCGATGTCCCATGCGGCCCGCGCTCCGCACCTGGGTTCAGCCCTCTCCTGCGTGGATCTGCTGGTCGCGGCCTACTGGGGAGAACTGCGGGTCGATCCTCAACAGCCGCAGGATCCGCAACGAGACCGGTTCATTCTGAGCAAAGGCCATGCGGCGGCGGCCCTGTACGCAGTGTTGGCCGAGCGAGGTTTCTTTCCCAAGGAGTGGCTGGCCACCTACGGGCAGCCGGGCAGCTGCCTGCCGGAACAGATGAGTCCCGGCTGCGTGCCGGGGGTTGAGGCGGCCACGGGCTCGCTGGGACACGGGTTGTCGCTTGGCGCGGGGATGGCGTTGGCGGGCCGCATTCAGCGGCACCAGTACCGGGTGTGGGTGGTGCTGAGCGACGGCGAGTGCAACGAGGGCTCGGTATGGGAAGCGGCCATGTTTGCCGCCGCCCGCCGGCTCACCAACGTGTTAGCCATCGTGGACTTCAATCGCTGGCAGGCGACCGGGCGGAGCGAAGAAGTGCTGGCCCTCAGCCCGCTGGCGGACAAATGGTCGGCGTTCGGCTGGCACGTATCGGAGGTGAACGGGCACGATATCGGCGAGTTGCGCCAGGCGATCGGACGCTGGGTGCAAACCGGACAAGGACCGGCCTGCCTCATCGCGCGGACCATCAAGGGGCGGGGCGTGTCGTTCATGGAAGACGATAACAACTGGCATTACCGCATTCCCACGGCGGACGAAGTGCGGGCAGCTCATGCGGAGTTGGGCCTGACATGAGAAACGCATTCGCCCGGGAACTCACGCGTCTGGCGGCCGAAGACGAGCGCGTCGTGCTGCTGATGGGCGATATCGGCAATCGGCTGTTCGACGATTTCAAGTCCCGTTTCCCGGAACGCTTCTTCAACTGCGGAGTGGCGGAAGCCAATATGATGAGCACGGCGGCGGGAATGGCGTTGTGCGGCCTGCGCCCCGTGGTGTACACGATCGTGCCGTTCGTAACGACGCGCTGCCTGGAGCAAATCCGCGTCGATGTCTGTTACCATCGCGCCGCGGTCGTCATCGTGGGCGTCGGCGGAGGCTTGTCGTATGCCTCGTTGGGAGCCACTCACCACGCGTGCGAAGATCTCGCGCTGCTGCGGGTGTTGCCTGGCATGCAGATTGTTTGTCCCGGCGACGCGACGGAAGTGCGGCTGGGACTGCGTTCCGCGTTGGCGCAGGACGCTCCGCTGTACCTGCGATTGGGGAAAAAGGGAGAACCGGTGGTCCACCAGGAGGATCCCGCGTTTGAAATCGGCCGCGGGATCGTGCTCCGCGCGGGAACCGAGGTGACGCTGCTGAGTACAGGGAATCTGCTGCCCACAGCGATGGCGGTGGCGGATCGCCTGGAAGCCGAGAAACTGTCGGTCCGGCTCGTCAGTTTCCACACGGTCAAGCCGCTGGATGAATCGCTGTTGCAGGAGAGCTTTGGCGCGGGACGGCTGGTGGTCACGCTGGAAGAACACAGCGTCGTTGGCGGTCTCGGCGGGGCCGTCGCCGAGTGGCTGTCGGAGCAGGCCCGCGTGCCGGCCCGGCTGCTGCGCATCGGGACGCCGGATCGCTTCTTCCACGAGACGGGCAGTCAGGCGTACGCCCGGCAGCGTCTGGGGCTGGACGCGGAATCGGTGACGCGAAGAATCTTCGACGTCTTAGCATCGGACGGATCGGTCGGATTGGTCGGATCCGTCGGATCGAACGATGTTGTTCCCACGCCGAGAGGTGCAATCAAGTGAAAACAATTGCCGCAGTTCTTGAACAAGCGGGGCGGCCGGTGGTGCTCGCCGATTTGGACGTTCCCGATTTGAAGCCGGGGCAGGTGTTGATCGAGATCACTTTTGCCGGCGTCTGCCACACGCAATTGCTCGAGTGCCGAGGGTACCGCGGCCAGGACCCTTTCTTGCCTCACTGCCTGGGCCATGAGGGCAGCGGAACCGTGCAACAGGTTGGGCCGGGGGTTACGAAGTGCCGCCCCGGCGACCGGGTGGCGCTCTCGTGGATCAAGGGTTCCGGGGCCGACGTGCCGGGCACGGTCTACTCGTGGAACGGCCGGACCGTGAATGCCGGCGGTGTCACGGCGTTCGCCCGTCATGCCGTGGTCAGCGAGAATCGGGTCACGGTGCTGCCGGCCCAGTTCGACCTCCGCGACGCCGCGTTGCTCGGATGCGCGGTGGCCACAGGCGTCGGGGCGGTGCTGAACACGGGCGGCGTCCGCCCCGGCCAGAGCGTCGCCGTGTTTGGGACCGGCGGCGTGGGGCTGTGTGCGGTCGCCGGAGCGAGCTTGGCCGGCGCTCATCCCATCGTGGCCGTCGACGTCAGTCCCGGACGGCTGCGCGTGGCTCGGGAACTGGGGGCCAGCCACGTCATCTCGGCCAGCGATCAGGATCCGGTGGCTGCGTTACAGAAGCTGTGCCCTGGCGGGGTCGATCTTGCCGTTGAGGCCAGCGGACGACCGGACGTGATGGTACAGGCCCTGCGGGCGGTGCGTTGTCAAGGCGGAGCCGCCGTGGTTGTGGGCAACGCGCACCACGGAGAAACGGTCGCCCTGGACCCGCGTGAGTTGAACCAGGGAAAACGACTGCTCGGCACCTGGGGTGGCGACAACGTGCCGGATCGCGATTTTCCGCGATATTGCCGCTTGATCCAGGGCGGGCGGCTGAATCTGGGTCCGTTGCGTTCCGAGCCGTTTCGACTGAGTGAAGTCAACGAGGCGTTGGCCGCCTTGGAGCAGCGGCAGGTGGCCCGGCCGCTGATCGACATGAGCTTGGCCTAGCGCGGCCTGCAGCCGCAACCAAATGAATCCAAGAATCTTGAACAGAAGGAAACAGAGGAACAGAGTGCCAGACCATTCTCCGTTGTCTCTGTTCCCTCCTGTTCAAAATGCACGCAAGAAAACAAGAAATCGCTAACGAGCAATACGAAGATACGCGCACGGCGCGCGCATCCTGTCAACGAAGACTCGAACGTGAGCGGCGGATGATGATCATCGGCGTCGATTTCGACAACACGATCGTGTGCTACGACCGGCTGTTTCAGCATGTGGCGGCCGAGAGATCGCTGATCCCTGCCACACTGCCGGCAGATAAAGAGTCGATCCGAAACTACCTTCGCGAGCAGGGCCAGGAGGACGACTGGACCGAACTGCAGGGTTGGGCGTACGGGGCGCGGATTGGTGAGGCGGAGCCCTTTCCGGGCGTGTGCGAGTTCTTTTCCGCTTGCCGTCAGTTTGCCATTCCGGTGCTTGTGATCAGTCACAAAACCCGCCTGCCCGTACGAGGTCCCCGGGTCGATCTGCACGAGGCAGCACGCGGCTGGCTGAAAAACCGGGGATTCCACGAGGTCGCGGAGATTGGGTTGCCGAGAGAGCACGTGTTCTTCGCGGAAACCAAGCAGGAGAAGATGCAGTGGATCCGCGAACTGGGGTGCTCGCATTTCATCGATGACTTGCCCGAGTTTCTCCTGGAGCCGGGCTTCCCTTCCGAAGTCGAGCGGGTATTGTTTGATCCTTGGAACCGGCATATCGGCCGGGTTCCGTTTGCGCGGGTGCCAAGTTGGGAGGCCGCGCGGCGTCACCTCTTGCTCAGGTCGTCTTCGTGAACGGACAGGCCCCCACCGCCGAACCATCGGACCGACAAGAAGCCAGCTTGCGAGGCTTCTTGACGCGGCATGGCTTGTGGCGTGACGACACGGGTGGACCACAGGAATCCGGCGCGGCGATCTGCCGGATCCATCGCTTGCACGGCGGGGCGAACAACGCCGTGTTCCGGGTCGATGTGCCTGCAGGCCCCTTTCTGCTGAAACAGTATTTCGCACATCCGGACGACGGCCGCGACCGCTTTGGTGCCGAGGTCGCGTTCTGCCAGTTTGCCTGGGAACACGGCATCTACGTCCCACCGCAGCTGTTGGCCAGTTCCCGCGAAGAACGGCTGGCGATGTTCGAATTCATCGTCGGCCGCCCAGTGGCCCCGGCCGAGATTGACGCGATCCTGATCGGGCAGGCGGTCCGGTTCGGCCAGCAATTGCAGGACGCGCGGGTGGCCCCCGGTGCTGATGCCTTGCCGTTGGCCGCCGAGTCGTGTTTCAGTATCCGGCAGCATTTGGCCTGCGTGGAGCGGCGGATTCGCCGCCTGCAGACGCTCGACCCGAAATCGGATCTGGAACGCGATGTGTTGCGTTTCGTGCGCGACGACCTGAGCCGTTGCTGGGACGAGACTCGGGATCGCGTCCTGGTCCAGTGCCAGGCGTTGGGAGTTGCTCCGGAAGAAGAACTCCGTGCTCCCGATCGAATCCTGTCGCCATCGGATTTCGGCTTCCACAATGCATTGCTGGATCACCAGGGCCGCGTCCGGTTCTTCGACTTCGAATATACCGGCTGGGATGACCCGGCGAAGCTGGTCTGCGATTTCTTCTGCCAAGTCGAGGTCCCCGTGCCCCGGGCGTTGTTCCCGACGTTTTCCACTGGTATCGTGTCCGGCTTGCCGGAACCGGAATGCGTGCGGCAGCGCATCGACTTGTTGTTTCCCGTATACCAGCTCAAATGGTGCTGCATCGTGTTGAACGAGTTTCTGCCCCTGGGGCGGGCGCGGCGTCAGTTTAGCGCCGCGCACCTCCGGCCCGCGCGGCAACCGGAAGTACAATTCAAAAAGGCTCAGCAGATGCTAGGAGAACTCGAACGAAAACTCGTTTAACCGCGACCCAACGGGGAACGCGCGGATCGTGCAGAACCTATAATCCGCGGGCCTCACGCTGCCGTTGAATCGCAATGGAGTGACGTGGACGCATCACCCTGGAAGAATGCCTGACATGACAGCGATCCGCAAGATTGTAGTGCTCGGCGCCAATTCCTTTTCGGGCCAGGACTTCGTCGACCTGGTGCTGGATGATCCGCGGAATCAAGTCCTCGGCATCAGCCGGTCGCCGGAACGAACGGGGCTGTTTCTACGCTACAAGCAACGGGCCGATCTGCGCGCGTATCGCTATCTCCAACTGGACCTGAATCAGCAGATGCCGCAGTTGCTGGAAGTGCTGGATGCCGAACGGCCGGCGTGGATCGTCAACTTTGCCGCGCAAAGCGAGGTCGCGCCGAGCTGGGAACACCCGGAGCATTGGTTTCGGACGAATACCGTGGCACTTGCGATGCTCGTCAACCACTTGCGGAAACAAGACTACCTGGAGCGTTATCTGCATGTTTCGTCCCCGGAGGTTTACGGCACGTGCGCCGGCCGCGTGATCGAGTCGGCACCGTTGAATCCGAGTACGCCCTATGCGGCGTCGAAAGCCGCAGCCGATTTGTTGTTGGAAACCTATCGCCGACAGTTCGGCTTTCCGTTGCTGACCGTGCGCGCGACCAACGTGTACGGAGCCCGGCAGCAACTGTTCAAAATCATCCCGCGTTCCGCGATCTATATGAAACTGGGAACCCGCATTCCGCTGCACGGAGGCGGTGCCGCCGTGAAGTCCTATATCCACGTGCGGGATGTGTCGCGGGGCGAACTGGCGATCCTCGCCAGCGGCGAAATCGGCGTCTGTTATCACCTGTCCCCGGCCGCCGGCATCGCGGTCCGCGACGTCGTCCAGACGATCGCCCAACGGCTGGGAAAAACGCTGACCGACGCCGTGACCGTGGTCGGCGAGCGACCCGGCCAGGATGCGGCTTACGTGATCGATTCCGCGCGAGCCCGAACGGAACTCGGCTGGAGTCCCCAGATCGAATTCGCTGCCGGGATCGACGAGGTAGTCCGTTGGGTGGAGGAGTATTGGGAAGAGATCCAAGACCAGCCGCTCGATTACCAACACCGGCCGTGAGGAGTCCATGAATCCCTTTCCGGAGTTTTTTCAACAACTCGACCCGTCTGACGCCAGCCGACTTGGCTACGGCATATCAGGTGCTCGAAGAAGTGCTCGTCCGCAAACTGCCTCTGCGACTGGACATCCTGCTAATTCGCCGCGAAGCGGGAGAGCTTTCGGAATTGGGCCGTCAGGACTTGGCCATCCTGCTGCTGAACCGTTTCACGCTGATTCAGTTCAAAGGCCCGACCGACGTACTGCAGCGGGGCGACTTGGCGCAACTGGTCGGCTGCGCGTTCCTGTGGCACAGCCAGCAGATCGAACCGATCTCGCAGGGCGACATTTGGCTGGTTGTCCTGGCCCCTAGCAACGCGGACCGAAATAACTTCCCGGTTGCGGTTCGGGGCGCAACCCGCAGCGACGGAGAATTAGTCGCGTAGCGACCTCATGATCGTAGCCGCTACGCGGCAAAGACCGAGAATTCGGGAACTTATTTTGGTCCACGTTGTTACGGTCAACGCGGCAGTTCGTGACGAGTTGCAACTGCTGGGGTGCCGGATCGACGAACCCGAACCGGGGATCTTCCGTGTGGCCGGGGCAGATTCAGCAATTCCGCAAATTTGGCGAGGACTTTGCGATGCAACACAAAGATTCGGAACACCTGGGCGAGGTGGAAGAGGAACTGCAAATGGCAGTGTTGGAGGCGATTCCGGCGGAAAAGCGTTTGCGCGGATTGTCGCCGGAGGAGGTGCTTGGCGAGCTTAGCGAGGAACAAGTCACGATGCTTCGCGAGTTGCTGGAACGTCGGGGCGGGTCGTAAGTTCCGGCAGAGTCCGGCTTCCGCAATTAACGGAAACGGGGGGAAACACGTTCCAACTGGGAGGAACCCCCAGCTCCGATAGCGGCATTCCTCGGCAACGCGAGAGACCCTTTGGAAAATGGAGGACAGACGATGATTGCGCGGATCGGCGGCACGGTGGCCCTCAGCGTTGACGAATGACGCAACCTTGCCGACCGCTTGGAGCGGGACCGGATCGCACCGCCCCGCAGCCGGGCCGACATTTCCGAGTCCGTTTCGCGGCGACGACCAGAGCCAACGAACCGTCGAAAATCGGGGACGGAAGACGTCCCTCCGTCATCGCGGAAGGCCTCGAGACAAGAACAACAGTTCCTGGAACCCCTTTCCGGGCCCTGTCGCCATTCCGTCGGCTATCGACTATAATTCTCAGCTGCGCCCGGCAAGACAGTCCTCGAGGTGCTTCCGTGAATTTCCTGCGCGTCATTTGGGACCACGAACCGGGCGGAAACGTCGAGCACGTCGACGAACACGACCTGACCCCGGCTGACGTCGAATCCGTGCTCCAGCACGCGTGGGAAGAACAGACCAGCGATTCGAGCGGTCGGCCGTGCGTATTCGGCTACACGCCGGATGACGAATACGTCCTGGTGGTTTTCGAGTGGATTGACGAGGATACGATCTTGCCGGTGACGGCCTATGAAGTCCCCGAACCGTGAATTCGAGGAGCGAACGAGATATGACGAAGACGAAGATCGAGCGGATTACACGTCCGTTGACCGCGGAAGAGAAAGCTCGGCACGCCAAGATCCGGGAACAGGTCAGGCAGGAATTTCCGCCCGCGGAGAAGAAACAGCAACCTCTCAGCACCGGAATCGCGGCCGATTTGCGTCGGGCACGCAAAGCACGGGGACTGACGTACGAAGCGGTCGCGAAGGAAGCCGGCCTCCCGAACGCCAACACGGTCAAAGATGTCGAGTATGGCCGAAATACTGAGCTTTCCAGCATGGAGGCCATCGCCACGGCCCTCGGACTCAAACTGGAATTGGTCGAGGCCGCCAACTGACGACGGTCACCGCAGACGATCGCCGAGGGTGGAGCATGGTCCTGCAATCAAGATTTGCGTTCCGGCAGCAAGACGCGCGTTGTCCCGCTGTGTCTGGGTGGCTTTGCGTCTGTGTTCTGGCCTGCCTTTCGGCCTCGGCGGCGGAGCCTGTCGGCTCCCTGCAGGAAACGCTGGCCAAGGGCGTTCTGCCGGGGACGGTCGTGACGCTCCGCAGCAATAAAAGGCCGATGGTGTCCGACCTGACGGCGGAGAATCTGCGCGGTCAACCTGGCAAGCCGGTCGTGATTTGCGGCGTCGAGGAGGTGCTTGGCGGGCTGAGCGAGGAACAAGTCACGGGGCTTCGCGAGTTGCTGGAACGTCGGGGCGGGTCTTACGTTCCGGCAGAGTCCGGCTTCCGCAATTCCGCAATTAACGGAAACGGGGGAAACACGTTCCAACTGGGAGGAACTCTGAGCATCGATAGCGGCATTCCTCGGCAACGCCGGAGACCCTTTGGAAAATGGAGGCCAGACGATGATTGCGCGGATCGGCGGCACGGTGGTCCTCAGCGTTGACAAATGACGCAACCTTGCCGACCGCCCGGAGCGGGACTTGATCGCGCCGCCCCGCAGCCGGGCCGACATTTCCGAGTCCGTTTCGCGGCGACGACCAGAGCCAACGAACCGTCGAAAATCGGGGACGGAAGACGTCCCTCCGTCATCGCGGAAGGCCTCGAGACAAGAACAACAGTTCCTGGAACCTTTTCAGGGTCGCACACGGACACGAGGGCCTTTTTCCGCGATGTCAGCGAGGCCCTGGGACCGGCACGAGAATCGCCCGCGGTTTCGGTACACGGCAGGCCAGCAGTCC
>CAZXYZ010000107.1:0-40827 GCA_964645045.1 uncultured Pirellulaceae bacterium | reverse complement strand
TGTTGCGACTGCGTCCCTCGGCGGTTGAACTGCGGCGGAGTGCCAACGACTTGCCCAGCCGCGTCGCCGACAACTTGTACTGGTTCGGCCGGCAGATCGAGCGGGCGGAAGGGCTGGTCCGGCAGCTGCGGAGTTGCATCTCGCGGCTGACCAGCGAACCGGAACCGACGAACCTGATGGAACTGGCGTGGCTGATGCGGGCCCTCGGCGACGACGTGCGCGTGCCGGATTTCGAGGGTGCCGGGGCGGCTGAGATCCTGGAGAGCTTACGCACCGAGGTGCTGTCCTTCCTGTTTCAGCCGTCCCGCAGCGGCGGATGCTGGGAAGCGCTGCGGTCCGTGTATCGAACCGCCTCCCTCGTGCGTGATCGGCTTTCGGTGGATACGTGGCGAATCATCAGCCGCCTGGACCTGGACTTGCTGTTTCCGACCTCGAAGGATCATGCGCGGCTGGGCGACGTGCTGTTGCTGTTGAACGAAATGCTGAGTCTGCTGTCGGCGTTGAGCGGGTTGGGGATGGAGAGCATGACGCGCGGGCCGGGCTGGCGGTTCATGGACATGGGGCGGCGTATGGAGCGGGCGCTGAACACGCTGCATCTGCTGCAGACCACGCTGGTCCGCCGGCCCAGCGAGTTGACCCCGTTGCTGGAGCCCCTCCTGGAAATCGCGGACAGCTCGATGACCTACCGTTACCGCTACATGACATCGCTGCAATTGCCCCCGGTGCTCGATCTGTTGTTGATGGACGAAACCAACCCGCGCTCGGTGGGCTTCCAGCTGCGGGCCTTGGCCGAACATGCGGGCGAGTTGCCGGCGAAATCGCCGGGGGCGGCGGAAAACGCCGAGACTCGGCTGGTGCTGGACATGCAAGGACGGCTGCGGCTGGCCGATGTAGAAGCCTTGGCGATGCTTGACGCCCAGGGGGTGCGCAGCGACTTGGACGCCTTCCTCGGTCAGCTGATTTCGCAGTTGTGCGAGCTGTCAGACAGTGTCACTCGGACCTACCTCACGCACACCGTGCCGTCCCGGCCGCTGGGCGAGCTTTCTTCGGCGAGCGCGGCATGAGATATCTGATCCAACACACGACCGCGTACCGCTACAGCGAGCCAGCTTCGCTGGGGCATAACGAGGCCCGGCTCACCCCGCGCACCTGCCTGCGGCAGCGCTGTCTGTCCAGTCAGATCGTGATCCAGCCCGTGCCGACCGCGTGGGCCGAATGGGACGATTACTACGGCAACCACGTCAGTTATTTCACGATCGAACGGGAGCACGCCGAGTTGACGGTGGCGGCCCGGAGTGAAGTGGAACTGAACGAGCTGAACTACCTCGCGCCGTCGGGAACCGTGCCTTGGGATCAGGCCCGCTCGCAACTGGCCTGTCCCCGCGACCCCGAAACCATTTCGGCCGCGCAGTTCCTGTACGACTCGCCCTACATTCACCAGGAGCCGTGGCTGGGCGACTACGCCGCCGGCTCGTTTGCGGCTGGCCGGCCGCTGCTGGAAGCCCTGCTGGATCTCACCCACCGCATCCACAGCGAGTTCCAGTACACCCCGGCCTCGACCGGCGTCAGCACGCCGATCCGAGAGGTTTTTGAGAGTCGCCGCGGCGTCTGCCAGGATTTCGCCCACCTGCAGATCGGCTGCCTGCGGTCCTTGGGTTTGGCGGCGCGGTACGTCAGCGGCTACCTGCTGACCGACCCTCCGCCGGGCAGTCCCAAGTTGATTGGCGCCGACGCCTCGCATGCCTGGATCAGCGTCTACTGTCCCGGCGTCGGCTGGCTGGACGTCGATCCCACGAACAACCAGATGCCCTCGATGCGGCACGTGACCGTTGCGTGGGGACGGGATTACAGCGACGTTTGCCCTGTCAAAGGCGTCGTCCTCGGCGGCGGTCAACACCTGATGAGCGTCGCCGTCGACGTTTCGCAGTTGGGCTGATTCCCTCCAGGTCATCCAGTTCTATCGAGCTGGTCGGCCTCAACTACAAGCAGCCGCCGTGGTCGGTCCGGTCTCCCGAGCTGCTGAACATTCTCGAGGACCATCCGCTGGCTCCCAAAGGCAACGTCATGGCGCGCAACATCAGCTGGGGCGGCAAGTGGGGCTGGACGTAACCGAAGGCCCAACCCGGAGTCAAGTTCGAGGACAACCTGATCGACCTGGACCCGCGATTTGCCGTCCAGGTCCCAGCCGATTTTCGCCTGGCAGAAGATTTGCCCGCCCTGCCACTCAATCGGCAGAGGAAGACGAGCCGGGCAGATAGACGACGGTGTTCTTGCTGCGGTAGGTGATCCGCTTCATTCCTGCGGGATTCTCGTCTCCCCGCTCCGGCACTACCGACGTGACATCCATGCGTTTGGGCTGCTTTGTCACAGGAGAGTCAGAGCGCTCGGCCGCGGTCGAATTGGCTCCCAGGCAGACGGTGTCTGGGCCGACAAGCATGACCGCTACGAAGGCCGATTGGCAGAAAAATTGGTGGCAGAAAAATGTTCCCGTGAAGCGGAGGTATTCTCCCATTTTTCTGCCATCAATCTTTCTGCCAAAACTTCTGACCAAGCGGAATTCTTGCGATCCCGGGACAAGGCATGAGCAACCTCTTGGCTGCTTGTAATATAACACAAAGTCTTTGCCGGGAGGAAGGTGGCCCGTGGTGGTTCGTGGTCGGAGTGAGGGGCGTTTCCGCCAGAATGCACCCCTGTAAAGGTGCGATTATCTGGGAAATCCGCAGTGCCGG
The DNA here is from genome assembly GCA_964645045.1 of uncultured Pirellulaceae bacterium. Taxonomy (GTDB): domain Bacteria; phylum Planctomycetota; class Planctomycetia; order Pirellulales; family Pirellulaceae; genus Anammoximicrobium. The sequence goes on along the minus strand of CAZXYZ010000107.1, from coordinate 38,098 downwards.
GTCTTGTTGGAGTCCACGCTTTAGCGGGCCAGGCGGGCCAGGCCCGCCACAAGAACACGCTAAAGCGTGGACTCCAGCGACGTTGGCACCTTTACAGGAGTGCATTCAGAATGATTTCCGAACCCCAACGGGGTTCCACACGGGCGGCTCGCGTGGTTGGTCCATTTGTGCAACCCCTTCAGGGTCGGCGGGCATCGGGGGGCGCTACCCAGGGTGCGCTGCGCGACCCTGGGCTACGGTGTGTAACGCTTGCGGCGTAAAGAACCGCCCGCGGGGCGGGCGACAGGCTCGCAGCGACGCCGCGATCAGGTGACTTACCAGACCGGCGGGGGCGAGTGAAGTGAACGTCAGGCACGTTTCCAAATTCAATCGTTCCCGGCAACCGGTATCGCTACCGTCAGGTCGGCGATTGCCTTTCCCTCGGAGACACGTTGCACGTAGATTCTCGCTTCGCGGGCGGGAGTCGCAGCCGGGGCCAAGACGGTGTAATCGATTTGTTTTTCCCTGGCAATCTTCGGCGTGATTGTCCAAAGCGGAGGGCCGATCACGCGCAGTGACTCGGCAGCCAGATCCTGCCCCTGGACTGAGAACACGGACGTTGCTGCTGGGCGGATCGCGGCGGGCACTGCGGTCAGCAACAGGGTGGGACGTTCCAGCGTCTTGGCGAGCCCCTGCTGCGTGTCCTGATAGAACAGTAGGACCGGCTCGGCGGACAGCGTGAGGCTGATACCTCCGTGGGTGCTGTGCAGCGTGGAGCGGGAACCGTCCAAGCGGACAAGCTCGACGTTCTGATTCGCAGGCAGGGGAACGAGGACGTCTTCACGCGCGTCGTCCAACCACAGCACTTGGAGGCAGCCGCCTGACGCATCCCGAAAAAGGTACGTCTGCGCGCCGTTGGGATAGCACCTCTCCTCGACGAACTTCTTGTCGCAAATCCCGTTGACCATCTGGTAGTAGGCGACGGCGTCCAGCCGTGGATTGTACAGGTTGTATTTGCAGTCGAAGACGCAATGCGAGTCGCCGAATTGGCCGCGGGCTTTGCCGTCCGGGTCGGGATACTGGATGGTGAACCAGCTGACGGTCGAGCCGCCTTCGGCAAAGAAGACGGTACACTTCTTGATCATCTCCTCGGCCACCGCCTGCCGCGTCTGGCCCTGGCTGTTCAGCCCCAGTTCGGTCGAATGGATCGGCTTGACGGCGTTGTATTTCTGCATCAGGGCCCGGTACTCGTGGATCGTCCGGCGCACGTTGGTGTAGTGCTCGTAGATGTGGAAATCGTACGAGTCGAGGTAGTTCTGGTATCCGGCTTTGAAGTACTCCTCGTTCGGCTCGACCGACGTCCCGATGACATGGATCTTGGGATCGAACGCTTTAACGGTTTCGTAAATCGCCTTGTACGCGCGCACGTTGTCCAGCACCTTCTGGCCGGTGCCGTGGGGCTCGTTGCCCATCGCGATCATGGCCAGACCCCGGCCGGCGTACTCCTTGAGAAAATTCGCCATGCCTTGGCGGAGGGCGTCTTCGTCGTACTCGGTAAAGCCTTGCCGCTCGACGGAACTGGCCGGCGTGCCGGTGATCCACTTCGCGCCCAACTCGTTGCACAGATCGATTCCCGGGCACTGCGGCTTGTAGGGAGCCTTGGCGGACCAACCACCCCAAACGCCCAGCAACCGCAGTCCCAGCCGGTCGGCCAGACGGAAGTAGACGGGAATCCGGCTGTCCCAGTTGCGGATCGTGAAAGGCACCTGCTCCGGCGTGTACTTCTTTGCGGCGGCTGGCGGCAGAATGGCCAAGCCCGAGTATTCCCGAACAGGATCTCCGCCGTCCTGCGGAACCTCCACGTGCAGCTCGTAGTACTTCCCAACGGCCAGTCGATCCGCCGGGACGTCGAGCGTTGTGGAATAGACGAACCGATCCGCCTTGCGTGGCGCTTTGTCCAGGACGGCTTCGCCCGCCGGAAGCTGCAGGGCACCCCAGTAGTCGCGGACCGAGTACCGGATCAGCTGCAGGTTCTTTTCCAGCGGCTCCACCGCCTCGACCATCACCTGGAACTGGACCTTGTCACCCGGTAGGAACAGATTGCCCACGGCGTCTGTCGCCAACAGCACGCGTTCGACGCGCTGGACAATCGGTTGGGTGGACGCCCCCTTGACGCTGGACGCGATGGTCACGTCGGCCCGCATGTCGGTGATGGTCAGGTCCGGTTGCTTGCCTGCATGGGATTCCACGTTCAGCATCAATTCGATCAGTTGAACCGAATCGTGCCACTTGCCGTCATTCGCACCGCCCCAGTGCTCGCCGCCGGCGATTTCGGCCGGGACGATTTCGACGTCGTGCCATTGGCCGTCCGCGTTGAACGCGATGCCCTTCCGTTGGTGACACTGTCCCGTGCCGTCGACCAGTCGGATCGCATACGACTTGGTTGTCTTGGAGAGCATCCTGAGCCGAATGACATTCATCGCCTGGACGTCCAGCCGCGCAAACGATTTCCGCACGCCCACGTACGCCCCGCCGCCGGTAAAGTCGGCGTGCAGACGCATGGCATTCTTGCCCGGTTCCGGCTGATCGGGGACGAGGTCGAGGCCCCCTTGGGCTCCGGCAAACTCTTGGCCCAGGTTGAAGCCCCAATCGAGTTCACCTTCCTGGAGCATCTCGTCCAGCGGAATCGTCTGCCGGATTGCCGCCGCCGCGACGCTGGGATGAAACAGCACGTCGCTGATCAGGACCGTCCCCTTGGTCGTCTCCATCGCCCGCGATGCCAGAATGGCGAGGTTGGGGCTCGGTTGCTGCTGTTTCTGATGTTTCTCGCGGTCCCTGCCGCCATCCCACGTTTCGTAGCCTGCGACGATATCCAGTGCCGCGGACGTTCCCATCTTCTTGAAGAAGTCGTCGACCGGCAGGACGAGTTGCTGCCAACCGCCCTTTTCATTCAGCTTGAGGTTGATCTGATGGACCTGGTCGTTGGCATCCATGTATCGAATGGGCAGGCGTTTCGAGCCGACGGGAGCATTCACCCAGAAGGACAGCGTATCGAGCCTGGTCTTGGGCAACGCGACCCAGGCCTGCACGTAGTTGCCGCCTTGGGTGAAATCCCCGTGCAGACTCAGCACCGGCTGGCCGCGAAAGGGCTCCGCGGCCAATTCGAGTTTCCCCTGGGCGCCCGGAAACTCCCGTCCGTTATCGAACACCCAGCCCCCGGCAGGTTTGCCGGGATCGATCAAGGCCACGGGATCCTGCGCGTGCGCCGCAAAAGCCAGTGCCGAGACCAACAAGACAAATGGTATGAGTTTTTGCATGATCCCTGATTCCGGAGCGGTGGTGGCGCAGGTTTCCGACCTGCCATGTTCGCCCAAGGAAGTTCTGCTACAATATCCCACACAGAACGCCGAAAGCTAGAGGGAACGGCGATGAACGACCACCCGAACAAGCACATTCGCGATGCGGTCGATTATGCGTTGGACCACGGCTGGCGGCTGCGCAAGGCCGGCCCGCGGGCGCACATTTGGAGCCTCTTGTTCTGCCCTCGCGCAACCCGGGACGGATGCCGCTGGTCAGTCCTATCGACTCCGCGAGTTCCCGAGCACCACGCCCGCCAGATTCGTCGCGTGGTGGACCAGTGCCCCCACGACGTGCCTGAAGACGAGGAGGAGTGACATGCACACCTATACCTTCACTGTGATTCTCGGCGACCGGACGGAGATGACTGAAGATTTGGCTGAAGCCCTCGCCGTGGCCGGCTGCGACGACGGTCTGGCAGGCTCCTCCAACGGTGTTGCCTCAGTGATTTTCGACCGCGAGGCGGAATCGCTGGAACAGGCCGTGCGCTCGGCGATCGCGGATGTGCAGAAGGCTGGTTGCCGCGCGGCATGGGTCAAGATCGAGCCGCACGACGTTGTGGGCGCCGCGCCGGCCGGCGCAAGCAAGGCCGCCGGGAAGCAAGGTTCGACAGCTACGCCCTGACACGTGGGCAAACAATCATTTGCTGATTTGGTGGTGGGACGGATTGGCAATCCGTCCTACGCGTTGCCTTGGCGGCTAAACGCTACCTTGGTTGCACCCGCAACGACGGGCGTCATTGCGGCCCCGTGGTTTCGCCGGGCGCGGACGCTCCGTCCGCATCCGGTTCCTTCGGCTCGCTCGGCTGCCGGGCCAGTTGCGGCTCGTGGCCGCCAAGCAGGAACGCGAACAGGTCTTGGATCTGCTGCGACGTCAGCGGTTCGAGCAAGCCTTCGGGCATCTCCGAAGTGTGGATCGTCCGCGATTCGTCGACCTCGTCTTGCGGCACGGCGGCCAGTTGGGCGTCCGCCTGGATGAGCATGACTTTGCCGGGTTCCGTCAGCGGGCTAATCCGGCCCGACAGAACGCGGCCGCGCGTCGTGACGACCGTCCTGGTCTGGTACGGTGCGGCGATGACTTCGGCGGGATACAGCAGTGCGCGGACGATCTCGCGACGCATCAGCCGCTGGCCGACGCCCGTCAAGTCCGGTGCGCGCCCCTCGCCTTGGTCGCCGCAGCGATGGCAGCTTGCGCAGCCTGCCGAGCGGAAGACCGCGGCCCCGTTCGCCACGGAATCCGGCTGGGCATCCCCGGCGACGAACTGGCGGATCAGGTCTTCGTACTTCCAAATCCGTCCCGCGCGCAGAACCGGCGGCTCGGCCTGGGGGTAGTCCGGCCAGGTCTGAGCGAACCATTTCTGCCAGGCGGCTAATTGGGCCTTGCCATCGCCGTCGGCGGCTTGCTGCGTTCCGGTCCAGTGTTCCAGCAGCGCGATCGCGGCATCTGCGCCGGGGCCGCCCAATTCCAAGCCGCGCAGAATGACTTGCCGATAGTACTCCGGTTCCTCCGGGGCCAGTTCGACCAGTTTCAGTTTCTCCAGGATTTCTTTGGCGACGTCGGCCTCGACGACCGACAAGCTGCCGATCAGGTACTTCCAGTTCTCCCCGGCCGGCCATTGAGCCAGCCCCATGGCGACCGCCGGCCGGCGTTCGGGCTCGCGGTCCCACAACGCACGCAGGTACGTCAGCGATTCGGCGTCACCACTGCGGGCCATGACGGCCACGAGGCCGACTTTCAAACGCGTGGTTTCGGAATCGCGGTTTTCCTGCAGCCGCTCGTCCAGTTGCTTGATCGTCGTCAGCGTGGCCGCGTCCAGTTGTTTAGGCAGGCGGAACAACAGGGCCACCGCGGCATGAGGCCAACGGTCGCCCTCGGCCAGGATCTCCCGGACCCGCTCGTCGGACAAGGATTGAGCGAAGTTCCGGCTCGCCTTGGTGAGGGCACTGCTGCGGCTGCTGCCGCCGTGCTGCGATTGGGCCGCGTCCAGGAACTCGATCAATTGAATCTGCCGGCCCGCATTCCAGTTGTCGGACAACAGGGGCAGGTGCAAGGCCACCTGGAGCTTGTCGACGTCGTGGACGTCGGCGGAACCTAAGTACTCCAGATAGCGATCCATGATCGGCGACACGCGAAGATAGGTCAGCAGGGACATCAATTCGCGATTGATCAGCCGGTCGCTGGAGGGAAACTCCTCGGCCAATAATTTGGCGGTCTCCGCAGCGTCCTCCGGCTTGATCTCGCCGCGGACCAGGGCCACTTGCATGACCCGCAGGATGTCGATGAAGTCTCGGTCGGTGGTGAAGCCGCCGGCCAGCACGGTCAGCCGGTCCAGCACCCGCCGGGCGTTTTCGGGACTGGGCTTCGCCACCAACAGCGCTAACCCGGCCTGCAGGACCAGCCGCTGGTGGTCGCTGGCCAGAAGGCGGTCGGACCACTGGTCGGCGGGGATCCGTTCCAGCAGCCGCCGGGCGGACCAGGCGGTATGCCGGTCGTCCGACTTGAGCAGCTCGCTCAGTTTGTCAAACGGCGGCGTCTGGCCGGCCCGCGCGAGCGCTTCGCAGGCCCGGCGGCATACGAGGCGGTCGCTGTCGCTCAGCAGCCCAATCAATGCCTCGCGGGTGCTGTTGTCGGCATGGAGGCCCATCCATTCCACCGCTTTCGCGCGAACCTGCTCGGTTTCGGCTCCCGCCAGGGGCGTCAAGCTGGCTGCGGTGGGCGCGGGACCGAACAGCTGCAGCAGGTCCAAAGCCCGCGAGCGGTACTGCCACGGATTGGCGCCGCTGATCGCCACGCCCATGATTGAGCGTTCCCAATCCGCGCCCAAAGCAGCCTTGTCGGCGGCGATCCGTTGCCGGCTCCAAGCGGCATCCAGTTGCGGCTGGCGGATCACAGCGTTCAAACCGGTGCCCCAGTCTTTGGCGTGCGGCGGCAGCTTGCCCGTCCAGCGGATGCGATACAAGCCTCCAGCCGTGCCCTGATCGCCGGTGACAAAGTACACGCAACCGTCCGGACCCACCGCGAGATCGGTCACGTGCAGCGAGGGATCGTCGACGAACAATTCGGACGTGGCCGAGTACGAACCGCCATTGGGTTTGAGTTTCAGCGCGCTGATCTTTCCCAGCGTCCAATTGGCGATGAACAGCGAATTCCGATATTCTTCCGGAAACGCGTAATGGTTGTAGAACACCATTCCGGTAACCTGGCCGCGTCCGGTTTCCAACGTCGGCGGAAGGCGGTCGATGAAGTGCTCCGGCCACTTGGCCGACCCGCTCCGCCAGCCGAATTCGGCACCTGGCAGCACATGGTAAACAGCCGCATGCCGGAACCAGGGCGTGCCTGCGTCCGCCGCCACTTCGCTGTCCTGCGCAAACAACTCGCCCAAGTGGTCAAACGCGAGACCGGCCGCGTCGTACAGTCCGCCGGCGACCGCCTGCAGCTGCTGGCCATCGGGCGTCAGGCGAAGAATCATGCCTGCGGGCGCTGGAACCTGGGCCATTTGCTGGTCGGGATCGTCGTAACGGGGAGTCACCAAATCGCCTTCGTACCAGTCGCGGTAAGGACTGGCGGGATTCACCGGCACCGCCGGCTTCGTTTGGCAACCCACCGCCACATACAGAAGGCCATCGGCACCCAACGCGAGCCCACGTGGGCCGAAGCGTCCTCCAGGGCCCTCAAACTTCAAGACGGCCCGGATCCGCTCGAACTGGCCGTCGCGGTCCTGATCGGTCAGCCGGTACAAGGCCAGGCCTTCCGGACCCTGGCCCACGGCAAACAGTTCGCCGTTCAAGCACAACAGGCCGCGGCAGTCCTTGAGCTGATCGCTGGCGACACGAACTTGATCCACCAAGCCGTCGCGATTGGAGTCGTAGATCAACACCACGCCGCCCTGCTCGCGCGACGCCACGATGTGCCCGAATTCGTTGAATGTTGCGGCCAGCAGTGAACCTGTCGTATCGCCATCCAGAACCTGCTCGACGACGAACTGTTCCTCGTTCGGCGGTGCGGTCTTGGCCGCGATGGATTCGGCTCCGGGACCGGAACTCGCCGCGGGAGCGGGATTGGCCGTCGGTGTCGGATTGGGAGTTCGCGTCAGCGGCGTGGCCGAGTCGGCCGGCACGCTCAATTCCTGGGGTTCCGTTCGGCTGCCCAGGGACGGCGGCGAACCATCGGCGGGGGTCGGAGTCTCCGTCGGCGTGGGCTCGGTGGCGGGGGCAGGCGTGTCGGCGATCTGAGGCCGAGCGCTGACGTCGTCCCACGGCGGCGTCTTGCCAACCAGACCGAGCGTTTGCGAGCTTTCCCAACGCGAGTCGTTGTACAAAGGCGTGTGCCACAGGGGCAACGGCCACAGATTGGTCAGCCAAGTCGCATCGGAGGTAAACGTCGACGTCCCACGGGTGCGATCCTTGACAGTCAAGCGGACGCCGAGCGCAGCGGTTGAACCCCGCGTATTCGTCACACGGACGGCGATCAGGTTCTGGCCGGACCGCAGAAAACTGGTCACGTCGTACTGGTCGAGGGCCTCGGTCGATTTTCCCGTGCCGATTCGACGGCCGTTCAAGAACGCCTCGTACTCGTCGTCGGCGGCGATTCTCAGTTCCCCAGAGGTCGGTTCGTCGACCGTGAATGACTTGCGGAAGCAGCACACCCCCTCAGGGACGCTGCCCGTCCGCTGTTCCGGCGACCAGATCCATTGCGGCTGTTCCGCGGCCAGCAACGTCCAGGGCGGCAACAGCACCGCACACCACATCACCACACCACCCAGCCCAAGTTGAAACGATCGGTAAGTAGGTATCATCAGACGGCCCAGTCAAAAAGAGACAAGCGGTATCGGCGGTCTGCCAACATAGCGCAAAGACGGACGAGCACCCACTTTCGGGACAAAGCGTGCGGAGAGTACCAATAAACGGGCAAGCAAGGCAACAGGGAAATCTTTGGTCTGAAAACCGAGCGTTTTTAGGTGGATTGGGAAATATGGATGGTCTGAGTGGGGATGCCATCGAGGAGCAGGCGGTGACAGAGAGAAACGATTGAAAGGCAATCAGCCCACTTGCTGTGGTTGCATTCCGTCAATCTGTCCCGATCTTCGCCCTTGATCTTAGACTGCTAGCACCAAGTGGTTTCCCAGCAGGTTTCCGTTCATTTGGAGAAGTCACACTAACCCGGATTATTTATGAGCATCTGCGGGAGGCATCCACGTGGGGCAGGTTTCCTAACCTGCCTGAAGCTCGGCAGGTTGGGAAACCTGCCCCACGGTCATGAATAATCCGGGCTAGCGCTCGGCGGCTGGTTTGTTGCAATCAGGAAGTTCTTTCGTCAGACCATCCGTGTGTTTCGCGCCGTCCGGCAAGGGGGCGTCATCCTGCAGACAGGAGCGATACCAATTCAAGACATCCGGCTCGCCGTGCGCCGCCAAGTCAGCAAATGCTTGCCACTGGTCGCGCAGCAGCCGGGCGGCCTGTCGCGAGTCGGCCACCGGATCGTTGACCGAATCCTTGACCAGCTTGTAGTCCTTGACCAAGGCGTGATACGGGTTCTCCGGGAATGCCAGCGGTGAGAGCAACAGCGTATCGACCACCGGCAGTCGGAGCAGCGCCAGGTCCGGTGCGATCCGCCGGATCGCCGGCCAATCGTGCCGGAGCACGTTGTGACCAACCAGCCAGCGGGCCCCGGCATCCGTTGCAAAGCGGTCCAGTTCATCCAGCGCCGCCCGCACCGCGGGCCGTCCGCCGCGCTCGAACACCGCCTGACCGCAGAACGCCCCCAGCCGCCCCAGCCGGCGGTCGGCATGCAGTTCCAGGTCGATGAACACGCAGCTGTTGAGAAACCCGTCCAATTCCATCAGTCCAAATTGTTCTCCAGAGTGCCCACATCGTCGCCAGAGGGGCGGCGCCGGTCAAGACGAGAATGGGATCCAGGCGCCCCCACAACTGTCTTTCCTTCGTTGACGCTCGAAGTACCAGTTGCTGTGGACCGAGCGAACGGCGGGGCTCGGCAACGGTTCGCAACTGCCTTTGTGCTTGTGGTGATCTTGATCCGTCTAACACACACCAAGAACGCGAAGAGGGAGGGACAGAAACATGACGGTTGCATGCGTGAAAGACTATTCCTCATCGACGGGACGGCGAGGGCAACTCGTGCGGGCCCTGCTGCTGGGAACGGCGGGATGCGTCCTGTTGACCGTCCCGCCCGCCCGGGCTGCCGAAGCGGTGGCGGTTGCGGCTCGCCGGCCCGATCGCCCGGACGATCCGGGGGCGAACAAGCCGCCGCTGTCGACGATCGTCGAGATCCAGAATCATGGCGAGCGGTTCTTCGACGAAACGGATGCCGCCGTCGAGGCCCTGAATCGGATCGCCGACCAGGACGAAGTCTGGGAAGCGGCCCGCGCGGCCAGGGCTCGAGCGGATGCGAATCCCGCCGATCAGGCCGCCCAACAAGCCTACCGTGCCGCCCGGGCCAGGTTCTTTCATCAGCGGATCCAGACCTTTCTGAACGCCCTGAAGTTCGCCGACGCGGTCAGGCAGGTCCACGAAGCCTTCTGCAACCAGCTGGATATCGAAATCGCCGCCGTGCAGAACCAAGCCGAGACCGAACAACAGGCGGTCCAACAACAGGCCGGCAAATTCGACGATTACCTGCGCCAGTTGCACCAGGTGCGTTCGCGCTTCGCGGACACCAAGGAGATCGATCCCCGGGACGTCAAATTGCTGAAAGACCTCGAACGCGAACTGAAGAACATCGAGCACCAGAAGGTACTGGCCAAGGAACGCGAGCTGTTGGCCAACGAATCGCTGCGCGATTTGGAGGAAACCAAGACACAAGCCAACCAGCGTTTCACCGAACTGCTGGATGAATTCGCCCAGGCGCGCGGCGACTTGAGCCTGCTGCAAGGCATCGCCCGCAACGATTGGATGATCGTCATCCGCGAACAACGCCGGGAAGTGCTCGGCCGTTACCAGCAACGCCGGTCGATCACCTCAGGCGACAATCGGCAAGTCGTTGCCGAACTGATGGGCCGGATCCGCGAGCGGCAAGCGGCACTGGCGGCCAACCGTCCCGCGACCGCTGACGGTACGGCCGACGAAGACAGAAAGCAGGTCGAGGTGTTTCTGAACAACTTACCCCCGCTGGAGACCGACGCGACGGAATCGCCCGAGGCGCCCGCTCAGGTCACCAGCAAATAGCCTTTCGAACGTAAAGGAAGAACCATGAACAAGACCCTTTGGTTATCCGCCCTGTTGATCCTGGCTCCGGCTGGCGGCTGCGGCCGAACGCCCGAAACCGGCGGCTTGCCGGAACAGCAAACGCCGATCGGACAAGCCGCAGAATCGCCCGCCCCCGTAGCGGACCAACCGGCCGCGCCGCCTGCCGTCGTGGTGCCGGAGTTAGCAACCGCCGTTGCGAGTCCTGTCACCATCCAGGCCGATGCAGAGGCGAACCCGCCCTCGGCGGCGGTGCCGACAGTCGCCGAGACGCTGCCCGACAGCGACCAGCCGAACGCGCAACCACAAGCCGCCCCACGCGTCGAAAACGACAACTTCGACCTGATCGAAGCGATGCTCAGTCAATACCAGCCGAAGCGTGAAGAGACCGTCAACCCAAAGTGATTTTCCCGATTTCCGTACTCTTGCTCTGAAAGGGCAAACCCATGAAGACGTTCGCGTTAGTAACTGTGACCCTGGCTGCCTTGTTGCCGGGGCTGGCCGCGGGGGCCGCCGAACCGGCCAAGGAGGAACGCAAACTGGAAGAACGCAAGCTCGATGGCGACGAACTGGCCAAGTTCTATCTGCAGCAGATCCTCGAACAGGCCGAAGACGAACCGGCCCAGACCGAGCAGCGGGACCTGATGCAAGAACTGAAATCGCTTGTCAACCGCTTGGAGACGCAGCACCGCGAGCAGTTGGCTAAGCAGCAGGCGGAAGCGGAAAAGCAAGCCGCCGAACGCCAAGCGAAACTCGCCGCCGAGGAACAGCGCCGCGTTGCTTCCGACGGTCCCGCCGCTGAAACCACCACGAACGGCGTCGTCACCTTGAAGCCCATCTTGGGCAAGGTTACCGATGCGCCGGCGGCCGCCAACGTGTTACCGCCGATGCAGAACGCGGCCCCAGCCCCCCCGCGTGTCCAAGATCCAGCCGTCCGCCCCGCCGGCGCCGAACTGCCGCTCCCCGCGGGCCGCGACGGTGCCGTGGAGGCGGATGACGGCGGCCCGAACGGCCCGTCGGACGGCGCTGCCCAACGGCCCCGGTGGGAGCAAGTCCGCGGCCTGGTCGCGGCATTGGATCACCTCATCGTCCGTCTGCAGACGCTCCGAGCCTGGCTGATCGTCGCCACCCAAGGGCAGTAGATTTGTGGGAGGAGTACCCGATGCACAATATCACGCTGATCGCCGATGTGTCGTCCGTTTTGGTGTTCCTGTGGTTGATTTACAAGGTAACCTGTACCGGCCTGGCCACGCCGGGGCGGTGCCGCCTGTTGCACGGACTGCGGCTCGAGTTGCAGGATCAAAGCGTCCGGCTGGCCGCCGAACTCGAGCGGCTGGCCGGACAGGTGCGGAAGAAAATGATCACCGACCCGGCGGCCGCATTGCGGAAGTTTCCCGATGGAGATGGCGCAGCTGCCGAGGCGGGCATCCCGGCGGACTACCGGCCCGCGGGACTCCTGCAGCGCATCGCCGCCGCCCGTTTGGCCGGTGATGTGGAACTGGCGTGGGACGAATACCGGCACTGGCTGCAACGCCTTTCGTTCGGCTGGTCGGCGCGGCTGGCGCACGGCAAACAAGCCAAGGAGTTCGGCCTGCTGTTCACGGTGATCGGAGCGTTGCTCGCCTTTGCCCACCTGTCGCAGGTCTCCAAGCCGTTCGAGGTCTTCGGAGCCTTGAGCCTGGCCATGGTCACTACGATCGTGGGCTTGCTCCTGTCGCTGTTCGTCTCGCACTGTCTGGTGCAGCGGTTTTACGCCCAGTACCGCCAATTGCAGATCGAGTCCGAAGAAGTCGTCCTGACGGTGTTGCGGCACGCCGGCCGGTTGCGGGCCCTGGCTCGTCCCGGCCGGCAGCGAGCCGCCCGGCGGCGAGAGCCGCCAAACAACAACGGCAAAGTGCTGCTGCCCATCCTTGGCGACGGCGCATCGCCGCTGGTCCTGTATGCCGATACGCCGCCGGGCGGCAACGGAGGTGTCCGATGCGTCAAGAAATGACCGCCGGCTACGACCCGCCGGCCGACGATGACGACTTGGCTCCGCTGTTGGATGTCAAGTTCATCCTGTTGATCGCCTTGATGGTCGTGCTCACGTTCTTCTCGCAACAGGAATTCGACAACCGCTTTGCGGTTCCCGCGGGGCCGGGGCCGGGGCTGATCGCGCTGGACGAGCAGGACTACCGGCGGATGGCGGTCGTCTCGTTGGACCGCGACGGCCGTTTGGGCGTCAATGGCCAGCCGGTCACGGAGGCCCAACTCGCGGACCGGCTGCAGGCGGCACTACAAGCCGAAGGCGACCGTCCGCAGGTGGTCTTCAACGCGGATCCGGCCATCCCGCACGGGGACGCCGAACGCGTGTACCTGCGGCTGTTGCGGCATGGTTTCACAGTCTTGGAAGAATACCGGGAGATCGACGATGAATCGTAAACAGACCGAATTTGAATGGGACTACGTGCCGGCCAAGATCCGCCGCCGCGTCCGCTGTATCGGGGCCGCGCTCCTGCTGCTCGCCCTGGCGGCCGGCGCAGTCCTGGGCGGCGCTAGCGGCGATGAAGTGCGTTTCTTCTACAAGGCGATCGCGGTCAAGGGCCCGTCGGGGAACGCGACCAAGGAGACGTCAGAGCCCGATACGGCGGACCACGTCAAGGCCGAGACTTCGCAGGCCGCGCCGCGTCAAGCGGAACCGCCCGCTCCCTCGATCGATGTGCCACCCCTGCCGCCACCGCGGCTCGATCCGCCGCAGACGACGTCACGGGTCGCCGCCGCAGCGCACGCTCGCCTGGACGTCCGCGATGAATTCGAAGTACCGCCCGAATCGCCGCCGGCTCCGGTGATCTCGCCGCCCGAAACGCCGCCCGCCGAACCGGACCCGGCGGCGCAAGAATTGGACGAGCCGCCGGTTGCGGAGGACAGGCCAGACGACGTGCCGCCCATCCCCGCGACGCTCCCGCCGCCAGCGCATGGCGGACTGGCCGAGTCCGCGGGACAAGGAGCCGGCGCCAACGTCGGTTCCCACGATATCGTCGAAGGCGTGACCGCGCCGTATTACCGCCTGACGTCGTTGGACGAATACCTCCGCACGGCGTGGGAGCACGGCGGACGGTTCTTGGCCTGGAACGGGCAAGTCGCCGTCGGCATCGGCCGGTCGCTCGATCCGGCGGCGGCCAGCCTGGAAGTGCTCGACAGCAGCTGGCACCGCCGCTATGCCACGCGCGTGGCCCCGCTGCCGCAAAATACTCCGCCCGTGCTGGCGATCCGGCAGCGGGTCTTGACCGACTATCCCAACCTGGGGCCGAGGACGCAAATCATGTTGTCCCTTCCGTATGCCTACGACCAGGAGATCCTGCGGGGCCAGCGCGAGTGGTTCGAATCCCGGGGCCTGCCGGTCGACGTGCAGGCCGTCACCGAAGGCCACTTCCAGCCCGCACCCGCCAGCGGCCTGCCGCGGTTCCAGATCGAACAAGTCCTGCGCGACGGGCGGCCCATCCCCGACCCGAGAAGTCCGTCGGAACCGCCTTTATCAAGGCGTCCCGACGAACCGTAGCCCGAAGCGCCAGCGAGTGGAAAAGTAACCCGAAGCGTCAGCGAGGCAGGATGCCCTTCCGATTTCCTCAACCCTCAAGGAGCCCAATCATGACTCGCCTTATCCAAACCGCCCTGTCCTTTCTCGCGTTGGCCGCCGCCCTGCCGGTCGCCGCGTGCCGCGCCGCCGAACGCGGCCCGACGATCGAGCAGGCCAGCGTCTACATCAAGGTCGAAGCCCTCGGCGCCGACGGCAAGCCCTGTGCGCGCACCGGCAGCGGCGTGTGCGTCGCGCCGGACGGCCTGGTGGTGACGAACCAACACGTGATTCGCCTGGCCAATACGATCCGGGTGGTCTTCCACGCCGCCACGGCGGACGAATATGAGATCCCGGCAGAGGTGATCGGCGTGCATCCGGACCGCGATCTGGCCCTGTTGCGATGCCCTGCCGAACGCGTCTTGCCATGGATCCCGCTGGGTTCGACCCGCGATCTGCAGTTGACCGCCGCCGTCCGCTGCGCCGGCTTTCCGCTGGGCGGCTGGACGGGCGACGGGCCCCGCAACCCGTCCGTGTCGATCTCCGTCGGGTCGGTGACTTCGTTGCGCCGGGACGGCGACGGGCGGCTGTGCTGGATCGATGTCGGAGCCCCGGTGGCGGGCGGAAACAGCGGCAGTCCGTTGCTGGACGAAGCGGGCCAGCTGATCGGCATCCTGACGCAGCGCTACGAGAGCTTCGGACGCGCCACGCCGGTCGAGTACGTCCAGGAGCTGCTGGGCGAAGTCGCCTTGGACGTCAAATTCGAGCCGCCGGTGGCCCCGGACGCCGGCGGCCAGGTGGACGTGATTGTCAAACCGCAAGGCCCTGTCTCGGGCCTTGTGCAGGGGCTGGTCTGGATTCCGGATCAAGACCTGCGCCCCGTCCGCCTCAAGCCGGTTGGCAATACGTTGACCGCCGCGCTGCGCGTGCCGCCCCGGCAGGACGGCCAGCCGCAGCTGCCGATTATGATCCAAGTCAGGACGCCGGACGGTGTTGACTGGCAGCGGGTATGCGGATTGGACCGGATGGAAAAGCCCCCCGTCGCTCTCCGCGGCGTCATCGATTCGATCGCCCTGCAGCGGCTCAAGCCCAACGGTTGGCGCTGGGACGCCGATGCCCCGGATCCCTTTTGCAAGCTGTACGTCAACGGCCTGCTGGTCAAGCAGACGGACGCGGTCCGGAACCAATATCGCTTTCTCACGGAAACCGCCTTTGATTGTCAGGCGGGCGACAGTGTCCGGATCGTAGTCTTTGACAAAGACCTGTCCCGCCACGACTGGGCGGGCGAGATCTGTTTCACCGCCCAACCCGGCCTGACCGTCACCCGGCCCACGGCCGGCGAACTTCAGAACTGCGAGATTACCCTGCGGGCCTTGCCCCTGCGTCCGGCCATGCCGGAGTGACTTGGGCAGGGGAATGTGGGGCAGGGGAATACGCCAATAAACGACCGCGCAGAGATAACTTGAGAAAATTGTAGCAGGCACACTCCGTGTGCCGTCCGCAGTTTACGGCACACGGAGTGTGCCTACTACTTTGAAATTGAACAACATATTCCTGCGCGGTCGCTAAGTCACTCCGCTGACCATGCCTCGCAACATGGACGTTTTGGTTCGATCGTTTGCCCACAAGGGCCTGACTTGTTCGCGAAAGGAGATTTCGTCATGCCAACGGAAACCGTCTTACGAGTCCTTCCGGTCCGGAAGTTCCCGGCCACCGCCGAAGAACAGTATCCCGTCTCGCCGGAACTCGGCGCGGATTTGGCGCGGTTGGAACGCGAGCAGCGCGTCGCCCTCGACCGGAAACGCCAGGAAGAACTGGCCCGGCTGCGGGCCGTGCAGTCGTTCGATTGAGACAGGTCTTGGTTGCGGCCCCATGATCTCATGCTCCCCGTCGCGCGGGAAAGGAACGGCCCATGTTCGACCGTCCGCCTTACGAACTCGTCCTGCCCCGCGAGCTGTGGGAGACCGCGCTGGCGGATCTGCTGCTGCATCCCGGCCGCCTGGCCGTCGGCACGTGCCGACGCAACCGGCACGAGGGCGCGGACGAGCTGCTGGTCGACTCGCTCCAGGCCACCGACCGCTTCCCCACGGGCGAAGCACGCCCGCCGCTGTGCGATTGGGTGGTCCTGGGCGCGCCCGGACCGGAAACCGGCGACGTGCGGGGCTGGCTGGACCAGTTGCGGCCGCGCAAGACGCAGTTGCTGGCGGTCGGTCTGGTGGGGCTGGGGGCCCAGCGGTCGGCGTGGAACGGCACCGTGGTGGAGAACGGCGAAGTCCGGCCGCTGGAAGCGATCCGCGTCGTGGGCCCCGGGATGTTGCGGGCCGGTCGCCGCGAAGCCGAAGAACGCCCCGAGGGGTCCGCGGGCGACCTGCAACGTTGGAGCCGGACGCGCGGAGCGTTGGGGGACGCGACGTGGCGCAAAGTCGCCGCGGCGCGCGTGCTGCTGGTCGGCGCCGGGCGGAATGGATCGGCGCTGGCTTTCCAGCTGGTCGCCCTGGGGATCCGCGCACTGACCGTGGTGGACCCCGATCGCTTGGGGCTGGAGAATTTCGATGCCGGGTTCTGCATCACGGAACAGGACGTAGGCCGAGCCAAAACGGAGGCGTTGCAGCAGCGTTTGCACGCCTTCCGCTCGGACTGCTCGATCGCCAGCCTCCCGCACTCGGCAACGCACGATTCGGTCGCGGCCAAGGCGGCGGGCGTCGATCTGATCGTCACTTGCGTCGACCACGATACCCCGCGGCTGGCCGCTGCCCGGCTGGCGCGGCGGTTCCTGAAAGTCCACATGGACGTCGGCACCGGGGTCGCGTTCGAGGAGGAAAACGGCCCAGCGGTCTTGGCCGGCGATGTCCGCTTGCTGTTGCCGCGGATGGGCTGTGTCTGCTGCGTGGGAGGACTGCGGAACGAAGAACAGGCCCGCTATGAACTGCTGGCCCCGCCCGGCGCCTTGCCCCGGCGGGCGCCCCAGCCGTGGCACCAGCAGCGGGCCGGGTCGCTGATCACGTTGAATTCGCTGACCGTCGCCGCGGCGGTCCAGTTGTGGCTGGACCTCCTGGCCGGCAGGTTGCGGTCGTCGCATTGGCACCGCTTGCGCTGGGAACCGGGTCACGGACTGCGGACCGACGCGGCCCCGGTCGGCCCGGCGCCGGACTGCCGCCTGTGCGGCGCGGACGGCGGTGATTTGGTACGGAGCCGTCGCTGAAATACCGGGAAGGCTCTGTGACCTCTGTGCCTCTGCGTTTCCAGGTATTCGATGATCGGAGTCGCCAACCTCCATCGGTCTCGTTCAGAGAAATGAAACACAGAGGCACAGAGGACACGGAGAAGGAAATCTGACACGTCCCTGCGATCTCTCGGAGAAAGTCGCCCCCATGCCCCACCCAACACCACTCAACACCATGCACCGGCCGTCCTTCCTCTTGATCGCCCTGCTGGGCCTGGCGATCCTCGGGCCCGGAAGCGCGCCCGTCGCGGCGGCTCCGCACGACGCGCGGGGCGTGACGTTGCTGCTGCAAGGCGCCGGTCCGATGATCAGTAGCAAGGCCGGCGAGGAAACGTGGGGCGAATACCTGCCCGCGGCGGACGGCCGGCTGCACTGGACGGGCTTTATCGGCTACCTCGTCCATCAGCATGGCTGGAGCATCGGCGGCGTGATCCGCCCGCGGGCGGAACAGGTCCTGCCCGCCCACTTGGACACGCTGGGCGCAGCGCCCGCCGACCGCGCCGACGTGTACCTGCTCGCCTCGTCCCTGCCGGCCCAAACGGACGGACTCGACAGCCGTGCCCGCGAACTGGCCAGCGCGGTTGGGATGCTGCGGTCGCTGACGGGCGCCCGGCAGATCCGCCTGGTCGCGTACAGCGCCAGCGGCGTGGCTGCCCGCGTATGGATGCAGGGCGGTTTGGAGAACCAGGCGTACCCGCCGGGCAGCGTCGCGCATCTGATTTGCGTGGCCGCCCCGCACTTGGGCATCGGCGCTCTGGCACGGCCCGCGGCCCTCGCCGCGCCGCGCTACGGGCCGCTGGCCCCCGACTCGCTCGTGCTGAGCCGGATCAATCGCGAGTTGGACCTGCCGTGCGACGTCCGCTACACGGATCTGGTGATCCAAGGTTTCGCGACGCCGTGGGCCGATTCGGGCCGCATTTATCTTCCGTACCTGCGGCTGCCGGAACCGCAAATCGACGCCATGCCGCCCCTCTTGCGTCAGGGCCACGACGGCGTGGTGCATGCATTATCGGCCCAACTGCGTCTGACGCCCGCCGCCGCCCGCTACGAAAACCAAACCAACCGGCCGGTCGAAGTCGTCGTCTGCTGGCCTCGGTCCCGCCAGTCCGACGACGTGCGCGACCTGACCCTGCACACCCTGGCACTGGGCGACCAGACCGTCTGGGAAACGCTACGGGCGATCCTGGACGAACCGTCCGGCGACCAAGACGATCCGCAAACCGGAGATGCGGCTGCCGCGCCCAGCGAATGGGCCCGGCAAACCGCCCGGCACCTGGCCGCGGCCGCCGTCCAGCGCCGCCATCCGACCGGCCGGATCGGCGCCGTGGGAATCGCCCGCTGCGAAATCACCGACCAGGGCCGAAACCGGTTGCGCTGTGTCTGGCAAGGGCCTTGCGAGATCACGGTTCCCCGACTGTTTCGCGATCCGGATTTCAAAACCTGCGATGTGACGGGATCGTTCGTGATGGACCTCGACCGCTTCCAGCGGCCCGCGGCACTCCAGGAATTGGCGGTCGAGGTGGGCGACCGTTGAGCGGAAACGGGACCGACCGCACGGTGAAGAAGGGCCACAAAAAGCACAAAGGGCACAAGAAAAACGGCCGCCGCGAGCGTTCGACGCGGGCATCCACCACGCGCTACCAGCACCCGGCGGCCCGGGACGCGTTTTGCCCGCGCACGTCGCGCGAGCCGGGAAGCGGCCGGTTCCGTCGGGCCGAGCATCCACTCGGTCTGCGGAGCTGCGGGCCACGCGAAAGCCCAAGCCGTTGTTCCGGTTCTCCGGCGAGTTCCTGTTCCGGTTCGCCGACCGGCAATGCCTCGGCCTGTTGTTCCAGCTCCCGCCCCGGTTCACCCGGTTCGAGCCCTCTGGCCGCTCACCGACATCCTTTGTAACACACCCGTGCGGAATTTCCAACTCCGGGTGCCGCCGGCCGTCGTAAATGCGACCAATGCTGTTACCCGCTGCTGCAGCATCTGTTCGTCCAACTCGCCCCGCGCGAAAGCCGTCTCCAACTCGAATAACTTGCAGCGGAACCGCGCCCGGCTGCGGCGATTCAGCTTCAAATGATCGGGGTACACCCGGCAGCCGAGAAAATGCTGTTGAAATACTTGCGGATGTCCAATTTCAGCAGGACGGGAAAGCGACGCGAGAAACGCACCGCCTGGTGCAATGCGGCAATCCGTCCTTTTCCCCGGCGGCAAGCGTACGTGTCGTCGATCAGGAATTGCTCGAACTGCGGCTCGCACACGTTCATGATCGCGTGGTGCAACACGCGTTCGGCAAAGCACGGCGCGGTGATCAAACGCTCTTTGGGATCGTAAATGGTGAATTGCGAGCAGCGGCCGACGGGGAACTCGCCGGACCAAACCAAGTCCGCCATTTCCCTCAAGTTGCCGTCCAGATGCGAGGTGAACTCCCGCGCATCCGCCCGGTCCCGTTTCCCTTGGAGCGCGCGATGGACGGCCAGCCGCAGGTTGTCCCGCTCAACGACCCTTTCCAGCAGCCTTCCCGCTCGCTTCATGGGCGCCTTTCCAGACTTCGTTCAGCAGCCCGAAGAGCCGTGGTCCATACTTGTCCGCGCGGGCTTCGCCCACCCCCGCGATCTCCTGAAGCGCCGGTTTGGTTAGCGCACGCCGTTCGACCACTTGCGCCAACTGCTCGTTCGTAAAGACCGCGTACAGGGCCAAGCCTTCCTCCGCCGCCATCTCCTTGCGCAGGTTCCGCAACTGCAGGTAAACGTCGAAGTCCTCCGTGCTGAGCCGCTCCTTGTAGTCCACTTTCTTCTTCGACCCGGCTGCCGCGGGCTGCTGGCCGTCGGCCACCGGGGCGGCCGTCTCGACATAATCAACCCACACCGCCCAGAACGAGTTGCTCCCTTGATCCACCCATCGCTGCTCGACGTGCAACGCGCGGTGCGACTTGAGGAATTGATTCAGTTCCCGCTCCGCCCACTCGCCGTGAAAGACCGGGACAATAAAGGATTTGAACGGCATGGCCAAAATAGGTAAAAAGGATGTAGATATCTTGATTTAACTTTGATTTTCCTTCGAATACGTTCGCTACGCCTTCCGCTACGGCTCGAAGGGATTCGGCTCCGCTGCGCTACGCTGCGAATCCCTTCGGCCTACGCTACAGGCTCCGCTCTTCTCTTGACAGGACGGAACTGCGGGCCACGCGAAAGCCCAAGCCGTTGCCCCGGAGCTCCGGCGAGACCCTGTTCCGGTCCGCCGACCGGCAATGCCTCGGCCCGCCGCTCCAGCTCCCGCCCCGGCTCACCCGGCCCGAGCCCTCCCTAGCACTGTAGTCCGCCGCGTACCAGTCCTGGCACCACTCGAACACATTCCCCAAGATATCGCGCAGTCCCCACGCGTTGCAATGCCCGTCGTCCGGCGCCGTCGTTCGGCCAACGGCTCCCGCCGCGTTGCACTTCTTCGGATCAAATTCATCGTCCCACCAGTAATGCTGGTCCTCCGTCCCCGCCTTGGCCGCGTACTCCCATTCCCTTTCCGTGGGCAAGCGGGAACCACGACCGTCCCAGCAGACCCATTGGCAGAACACCCAGGCATCGTACCAGTCGACGTAGATCACCGGAGTATCCGGATCGGGACTGTACTTCGCATAGTCGTCTCGATACCACGATGGCCGTAAACCGTGCTGCGGGTCGAACAGCCGATACCAACAATTCAACACCGGATCGCAGCAAAGTTCAAACGCCTTCACCGTCTGTTCCCGCTGGGCGGGCGTTTCGTCGTCCACGCCCGCCCCACCGGCATACAACTGTGCGTAACGCTCCTTTCTTTCGGGCCCCGATGGCGACCTAAAAGCTTCCACCTCCCTGGCGTACTCTTGCTCCCACTGTCGTTTCGCGTTCCGTTCGGTGGGACACTTCCCCAGCACGGCTTGCGCCATCTGCTCCGGCGATTTCTCCGCAAACACGGCGCGTACTTTGTCCAGGTACTCCTCATCCACCGGAACCGGTTTGTCCTTCGGCCGCCCGAGCAGGAACGTGCCGCCCTTCAACGGAACAAAACTCGCCGCGAATTCCGCCGCCGCCCGCTGCTGGTCGGGCGTCCCCAGCTGGCCGCTTTTGATCCGCTCGAATTCACCCTGGAAATCGTCCAGGATCTTCCGGGCCGCAGCGTCTTGCCGGGCGTGTTGCTGCATCGCCGGCCAGCTGCGGTAGATCATCTCGTTCGAGCGCCGCGCCGTCTGCCCGTCGCCGGGATGGTACAGCGGCGACATGGCTCGCGGCCAAGCCACCGGGTCCCGAGCCTCGGCCGGCATCTCCGCCGCATACCGCCAGATCCAATAGTACGCTTCGCTGAGCGGATCGTCGGGCAGGTGCAACCACCCGGCCAGCGTCCGGACGTCGTCTTCCAGGCAGAATTGCGACATCCAGTAGGCCGCGCAGAATTCCTGCAAGCTCGGGTTCCGCCACAGGATCTGCCGCAGGCCCACGGATTGGTCGGTGTCAAAGAAACCATGTTCCAGAATCCCATTCAACGTCGCCAGGCGGTCGATATCGATCTCCGTGGTCGACTCCCGCTTCCGCTTCCGCGTCCGCTTGCGCTCCGCGTCGCTCGTCTGCTCGCGCTGGACGACGCAATCGACAAAACGGCCAAAGCGCCCGGGGGCGATCTGGTCAAAGTTCGGCTGCGGCCGCGCCCCGTCGGACGCCGACGGGCCATCGCCGGCCGGAGCGGCCGTACAGGTCATTTCAAAGGCGATGGCGCCGAGCAGTCCCAAGGCCCGCCGGAGGGCATTGGTGAGGACTTCGCTGGGCGGCGCCGCTCCGGCGGACAGCCCCATCGAACGCGCCGTCGGGGACTGCTGCATGCCTTCGCTGACCAGATGCCGCAGCGATTTCCAATACACGTCGCTGGGCGTGCGGACCTGGCCCAGTTGAGCGTCGGTCAACCCGCGCAGATACCGCAGCACCCGCGGCGTGCCCAGGATCTCGTGGGCCTCGGGACGGATAAACCCGTACCGCGATTGGCCGCCGGCCGTTCGCCCCAGGTACCGCTCCTGCTGGTCCCGGTCGAATTCGTCCACCTGCAGGAACCGCCAGCCGATCCCGCGGTTGGCCAGCAGCGTGTCCCAGTGCTGCACCAGCGCGTGCGGCCGGCCGCTGAGTACGATCTGGCAGCCCCGCCAGGCGTCGCTGGACGCGATCTGCGCCAAGGTCGCAATCGGGGCCGACGCCGCGCCGGTCTGGTCCAGCGCGTCGAACAGCAGCACCAGCCGGCCCTGGTCCCGCAGCCGCCGCAGGATCAGCTCGGCCTCTTCCGCTGGCAACTTCTCCGCCGTATTGCCCGGGACCACGGCGTTGTCGCGGAACAGACAGCGGAAACGCCGCACCAGGGTTTCCGGCAGGAACCGGTCCAGCGAATCGGGCAGCTCATTCACCGGCACGAACAGGGCCAGCCGCCCGTCGCGAGCGCCGTTGATCTGCCAGTGCGCCCACTCCAGGTTCGACGTCTTGCCCAGCCCAGCGTCGGTGGTCACCACCGCGCGGCGCAAATCGCAACCGGGCAGCGGCTCCCGGCCCAGGAACTGGTCCCGCGAGATGTCGGCCCAGGGGTCCGCACGCGAATCGGCATGGGGCCCCGGTCCGCCTGCGGCCCGCCGCCGGCTGCGGAAATACGCCGGCTGCAAATACGCCCGAGGGTTCTCGGTTTCGGTCAGTAGCTCGATCCGTTGCGATTCCAGAAACGGCGGCTTGTCGGGCTCGCTCGCGGACTCCCCGGGCCCGCTGGCCGACTCGTCCGTCCAATTCGCCTGCCAGCGGGCCGCGACGTGGTCCTGGTAATTCGCCACATGCCGATGCATGCCCAACAGGCACTCGAACGCCGCGCCCACGCTGGCCCGCGAGACGATCCGCACCCCGGGCTCCGCCGCCACCCGCGGCTGACGATCGGCAACCACCAATAACTGCAACTGCCCGCGGGCCGCCCGCGACTTGGCCTGCACCGCTTCGACCGGCGCCAGCCGCAGCTGCCGCCGATCACCCCCGCCGTCCCCGGCGGCCAGTTGGGCCGTCACGGTCGCGTGCCGGTCCAAGGGCAATTCCTGCTCCGGCTCGCCCGGGATTCCCCCGCGGGCGGACCAGAGCGCACAGCACACGGCCGCTTCGGCTGAACGGCCGCGCAGCGTCTGCACGATCAGCGGATCGGCGCCGCCCGGCTTGGGCAGCCCTTGCACCGTCTCGGCGGTCAGCGTCGTCCAGCTCCACCGCCCCCGATAGCCCTGGTCCGGCAACCCCGCCCACCGCCAGACCTGCTGCATCGAGTCGTGCAAGTTGTGCGGATCGCGCGCCGCGTCGTAGTCCGCGCCCGCCGCCGCCGGACGATCCTGCACCGCCGCCAAGCCCATCGCCATCGGGTCCGGGCAGAATGCACAGCCGTTGTCCCGGACCAGTGTCACCGTCAGCAGGGCCAGCTTGCCCTGCCCCAACTGCAGATCCGCCAGGACCAGCGGCAGCCGGGCCGTGCGGCACGGCAGGGCCAACCGGCCGGGCAGCGCCGTCACGGACCAAGCCCGCCCGGACGCTTCATCCCGCGTCGGCCCCAACAACCGGTCGAACAGGTCCCACGCGGTCCAGAACCCGACTGTTTGGTCCGCGGGGCCGGCGTCACCGGGCCGACCAGCCCCGGGCCGAGCGGCATAGGCGGCAAAACACGGATCGTCCCGCTCCAGCACCGCCGGCCGGTTGTCCCACGCCGCCGGCCAGGCCCGGTCGAACCAGCCGGCCGCCTGCCGCAACGGCTTGACCACCTCGGCGGGCTCCCGGCGCTGAGCGAACCGGCAAGCCGCCAGAACCGCCAGGATCGCGCCCCGCGCCAAATGCCCGCCCTGCTCGGCCACCGCCCGGTCGGTGTACAAATCCTCAAACGGCCGCTCCAGCAGCCGCGGCAGCAGCTCGGCCAGCGGGGCGATCTGCCCCGCGGCCAACGCTTCCCAGAAAGCCCGGGGCAGGATCCAGTCCTCGCCGAAAAAGTCCTTCCGCCGCGCGCCGGGATCCCAACCCTGCGGGTCGGCGGCGATCTGCGCCAGCCGTTTCAGCCACGGACCCGCCTTCTCGGATCCCGCATTCTCGATCCGCTCAGATTCCGTCATGGGACACCTCCGCTTCACGTTGTTGGGCCAATTCAAGTAATTCGCGGACCTTGCCTGCCAGTTCCTCATGATCCCGGACATCGGCCCGCTGCAACAAGGCTTCGACTTCGCCGGCCGCGAACCACGGCAGGGTCTCGACGGTCGCCGGTTGGGCGTACCAGTCTAACGTCCGGGGATCGCGGTCGCCCACCACCCAGCTCGCCGGGCACTGGCTATAGCGGACCGCCTTGGCCTTGATCAACGGCACCAGGCAGGTCCCGACCAGCAGATCCTCGGTCGTCGCCAACAGCCGGACCACGCCGTACGGGACTAGTTCCGCGGGAAACCGCAGCCAGACCTCATCGCCCTGGACATGGACCCACCGCTCGTCCGTCGCCGGCTGCGGGCCGTCGTCGGCCGCATACGCCGCCAGGGCCTCATGCACCTCCGCCGCCTGGGCCGCCCCGACCGTCGCCCGGCAGCGCCACGCGTCATGGCGGGCATCGTCCAACCGCCGCAGCGCCGGCGCGGCGATCGGCTGGTCCTCCTGCCCGGCGTTCACCTGATGAAAATCGGCGAGCACGCGGGCGATTTCGAGGATGGCAGATCGGGGGACGCAGGGGGCTTCACGCGGCGCATCAGCCGCCACGGTCTGGCCGAACCAGAGCATGACGGGATTGGAGCTTTCGGCGAGCCGCTTGGACACGTAAAACCCGAAATGGCCGCCGGTTCCCGTGACGCCTTGGCCGATCTCTCGGCCCGCACTGCTCCGCAGGCCCCAGGGAATATCTGCGACTTCGCGGCCTGCCGGAACGCCGGCCAGTACGACGCCCGCGTAGTAAAAATGCTGCTCGTCCATGCGGACACAACGCACGAAAACCGTCACGTCATCGTTGGCAATGTGAAGGTCCGCGCCCAATTCAAACCTCAGTTGATGGCTCATCGACTCCAGCAATTCGATAACTGCGGAGCGGGCCTCGTCGTCGATCTTCTGATACAGTTGATGAAACGTAATCGCTGTCATGGTGGTTATCTCCCAACCCAGAGTTCTTGCAAAACGGTTCCCGAAACATCCATGTCCGATGGCCAATGATCGTCCTGCCTGGCTCCAGCGTGCCAAGCCCATCGGCGCGTCGTATTCACTCGCTTGGTTTTTCGTCGCTCCATTCCATTTCCCAACCTACTTCTTCGAGTTGGATCTCAATCTGGTGCATCAAATCCTGCAGCCGGACTAAGGCCTGCCGGCGCTCGCCGGGTGCCAATGCCTTGAATTCCCTCTGAACAGATAAAGGCGGGTCGTCGAGGTAGTGGATTTGCACGAACAGGTATTCTGGCGTGCCCGGCTGTACGCGTTCAGCCAGTCTCCGAGCGGCCTCACGCAGCCGATCGCGTTGCAGCACCTGATCCGGTGCAGCGTCGGACTGGGTGCTACGATCGAAACGATCGATACCGTCAGCAGCGCCGTCGCCGAACTGCTCGGCCGTCCGTTCGAACCCGGCGTATTTGTCCACAATCTCCCGCGGGGGGCTTTCACTGGCCGGTATCCAGAAGGTTGCGCCGGGAGACCAACCGCTGGTGGCGCCGCAGTGGGGGCAAGGATATGCGACTGCGCGGGATCGCGATTCGAGTTGCTCGCGCAGGCGATCCTGTTCGTCCCGGGTCAATTGTCTGAACTGGGCGATGTACGTCGTAATCTCCTTCTTCGTGACGGTGCCCGAGTCAGCCGCCGCTGCGTTGGCTGCGCACTGCCCGTCAAGAACCTTCAGGATCGCCGCCGCTCGTTGACGATACAGTTCGCCGTCCGGCAAGAAGAATAGACGCTCGCATCGGCGGCATTTCCAGGTCTGGACCGGGAACCAGCGGTCCTTGGCAATAATTCGAAGAACACGATCATCGTTCTGGCCGGGTTTGCCGGCGGGTTTCGGTTTGTAGCCGCAGATATGCGGAACATGCCCGTACACGGTGCCGCTACAGGTGTTGTCGAGCTTGACCAGTTCCCACCTGGCGCACGTCGGACATTGGCACGCCGGCACGGGCCGAATCTGTAGCTGTGTTCCCTCCGAACCGCCGTCCGGCGAGTAGGTCGCAGCGGGGCCGACAAGGCCCGACTTCAGCCCATGCCACTGCTTCTTTAATGCGCGGAACGTGAGCCATTCATCCGAGGCGATGCAAGCGGTACTGAGGTGTTCTTCGAAAGCGACCTGCTGCGTATTCCAGGAACTCAGGCGATGCCATTTCCGGCCGTATTCGGCGGCATCATCCGGGCGAAACTTTTCGCCGCGGAAATCGGCCCAGCGTTCAGAGAAACCGGCTTGGTCGTTTTCGCTGCAGAGGATCGCGCCAATGACGCCTGCACAGCGCTGAATCTCGCCAGGATAGTACGCGTCGAAGTCGCCCTGGGCTTCGGATTCTTCGCCGGTGCCGTACAGCCATTCCCTCAGCCGGCGCTCGTCCTGCGCCGCGATCCCAAATCCGAAAACTCCCAAATAGCGCAACGCCGGCTCGATTCGAGCTTGTCGCTGCAGTTCGACGGGGATTCGCTGGCTCGCCTCTCCGCCGTTCGGCTTCAACGGGCGGGCCAGATGCCGAGCCACGGCCGTCGCGAACGGGATGGTCCGCGAACGGCCGTCCACCGTACGGACGGCGACTTCCCAACGTCTCGCATCCTCGTTAAGCCGAACGGTAATCCCCGCGATTTCGCTTTCCTGGACACCGGCCTCGCGGCAGCTTTCCCGCCACAACTGATCGGCGACGCGTTGCATGATCTCTTGCTTGGACATGGCTCCTCCAACACGTGATAAAAAACTGCGCTCGAGTCTAATAATAGACAGGCAGTTACCGCGCGCGGCAACTCAGAAAAAAGACCTAGTTTTTCCGGGGGGGGGGGTAGTGGTGTGTGTGTGGGGGGGGGGGCACGCACATTCATCGCTGGCCTGGGGGACCAACTGCCTTTTTCCCAATCAGCGGGCCACGCTCACGCACTCACGCCGCAGTGTGGCCGTGGTTTTTCGATTCACCCCGCGTCCTAAGGAGCATGGCCATGAGTACGTGTTCTATCATCGCCCCGGCAGCGGGGCCTGGTTCGCGATCGAGTATCGGTCAACGCGACCGGGACGAGGTTCCCGGCTCGGCGCTCGGGTTTCTCCGGCTCGACGATCTGCAACGGCACGAGGAGTACCGGCTGAGCCGCCAGCGCGCGCTCTGCCGGCGGATGCAACGCGACGGCTATCTGGCCAATCCGCTGATCGTGTCGCGAGTCGGCACGCGGCTGGTCGTCCTGGAAGGGGATCACCGGCTGGAATGCCTGCGCGCCGCCGGTTGTTCGCACGCCCTGGTCCAGTTCGTCCCGCTGGGCGACGAGCAGCGCGTGACGCTCGACACCTGGTTTCACGTCGGGCTGGTCGAGTGCGTGGATGCGTGGCTGGCGGAGCTTTTCAGCTATGGATTGGACATCCAAGCGCTCGCGCCGGCGGCGGCGGAAGCTTGGGTGCAGGCCGGGCGGGCCATCGCCTGGCTGGGGATCTTCGACGTGCCGCGCTGCCGTGCCTGGGCTATCGCCTCCAGCGGACGGGGGCACGCCGACGTGCTGCAGACGCTCACCAACCTGTATCGGCCCTCCCGGCTCGCTCGTGCCGAACTGCCGGGGCGCCCCCAGGCGCTGGCCGAGATCTTCGCCGCCAACCGGCGTGCGAACCTGTTCGTGCGATTCGCCCGCATCGGCCGCGAACAAGTCGCCCGGCAGGTGCAAGCCGGCGAGCGGATCCCCGCCGAGATCATGCGGATCGTCTTGCGCCGCGGACGGGTGCTGGGAGTCAATGTGCCGCTGGAACTGCTCGAGGCGACGGTGGACGATGCCGCCCGCGCCGGCTGGCTCGCGCAACTGCAGGCCCGCGTCCCCGCCCGGTATCCAGGCCCCTCGATCGTCTACGATACGCCGGGAACCCGACGCTACGAGGAACCGCTGTTCGTCTACGACCGGGCGATCCAGCCTCTCGCCACCTGACACTCGATCGTGTATGCTGATGGACAACATGATCCGGGAAATCTGGCAACTGCGTCAGGACGAAAACAACCCGCTGGCCGCGTTGGACGCGGCGCTCGCTGCTTTCGACCGCGAGCTGCGGCAGACGCAGCCCGACGAGGAGTGGATCTACGCCTGCTGGCACGAGCATTTTGCGGGTTCGAGCTGCCTGCTGCTGGAGTTTGCCAGGCAAACGTGGTCCACGCCGCAGGAACAGCTGCCGCGGTTTACTCAGCTCGATGATCTGGTGAGCCGGCTGGAGGACTATCTGCCCAAGACGCTGCCGCTGTTGCAGACGCGGATCAATTTGCTCCGCGCGATCTGCCAGACCGAAAAAGGCGTCCGGGAATTGACCGCGGGCCTGTGGCGGGCGACAAAAGCTTATGCCCGATTCTTCGCCTCGCCCGGCGTTTCTTACGCTCCCGAATCTGCGGAGCATAGACCGGCGTTCCTCCAGCGGTTGCCGGACGGCGAGCGATGGGTGGATATGTTTGCCAAGTTAGCGAAAAAGTTCGGCTGGCGAAACCCCGGTCTGCAAATGGTGGGCGAAACCGTTGGCTGGGTCTACGGCCGGGACGAAGCGGCGGCGGACGATCACCGCGTCCAGACGTGGATCCTGCTGGCCGACCGGCTCACCGGCACTTCCAGCGGCGCGCTGGCCCGGCTGCGTTTGCGGCGGCTCGATGGCGGCTGCGGCGGGCTGTTTGCCGATCCGTCGAGCGCCGGCTACACGCGGCTGGACGAGTCGTTCCGGATCGGCCTGTCCAATGCCTGGGCGGCGGCGTTCGGGACCAGGAGCGTTCCCTTCGATATCGCCTGGTCTCTCGAACTGGTCGCGGAGCCGTACCAACGCCGGCACTCGCAAATCGAAGGCCGCTCGGCCGAAGCAGCGGTCTGTTGCGGACTGCGGGCGCTGGAGGCGGGCGAGCTGCTCGACCAGCAAGTCGCGATCACGGCCAAGTTGGCGACGCCGGGCGACACCGGCATGCGACTGGGCGAGGTGCGCGAGATCGACAGAAAAACGTTGCCCAAGGCGTTGAGAGTTAAGAAAATCACCGAGATCCTGGTGGCGGCGGACCAGCCGGAGATCCGCCGCAACCAGGGCCGGCCGGTTGATATCGGCAACGGCGAGATCCGCTTGATCCCCGTGGCCCACGTCGATCAGGCGTATGAGAAACTGGCGTGCTGGGAACGGATCACCAGCCGTGCCAAGCCGGAACTGGCGGCGGATGCGGCTCGCCGGATCGGCGAGTTGTGCGGCCATTACGTCGTGCCCTCGCTGTCCCGGCCGGCGCCGGGGCGGATGCGGAACCGCGATGTGGACGGCGAGGCAATGCCGCCGGAGGCCGAGAAACGGTACGACCCGCTGTCACGGGACGAAGTGGCCCAGCTACTGGCCGGCCGCCTGCCCCATCCGCGGACGCTGTTGCTGGCCCATTCGGGATTGGGCAAGTCGGTGCTGCTGGTCGAATGCCAGCGGCAGATGGCCCAGCAGCCCGGCGGCCCGCTGCCCGTGCGGCTTGGCGGGCTGTCGGAATTGCCCTGGCACGATCCGCCGGCCGTCCGCCGGCGGATGGCCGATTCGCTGGCGCCGTTCTTGCCGCCGGAGGTCAAGGAAGCGGAACGCTGGCAGTGGTTCGAGCGGCAGGTCGACGCGGGCCGGGTCGTGTTCCTGCTGGATGCCTTGGACCAGACGATCCGGGACAAGCTGGCCGGCATGTCGAGTTTCCTGGCCCACGGCATCGGCGACTGCCGCGTTCTGATGACCGGTCGGCCGTATGTCACCGAAACTCGCCCGAACGCCCTGAACGCGGACGCGGCCTTCGAGCAACGTGAAGACCGCCGCTGGACACAGTTGCGGTTGGACAAGTTCGATGAGCCGCAGCAGCGCGAGTTTCTGGGCGAGTGGGCGGGGGCGGTGCTGGAGACGGAGGAAGAACGGAAGGACAGGTGGACGCACAGGGAATCGATCGCCCGGAAGCAGCGTTGGGCGGCCCTGGTCGACCAGCCGTTGTTGCTCAAGATGCTCCGCGACTTGGCCGCGTCCCCCGGCGGTCTGGACGACATCCGCAATCGCTACGACGTCTATACGCGCGCGGTCCAGCAGCTGATCGACAAGGGCTGGAGGTCCCTGCAGAAATCCGAGTTGGACCGGAAGGTCTTCCAGAGCCCCGGCGACGTCCAGCGGGGCTTGCGGCAGATCGCCTGGAATCGCTTTCAGGCGGGCGATCCTCGCGGCGGGGTCGAGGGCGAGGACCTCGACAAGTTGATGAAGTCCGTGAAGCACTCGCAGCAGACGGACGGCAGCGCGCGGGAGCTGCGGGACGCCTTGGACCAGATGAACGTGGTCACGTGCGGAGGCATCGTCGAGTCGGGCCAGGAGATCCGGCTGGCGTGGCGGCATTTTTCCTTTTGCGAGTACTTTGCCGGCCTCGAACTGGCACGCAACTATCCGCGCCGGCGGATGATGTCGCCGCCGGGCCTAAGCTCCGAGCGGGTGGCCGAGAACGAATACGCGGCGGCGGTCCAGATCAACGCCCGGTCGGAGGCGTGGCACTCGGTGTTTCGTTTCGCCCTTTCGCACCTGGCGGCCGAAAACCAGCACGACCCGTTGGTTGCGCTGGCCAAGGACCTGATCCAGTGCGGTAACCCGTTTGTGGTCGCGGATGCGATCCACGCCGATGGCATCCGACTGCCCGACGACCTGGATCGTTTGTGCCGCTGGTTGGTCCATCGTGATTGGCGTTGGAGCGAATTGTGGACTGACGATGACGAGAAGCCGGACGTCGATTCCGAGACGGCGGCGCTACTGGATTCGGCCTTCGTGCTTCAGCGCCGCGACAGCCGCTATCTGCACGCGGCTTGGGAACTGGTGCGAGGGTCGGATCTCGACTTGGCAAAATCCATCGGCGTTCGTTTTCTCGGCGAGTTTCCGCAACTGCTTCGGTCGGGAAATCCCATCGCGATCGGGATCCGCGATGGTTTTCAAGAGATTCCCCCGCGTGAGGATGCGCTGCGTCAGACCATGCGTTTCGCCGTCGGACCCTCCGAAGGTGAAGAGAGCTTCGACTGGGAAGGGACGCGCCGTTGGGCGGAATTGGACGCGCCGTTCGAGATGGCCAGAACCCCGGTGACGAACGCCCAGTTCGAACTATTCGCCCCCGACCACGAGGATCGCCGTACCCAATACAGCGTCGATCCCGATTGCCCCGTGGTCGAGGTGGCGTGGTACGAGGCGGCGTTGTTCTGCGTTTGGTTGGGCGCGTGGGGCGAGAGTCGCGTGTACCGCTTGCCCACGGAGACCGAATGGGAGATCGCCTGCCGCGCAGGTGCCGAGGGGCCGTACTGCCGGATGAAGACCGACGGCGGCGAACGTCGCGACTTGGTAACCGAAGACGACCTGCGGCTGGTGGCTCATTTCGATAGCGAGACCGGAACATTGCCCGTCAAAGGGCGGCAGCCGAACGCTTGGGGGCTGCACGACATGTTGGGCAATGTGTGGGAATGGTGCTCGGATTGGTTCGATCCGAAGGGGCCGACGAACCCCTCGACGGGCTCGTACCGGGTGGTCCGTGGCGGCGGCTGGAACGACGACGGCGTGTACTGCCGGCCGGCCGATCGCTACGGGGTCACGCCCGGGGGGCGGGACTACGTCCTGGGCTTCCGCGTGGCCCGCAGTTCCGACCCGTCTGTCCAAGTCTTGTCCAGTCAAGAGCGGAGCCTGTAGCGCAGGCCGAAGGGGTTCGCAGCGTAGCGCAGCGGAGCCGAACCCCTTCGAGCCGTAGCGGAAGGCGGAGCGTCCACGTAGGCCAGTCTCTCCGAGACTGGCATCGCGTCTCGGCGAGACGCGGCTACGTGTAGGCGGCGCAGCCGCCGTGGGGTCCGGGGCGAAGCCCCGGCGCGCCATATCTGGCGGTATTAAGATGGGCAAGATTGATTGTTCTCGGCCGGCCTTGATCGTAACACTGCGAAGTGCTAGCGGTCGCTTCCCACTAACCCGACGCGCAATTTTTGAAGTTGCACATCCTGGCGCGGTGCGGCATGGAATACCGCGAAGCGGTTGCATCTCGCAGCCCAGGGTTGCCGCGCAGCGGCTACCCTGGGACGCGGCGGCGCAGGGACCCGGTACCCCAACGGGGTTTCGTCGCGGTGGGTGCCGTCCGTGATGCAACCCCGTTGGGGTAGATGAGGGAACTCCGGTGACCGAACCCAGGGTAGCTGCGCAACCCTGGGCTGTGGGACACAACGCCTTTGGCGTACAAGCACGGCGGAATGCGCAACTTCAAAACTTGCGTTTCGGGCTACGGTGAATTCCCCGACACCAACCGCTGGCACTGACTGCATTTCGCAAGCTTACGATCAAGGCCCTTCGGCCCGGGCAACTACTTCCGCGTCCGGTTCCGCAGCACGGTCGGCAAGTCCAGTTGGTTGACCATTTCGCCGTCCACGGTCCACCATTGCGGCGGCAGGTTTCGAGCCAGCTTGACCGCCGACTCGACCCGAGCCGCCCGCTCGCGCGACACGCGGAATTCTGCCCAGGCATCCAGATCGGCCCGCTTGCCCGATCGCGCCAGGGCCTGTTCCAACTGGTCCAGAAAATCCTCGGGCAGATCCGATTCCAGCGATTGACGGTCGCTGGGCGGCAGCTCTGGCAGGGGTGGGGAATCGGCTCCTGACGAATCGACTTCACCGTCGGCCGTATCAGGGCTCGCCGTTGCATCGGCAAAAATAAAGTCCTTCGCATGCCCACAAGCCGATTCGACCACGACCACTCCGCGCAGCGCCAACCGCTGGACAAACGGCCGGCGGTCGCCCGTTTCGAGAATCAGCAATTGAACGATCAGCAGCGAAAATCCGGCGGTCATCAGCCAGCGGACGCAGGCGAATCCCCAGCGTGTAAACAAAAACATGTCCAGTTCCTTTCGTCGAACAGGATGGAGCGTTGTCAATGGACCGCTGTCCGCAAGAGGAAAGGCAGTTGGCTGCCGCCAGGGCGCGCGCTATGATAGGTCAAGGATCCGGACCACCCCGACAAGAACATCGGCTTCGAGGTGGACTTGGCCGCGGCGCTGGCCGAGGAACTCGGCCGAAACATCGACTTCGTCCAGTACCAGTTCGGCAGCCTGGTGCCAGGGCTCCAGCGGCGGGATTTTTCCTGGCTAAATCGAGCATGCGGTACCTGGAGATCGGTTTGGCGACGGCCCTGCTGTACTTGGTGATGTCGGTGCCGTTGGGACATCTGGCTCGCTACCTGGAGAAACGTTGGGGGAAGGGAATATGAACGAACCGTTGCAGGTCGGTGTCCGCGGAGTCGCCAAGCGGTTTGGGCTGCGGGTTCTCTCGCCCTCTCGCCGGATGGCAATGGGCATTGCTGGCAGCGAGCAGTAGTCCGGTTCGGCAGTTTCAGGGTCGAGGATTCTTGGAGGCTGTGCTTTTGGCCTTCGGCCAAGCGTGGATTTTCATCCGCCGCCCACACGAGGCGAAACCACTCGCACGCCCCGTGGTCAGGCTGCCGACCGCAACGCATAATAGGGCCGTTCGCATGGCGTCCCACACCTTGCCGTGCAAATGGAGACGAATTGGCGGAGCCCTTTGGATTCGTGCGGCGGTTTTCCAACGATAGCAGCTTTGATACTCATGACCGGCTTTTCCTTGACCCACGTTCATCTGTCGTGTTTCGTCGCCAGTTACACGGTGGCTTTGCTGCTGGAACTGCTCCGGCTGATCCTGCGCTCGCCGACGAGGATCTTGGGGACGCTCGGCTTTACGGCTGCCGGCATCTTGGCCCAGACCATTTATATTGCTCTCCGCACCAGTGCAAATCCGAACCAAACGCCGCCTTTGTCCGGTTGGTTTGACTGGCTGCTGCTGGTCGCGTGGGGTGTGGCTCTCGCCTACTTGCTCAGCTCGCTGCGCCGTCCTCAAGCCGCCTACGGAGTGTTCATGCTCCCGCTGGTACTGGTGCTGATCGCCATCGCCTCGCTGTTCCGCCACGCCGAACCGTTTCCGCGCGGCCAAGCTCAGCACGTCTGGGGCATCGTTCACGGTTTGGCGTTGTTGCTGGGGTCGGTCGCCGTGATGCTGGGCTTTATCGCCGGCGTGATGTACCTGGTGCAATCGTCCCGACTGAAAAGGAAACTGCCGCCGCAGCGCGGGCTGAAGTTGCCCAGCCTGGAGTGGCTGCAGCAGGCCACCCGGCGCGCCCTGTTGTGTTCGTCGGGACTGCTCGCCGCCGGTCTGTTGGCCGGCGTGGTGCTGAACCTGCTGCAGCGTCAGGGCGGCATGCCCTGGACCGACCCCGTGGTCTGGACATCGGGCATCCTGTTCTTGTGGCTGATCGTGGTATTGGTGTTCGAATCGGCGTACAAGCCGGCCGTGCAGGGCCGCAAGGTGGCTTACCTGACGCTGGCCAGTTTCGTGTTCCTGGTGCTGGTTCTCGGGATGGTTCTGCTGGGCCCTTCGCAGCACGCCAGTCCGCAGTCCAATGCCCTCTCGCCGTCTTCTTCGGACTTCGCCGACCGTCCGCCGCGCGGGGAGAATTCATGAAGTTCCAGCTGGTCGGCTGCAGCCACCATACGGCGCCGGTCGAAGTGCGTGAACGTCTGGCGTTCTCCGGCGACCAGGCGCAAACCGCCTTGGACCAGCTGCGGCAGCGGTTTCCAGCCGCCGAGTCGGTGCTGGTGTCCACCTGCAATCGGGTCGAGGTCTATACGGCCGCCGAGGACCCGGAACAATGTCCGACGCACCACCAGTTGGTCGAGTTCCTGGCGGGGTTTCACCACTTGGATGCGCTGGAGATCTTCGACGTCTTGTTCGAACGGACCGGCGAGGATGCCGTCCGCCACCTGTTCATGGTGGCGTCGAGTTTGGACAGCATGGTGGTGGGCGAAGCTCAGATCCTGGCGCAGGTTAAACAGGCTTACGACTTGGCGCGCGCGGCCAACAACGCCGGGCCGCTGACCAACGCCGCGTTCCAGGCGGCGCTGCGGGTCGCCAAGCGCGTGGCCAGCGAAACGGCCATCAACCAGCGGCATGTCAGCATCCCCAGCGTCGCCGTCGCAGATTTTGCCAAGGCGATCTTCGAGCGTTTCGAGGACAAGCAGGTGCTGGTGATCGGGGCTGGCGAGATGGGCGAAGAAACGGTCCGCTACCTGATCGACGAAGGCGTCCGTGAGATCACCGTGGTCAACCGACATTTCGAGCGGGCTCAAAGCCTGGCAGAGCGGATCGCCGCCGCCGCCAAACCCTGGCGCGACTTGCCGGGGCTCCTGGCGGAGGCCGATCTGGCGATCTCGACCACGGGTGCGGCCGAGCCGATCTTGACCGCCGAGACGTTTCGGCCGATCCACAGCGCCCGTGGCCAGCGGTCGCTATTCCTGCTGGATTTGGCCGTCCCCCGCGACATCGAACCGGCCGTGGGCGATTTTCTGGGCGTCTACCTGTATTCCATCGACGATCTGAAAGCGGCCTGCGACGCGAACCGCCGCGAACGCGAGAAAGAGTGGCCGAAAGCGGAACGGATTGTCGATGAGGAAACCGCCCGCTTCATGACCGAGTTACACCACCGCGCGACCGGGCCGGCCATCCAGCGTTTGAAGGCCCAGGCGGATGAAGTCAAAGCCGATGAACTGCGGCGGCTGCTGAACAAGCTGGGCGAATTGGACGAACGCACCCGGAGCGAAATCACCCGCTCGTTCGACCGGCTGGTGAACAAGCTGCTGCACCCGCCGCTGGAGTCGCTGCGGGACGAGGCCCAGAGCGGGCCGCCGCTCGGCTTGATCGAAGCGTTGAAGAGACTGTTTCAGCTCAAGGACTAGATTCCTGCCAGCCCTCTCAGGCTGTCGATTTGTCGCAAGTGGAGACCCCCTCAGTGAAATCCATTCTGGTAACCGGCGGCGCTGGATTCATCGGCTCGCATCTGACCGAAACCCTGCTGGCCCGCGGCGACCGCGTGATCGTGGTCGACGACGAGTCCACGGGCCGCTACGAAAACCTGGCGGCCGTGCATCAGCATCCGCACTTGGAATACATCCGCGGCGACATCGGCGATGCCGAACTGGTAGCGCGCGTTACCGCGCAGGTCGACGAGGTGTATCACCTGGCGGCCGCAGTCGGAGTGGCTTTGATCGCCCGCCAGCCGATGGAGACGATCGAACGCAACATCCATCCCACGGAGTTGCTGCTGGACGCCCTGGTCCAGCGCTGGGGACGCGGCGAGCGCGTGAAGTGCTTTCTGGCCAGCACCAGCGAAGTGTACGGCAAAAATCCCAAGCCCGCGTGGACGGAGGACGATGATCTCGTCTTCGGCGCCACCACCAAGGCGCGCTGGTCGTACGGCGCGTCCAAAGCGATCGACGAATTCCTGGGGTTGGCGTGTTGGCGCGAATACAAGCTGCCGGTCGTCATCGGCCGCTTCTTCAACGTGGTGGGGCCCCGTCAGAGCGGTGCCTACGGCATGGTGCTGCCGCGGTTCGTCGAGGCGGCCTTGGCCGGCCGGCCGCTGATCGTTCACGACGACGGCCACCAGGTCCGTTGTTTTGCTCACGTCCGCGATGTCCTGGATTCCGTGCTGGAACTGATGGATACCGAGGCCGCATTGGGCCGCGTGTTCAATATCGGCAGCGACCAACCCGTGTCGATCCTGGAGTTGGCCCAGCTGGTGGTCCGGCTGTCCGGTTCCGCGGCGCCCATCCAGTTCCAGAGCTACGCCGACGCGTATGACGAGGACTTTGAAGACGTCCGCCGCCGCGTCCCCGTCCTGACGCGTCTGCACCGCACGATCACCCACCGCAACCGTTATGACCTGGAAGCCGTCATCCGCGCCGTCATCGCCCACACCACGGCGAAACCGTGAGCCCGCCCGCGGCGAGCTGGTTGCGGATGACGCCCGACGAAATGCGTCAGGAAATGTGCAACCAGACCGGCGACTCGGATGTCCTGCGGCGCCGGCGTCAGCTGCAGTGCGATCCGGCCCAGACCAACCTGGAACCGGCCGTCGTCGGGGCACAACTAGCACCAAATGGGAAACCGCCGATCTAACGTTCGCTTTGACATTTCGCGGTTTCAAGCAGTCGGATCCCAACGAATGAAGGAGTCAACGAATGGCGGGTGGGGAGCCATTCACGGATTCTCACATTCGTTGGGGCGATTCCGACGGCAAACCGCGGCATCCCATTCCGAACAACATGCGTCGAAAATTCTATTGGGTGCTAGTGATCGTCGCGGGTGACTTGCCGGCCGTGGCCCTCAAGTACAACCCCCGCACCGCGGCAGCACCGATCGTGGCAGCCAAGGGCCGGGACGAGGCGGCCGCGGCGATCCCGACGACCGCCCAGCGCGGCCGGGTTCGGGTGGTGGAAGAAGCGAAGTTGACTCGATCGATCGTTCGGGAAACCCCGGTTGGCTCACCGGTCGCCGCCGCCCACTACCAAGCCCTCACCCGACTCTGGCAGCTGTGTGTGACAGGCCGCTGGTGGTTCCAGTGGATCCAGCGGACCTTCCCGGAAGTCACACCCGTGCGATCAGGTCGACGGAGTCGGACCAGACGGAATCCGCCAAGTCCGCGAAGATGAGGTCGGCATCCAGACCGCCGCAGATCGTGTCCGGAGATTCGTTGTCGTGGACCGTTTCGCCGGCGACCAGCCGGATGCCGCCCCCGGTACCTGCGCCA
>CAZXYZ010000106.1:0-41098 GCA_964645045.1 uncultured Pirellulaceae bacterium | reverse complement strand
AGGCGGGCGAAGCCCGCCGCCGATACACGCTAAAGCGTGGACTCCAACCTATTTGACACCTTTACAGGAGTGGGTCAACGCACCAACGTTGGCCAAGGGACGTCCACGTCAAAATCCTCTGCTTGCCACGCCAGCTCTGCCAAAATCGGCGGCACGCAGCGGCGCTCCAGTTCCCACCGATTGGTCGCGATGCTCGGATCATCCGGCGGTGCCGGCCGGGGGTGGTTCAGCACGATGCCCGCCACGTCCAGCCCCTCCCGGAACACGGCGGCGGTGATCAGCGTTTGCAGTGTCTGATTGATCACGCCCAGGGCATTGGCGGCGACGACCAGCAGGGGAAAGCCGAAGTCGTAGGCCAGGTCGGCGACAAATTCGGTTTCGGTCACGGGCGACATCAAGCCGCCCGCGCCTTCGATCAAGACGACGTCGGCGCCAGCGAGCCACGGCTGCAGCCCCGCGCGGAGCAGGCCCGCATCGACAACACGGCCCTCCGCCGCCGCAGCCAGCGGGGGAGCGAGCGGCGCGGCGAACCGCTGGGGGCAAACCGCGTCCAGGTCACCGCAGCGGCCCGCTGCGTCCCACAGCACCAGCGCATCGTCGCTGACCAGGCGGCCGTCGCGCCAAACGCAGCCGCTGGCCACCGGCTTGTAGACGCCGACACGCACATCATGGCGTCGAAGGCTGCGGGCAATGCATGCCGTGACGTAGGTCTTGCCGACGCCGGTATCGGTGCCCGTCACGAAGAGTCCTGGAACAGCTCGCTGAGTCATCCGGTTGGTTTTACACCGACAACACGGGCTCGCCAAGGTACAGCTGCAGGATTTGGCTCTGGACGCGGATCGCGCGGATCAGAATCCAGATCTGATCGGGCGTAAAGCGTTTGGGGTCCGAGCGGGACAGGTCGTCCAGTTCCTCCGTCATCGCCGCGTGCTGGTCGGCGGTCGCCTGCATGCGGAGGTAGACATCCTGCCAGGCGGCCGTCAGCTGTTCGTCATCTTGCAGTTGCCCGACGTCCGAGGTCGCATTCGCCAACAGCAGGCACAGCCGCGCCACGTTGCGCAGGTCCGCTTCGGGCTGCAAGCGTTCAATGCGTCGAGCAAGTTCGTGGCAGTTCATGGCGATCTCCACATGCAACGGCTGATTTCGGCTGATGCTGTCCGAAAACGGAATCCGGAACAGAATAAGGACGGGTTCCAGCCGGTCTTGGCCGTTGGAATCCCGGCAACCCGCGCCGTCGGCGGGAACGAATCCTGCCGCATCCAGCAATCGCGGTGACGCGGTAGGGCGAGCCGCCATAGAACTGTAGGTCACGCTCCGCGCAACACGTGCCTTGCCAGGATTAACAAATTCGGGTGCCAGGGGCTTTGCCAATCCCGTGACCGGCCCCGTTAGGTTGCCTCCGTCTCCCGTTGCAGGCACCTAGCGCAGCGGTATGATATTTGATGGAGAGGAATCGATGCCGTTGGTGATGGAACTGGCACCCGAACAGAAAGAGCAAGTTCGCCAGGCCAAGGCCGCCGGCGAGCGGCGCGTAACGTTCCGTTTTACGCCCGAGCAGAGAAAGGAGTGGCAGGCCGCTGTGCAGGAAGAACTGGCAGGCAAGGAGGAGAACATCGTTCACTTTCGCAAGCTGAAGGCCGCCGCAGAGCGTCCAGGTTTCTTTGGCGATGTCCGGCGGGCCATCGCTTCTTCCCGAAGGCCGATGCACGAGTTGGCCGACGAAATTGGCGTGGATCCGCGGCTGCTGTCCGACTTCTCCGCTGGTGACGAGGAACTGCCTGCGGGCACCTTGGACCGGCTGATCGAAACGCCAGGGCTCCGCCTGATGCAGGAGATCGCCCGCTAACTGCGTTCACCCCGTAGTTGCACACCGAGAGGCGAACGGCTGGCGTAAGCCCGCCGGTTTTCCATATGCCCGTACATTTGCGCAAGGGGTTCCCAATATCACCTTCGGTGAAATCAGCAGATGATCGGAAAAGTGGTCGCACAGACAATGCACCGATGGGCTGACGCCCAACGTTCGCCGGGATTTCTGGCCTATGGCTGTGCGTCTTATAGGATCCGCGCCGGCTGCGGGAATTCGATGGTGAACTGAGTCCCGCGGCCGACCTCGCTCTGCACGCTGATCCGGCCCCCGTGCGCTTCGATGATCTTGCGGGCCGTGGGCAGGCCCAGTCCCGTTCCGCCGTTCTTGGTCGAATAGAATGCCTCGAACATCCGCATCGCCGTCTTGCTGTCCATGCCGCAACCGGTATCGATCAGGTCTAGAGCCACCCCCTGGCGGGTCAAGCGTGTGCGGGCCAGCAACTGGCCGCCGTCCGGCATCGCCTCCAGG
This sequence comes from uncultured Pirellulaceae bacterium, assembly GCA_964645045.1. GTDB lineage: Bacteria > Planctomycetota > Planctomycetia > Pirellulales > Pirellulaceae > Anammoximicrobium. The sequence goes on along the minus strand of CAZXYZ010000106.1, from coordinate 38,763 downwards.
CTGTTCTTGACCAGGTTCAGCAAGGCGGCGTGCAGGGTCTGCTCGTCCAGCTTGATGCTCGGCAAGGCGGGGTCCAAAAAGCGGATGAACTCGATGTCGGACTGCTTGGCTTGCGTCTCGAAGAAGTTCAGCACGCGGTCGACCACTTCGTTCAGGCTGCCGGGGGACAGTTCCAGATCGCGCAGACGGGCGAATTTGAGGAAATCGCGCAGCAGGTTTTCCAGCCGCGTACACTGCTTTTGGACGGTCTCGATCTTCGTCAGCGCGCGGCGTTCCTGCGGCGTGGTCGCGTCGGTAAAGTCCTCGGCCAACAGTTCCATGTTCATGCGGATCACGGACAGCGGGTTCTTGATTTCATGGGCCAGTGAACCCGCCAATTCCGCCAGTTCGTTGTACTGGATGCGGAGCCGCTGGGTCACTTCTTCCGTCTTGGAACTCGTGTCCGTCATCTCAGGCACTCCAATCCAATGCCACATCCAGACTGACCGCAGAGTGAGTCAAGGCGCCCACACTGATCCGATCGACGCCCGTCTCGGCGATTCCGCGGACCGTCCGCAGGTTAACCCCGCCGCTGGCCTCCAATTCGATCCGTGGGGCCACTGCGTTTCGCCGGGCGACCGCCGCCCGCAACTGGTCGAGCGACATATTGTCCAGGAGAACGATGTCGGGGCCGGCGGGCAGGGCGTCTTCCAACTGGTCCAACGTATCGACTTCCACTTCGATGATCATCGTTTCGGCTTGAGCCGGGTCGCGCATGGTTTCGCGGAGGAATTCCCGGGCGCGGCGCACCGCGTCACCGGGCCGAAGCTGCATCCAGGCCAGATGATTGTCCTTGATCAGGACCGCGTCGAACAGTCCGGTCCGGTGATTGCACCCGCCCCCGCACTGGACGGCATACTTTTCCAGCCGCCGCCAACCCGGCGTGGTCTTGCGGGTGTCGTAAATCCGGGCCGGCGTTCCCCGCACGGTATCGACAAACTGCCGCGTCAGCGTCGCCACCCCGGACAGGCGGCCGACCAGGTTCAGCACCAGCCGTTCCGCCGTCAGCATCTGCCGCACCGGGCCGGCTAGTTCCGCCAGCACATCGCCTTTGGCGACGGCTTGGCCGTCTGTCGCGGCGGCGTTCCAGGCGACCGCGACGTTCATTTCGTCCAACGCCAACTGGGCGGCGGCCAAGCCCGCCACGGTCCCCGATTGCCGGGCGGCCAGGGCGGCATGTCCGCGTGTCTCCGCCGGCGCCAGGGCGACGGTGGTCCAGTCGTGACTTCGGTCCAAATCCTCGCGGATGGCCAAACGCACCAGCTGGCGGCAATCGTCCGCCACGGCGTCGCTCCAGGCCATCTGGGGGAACTCTTTTTTCGCAGCCACGCTGAATCAACTCCTTTTTGTCTGGTCGGTTCCTGACCATGAAACGATCCGCTATCATATTACCTCTATGGCATTCGTCAACTTCTCCTTGCTCCTGGGCGGAACTTTGCTCGCGATTCCGGTCGTGTTGCACTTGGTGATGCGGCAGCAGCCCAAACAACTGGTGTTTCCGGCGCTGCGGTTTATCAAGCAGCGCCAGGATGCGAATCGGCGTCAGCTGCAACTGCGGCATTGGCTCCTGTTGTTGATGCGGTGTCTGGTGATCGCCTTGCTGGCCGCTGCCCTGGCTCGGCCCAGCGTGCCGTCGGCGGCGGTGGGCGATTGGATCTTGACGGGCCTTGTCGGCGCCGTCCTGTTGCTCGTCGGCTGGATGGCCTTGCTCGCATTGCTCCAGCGCCGGGGGCGGTGGATCGCCGGCGGCTTCGGCCTGGCAACGCTGGCGCTGGCCATTGTGCTGGCGGTGATGCTGAACCGCGCCCTGGCGCGCGAGGAGACGAAATCCATCGGGAACGAACAGGCCCCGGTGGCGGCCGTCCTGGCGTTCGACACGTCCCCGCGGATGCAGTACATCTGGCAGAACCAAACGCGGCTGGACAAGGCCCGCGAGATCGCCCGGTGGCTGGTGCGGCAGTTGCCGGCCGACAGCGAATCAGCCGTGCTGGACTCGCGGCCGGGCGGAGCCGCTTTCGCCGTCGATTTGGCAGCGGCCGAGCGTTCGGTCGAGCGGTTGGAAACGACGGGCGTCCCCCTGCCGCTGATCGATGTCGCCGAGCGGGCGATCAAGCTGACTCAGGCCAGTCAGAAGCCGCGCAAAGAAGTCTACCTGTTCAGCGACTTGAGTCGCGAGGGTTGGACCGGCCAGTCGCCGGCCATCCTGCAACAACGGCTGCGCGAGTCGCCGGACGTATTGCTGTATGTGATCGACGTGGGCGTCGATCGGCCGCAAAACACCATGCTCGGCGTGCCACGCACGGCGAGCGACGTGTTGCCCAAGAGCGACGATCTGGAAGTGGAGACCAAAGTCGAATGCCTTGGGGCGGGCGGCACCCAGACGGTCGAACTGTACTTGGAAGTGGCGGACCCCGAGCTGCCGGTCATCCGCGACGGCCAAGCCGTGCTACCCAACGCCAAGCTGCGTGCGCAGCAGGTGGTCGAGTTGCCGGAAAACGGATCGCAGACGGTGCGGTTTCGCGTCAGCGGCCTCAGTCCGGGGACACAGCAAGGAACGTTGCGGGTCGCCGGACAGGACGGACTGGCATGGGACAATACCCGCTATATCACCGTCGATGTGCAAGAGGCGTCGTCGGTGCTCGTGCTGGCGCCGCCGGGGGTCATCACCAAATTCTTCGCCGAAGCCATCGCGCCCTACGAGTTTCGTCAAACAGGACGGGCGCGGTTCGACTGCCGGCTCGAAGAGTTGGCCCGTTTGCCCAATCTGCCGCTGGGCGATTATGCCGCCGTATGCTTGCTGGATCCCACGCCGCTGCCGCCGACGGCTTGGGAGTCGCTGGCAGCTTACGTGCGCAACGGCGGCGGACTGGCGTTGTTCTTGGGTCATAACGCCGACAGTGCCTCGTTCGAAGCTCCTGCAGCGCGGCAACTGGTGGGCGGGAAACTGGAGCGCCAGTGGCGTTCGCCCGGCGACGTATTCTTGACGCTTCGCGATCTGAGCCATCCCCTGTTGGCCCCGTTCCGCGACATGGCGACCAACGTTCCGTGGGATCGGTTTCCGGTCTACCGGCACTGGGGGGTGAAAGAAATCGCAGCGCCGGCCCGCGTCGTGGTCAGGTACAGCAACAACCAACCGGCGATCATCGAAACGCCCTTGGGACGCGGTCGTGTCTTGACGATGACGACGCCGGTGTCGGATCCGGCGCGGGTGCCGGGCCGACAGATCTGGAACGAACTGCCGACCGGCAACGACGCCTGGCCGTACGTCGTCTTGGTGAACGAAATGGTCCGCCACCTGGTCGGCGCCGCCGGGACGAAACTGAACTATCTGGCGGGCGAGACCGCGTCGCTGCCCAACACCCGCGGCAAATACCCGGAGCGGTACCAGCTGTTTACGCCGCTGGACCAGCCGCAGGATGTCACGGCGGACGACGGTCAAGTGGTGGTTAAGTTTACCGAGTTGCCGGGCGCTTATCGGCTGAAGGGCTTCCTGCAACAGCCGCTGGTGCGCGGTTTTGCCGTCAATCTGCCGGAATCGGCCAGCCAGCTAACGCGGCTCGAACGTAGCGCGCTGGATGAGCTGCTGGGCGCCGGCCGCTATCACTACGCCCGCAGCCAGGACGAGATCGTGTTAGGTGTGGGGGAAGCCCGTCTGGGCCGCGAATTCTATCCCTTCCTGCTCCCCCTGATCGCCCTGATTCTGGGCCTGGAGCACCTGCTAGCAAACCGCTTCTACCGCCGCAGCGAATGAACAATCGTTCAAGTCGGAACCGTTCGCCGTCCGAATTCTTCAGTGCCCGTGACGTGGCGGGCGGTTGCAGCCTACCACTACTTTTCGAAAATGGGCTTCTGTTGTGAGTCGGCGTCCTGCCACTGGTAGCGAACGGGACGTGGCAGTTTCCGCACCCGCTTGTCGGCCACGGCTCGCTTGAGCCACGCCTGGACCTGCTTCCGTTCGAGGACCAGTGCTTCGGCTAGTTCGTCGGCAGACCGCGGCACGTCGCGGCAGAGGCTTTCCGCCCGCTGCAGGAAGAGGTCATAGAAGCTCGCTGGTGCCGGCTCGCTCAACGCCGTCGCCTTCGGCGGAATCGGAAGCGGCTCCACCGTTGATTGAGGCTCCTGGGCCACGGCGGGCGACGGCGGACCGTCGGAGCTTTCCGTCGCGGTTGCCTGGCCGCTTGCGGCGCCTACGTTGGTATCTTCGCTGTGGGCGACGACATCGTAGCTGCCTGTCTCAGCAAGCATTAGTTGTTCGCTCGTTTTACGTTCCACAGGGACTTTCGCTGGAGTCGAGAGCGAGGACAAGTCAAGCTCGGACACGTTGTCGGAGAGCCAACTGGCGCCGCGCCGCACTATTTCCGCGTTTCCGGAGTTCTGCGAAATGGTCCGTTTCACCCACAGAGGAACCCAGCGGTGTCGCAGGTTCTCCAGGGCGCCGTTCCATGTCCCACCGTGAGTTCCCGAGACCGCTACCACAGCCGCGTCCGCCAAGCAGTAGATGTACTTGTTTCGCGCCATGGCGTTTCCCACATTGAATCCAGCTTCTGGTTGAAACGGCGAGACCAATGCGAGTTGGCTGCTCAGCAGATGCTCGCGGTACTTGCTGGAGATCGCGGCACGCAACAGACCGTCCGCCAGAATGCCAACGACGCCGCCTTCGTTAGCCGCGGCCGCCAGCATTGCTGTCTCATCTACGCCCCGCGCACCGCCGGATACCAGGCAACACCGTTGTTGCGCGGCCAAACGCCCAACAAGGCGACAGAATTCCAAGTCCTCGTGTTGAGCATTGCGTGAACCGATCACGGCGACTCCCCCGCGATTCAGCAGGCCGGCATTACCGCAACCGAACAGCACTGCAGGCGAATCGATGCTCAGACGTTGTTTCCAGCGACGGGGATAATCCGCATCCGCCCTGGTCAGCACCCAAAGACCGGCTCGCTCCCATTTCTCCATGGCGAACCCCAAGGCCGCCCGCCGGTCCAACAGACGTTGGACCCGATCGGCGGTCACGGCGTTATCGTTCCATCCGTCCAACAACTCTGGCAGGTGACCGGTGAGCAACTGGTCAGGCGTTAATTGACGCTCCCTCAGCCAGAACGCAAAACGTCCCCACTCCTTTACCGCAAGCGGTTTGACGTCCGCGTCTCTTGGCTTGGAGAACTGAGCGGTCAGCAACAGGATGGCTTGTGTCTGTGCCGTCGTCGTCATCTAATCACCTGCGCTGGTCGTCGCCAAGGCGAAGGGAAATACCGGCCCGCTGCCGGCTTGTCGCAGCAAGGCGGCTAGGACAGTCAAAGTCCAACCTGAATCCACCATGTCGTCGACCAAGAGAACCGGTTCCGTTGGAATATCGTTCATCACTTGGAATGCTCCGTCCAGATTCTGGCATTGGTGAAAACGGTTTTGTTGGAGTTTTTGAGGCTCGTTGTCGCGCACTTTGATGATGGCCTGGATGAACGGCAAGTTCAGCTTGCGGGCCAAACACCGGGCAAACTCCGGCACCAATTCGGGGTGCCTCAGCGACGGGACGCAGGTCACCCAGCGGGGTGCAGGGACCGGCTTCCATCGCTGGCGGATCAACTCCGCCGTAGCCTCCACCAATTCGTCGCGGAAGTGGTTTCGATGCTTGTCTTCTTTGACGACCTGCCCCCATCCGGCATCACCCCAGCGCGAAAGCACCCGTCCCTCTTCGGCCCGCAGGTTCTGAGCCAGGTTGCCGCGAAAGCCGTACTCGGAGAACGCGTCGCTTGCGACTTGCGCCTTCGGAGCGATTGGCATCTCGGCATGACGCAGATACCGCGCTGCCGCAACGCCCAATTGCCGTGACATTCGTTCGTCGAGAATCGGTCGCCCTAGGCAATTAGCGCATTGCCCACAGGGCTCGGCTTCCGGATCGTCCAGAGCTCGGCGCAGATAGCGCATCAGGCAGTCGGTTGTGCTGATGTAGTCTTGGACTTGCTGCCATTCCAGTTCACGTTGCTCTGTCAGGCGACGGATCCGTTGTCGGTCCATTCGATACGGCACGGCGGAACGGTGCCATCGGCTGCCTTCCTTAACCAGCGGCGCGGGATTCTCGACGCTCACGTAGTTCAATACCTTGTTAATTTGGCCCTGAGTTAGATTGACGTACCGCTGCAGAGCGACAATAGACAGCCCGTCATGCTGTTCCAGCGTCCGCAGGATCTGGTTCACGTGTGCCTCGTCCGGGAAGGCGTTGTGGCGAAAGAAGTGGTGGATATCTTCGTCCTCGCGTCCGGACAAGAGAACCCCGTAAGCCCGTTCAATGGCTCGGCCCGCCCGCCCGACCTGCTGGTAGTAGGCTACGACCGACCCCGGCGCCTGATAGTGGACTACGAAACCGAGGTCCGGCTTGTCGTAGCCCATGCCAAGTGCGGTCGTCGCGACCAGTGCTTTGATCCGATTGTGCAGCAGTAAGTCCTCTAACGCAAGCCGGTAAGTGTTGCTGTCGGCAAAATCTGAGTGGACAACCTCGCTGTAATAGGGCCGCGCTGCGATGCCGCGTTGATTCAACCAATTGGAGACCTGGTCGGCGTCACGCTTGGTGAGAACGTAGACGATCCCTGTTCCCGGCAGTTTCGGCAAGTACTCGGCGAGCCACGCCAATCGCGCTGCCTGGTCGGGCAATCGTAGCGTCTGCAACACGAGACTTTCGCGGACCAATGGGCCACGCTGCACATCGATGTCCCCCAGTTGTGATTGGATGTCGCGAACGACCCGGTCGTTAGCGGTCGCGGTCGTGCCCAATACCGGCATACCGGGCGGCATCTGGCGCAACACGTTGACCAACCGGCGATAGTCCGGTCGGAAGTCGTGGCCCCAATCGGAGATGCAATGAGCTTCGTCCACGACGAACAGACCGATCCGATTAGCTACGGGGAGTAGGATCTCATCGACGAAGCTCTCGTTGGACAGCCGCTCGGGCGAGATCAACACGGCGTCCACCTGATCGCCGAGAATCTGCCTCTGGACGGTCTGCCAAGCATCACGGTTCGTCGAATTGATCGTGGCCGCCCGAATCCCTAGGCGATTCGCGGCTTCAATCTGATTGCGCATCAGCGCCAACAACGGCGAGACGATCAGCGTGGGACCTGCGTTACGATCTCGTAAGATCCGCGTGCTGATGAAGTACACGGAACTCTTACCCCAGCCGGTTCGTTCAACGACCAGCAACTTGCGCCGTTGGTTCACCAAAGCATTGATGGCCTCCCACTGCCCGGGCCGAAATCGTGCTTGGGGGTTCGCGAGAGCTCGCCTGAGAAGTGTCTCCGCGTCCATTCGGTTCATACCCACACCCTTTTGCGTTGGTGCCTGCGATACAACTGTTTTTCGGCCGAGAAGAAGCTCGGCTTCTCCGAAAGAGTAATACTTCTGCGAAAGCCGATGCGACGGTCGAAGCAGCGAGACGCTGGTCCATTTCTGATGTGCCGCCCTCACTTGCCGCATAATCGTTCAAGTCCGAACGATTTGCGGCCGAAACATTCAGTACTGAATGTTTCGGCCGCACGAAGGAGGGGCTTGTGCATGTTCGAGCTGCTAGCCGGAGCACACCATCGTGCATGCCGCCGGATTCTGCCGACGTTATGCCGCTGAAACTCGCCCACGAAATCGCCTGTTGTCACCGCCTTTTGCGGGTGTGGTTGATTGACCGCTTGCGAGGTTGGGGTATCGGCGACCACGACTTCTGGGTTCTCTGGCTCTGTGACCGCGCCGCGCCGGAAGGCGTCGCCCAACACAAACTGGCGGACGCCGCCGGTGTGTCGGAGGCCCAGATGAGTGGCGTGGTCGAGCGGCTGCGGCAGCACGGTCTGTTGATCGGCTGCCGCAGCGGGCCGGACCGGCGGCGGCAGTATTGGCGGCTGACGGCCGCGGGCGACGAACTGCTGGGCCGGATTCGCGCGGGACTGGGGGAATGGCCGACGGACGCGGAGACGGCGATCTCGCGGCCGGAACAGAAGACGCTGCTTGAACTGGTTCAGAAACTGGCGCAGGGCCTGGCCGGTGACGGCGCGCGTGGCGGCGAATGCCGTCCCGCAGCCACTCCGTCCCGGTCACGGGAGGCTGACGATGAGACATCGCATCGCCGAGCCTCGTAAAGGCTGGCTGGCGTTCCTGATTCTGGCCGTAGGCATGGCCGGCTGCCAGCCGGGTTACTATCGCCTTCAGGCGGACGCCGACGCGTATCATCTGATCGACGAAAAGGCGCAGGATCCCCGCTGGGCGCTGGCGGATCATGACATCACCCCCGATCCCCGGTCGCGGATCTTCGACCCGTTCGATCCGGATCATGAACCGATGCCACCGGACGATCCGGAATCCCATCGCTTGATGCATCAAGTGGACGGCAAGAAGGGGTTCAAACACTGGCACGACAACGGCGACACGCCGTTTGTCGACAATCCCCAGTGGCTGCAAACTCTGCCGCTGGACGCCGACGGTGTCTTGGTATTGAATGCGGACCGGGCCCTGGAAATGGCGCGCCTGCACTCGCGGGAGTACCAGCGGCATTTGCAGCAGTTGTACCTTTCGGCGCTGGACGTCAGCTTCGAGCGGTTCCGCTTCGATTCGTTGTTCTTCGGCGGATACCAGACGGACTATACGGCTAGCGGGCCCCTTAGCAAAGAGGGGGCTCGGAGCACGTTCACCGCAAGAACCTTCTCAAAGGAATATGACAACGGCATCCGGATGAAGAAGCTGGGCACGACGGGAACGGAACTCATGGTGAACTTTGCCAATTCGCTCGTCTGGCAATTTTCCGGCCCGGATTCGTATGCGGCCAGTTCGGTCTTGGATTTCAACCTGATTCAGCCGCTGTTGCGTTTTGCCGGACGGGCTCGTGTCATGGAAGGCTTGACCCAGTCCGAACGGACGCTGCTGAGCAACGTGCGGCAGATGGAGCGTTACCGGCACGGCTTCTACCTGGAAATCATGACGGGCGTCGATTCGGGACCCGGGCCGTCGACCGGCGGCGGCGGGATTGAAGGCTCTCTCCTGCAGGGGGTTTCGGGTGTCGGCGCCGGCGGTTTCATGGGGCTGCTGCAAACGCAACAGGAAATCTTGAACCAGCGATTCAACCTGTACGCCTTGCGGTCGAATCACTTCCGGCTCAATGCCACGCTGCAGGACCTGTTGTCCCGGGCCGGGAATTTGGCGGCCCGACAAGGCGAAGGTGGCGGGTCGAACAGTGAGGGCATCGTCCGGCAACGGCTCCAAGTCGCCCAGGCCCGCCAGGCCATCCTGAACGCCGAAAGCCGACTGAACGATGCGGAGGTTGCGTACCAAAAACGGTTGGACGACTACAAGATGGCCTTGGGCTTGCCGCCCACGCTCTGCATCAAGATCGAGGACCGGATGCTGGAGCCGTTGAACTTGATCGACCGCGGCATCGTCGATTTGCAGGAGCAGGTCAGCGCAACGCAGGTGCGGGTCGGCGAGAGCTTGGCCAAGGTCCAGTCGTTACTGCTGGACTGCAACATTGCAGACGCGGAACGGAACGAACAGGCCGCGAAAGAACTTCGCGCGGTGCGTCTGGAACTGGACAAGGTGACGGCTCTTCGCCGCCGCCTGATCGAGGCCGACGACGCTCCCTACCAGCGGTTTCACGCGGATGGACGCAAGTTGCTCCGCGGGCTGGAAACCTGCTTGCAAACGGCCATCCGGGAAGCGGTTAACGATCCGGCGGACCGAGACACGCTGCAGCAGGACTTGCGTCTGCTGCAGGACATCCGGCAAGCGCTGAAGATGACCGCCGGCGACGAGGCGAATGCGGGCGATTGGCTGAGCCATGTGCGCGGATTCATGAACTTCAATCTGTTAGAGGATTTGCTGCACGACCTGGACCGCGTCAATGATGAGTTGAACGCCGAAGAACGAACCGTCGACGTCTCGTGGATGAAGGGCGATCCCAATCCCCTGACGCGTTCCTTTTACCGCAAACACCAGGACGTGATGGCGGCGCGCGACATGCCGCAGGTGGCACGGCTGGCCGACGCTCCGCGGCGCGAGTACGACCGCATTCGCACCCTGTATCCGTGGTTGAGCGAATTGGCCCGGTGGCGACAATTGCCGTACGAAGCCGAGGTGACCATCTCCGGCGGCAATAGGGCACGAGCGACTAGGCTCCAGCGGCGGGCGAGCCAGTTCGTGGACATTTTTCTGGATTCCCTGGCCAGGTTAGATGATTCGAACCAGCAAGATGGCCTGCTGGCCAATATCCAACAGTACCAAGCGACGTTGGACGCGCTGGCTACCGGCGTGGCGACGCTGACGCCGGACGACGTGCTAACGCGGTATCGACGGGACGTCAATCCGGCCATTCCGCAGGAACTCGTGGACCTGGCGAACAACGTCCTGGAGATTTCGCTGATCCAATCCCGGACTCGGGCGGAAAATGTCTCCATCCAAGACACGGCGATCGATCTACATCCCCAAGCGGCGTTGGAGATTGCCCGGCAGAACCGTCTGGACTGGATGAACGAACGTGCAAGGCTGGTGGACAAATGGCGACTGATCCGCTTCTATGCCAATGATCTGCGCAGCGGCCTGGACGTTGTGTTCAGCGGCGATATGACCACGCGGGACGACAATCCCTTCAAATTCGACGCCAACACAGGACGGCTGCGTGCGGCGCTGCAGTTCGACGCGCCGTTGACCCGGCTGAGCGAACGAAATACCTATCGGCAATCACTGATTGAGTACCAGCGGGCCCGGATGGACTACTACGAGGTCGAGGATTCGATCGCGAAAGACTTGAGGGATGTGATCCGCAGGCTGCAATTGAGCCAAAGAAACCTCGAAATCCGCCGCGAGGCCGTTTGGGCTGCCGCCGTTCAGATCGAGTTGAATCAGGAAATCCGCAACCTGGGGCAAGCCAGCAGTCAAGCCTCTGGTCCAACTGCCACGCGTGACGCGGTGTCCGCGTTGTCCGATTTGCTGGCCGCCCAAAACGAATTCCTCAACATCTGGGTCACCTACGAGGTGCTCCGCCGGACGCTGGATTTCGGCCTCGGCACGATGCAGTTGGACACGTCGGGCATGTGGATTGATCCGGGGGCCATCAACCCGGAGCACGGCTATCCCGGCATCGGAGGCAGTACCGACTGCTGGCCGGGGCCGCTGGTGATGCCGCAGAACGAACGGACTCCAGACGCCCAAGAGGTGCTTGGGATCGACGCCGAAGTCCTGCCCCCGCCGCCGGGCGAAACGGAGTGACGCGTCCGGGATTAGGATTTTCCCTTCCAGATTCGACTCGACTATTCCTAACGCGGCTGGTCCGGGTTAAGATATGGGGGGTTCGTCGCATACGAGGAGAAAACCATGAACTTGCGATCGTACGCTTTCAGCTTGGCGGCGTTGGCGGCATCCAGCGCCGCATTTTGGATGCATGGGCAGGGCAACGCCCAGCAGGCGTCCCCCACCCAGGGAGTCTGGCCCCAGAGTCAAGCGAGCTTTCCGCAGACCAACGTCGGCGGCTGGGGCGGCGGCTGGGGTGGCGGCATGCACGCCTCGACGGCCGAGCAGGGAGCCATGATGGGCATGGCCGACATGATGCAGGCCGCCGGCTCGCGGAATCTGATGAACGCTCAGGCCCTCGGCTTTGTCGAAGACGCCCGGCGCAAGAACATCGACAACCGCATGTACGGCACCGAGGCTTACTTCCAAATGAAGAAGACCAACCGCGAAGCGCGGGCGGCCATGGCCCCACCGAAGGCGTCGCAGGCCGATCTGGAGCGGTATGCGAAACAAAGGGCGCCCAGCCGCCTGAGTCCCAGCGAGTTGGATCCCCTGACGGGAGTCATCTCCTGGCCGACCATTCTCCGCGAGGACACCTATACGGAATCGCGCAACGCACTGGAGCAGTTGTACCAGCAGCGGGCGAGCATGGGTTCCTTGACAGGTACGGAGCGTGGGCAGGTCCAGCAGGCGATCAATGCCTTGCAGGCGGACCTGAAGCAGAATCTCCGCAATTACGTTCCCCAGGACTACGTCCAGGCGAAGAAATTCATTGAGGGCTTGAACTTCGAGTTGTTCTCGGCATCCAGTTGAAATCGGGTTCGAGCTCCCTACACGTTGGCGCGGGGGCGCGGGTCTGTGTTGGCGGCTGGCAAACGCACTCTTGGATTGGTGAGGTAAAACATGCGTGGTCTGACTTCGTTCGTCTGGGCAGCAAGTTTGTTGTGGTGCTCGTGGCTGGTGGCCGGGGAAGAGCCGACCGTGGAATCTCTCGTCGCAGGGGTGGCGGACCAGGATGCCGCCGCAGCGGTGGCGGCCATCGACGCTCTCGACAAGATCGAACCAGCGCCCAAAGCGGCCGTCCCGGCCCTGATTCAGGCCCTGGGCCGCGAAGATGAAACCGTTCGTTGGCACGCGGCGCGGACCTTGAGCGATATCGGCCCGGATGCTGAGGAAGCCGTACCGGCCTTGACCAAGGCGTTGGACGACAGTTCGGTCAAAGTCCAAGCCTACGCGGCCCATGCGTTAGGCTCCATCGGCAAATCCGCGGAGCCGGCCGTCGAAAAGCTGATCGAACGAGCCTTCGACAAAGATCCGCTCGTTCGCCGCGCCTCGTTGCGTGGTTTGCGGCTCATCAAGGCTCCCCCGGAAAAAACCCGGCCCCTGTTCCTCAAAATGCTGGAGTCTGGCGATCTGGCGGCCGTGCTGCCGACGCTGCAGTCGATTGCCGAAGCGGGTGACGACGCCATTGAGCCTCTGCGCGAAACCTTAAAGGACGAAAAGCTCTGTTACTGGGCCTGCCTGGTCTTGGCGGAAATGGGGGAGAAGGCCGCTCCGGCGGTGCCGGAACTGACGGAAGTCTTGAGCCACCAAGACCCCGACGTCCGGATGCGGGCATTGATCACGTTAGGCACGATCGGTAAAGGGGCCGCCCCGGCAATTCCGGCGATTGCCAAGTTGCTGGAAAGCGACGAATTCGAGGCCGTGCAGTTTTCGGCGGCGTTTGCGCTGGGAGCCATCAACCAGAAGGACGAAGTTGCCACCAAGGCGTTGGTCGCGGCGGCCCGCAGCGGCAAGCCGATTCTGAAGGCCGTCAGTCTCTGGACGTTGGCTCGCCAGAACCCCGGAAAACTGGCGGTGGTTGGCTATGCCGCCAAGACCCTCGCCGAGGGCTTGGCTTCGGAGGACGCGGAACTACGAACCATGGCGGCCAAAATGTTGGGCGACTTCGGTTCGCACCCCGAAATCGTCGGCCCGGCACTAGCCGCCGCCTTGCAAGACTCGGACCCGCGCGTCATCGGACACGCGTTGGATGCTCTGGCCGCGTTGGGTCCCAAGATCCTTCCCAAGGTTGCCGAGGCTCTGAAAGACGCGCAGCGCCGCCATTTCGCCGCAGCACTGATCTACCGCCTGGGCCCGCAAGCCGCGCCGGCGGTACCGGCGATCGTGGAAGCACTCCGCGAACCGCCCGCCAGCGAGGACGACCTGCTGTTCCGCCGTCATGCGCAAGTCGCTCTGGCCGCGGTCGGCCCGGATGCCAAGGACGCCGTGCCGGTCCTGATCGAGTCGCTGGGCTCGGATGATCTGGAAGTGCGCGGCAGCGCCTGTTACGCACTCGGCAAGATCGGTGCGGCGGCCGCCGAGGCTGTACCGGCCTTGGAAAAGCGGATGCAGGAATTGGACGCCGCGTCTCGCACAGCGGTTATCTGGGCGCTGCTGCAGATCCGGCCCGACGAGCAGGAACTGGCCGCAAAGGCCGTGCCTCTGCTGGTCGAAGCGCTGAACCACGAGCAAGAACTGGTTCGCGTCGAAGCCGCCACAAGCTTGGGAGAAATTGCCGCGGCCGCCACGCCCGAAGTCATTGCCCGCTTGAAAGAACTGGCGGAAAAGGACCCCGACGACCGCGTCCGCGAAGCGGCGGGCGAAGCGGCGAAGAAGCTGGAGTCCAAGTAAGTCAGCTGGCATCAGTGTCCGCGTAGGACGGTTTGCCAAACCGTCCCAGATGGAATGGCATTCCGTCCTGCAACGACTCGGATCGTGTTTGATTCGTCGGTCCTCAGGCAGCCAGCAGGAAATAGTCTACCCAGCGGAAGAGTGCGTCGGATAGCACGGATGGCAAAGCCGAGGCACGGATGAAAAGCAGGCTCCTTCCCCTATCCGTGCCCCGGCTTTGCCATCCGTGCTACGTTCGCGTGGGTCGTTCATTTTCCGCGGTATGCCTCACCCCCGGTAAGCTTCGTGGCATGCCGTGCAGGATTGGCCGATGGCCCCCACGGCCTGACGTGCTTGGTCGTAGTTACCGGACTTGACGGCTTCCATCCCCTGCGCCGCTGCCTGTTTCATCTTCTCGGCCAGCGCCTTGTAGTCGCCGTCCTCGGCGTCCATCATGCCGGGCTTTTGCAGCACCTCGCCCATGACAGCCACGAGTTCGACTTCGTGGGCGAATTCCGCCGCACTTCGTTTGAAGGCCGCAGCATCGGCCGTCATCGGCTGCAGGCTGCCCTGGTGCGCCAGCTCCAAACGCTTCATTAGCGGCGAGCGGTCGCAGACGCCTTGCCAATCGCTGCGCAGCTGAGCGGCCGGTAGATTGACAGTGCCGCCGCCCACGGCATCCTGCAAATCCTGCTGGCGGAGCCGGGCTTCCTGAAAGGCTTGGTCTGAACCGGTCTTGCAGTTGGCCGCGCCGCGGGCAAATACTTCGCGTAACGCGGGCCCGGCGGATTTCCAACGCACCTCGGCATCGTATTCTTCGATGATTGCGAACAGCATGGCCAGCACGGTGAATTGCAGCCGGCATTCCTTGTAGTCCTGGCTGCGGAACCGCGTCGGCGTCGCTATCGCTTGATCGATCCGGATCTTGGCCGCCTTGATTTCGTCCTCGATCGTGCCGGCCGCAATCAGTTTGGACCAGCCGGCGCCGACGCTGCCCGCCGGACGAGCGGGCGCAGCCGGCATTGGCCCTTGGCCGGCGGGCAGCATGTTGGGCGGCAGCGCGGGGGCGCCCGTCGCCGGCGGCATCGCGGCCGACCCCGCCGCCGAGCCCGTCGGCAGCGGCCCGGAGACACCCTGCGAGAATACGTCGTCAAAGAACACTCCCGCCCCATCCGCCGGAGCGAATTTGGGCAGTTCCGCCCGGCGAAGTTTTCTCGACGGCCGGTTCTCCGCCGGCTGAAGCTCGGCTGGTAACAGGCACCCAATCGTCAGGATGGTCACCGCTGCCAACGCAAACCGGGGCATCGTTCTCTCTCCCGTAACGCGACCCAACTACTGGATCAGGCGAACCCCGGGCGTCAGCCCGGCGGGTAAAGTTCTCTCTCCCGTAATCGCGACCCAACTACTGGATCAGGCGAACCCCGGGCGTCAGCCCGGCGGGTAAAGTTCTCTCTCTGGTAATCGCGACCAGGTTACTGGATCGCCAGCAATTCGACGTCGAAAATCAGCACGGAATGCGGACCGATGTCGCCTCCCGCTCCGCGTGCGCCGTAGGCCAACTCCGAGGGGATGAAGAGCCGCCATTTGTCTCCCAAGTGCATCAGCTGGAGGGCTTCCGTCCACCCGGGAATCACTCCGTTGACGGGGAACGACACGGGCTGCCCCCTGCGCAGCGAGCTGTCAAACACTTTCCCGTCGATCAGCGTGCCTTCGTAGTGGACTTGCACCGTGTCGGTGGCTTTGGGCGTTGCACTCCCCTGGCCCGCCTTGACGATCTGGTACTGCAGTCCGCTGGCGGTTATCTTAACGCCCGGCTTCTTGGCGTTGGCCGCCAGGAATTCCTGCCCCGCGCGTTTGTTCTTGTCACCGGAGGCCGCCTGGCGGGCCTGCACGGCGCGGCTCAACGCCTGAAAAGCGGCTTCAAGCTCGGCCTCCGTGTAACGCGGCTTTTGGCCCTGCATGCCGTCCTTCAGTCCCAGGATCAACTGCTCCAGGTTGATCTCGATCCCCTGGGACTTGAGGTTGTTGGCAACTTGCTGGCCGATCCCGTAGCTCGCGATATCCGCCGCCGCCTTGGCATCCAGCGGAGGGGCGGTCTTGGGGGCGGGAAGTTCCGCTGACAACGCGGTGGAAACAGCGAGGAGGAGAAACGCGATTGAACAGGTGGGTTTCATGAACGAGCTTTCCTTGGGTTGGAGATGCAGAGCTTCAGGCGTTGGCCCCGGTTTCGTACCGGCGGCGTCAAGAATGTAGATTGTGACGAGTAGGCCGTCCCGATGCCAAGGGGGGCGCGGAGTTGATTCGGCTGCGTTTTGACGGATAGCAGTCATGTCCCCACATAAATCTGAAGTTGCGGAGCCGGTACTGCCGACGGGCAGGCTGTTGATTTAGGCGGTGGTGGTACGAGTGGGGTAAGCTTCCAGCTTGCCGACACTGTCTATGTTCTATTGGCGATTTTGCATCCGTTGCCTATTCCGCAAGCTGGAAGCTTACGCCACGATTAAATCAACAGCCCGTGGGCGAGGCGGGATGATCGGGCTCAGATTCCTGCGTAGCGGCGGAAGTCAGCCTCGTCCAGATACACAGCCTCACGAACCAGCTGGAACATCAGCGGCACGTCGGGCCAACTCAAGGCATGCAATAGATGATCGAAGGCCGCCGCCGGACAGCGGCCCTTCACTTCCACGTACAACAGCCGGCCGTTGCGGTCGTACAGGTGTCCGTCGATTTGCCACGATCCCTGCGCATCGTCGGCCACCCAAACGAACGATCCGTCCGGTTCGATAAACAACCGCGGCAGTGCGGCCAACGCCGCTTCCGCTTGCTCGAACGTCACGGGAAACACGGCCGCGGCTAACATGGCCGGATGAATGACGAGCGGCCGGTAAACCGCCCCGCGCAGCTCGACAGACTCGCCCTTCGCCGCTTCGGCCGGCCGAATTTGAATTCGGGCTTCAAAGGTGTCCTTGGGCGGGACGTTCCTCGCTTGTTGCACCGGTGGGCTTACGCCACACCGTTCGCCGAAGGTGTCCTTGGGCGGGATATCGCTCACCTGTTGCTCCAGCCACGTCAGGTAACCCTCGCTGCCCGCCACGATCGGCACGGCGATAATCTCGGGCTCGTCATACGGGTGCAACTGGCGAATCGCCTGTTCCACTTGCTCGTAAGCGGGCCGGGTTGTCTTGACCGTACACAGCCACTCTTGGGCCGTCTCGATCGCACCTTGCCAGCGGTAGCAACTGGTGATCGGGCCGTTGACCTGGACGCAGGCCGCCAATCGCCGCTCGACCAACGCCGCCGCGATTCGCTCGGCGTCCGCCCGCGTCGCGGTCGTTGTGCTGATTTCAATTGCTTCACCCATGCCAGTTCTCCGTCCGCACCGCTGTATCGTAGCCAACCTAACGGCCGTAAGGTACCATGTTTCGCTGTGTTTCTGGTAGCCTTTCCTACCCCGCCGGAGGCTCGCCGATGAGATTCCTGCCACCCTGCAAACGCCTCGTTTCCGTCCTCGCCCTGTTCGTCCTGGTGACGACTGGGGGCTTCTTGAATACCGCCGATGGCCAGGTTTGCAACGTCAAGGTCGTGACCGATGCGAACCCGGACTATCATGACCTGCCCAGTCTGATCCGCAGCGTCACCGGCAAATGGTCTACGCCGGAAGAGCAATGCTGGGCCCTGTTTTACTGGAACCACATCGCCCGCCGCCAGACCTCGCCGATGATCGTGCATGGCGTCGAACTGACAGATCCGGTCCGCCAGTTCAACGATTACGGCTATACGATGTGCAGTACGATCGCCGGCATCAATTGCGGAATCTGGCAGCAGCTGGGGCTGCCGGTCAAATTCTGGGACATCTCGCTGCACACCGTTCCCGAGGTATTTTACGCCGGCCGCTGGCACATGTACGACAATTCCATGTCGGCCATCTACACCTTGTGCGACGGAGTCACGATCGCCGGCGTCGAGGATATCGGCCGAGACGGCGCTTGCGCGGCCTCGGGCGGCAAACGAGAACCGGGGCATATCGCCAAGTACCATTGCGTGAACGCAACCAGCCTCAACGGCTTCCTGACGGGTGCAGACACGCCGCGGGACTTGGCCCAGGAGTATCGTTGTTTCAATCCCTCGGGCCTCAAGCATCGCTGGTACTACAACCACTGGGATTGGGGGCACCGGTACGTGCTCAATTTGCGCGACGCGGAGTCGTACACGCGCTACTATCACAGCCTGGGAAAAGAACGAAAGTTCTACGTGCCGAACCACGGCAAGGATCCGGAGGCGGTCAATGAACGGTACCACATCCGAGGCAACGGAGTTTGGACATTTCAGCCTCGATTGACCCCGTCGGAGTATCGGTGTTTCATCCACTCGGCCACGGGCGTGCAAGCCGTTGAACCCACCGGATTGCAGCCGGCGCAAGCTGGTTTGCCGGCCTCCGTGGTCTTCAAGGTTCAGTCCGCCAACGTCACGGCCAGCCAGACGATTCAAGCCAACTTCTTCCGGCGCACGGCGGACGATAGGGCCGCCATCGAAACCAGTACCAACAACGGATTGACTTGGACCCGGATCTGGCAGGCTGCGGAACCTGGCGCGGTTGAAGCCAGCCTCGAACTGACCGACGAGGTGAGCGGGGCCTACGAGATTCTCGTTCGCGTCACGCTGCAGGCGTCCGGCGCGGTGTCCGACGTGCGGTTGAACGACTTGAAGATCACCACGACGACGATGCTGAACAGCAAAACCCAGCCCTCGTTGCGGCTCGGACAGAACATCGTCTATGTCGGTACCGGGGATCCATCCGACACGGTGGTCCTGTGGCCCGAGTTGCAGGCCGATCGGTACAAACCGTGGGTCGTCGCCGAGCAGAACCTGGCCACGCTGGCCGAGCATCCCGGGTACACCGGCGTCTTGTTCGCTGCGGAACCACGCAAAGAAGCGTTCATGGTTTACCGGGTCGACACGCCCGCCGACATGACGCGTCTGATCTACGGCGGCCGATTTTACAACCGGGCTGCCAAAGCGGCGATCCGCATGTCCCACTCGTTGGACGGCGGACGGACCTGGTCCGAAACGTATGCTCTGACCAGCACCGAACCGCCGTGGGATGTGATTCACTATGAGACCGTCAGCCCGTTGCCGGCTGGGACAAGGTCGGCGCTGATCAAATACAGCCTGAACGCCTCCGAAGCGGGCCACAGTGCGTGCAGTATTTACGCCGTGCGGATGGAGGCGAATCATCTGCCCATCGCGCCTGGATTCAAACCGTTGGAGGTGACATTCCGCTGGCAGGAGATGCAACCCGACCGGTCTCCGGTCGCCCGCAGCCACACGCAGCGGATCGATCAAGTCCCATTCCGCTATACGATCAACACGGGTGGCGAGGATCATCCCGTGGTCGAATCGTTACGCGTGAACGTGGCGGGCGCGGAACCGGCCGGCAAGCACGGTTATTCCGATGGCCGCGACGCGGGCGGCCAACGGTTTGCCGACCGCTGGGTGACCTACGGCAACAACTTGCTGGCGGGCAAGCCGTACACGGTCTCCGTGCCTCCGACCGGTCAATGGGGTGGCTCCGACCCCGACGGCAGGAAACTGACCGACGGCATCGTCGGACCGCCGTATGCCGGCGGCACGGCGCCGCAGACCGCCTGCATTTGGGACACCAAGAGCGGCGAACCGGAGATCACGGTCGATCTGGGACAGCCCGAAAAGATGGCCGCTTTTCGCATCGATCTGACCGCGGGCTGGCCCTGGTGGGACGCGCTGCAGGGCGAGGTCAAGGACGAAGTCGAGGTGCTTTTGTCCCTGGACGGCCGCCAATACGTCAGCCACGGCCAATTCGATTTCGATTTGCGCCGCAAGGACATCCCGATCAATCACATGCTGCCCGACGACGAGACGGCTCAGGGGTTTAACTTTACCAAACTTCTGCCGGCGCCCATTTCAGCGCGATTCGTGCGGTTCAAAGTCAAGCCTCTGCGGGCCCTGGGCATCTCGGAGGTCCAGGCCCTGGACGCCGTCACGGAAGAACCCTTCGACCTGCGTCTCGCCTTGCCGGACGAAACGGTGACCGTCCATCCGGCGGCAAAAGCCGACGACGCCGCGGATGCTGCGAGCCGCCCCGCGCCTCCGGAAAATGCGGCCGTCCCGGGCGAGTTGACGGAAGAACTGTCGACCTTGCGCTGCCTGGGCGTCCGCTGGTTGATCGGCGGAGACGCCAATCGCAATGCACGGGTTGCCGTCCATTATCGCCGGCAGGACAGCTCGGAATGGAAACCGGCACTGGACCTGTTCCGGGTCGAGTCCGGCGCCGTGCGCGACGCCGTGCGGCCGCCCGCCGGCCAGACGCTGTATGCCGGTTCGATATTCGGGCTCGAAGCCGATACCGCGTATGAGGTCAAATTGGCGTTGACCGATCCCGACGGCGGCAGCGGCGAACGGATCGTGCCGATGACGACGTGGGCCGAACCGCAGTTGCCCAAGGACAACCGGCGGATCGAAGTTGCGCCCGAGGAATTCTCGCACGCGTTGGAGGCGGTCAAACCGGGGCAGATCCTGAGCTTGCGCGCCGGCACGTATCGAGGCCCGTGGCGCTGGAAATCCGGGACGCCGGACCAGCCGATCGGGATCGTGGCGGCAGGCGACGGCGAAGTGGTGTTGGACGGCGCAGGCGGCGACAACGTGATTGGCGCCAGCGGCCTGCATGACGTGATCTTCGCTGGCCTCACGATCCGCAACGCCACCTGGGGCATCGCCGTGAACGGCGGAACGCGGATCACTGTGCGGCGTTGCACGATCGCCGATGTGGAAAACGGATTGGTGGCCCAACGGGACGGCGAGCGTCAGCAGCGGTTCTTGATCGCGGACAACGTGATTATCGGCCGGGCGACTTGGCCGCGCAGTCGCGGCATCGAGGATCGGGGCGGTGTCCGGATCGGCGGCACCGGCCACGTGGTCTGTTACAACCGCATCCGTGGATTCGCCGATGCGATCTCCGCCCACCCGCTGGTTCCCTGCGCCGCGATCGATTTCTACGGCAACGAGATCTCCGAATGCACGGACGATGGCATCGAGATGGACGGGTCCGAGCACAACACCCGCTGTTTCGAGAACCGTTTGACGAACGTCTTTCAGGGCATTTCGCTGCAGCCGGTCCACGGCGGTCCGGTGTATGTGTTCCGCAACGCGATGTACAACGTGGGGGCGGAAACGTTCAAGCTGCACAACGGTCCGTCAGGCGGCCTGCTGCTGCACAACACGTCGGTCAAATCGGGAATGCCGTGGGTGCTGATGTCCGGCGAACCGGTCTCGAACTGCTTTTCCCGCAACAATCTGTTCGTCGGCACGGAGGGCAATTATGCCTTCGAGACCACGGCCCCGATGCAGGGCTGCGATTTCGACTACGATGGATTCGCGGGCCGCTGGAAACGGCTGCTGAAATGGAACGGCGTGCGTTTCCAGTCGGCGGACGATGTGCGGTGGACGGCGCCCGTGTATCGTCACTTGGTCCCTGTCGAATCTCAGGCCGTTTTCCAGACCGGGATCGCGGCGCCGGCTGATTCGGCCAAGGCGTTCGCGCCCGAAGCGAACGACCTGCGGCTCGCACCCGGTTGCGCCGCGGTCGATGCGGGACTGGCCCTACCCAATCTCAACGACGGATTTGCCGGTGCAGCCCCCGACCTGGGAGCGTACGAAACGGGTCAGCCGCTGCCGCTTTACGGACCGCGGCCGGCCAAGTGAATCCTCGTTCCAGTCTTGCCGATTTTGCTGGCCTTGCGGCGTTTTTTTACCGATGTATATCCAGGAAGTACCCTCTCACCCCGGCACCCTTCCCGCCCGGTGACTGTCCGTCCGGTCGCCCAACCACACGGATACCGCTATGCAATTGAATACGTCTCGATTCGGCCTGGTAGATATCGCGCCCGAGGACATCCTCCTTTTTTCCCGCGGTTTGATCGGCCTCGAATCGCATCGTCATTGGGTGCTGTTGGCCGACGCTCGCCATTCCGGGGTGGCGTGGCTGCAGAGCCTGACCGACCCCGCCTTCGCCCTGCCGATGGTCAGTCCCCGCCGCTACGTTCCCGGCTACCGCGTCTTGATCCAACGCAACCAATTGACACCGTTGGAACTGGCCGTGTTGGATGAGACCTTTGTGCTGGTGCCGGTCGGACGGAACGAGGAGGGGTTGACGCTGAACCTGCGCGCTCCCGTGATTCTGAACCTCAATCGCCGGATCGGCCGTCAAGTGATTACCGGCGACGAACAACCGCTACAATTCGCCCTCCCCAAAATCCCGCTGCCCTTGCGCAAGATCGCCTAACTCACCAGCGAACCCGGCAAAAGCCGGCGCAACAGCCTCCGCGGAGTGATTGCCGCCCGGAACGTCGCCGATACTTGCAGTGAGTCGGTGGTCGGCGAATGAACCAGAGGCACTGGCACCGCGTTCCGCCGGGAGGCACGGGCAACGTAAACGAACAGACATGAGGAGCCAACGATGTTGGTGTTGTCGAGACATCGTGACGAAAGCATCATCATTGGCGACGACGTGGTAGTCACGATCGTGGATATCCGCGGCGACAAGGTACGGCTGGGGATTCAGGCGCCAACGGACGTCCCCGTACACCGTCAAGAGGTGTACGAGGCCATTAAACGCGAAAATGAAAAGGCGGCGCATCTCCAGCCCGCGGACACGTGCGCCATCGAGGCGGTGCATGCGTCCCGGACGAGGTGACGCGGACGGTCCGCCGAGGGCAAATGTGGCATGGGCATCTGGCCCATGCTTCCCGTACACGGGCCCGCTGCCCGTGTCACGACCGTTGCTGAACCATCCGGTCATCCCGCCGCTTCCGGGGTCCCCCACGGTTTGGGCCGTTTGTGGCGGACGTCGTCGCCCTTGACCATATAGATCACTTCCTTGCAGATGTTCGTCGCCTGGTCGGCGATCCGCTCCAGGTACCGGGCGATCAAGATCTGGGCCACGGCGTCGGCGATGTCCGTGGCACCCGACAGAACTTGCCGCAGCACGTCGTCGGTGAGCAGTTCCTTCATCACTTGGTCGTTCATGGCGTCCACCACGTCGTCGCGCTGCCGTGTGATCACGGCCTTCTCGGAATTCTGCGAGAAGTACGCATCCAAGGCGTCGTCGACATTCTCACAAACCAAGTCGGCCATCTTTTCCAGGTTGGGCAGCAGCGGATGCACCGCGGGGTCGGAACGCATCAGCTGCAGAGACTGGATGACGTTCACCACCTGGTCGCCCATCCGCTCCAATTGCGAGGTCATGTGGGTGCAAACCAGCACGAACCGCAGGTCTTTGGCCACCGGGCCGTAAACGGTCAACATGCGGATCGCTTCATGATCGATCTGCGTTTGCATCTTGTTCAGCCGGCCTTCGGACGCGTAGACTTCGGCTTGGACGTCCCTGGTACGGTCCTTGACCGCGGCGGCCGTCAAATACACCATCGACCGCGCCAAATCGGCCATTTCGCTGAGCTGCTTTTGGATGGCCGCTAACTCGTTGTCAAACTTTTTCATCGCTCCGTCTCCTGTTACCCGTACCGTCCTTCGATATACATTTCCGTCTGTTCCCGGCGGGGGTTGAAAAAGACCTGCTCGGTGGCCCCGTGCTCGATCAACTCGCCCATCAGCATGAAGATGCACTCGTCCGTCGCCCGCCGGGCTTGGGCCATGTTGTGCGTCACAATCACGACGGTGTACCGTTCCCGCAAGCCGTCCAGCAACTCCTCGATTTTTTCCGTGCCCTCCGCATCCAGCGCGGAACAGGGTTCATCCATCAGGATGATCCGCGGCTTGAGCGGCAGCAGTCGGGCGATGCACAATTTCTGCTGCTGCTCGAGCGTGAGCGTTGTGGCCTTTTTCTTGAGCGTGTCCTTGACATCGTCCCACAGGTCCACCTCACGGAGGGCCGTCTCGACCAGTTCCTGCTGGCGGCTCTTGGACAGCTCGCGGCGGGGCGTGTGGACGCGGCTCCCGAACAACACGTTGTCGTAGATCGAGATCGGCAGCGGATTGGGCCGCTGAAATACCATGCCGATGGTTTTCCGCAGTTCGCTCAGCGACACGCCGTCATCGTAGATGTTGCGTCCCAGGATGGTGATCTCGCCGGTCGTCGTCACGTTGCCGTATCGCTCGTTGATGCGATTGAAACACCGCAGCAGCGTGGTCTTGCCGCAACCGGAAGGGCCGATCAAGCCCGTGATCAAGCCCTGCTTGATCTCGACGGTAATGTCCTTCAAGGCTTGAAAATCGCCGTACCAGAGGTTGAGGCCCCGCGTGTGGATGCTCAATGGCACCGGCACCGCAGCGGGCGTGGCAGCCGTCATTAGCCAAACCCTCCCGTGACATAGGCATAGGTGAGGGGATTGTCCGGATTCTCGAACATCTTTTCCGTTTCGCCCACCTCGACCAGCTGCGAGCTGTTCAGGAACGCGGTGGTGTCGGCCAGGCGGTGTGCCTGCTGGACGAGGTTGGTGACCAGGACGATGGTCATTTCCTGCTTCAGTTCCAGCAGCACGTCCTCGATCTTCATGGTCGTCACGGGGTCGATGGCGATGGAGAATTCGTCCAGGCACAGGATCTCCGGGCGGTGCGATAGGGCGCGGGCCAGCGTCAGCCGCTGCTGCTGGCCGCCGGACAGCTTTGTGCCCAACGTGCGCAAGCGGTCTTTCACCTCGTCCCAGAGCATCGCCTGCCGCAGGCATTTTTCCACCAGCGTCTCCAACTCGTCCCGGTCGTGGACTCCGGCCCTCCGCGGCGCGTAGGCCACGTTGTCGAACACGGACAGCGGCAAGCCCACGGGCAAGGGGAAGACCATGCCCACGCGGCGCCGCAAGGCGAAGGCGTTCCGCATCCGGTTCACGTCCTCGCCGTCGACCAACACTTGCCCCTGGACGCGCGCGGCGGGGATAAAGTCGATCGTGCGGTTAATGCACTTCAGCAGCGTCGTCTTGCCGGAATTGGCGGGGCCGATGATCGCAAAAATCTGCCCCGCGGCGATTTCCAGGGTGATGTCGCGCAGCGCGGCCTGCGGGCCGTAGTTGACGGACACATGTTGGAAGTACACCGAAGCCGCCATGGGAATCACCACTTCTTTCGCGTCCGCAGATAAGTCCGCAGGCCGATCGACAGGCTGTTGACCGCCAAGACCAAGGCAATCAAGACAAAGGCGGTGCCGTATTGGAGTTCGTCCGAGACGCCGCGCACCTGGGTGGACAAGGTGAACAGATGCATGGACAGCGCCATGCAGCGGTCGCCCGGGCCGTAGGGCAGGAAAGCATGCCAGCCGTGGTCGGGGATGGGCGTGAAGAAAACCGCACCGGTGAACAGAATCGGGGCGGTTTCGCCTGCCGCGCGCGAGACTTGCAGGATCACTCCGGTCAGAATCCCGCTGACCGAATTCGGCAGGACGATCGTGCGGATGGTCTGCCAGCGCGAGGCGCCCAGGTTCCAGCAAGCTTCCCGGAACGCCATCGGCACGGAGGCGAGTGCTTCGCGGGTGCTGGTAATGATCACGGGCAAGGTCATTACCGCCAAGGTGCAGGAAGCCGCCAGCAGCGAGCGGCCCATGCCGGCAAACAGCACAAACGCTCCCACGCCAAACAGCGCATGCACGATGCTGGGCACGCCCGCCAGGTTGACGACCGCCAGATTGACCATCCGCGTCAGCCAGTTGTCGCCGGCATATTCGTTCAAATAGACGCCGGCCAGGATGCCCACCGGAGCCGCGACCAGCAGCGAGATCAGCACCAGGAAAAAAGTTCCGATCAACGGCGCCCACAGGCCCCCCGCAGTCATGAAATTCCGCGGATTCTCCCAAACCAAGGACAGCGACAGCGCGGGCCAAGCGTGAACGACGATGTAGCCCAGGATGGCGAATACCGGAACGACAAGACACAGCGTCATCGTCAGAAAAACGTACTGGGCAATGGTCTCCTTCACCTTCTTCCGCCTTTCGAGCGTGGAGGGTGTGAAGACTTCCCCGTCGGAAAGCGTCACGAGTTGGCCTGTCTCAGCCGGTCTTGTCACTGCGAATTCCCTTGACTGCGAGGTCCGCCGTGAGATTCACCACAAACGACACGGCAAAGAGCGCCAACCCAATCACAAACAGGACGCGGTAGTGCGTCCCCCCGGCGACCACGTCCCCCAGTTCCGCCGCCACCGTCGCGGTTAACGTGCGGATGGGGTCCAGCAGGCTGGTCGGGATTTGCACGGCATGCCCGGTCGCCATCAGGACGGCCATCGTCTCGCCCACCGCCCGGCCGACGCCCAGCAAGACCGCCGCCAGCAGGCCGTTCCTGGCGGCCGGAAACAGGACCCGATAGACGATCTCCCAGCGGCTGGCTCCGAGCGCCACAGCGGCTTCGCGGTACGAGTCGGGCACGGCTTTGAGCGCGTCTTCGCCGACGGACACGATCACCGGAACGCTCATCAGGGCCAGGATGATGCCGCCATTGAGCAGATTGATGCCGACGGCCGCCCCCGTCACTTCAATCAGGACCGGACCGATCACCATGTACCCCACAAATCCCCAAACGATCGAGGGGATGGCCGCGAGCAACTCGATCACGACCTTGAGGATTTCACGCACCTTGCCGCTGCAGAACTCGGACAGGTAGACGGCCGCTCCCAGGCCCAGCGGCACCGCCAACAGCATGGCCAGCCCCGTCACCGCCAGGCTGCCGATCAACAGCGCCAGGATGCCGTACTGCGAACGGACCTCCGAGGACGGAATCCAGTTCGGGCTGGTAAAAAACTCCCGCAGATCCAATTCGCCAACCAGGACGGGAGCGGCTTCCCGGAACACAAAGAAGAAAATCGCCGCCACGAACAAGATCGCACTCCAGCCGCACAGCCGGATCGTCCACTCGACCAAGGGTTCGGTCAGCGTCAGCACGGAATGCATCAGCCGGGCCAGGCGGCGAGACGCTGGCTTGGGGGAACCAGGGATAGGGGGCCGATCATTCATGCTCGCCCAGGGACACGTAGCCCAGCTCCCTCACCACGGTCTGGCCTTCCTCCGAGAGAATCCAATCCAGGTAGTCTTTCAGAGCCCCTGCCGGTTCTCCCGCGGTGTAAATCAGCAGGGGGCGTGTGATCGGATAGGAACCGTTCTTGGCATTGCCAACCGTCGGCGATACGCCCGGCTGTCCCGCCCGCTTCGCCACTCGCAACATTTTGATTTCCGGGATCTGGTATCCCATCCCGCTGTAGCCAATGGCGTTGGGTGTTTTGGAGACCAGCGCGACCACGGCTTTGGACCCGCTTTGGTCCACGGATCCCAGCTTGTAGTCCCGCTGTTTTCCCAGCACGGCTTCGCGGAAATAAGCATACGTCCCGCAACCCGCTTGACGGCTGACGCGTACGATCGTGTCGCGGTCGCCCCAGTGGTGCGGCGAGTCGACTTGCGACCACCGTGTGGTGCCCCCGTCCCAACCGTAAATCTCCGCGAGTTGGTCCAGCGATATCGTCTCGACGGGGTTGGCCTTGTGGACGTAGATCGCCAGAGCATCGTAACCCACAATCGTTTCCTTCGGCTTCGAACCATGCGCTGCTTCGACCTTTGCGCTTTCATCCTCCTTGATCTCGCGGCTGCTGTTGGCCATGTCGCAGTTGCCGTCGATCAAGCTGGCGATGCCAACCCCGGAACCGCCGCCGAGCACCTGGACGCTGACTTCGGGATGCTTCAAGTTGTACGTCTCCGCCCAGGCCTGGGCGACGTTGACCATCGTATCCGAGCCTTCCACGCGAATCACAACGCTGCCGCCCGACGAGGTCTGACGGTTCCCGCACCCCACGCCGGGCGCGAGAATGCCGACCGCAACGGCGACAGCCAATGTCGCAATGGCCCACTGCCGACCCCTCGGCAAGGCCCACCCGACTTCGACTCGACTTGTCAGCATCGCCCGCTGGTCCACGAGGCACTCGCCTTCGCTTGATGAGTTGACTTGGAAACTTCGATCCGCCCTTTTTAGTAAGAAATCGTTAATGTGTCATTAAGGCTACCTAGGATTTTCTGGGAATTCGGCTGAACCGCAGTCTATTGTTAAGATTCCATGAAGATCCACGTTTCGCGGCAGTGCGTCAGGCTAGCGGACTGTTGATTAAATCGTGGGATGGGCTTCCAGCCTGTCGAATCGAAAAATAGAAAAACAGCGCATGACAGCCACGTGCAACTGTCCGCTCAAAGCGGTCCGCCGTTTTGGCGAGCCCCCAGCAGCGCAAAATCGCGGTTCAACCCTGGTGACCCGTTTCCCGTGACAGTATCCTAGGGGGATAGTTGGAGGTCTGGAAATGAACTTGGAACTGGAATCACTTGCCGTGGCGGCGGCCAAGCCGCGGCCGCCTAAGCTGGTGGCCGTGATCGACATCGGCGCGACTTCGATCCGTATGGCGATTGCCGAGATCGGTGACGGAGGCCAGTTCCGCACGTTGGAGTCGCTTGGCCAAGCCGTCAGTCTGGGCAAAGACACCTTTAGCACGGGGGCCATCGACCTGGCGACCACGGAAGAGTGCGTACGGGTTCTGAAGAGCTATCGTCAACTGCTCAACGAATACGGAATCACACGGCCCGACCAGATTCATGTCGTGGCAACCAGCGCCGTACGCGAAGCCATGAACCGCCTCTCTTTCCTCAAGCGGATCTATGTGGCGACGGGGTTCAACGTCGAGCCGTTTGACGAAGCGGCCGTGAACCGCGTGACCTACCTGGGCGTGCTGCCGTTATTGGCGTCGGAGCCGCGGCTCGCCGAATCGAAGACGTTGATTGTCGAGGTCGGCGGCGGCAGCACGGAGGTGTTGCTGATCGATCACGGCGACGTGGCTTTTGCGCACACGTTTCGGCTGGGCTCCCTGCGGCTGCGCAAGACCCTGGAGGCTTTTCACGCGCCGGTGGGCAAGGTGCGGGCGATCATGGAAAGCCAAATTGCGCGGATTGTGGATCAGGTCCGCAAACACGTGCCGGCCGACCACTCGCTGATCATGATCGCCTTGGGCGGCGACATCCGCTTTGCCACGGCCGAGCTGCTGCCGTCGTGGGATGGGCATTCGTTGGCGAACGTGCCGGTCGCGGACCTGCGGAAGTTCACGGAGATGGTCGTCCCCAAGTCCGTGGACGAAATCCTGCACAAGTTCCACTTGGCGGTCCCCGACGCCGAGGCCCTGGGGCCCGCGCTGCTGACGTATGTCCGCCTGGCCCGCGCGCTGTTGCTGGAGGAGATCCTGGTCTCGCCCCTCAACCTCCGCGACGGGCTGATCATAGAGATGGCGTCGCGGGACGAGTGGACGGAGAATTTTACGCACCAAATCATCCGCTCGGCCGTCGATTTCGGCCGCCGGTTCGGGTTCGACGAACCGCACGGCCGGCACGTTGCCGAGCTGAGCCGGATGTTGTTCCGGGCTCTGCAGCGGGAACATCAGCTGGGCTATCGGTACGAAGTAACCCTGTACGTCGCTGCGCTGCTGCACGACGTCGGTTACGCGGTCAGCGCACGCAGTCACCACAAGCACAGCATGTACTTGATCGGCAACGGCGATCTGTTCGGGCTGAGTCAAAAGGACGTGCTGCTGGCGGCGCTGACGGCCCGCTACCATCGCCGTTCGTCGCCCAAGCCGATCCACGAGGGCTACGCGACCTTGGATTGGGAGAGCCGCACCAACGTCGCCAAGATGGCCGCCATGCTGCGGTTGGCCGACGCGCTGGACCGCACCAACAGTCAGCGGGTCAAGAGCATTCAGTGTACGCGCGAGGATAACCGTTGGGTGATTTCCGTCCCGGGAGCGGACGACCTGTCGGTCGAACAACTCGCCGTGCAGCAGAAATCGGCCCTATTCAAAGAGGTTTTCGGCATGCCGGTGCTGGTCCGTAACGCGCCGGACGTGCTGGCGACAACGTGAGTGACCTGAGCTATGTCTGAATCGGTACCCACCCCCAAATTCCTCAATCGCGAGCTTAGTTGGCTCGAATTCAATCAGCGCGTCTTGGACGAAGCGACGGACGAGAGCCTGCCGCTGCTGGAGCGATTGAAATTCCTGGCCATCACCAGTTCGAACTTGGACGAGTTTGTCATGGTCCGCGTGGGCGGCCTGCAAATGCTCCGCGAGCGGCGCGGAACGAAGCGTGATCCGTCCGGAATGACGCCCTCGCAACAATTGAAGGCCGTCAGTCAACGGGCGCACCAAATGGTGGCAGACCAATACCGCTGCCTGCTGGAACAACTGGAACCGGGACTGGCGCAGGCGGGAATTCAACGCGTCGCACCCGAGCAGCTGACGGAGCATCAAGAATCCGTGGTCCAGAAGATCTTCGACAGCGAAGTCTTTCCGGTCTACACGCCGATGGCCGTGCATGCGGACGACGAGTTTCCGCTGCTGATCAACAAATCGCTGAACATGTGCGTCCGGCTGGCGCCGGCCGAGGGCGGCGAGTCGCCGCGGTTTGCCGTGCTGCCCTTTGGCGCAGCGCCGGTCCGCATCTTTCGCTTGCCGGCCGACGAGGGCTACCGGTACATCGTGCTGGAAGATCTGGTGAGCCTGTTTATCGGCCAATTCTTCCCCGGCGAAACGGTGCTGGAAGCCGTGCCGTTCCGGCTGACGCGGAATGCCGACATGAGCGTCCGGGAAGACCAGGCGGCGGATCTGCTGACGGGCATGGAGGAAGTCCTGGACGCCCGCAAGGAAAGCAGTTGCGTGCGTTTGGAAGTGGCCCAATCGTGCAGCGACCCGACACTGACGTTCCTCAAGTCGGCCCTTGGCGTCGGCGCGGACTACGTTTTTCCTGCCCGCGGCCCGTTGGACCTGTCCGCCTGGATGTCGTTGAGCGGAATTCCGGGATTCGAGGATCTGAAATACGAGGCCTGGCCGCCGCGGAAATCGCCCGACGTCGATCCGACCGACAGCATGTTCGACACGATCCAGCGCAAGGACATCCTGCTGTCGCTGCCCTACGAGAGCTTCGATCCGGTGGTCCGGCTGATCGATCAGGCCGCCGACGATCCGGGCGTGCTGGCGATCAAGATTATCTTGTACCGCACCAGCCGGCACAGTCCCATCGTGGCCGCCTTGCAACGGGCCTCGGAATCGGGCAAGCACGTGACGGCGCTGGTCGAACTGAAAGCCCGGTTCGACGAGGCCCGCAATATCGGCTGGGCCAAGAGCCTCGAGCAGGCGGGCGTTCAGGTGATCTACGGAGTCAAGGGCCTGAAGACGCACGCCAAGGTCTGCATCATCATCCGCCGCGAAGCGCACGGGATCCAGCGGTACGTCCACTTTGCCACGGGCAACTACAACGAAGTGACCGCCAAGCTGTACTGCGATGTCGGGTTCCTGACGTGCGACGAAGAGCTGGCCTCCGATGCCACCAGTTTCTTCAACGCCATTACCGGCTATTCCGTGCCGCAACAGTACCGCAAGATCGCCGCCGCGCCGTTCAGCCTCCGCGACAAGCTGCTGGAATTGATCGACGGCGAAATCGACCGCCGCAAACGGGGCCAGCGGGCGCACATCATGGCCCAGGTGAATTCGCTGTCCGATCCCAAGCTGATCCAAGCGCTGTACCGGGCCTCCAAAGCCGGAGTCCGCGTCGATCTGAACGTCCGCGGCATCTGTTGCCTGCGTCCCGGAGTGCCGGACCTGAGCGAGCACATCCGCGTGGTGAGCATCCTGGACCGCTACCTCGAGCACGCCCGGATCATCTACTTCTACCACGGCGGCGCCGAACTGGTGTACATCTCCAGCGCCGACTGGATGCTGAGAAACCTCGACAAACGGGTCGAACTGCTGGTACCGATCGAGGATGCCGCCAGCCGCCAGCGGCTGATCGCCGTGCTGAAATCCTATACCCGCGACAACGTCAAAGGCCGCAAGCTGCTGGCCGACGGCACGTACCAGCGGCGTCGGCCCGGCAAGGACGGCCGTAAACACCGCCATCAGGAGAATCTGTATCGCTTGGCGCGCGAAGCCGAAAAGACGCTCGAACAATCCCAACGCACCGTGTTTCGACCTCATCGAGCGGCCGGAAAGGAAGAGTAGTCTACTATGGCCAAATTCATCAAATGGATGGAAGCCAGTCCCGACGAACTGCTCGAGGACGTCGCCGTCCGCAGTCTGGATTCGCGTTTGCAGCCCGTCATGCACTTTGTGCCGTTGGCGGCCAAGCACCCGGAACAGGACGTCGAATACGTCCACCAGATGCGCGTCTGGGCGCGGCGCGCCTCGGCCGCCGTGTCGCTGTACGAGTCGCTCTTGCCCCGACGCCGCCGGAAATGGATCGGCGCCCAATTGAAATGGATCCGCCGCGCAGCCAATGACGCCCGCGACAGCGACGTGTTCGCGTTGCGGCTGGCCGCCGATCAACAGCAACCGGCGGCGGCCCACTTGCTGCACCAGGTCCTCAAGCATCGCTGCGAATCCCAGCAACCGATCGTCGAAGTCTGGAAGGAGTTGTTCGAACACGGGCGGTTTCCGCGGCGGGCCGCCAAACTGTTGCGCAAAGTCGGCTTGCGGGACGAAGCGGCCGTCCCCGGCTCCGTCCGGTTCGGCCCCTGGGCGCAATCCCAGATCCAGCCGGTGCTGGACCAATTCTTCGCCGCAGCGGCCGGGGACATGACCCAGGTCGAAGCCATGCACCGTTTTCGCATCGCCGGCAAGAAGCTGCGTTACGCCATCGAACTGCTCTCGCCCGCGTTTGCCGAAGGCCTGCGCACCCAGGCCTACCTGCTGATCCAGGAACTGCAGGACAAACTCGGCAAGATCAACGACTTGGCATCCGCCCGCGTCCGGATGAAACACTGGCTGGAACACGCCGAAGGGGCGGGAGAAACGGCCTACCTGCAGGACATCCAGATCCAAGAGCAGTGCCGGCTGGAAGAACGCCGTGGCGAATTCCTCGCTTGGTGGACTGGTGGCCGACAAGCAGATCTGCGCCAATTGCTGACGACCCTGGTCCCCGGCCGTTTGAGTCCGCAGGCAGGCGAGCGGCCGGCATAGGCCCGCCGGTTTTCCGCCGTTGGAGCCCGTAGTTAGGCGAACGGCTGGCGTAAGCCCGCCGGTTCTCCGCCGTTGGAGTCCGTAGTTAGGCGAGCGGCTGGCGTAAGCCCGCCGGTTCTCCGCACGCCCACACATTTCCACTCTTGAATCCTCTCCATCGGGGGGGGGCAGGGTGAGGGCCGGCAATGTCGGGCGGTTATTTCGCACCAATTCCCAAGTGACGTCTATGTCCATGCGATCTCTCTTCCGCATTAAATCCATCGAATCGATCTTGGCTCGCCAAGGCGAGGACCAGGGCGGGCTGCGCCGGACGCTGGGTCCGATCGACCTGATCCTGCTCGGCGTCGGGGCGATCGTCGGAGCCGGGATCTTTGCCTTGGTCGGCACCGCGGCGGCGGGGGATGCACTGCGGCCTGGAGCCGGACCCGCATTGATGATCTCGTTCCTGCTGACCGGTTTCGCCTGCACGCTGACCGCGCTGTGCTACGCCGAACTCGCTTCCCTGGTCCCGATTTCGGGTAGTGCTTACACGTATGCCTACGCCACGCTGGGCGAATTGATCGCCTGGATCATCGGCTGGGATTTGATCCTGGAGTACGCCGTCGGCAACATCGCGGTGGCCGTTTCCTGGTCGGGCTATTTCTGCGAGTTGCTGCGCGGCTTCGGCATCGAGTTTCCGCGATACCTGGCCACCGATCTGAGGACCGCGCTGAACACGCCGGAGATCCTGGAGCAAGCGCCGCGCGTGTTCGGCGTACCGGTCATCTTCAACCTGCCGGCGGTGGCGATCGTGACGCTGTTGACCGCCGTCCTGTTGGCAGGCATCCGCGAAAGTGCGTGGTTCAACGCCGTGATGGTGGCGATCAAGCTGGCGGTGCTGGGCCTGTTCGTGGTCGTCGGGGCGTTTCATGTGCGGCCGGAGAACTGGCAGCCGTTTGCGCCCCACGGCTGGGCCGGAATCCAAGCCGGGGCGGCGATCGTGTTCTTTGCGTTCATCGGGTTTGACGCCATTTCTACGACCGCCGAGGAGTGCCGCCGTCCCAACCGCGACTTGCCGATCGGCATCCTCGGTTCGCTGGGCCTCTGCACCATCATCTACGTCGTGGTGGCCGCCGTCCTGACGGGGATGGTCCCCTGGAACCAGTTGAATACGGCTGAGCCTTTGTCGGTCGCGATGCGGGTGGCCAAGCTGGATTGGGCGGCGGGGATTGTGGCTTTCGGCTCGGTCGTAGCGCATACCGCCGTCCTGCTGGTATTCCAGTTGGGCCAGCCGCGGATCCTGATGTCGATGTCCCGCGACGGCTTGCTGCCGCCCGTGTTTTCGCGTGTCCATCCGCGCTTCCGCACGCCCTTCTTTGCCACATTGGTGACCGGTATCTTCGTCGCCGTGGGCTCGGCGCTGGCGAGCCTGGAGGAAATGGCCGACTTGTGCAATATTGGCACGTTGTCCGCATTCCTGCTGGTTTGCGTTGGCATTCTCGTCCTTCGCCGCCGCGATCCGCACCGCGTCCGTCCCTTCCGCACGCCGTGGGTCCCGGTCGTCCCCGTGCTGGGCGTCGCCGCATGTTTCTGGCTGCTGGCTGGTTTGCCCTCGTTGGCTTGGGTCCGCTTCGCGGTGTGGCTGGCTGCAGGGATCGTGTGCTACACCCTGTACGGCCGCCGCCACAGCCGGTTGGCGGGGTCAAACGGTAACGGACAGTAAGCCCCCCAGGCTAAGTTGGCAGCGAAAAGAAGGTTTCGGGAGAAAATGACAAAAAAATGATGACAAAAAATGCTTCTTGGAGACGTCCGATTCCCCCCATTTTTTTGTCATCAATCTTTTTGTCTCCCAAGACAAGACCGCGATGATCTTTCGGTTCAGTCAGTGCTCGCTTTCCGTCGGCCCGGCCCCAGGCTGACTCGAATCACGCCCCCGAAGGATTTTGTCGGTTGGAGCACTGGCAATGGCGTGAGAAGCGTGGTCAAATAACGGCGTTTCACCGCCGTTTTCGCGGAGTTTCGGAACGATCGTTCCTCATTGCCCTGTGCGGAGTCGAATTGCCATGAAGCGAATCACTTTGGTTTCTGTGTCAGCCGTCCTGTTGTTGTCCCCCGCTTTCGCGGCGGAACCGCCGAAGACCGAAACGCGCGCGGCCGAGTCCGCGGCGTCCAAACCCATCGAGCAACAGCTCAAGGAGAACCCCGATAACGTTGCTGTGCTGAATCAGTACATGATGACCAATCTTCGCCAGTTGATAACCCTGATCGGAGACAAGCCGAACGAGGCCCAGAAGGTGATCGATTCGATGAAGCAGGTGCTGGATTCGCTGCAGCCCACCCAGGACGACGCGAAAAAGATGCTCGGCAGCGCGAAGTCCGTCATCGGTTTCTACGAACAGCGGCTCCAACTGGCGCGAACCACTCGGGCCGACTTGGAGGCCAAGCTGAACACGAATCCGGATGACGTCCAGACCCTCGGCCTCTACGGCCAGAAGGTGTTTATGGAACTCGGCCCGTTGGCGTCGTCGGAGACCGGAGCCGCCGAGCAAGGGCTGGCTTCGGCCAAGACATTCTTGGATGGCCTGCGAGCGAAAATTAAGGAAGACGCAGCCAAGAAGGCGTTGGAAAACGTCGACCAGACATTGGCTCGCGTGCAGACTTCGATCGACCGAGCCAAGCGATTGGCAGCCTTGGTGGGCAAGGACGCGACGCCGCTGGAGGTCGAAAGCTGGGTCAATGGCACGCCGCTGACCGAAGCGGATCTGAAAGGCAAAGTCGTGCTGCTCGATTTCTGGGCCGTCTGGTGCGGTCCCTGCATCGCGACGTTTCCCCATCTGCGCGAGTGGCAGGAAAAGTACGCCGACAAGGGCTTGGTGATCATCGGGCTGACCAACTACTACAACTTTACGTGGGACGACGCTGCGGGCCGCGCGACGCGGGCGCAGGGCGAGGAGAAGGTTCCGCCCGAAAAGGAACGCGAGATGTTGGTCAAGTTTGCAGAGAGCCACAACTTGCACCATCGCTTTGCGATTCAGAAGGACAAGGCTTTGGCCGAGTACTACGCCGTGAGCGGCATCCCGCACGTCGTGGTGATCGATCGCGGAGGCAAGGTCCGCCTGATCCGCGTGGGCAGCGGCGACAA
This sequence comes from uncultured Pirellulaceae bacterium, assembly GCA_964645045.1. GTDB lineage: Bacteria > Planctomycetota > Planctomycetia > Pirellulales > Pirellulaceae > Anammoximicrobium. Next base: position 2,702 of record CAZXYZ010000106.1, on the reverse strand, counting down.
AAACGCGAAAGATATCGGGGACCTGCTGGAAAAGCTGATCGCCAGCGGCGGGTAAGAAACGGGAAGACGTTTTCCACGTAGGACGGTTCGCTAAACCGTCCACGACGGAATGGCATTCCGTCCTCCAAGGACTGGGAAAGTTATGCATCGGTACCCACAACGCCCACCAAGCGGACCGGGCCGCGCCGGGCCAACCTAACCATACCGCTGGACCGTAACGCGGCTCCGCGTGAGTAGGCCGGGGTCTCTCGGATTTAGGATACAGTTCGTTTTCCCTGTTGTCCCCCCGTTTCCTCGAGTGGTGTCACAATACTTGATCCATGTCCAATTGACCCCTGGCCCCTCCCAGAACCGGGCGTGCGCCGTTAACGCACCCGGCTCCCCACCAGCACCTGCGGGCTTGACGGGCGGCATGCTGTGCGCTACCTGGCCCCGTATGTGTACCGGTTGGCGATCAGCAATCGGCGGCTGATCCGCTGCGAACCGGGCCCCGACGGTTTGGGCCGCGTCACCTTCAGCTACTGCACGAGCGGCAGCCGGCGCTGGCGGGCCATGACGGTGACCGCCGAAAAGTTCATCCGGCGGTTCCTCCAGCACATCCTGCCCCGCGGGTTTCAGAAGGTCCGCCATTTCGGCTTCGCCCACCTGCGGCAGCAGATCGATCGCGACTGGCCGAAAATGCTGGTCACGGTCACCGGCTCGGCCTCCTGCACCCACTGGGCCCGGGCCACCGCCCGCTGCGGCCGTTTGCTGCTGGCATACAAGCCATACGGCCGCACGGTCTGTAGGCCCGGCGGCACGTGCTCCAGCAGGCGTGCCAGGAACGTGTCCACCGGCAGGGGCAGGATCTTCCGCCGGCCACGGCCCTCCGTTTCGTCCGGATCGCGATCGTCGCAATACCAAAAACGCACCACGCCATCACGGCAATCGACCAAGCGTCCATTGCTGAGCGGACCTCCCGTCAGGTACCGGGCTAGGTACGTGGCCACGCCACGTCCGTGCTCGTACGGATCGAAAATCTTCACATTCCAAACCACCCGGCCCAGTCGGTTGAGCAAGCTCTGGGCCTGGGCCTCGCTCAGATCCGGCGGCAAAACCAGCTGCCCCTTGTCCAAAGCCTTGCGCAGATACGCCAGGAACTTGCCCCGGAACTTCTCCATCAAGACCTAGCGGGGCAACAGGCAACGTCGCTTCGGCTCGACCCACTGGCCCTCCGGGTTCAGTCCGCCCCGGGTGATCAGCACGTGCAGGTGGATGTGGATCTGTTCCTGCTGGCCCCAGGTGTGCAAGCCGGCCAGCAGTCCGGGCAAGGCCCCCAGGTATTTCGCATCGGCCAGCAACTCGCGCAGCGTATCCGTGCCGGCGTGAAACAACAGGTCGGCAAACGGCTTCTTGTTGTATCGCCAGAGCGGAATCAATGCTTGGGGCGTGGTCAGCGTGCTGTGGCTGTGCGGACAGTCCAGCAGACGCGTTTTCCAATCGTCGAGCCAGCGTTCGCGGGCCAAGGCGGCGCACTGCGGGCAGCTGCGGTGGTGGCAGGAGTTGTAGTGCGGCGTGTGGACATGACCCTCGGGGCAACTCCGCCAATGTCCGCCCAGGGCGGCGGTCCGGCAGTCGCGCAGCTGCCGGGCGGCGTCCAGTTGGTAGGGCGCCAGCGGATGCGTCTTGGCAAACGCCTCGAAGTGCTCCTGCAGGATGGCTTGCACGGTTAGGGCCATGCGGCCATTAGAGCATATTTAGACACACGTGTATACATGACCACGTGCAACCCAGTACACGCCGCTTGGCCGCCTCCCGCGGATGGGCCCGGCGCAAGAAAAAAGGCCGAGCACCTCGCTCGGCCTTCGGCTCGCCCCATCCAACGGCCCAGCCCGGTTCCCCGCGCAGCGGCCAGTTCAACGATTGCGATCACGCCGCGGCGACGAACGGCCGACCATTAAAGACCCGCCCGCCATCGCCGCTGGCGTGCATCGCTTGGTTCGTGCCTGGTCATCGCCGCCCCGGGGACACCAAGACCGGCCGCCGGCCAGGCGAACATCGCCGTGACCTTCGTTGCCCATCCCGCACCGCGGACGCCGCCGGGCGAGCGATGTGACGGGACGGACGACGACATGATTCTACCATCCGCCGCGGCAGCAGCAATCACGGAAACCGCAGGATAGGCCGCCGCCGACCCCGCGTCGGCGGAGCCACGACTGAAAGGCTAGACGCGGCCTCACCCGTACCCACAAACCCTTCTGTCTCCCGCCCGCCTGCCGCCAGCGGCGGCAGGCGGGCGGGAGACAGAAGGGAAAAGGACTTGGGGACCCGGCCGTCTAGCCTGCCAGTCACCCTTCCGCCGACGCAGGGTCGGCGGTGACACGAACCGGTTTCCGCAGCCATCCGAGGCCCGCGTGCCAGAAGGCCCGAACATCTGTTTCAGAGGAAAACTTTCCGACGTAATGCGCAAAAAGAGGACTGGCGTCCGACAGAATGCGCGAAAAGCGGAAAGGTTTCCGGGGTAATTCCGCAATCCCGGACGGGCATCAGCTAAGCATGGCGGCATCCTGGTGGCAAGCTTTCTGTCGGGTTCGATGCCACTTGCCATCAGAATAGCCAAGCGATCGCTTGAGTTTCATTGGCCCCGGCGGCTGGACGCTCCAAGCGGAAGCACGGCGGTTGGACGGGACGCCCGACGGGCTAGATCGGCACATCATCCCGCG
>CAZXYZ010000105.1:0-41250 GCA_964645045.1 uncultured Pirellulaceae bacterium | reverse complement strand
AGACAATGCACCGACGGGCTGACGCCCACCGTTCGCCGGGGAGACAATGCACCGACGGGCTGACGCCCACCGTTCGCCGGGATTTTGGTCCGCGCGAGCACGCTGAAGCGTACACTCCAACTTGGTAATCCTGCGAGCGGCCGACAGCTGGAAAATGCGCGACAGCGGCTGTAAGATGGGTCTGGAAATATCGAGTTGGTGGCGTTCGCATCGGACGGATGGCGAACCGATTGCCGAAACCACGGGCAGCACAACGAGGAGAGCAGAATGAAAAAGGCCGTCATGTTTGTTGCAGGTCTCGTCGCGCTGGCCGCCACTCTGCAGGCGGCCGAGTTCCACGTTGCCACCGGCGGCAACGACACCAATCCCGGCACGCAGGCTGCGCCGCTGGGCACGATCCAGCACGCCGCCGAGTTGGCGCAGCCGGGTGATGTGATCACCGTCCACGAAGGCGTTTACCGCGAACGCATCAACCCGCCGCGCGGAGGCCGGTCCGACACGAACCGCATCGTCTATCAGGCGGCACCCGGCGAGAAAGTCGAGATCAGCGGCTCCGAGGTCGTCAAGAATTGGGTCAAGGTCCAGGACGACGTCTGGAAGGCAACGCTGCCCAATTCGTTCTTCGGGGGATTCAATCCTTACCGCGATCTGATCCACGGCGACTGGTTCAATCCCAAGGGCCGCGAGCACCACACCGGGGCCGTCTATTTGAACGGCGACTGGCTGACCGAGGCGGCCAAGCTGGACGAGGTCCTGCAGCCCGTGGGCGACACGCCGCTTTGGTTCGGCCAGGTGGACAGCGAGAACACCACGCTCTGGGCGCAATTCAAAGGCGTCAACCCCAACGGGCAACTGGCCGAAATCAACGTGCGTCAGACCGTCTTCTATCCCGACCGGCCGGGACGGAACTTCATCACCGTGCGCGGCTTCACCCTGCGGCAGGCGGCCACTCCCTGGGCCCCGCCCACCGCCGAGCAGATCGGCTTGATTGGCGCGCACTGGAGCCAAGGCTGGATCATCGAAAACAACCTCGTCAGCCACTCGGTTTGTTCCGGCATTGCCCTGGGGAAACACGGCGACCAATTCGATAACACCTCGGCCAATTCCGCCGAGGGCTACGTCAAGACCATCGAGCGGGCGCACGCCCACGCGATCGCTTGGACCAAGGAAAACATCGGCCATCACATCGTCCGCAACAACACCGTCGCGCACTGCGAGCAGGCGGGCATCGTCGGCAGCTTGGGGCCCGTCTTCAGCGTGGTCACCGGCAATACGATCCATGACATCCACGTCCGGCGGCTGTTCACCGGCGCCGAGATGGCGGGGATCAAATTCCACGCCGCGATCGACACCGAGATCAGCGGCAACCACATCTACCGGACCTGCCGGGGGCTCTGGCTGGATTGGATGGCCCAGGGCACGCGCGTTTCGCGGAATCTGTTCCACGACAATGCCGGGGAAGACCTGTTTGTCGAGGTGAACCACGGGCCGTTTGTCGTCGACAATAATCTGCTCCTGTCCGGCACCAACTTGTTGGACTGGTCCGAGGGCGGAGCCTACGCGCACAATCTGCTGACCGGCAGAATCATCAGCCGGCCGGAACTGAACCGCGCCACGCCGTACCATCCGGCACACGCGACGGCGGTCGCCGGCCTGGTGAACATCCAGGGCGGCGACAATCGTTTCTACAACAACATTTTCGTCGGCGATGGCGCGTCGCCGGCCGGGACCGGCCAGGCCGCCGGCAAGAAGCCTCAACCTGACGCCGGCTTCGGGCTGTACGTGTACGACAACCGCGCGTTCCCGCTGCAAACAGGCGGCAACGTGTACTACCACGGGGCGCGGCCCTCTGCCGGGGAAGCTCAGCCTTCGGTTCACGCGGCCTTCGACCCCGGCGTCAAACTGGCCGCGGAAGGGGACACCGCGGTCCTTCAGTTGACACTGGATGAAACGGTGCAGAAAGCGACCACCCGGCTCGTGACCACGGAGCTGTTGGGCAAGGCTAAGATCCCGGGAGTGGCCTACGAGAATCCCGACGGCTCGGCGGTGAAGATCGACACCGACTATTTTGGCAAACCGAGGAACGCAGCGAGTCCCACGGCGGGACCGTTCGAGAACCCCGGAAAGGGCAGGCTTGCGTTGCAGGTGAGGTAGGTCGGATTGTTCGTAACCCGCGGCGCCGGCGAGAGATCTGTTAACGCGATCCTCGCTGACACTTCGGGTTAGCTCCGTTCGAGAAATGACGGTCCGATTTCTCCGTGGCGTAAGCTTCCAGCTTGCGGGAGATCATGGCATCGCAAGCTGGAAGCGTCCGTGAGTTTGAGACGGAGCCGCAACGGGAACAAAGTCGTTGGAGCCGCACCAAATCGGCGCGAATCCGGCTCCGCCGCGATACTCATCGGACCGGTTTTTTCGCGTTGGCGGCCCGGCGCTGGAACTGCGCCGTCTCCTCATCGGTGGGCGCCGTCCATCGGATTTCGGTCTGGGGCATCGCGGCCCGCAGTTTCTCGATGTCCGCCACCGAGACGCCGACCTTGTGCAATTCCAAGGTCTTCAGTCGGCCCAGCCGCTTCAGCACGTCCAGCCCACCCTCGTTGGTGACCACGAATTCGGCCAGTTTCAACGATTCCAGCGTCTGGAACTGAGCCACGTGTTTCAAGCCCGCGTCCGTCAGCCGGCCGTTGAACTGAGAACTGACGAACAGACTCTTCAGGTTGGGCATGTGGACCAGCGGCGGAAGGTCGTCGTCGCCGGCCCCGCAGTGGTGCAATTGCAGCGATTCCAGCTGAACCAGTTCGGCCGCCGCCTGCACGCCGTCGCCCGTGAACTTCATGCAGCCCCCGAACCGTAACGAGCGCAGGTGCGGCAGCGACTTGAGTGCCGCGGCGCCGCGGCCGGTGATCTTCCCGTTGTGGTCCAGCGCCAGACTTTGGAGCGATTTGATCTTGGCCAAGGCCGCGAACCCGTCGTCATCGAAGCTGCTGGCGTTCAGGTACAGCGTGGCGAGCCGCGGCAGCTTCGCCAGGACCTCCAACCCGGCATTGTCCGCGCATTTCGCGGTCCCGCGCAAGGCCGTCAGGCTGGTGATCTCGCCCAACCGCTGCCACAACTCGGGCGTCCATTCCGCTTGGCCGAACCCGATTTCGCTCGCGCCCGCCGTCTGTTTCACTTGGATCCCAGCCTCGCGCAAGGCCGTGACAGCCGCAGCCTCGTCGGCCCACACGGGCCGGGCGATCCAGCACAAAACATTCGCGAAAACGACGGCCAATAAACGACTGCCTTTCATGAGTCACCTCGTTTTTTCGTCCGGGAGTGGTTGCCCGCGGTCACCGTGGCGGCGTTGACCGGGACAACGATGTTTGCTACCAGTGTCAGTCATGAAGAACACCTACCGGTATCCCAGCTGCGCCGTCGCGCGGCACGGCCGGTCGACGACCGTGCGCAGCCAGTACGCCGCAAAACCTCCCGGGAACTCGTGCTCGACGGTCTGGCCGGGCGCCACGCGGAATGTCTGGTAAGGAACCCACACACCGTCGCCGCTGATGTCGACCTGAACGGTACACTCCACCGTTACATCGGCATCGTGGGACAGTTGGATCGCCTTGTGATCGTAGCCAGTCATCAGGTACGGATCGGAGGGCTCGGAACCCTCCACTTGCGTTTCCTTCCACGGCCCGCCTTGGCCCCGGGGTTTGCCGAGTTTCCACAAGTCGTCCACCGCGCCGACCCAGACGGCTGCTTGGCCGTCGGCCGAGCGGATGAGGTGCGGGTTGTCCTCGCCGCCGCAGATGCCCGTCACGACGAGCAGGCCGCGGTACGAGCAGTAATCCATGATCCTCCGGTTGTGCGTCGCGATGGGGCGGATCTTGGCAAAGCCGCCCGCGTTTTCCGCTGGCAACTCGTAAAACGTGCCGTGACACTGGAACAGATCCCGCTCGGTGACCACCTCGCGATCCATCCTTAGCAGCCCGATTCCCGTCAACTCGTCGAACGCCTTGTCCCCTTTGGGCAAGCGCCAGCGGCGGCCGGAATCGTCCACGTAGATCGCCGAGGCGGCATCAACGCTCAAGATGCCTTGCGGGATGGCGGCGTTCTGTTTGAGCCACTCATGCGTCTCGGCGTCATCCACGCGGTTCAGTTGCATCGCAGCGTCGAGTTCGTAGTAGCCGGCATCTTGTGCCGTCCGGCCTGCGACGCTCAGCGCCGCCATCTGCAGCGTCCCCTTGTTGTCGCCGCGGCAGCGCACCAACCCGGCCATGGATTCGGTGTCGCCGGCCCGGACCAAGCCGTCAAAGATGGCGTCGGCACCGTCGGTGCGCGGATCAGCATTGGAATACTGGAACACCGCGGACACCTGGCCGCAATCGCGATCGGCGCGAACGCGGATCCACTCGCCTGGCTCCGCTGGCGGGAATTGCACCCATGCATAGCCGGTCGCCGGGACCGTAACGCTGCGCAGCGTGGTCCAGGTCCCTCGGCCGTCGGCATCCACCTCGAAATCAAACGTCACGGGTGCGTCGGCCGCATGACTCAGGTGTACGCCCCGACGAGCGTAGCCGGCAAACAGATACGGGTCGGACCAGACTTTGGCTTGGACGGCTTCCTGCATCCAGACGGCGCCGCGGCCCAAGGCAGGACCCAACTGGTCCAACAACTTCGGATCGGCAAACCACAGGTTCGATTGCGACTGACCGGGCGGCTGCAAGGCGCCCTTGGCTTTGCGCGTGTTGAGGAATTCGGACTTGGCGGCGTCGTCACAGCCAAACACCAGCCGGTCATTCCACCGGCAGAAATCGCCGATCACTTTCAAGTATGTCGATCGCGGCCGGATGCCGGCGGCCGTGGCGGCGGCAAAGGTCTTGGGGAACCGCCAAAACGTCCCGTGCATCGTCATCAGCAAGTCGTCCTCGCCGATGTCGCGGATCCGCGGCCATTCGGTGTTCCAGCCGTGCGCTCCGTCGTAGGTGTGGGCGGCTTTCGGCAGGCGGTACAAATGCCATTGGCCGCCGTCGAGCACCATCAGCATCAGCGAGCGGTGGTCCCAGCCGATGCTCCAGATCGGGTCCGACTCCGGGTGCTCGTTGCCATAGATCCCGCCGGGACCGGTCACCTCGGTAAACTGGTTCCGCCGCACGACGTTCCAGTCCTTGCCGTTCCATTGGGCGAGGCAACCGGAGGGAATGTCCGGCCGTTTGCGGGCCTCGGCCGACGCCTCGCCGTTGTTTGCGTACACGACCAGCCCCTGCCCCGAATACGCGCCTTTGCCGTGATAGCCGGGCAGGAGTGGCCCCGCGAGGCCCTTCGGATCCCGGTTGGCATCGGGGTATAACTCGGTGACGGCCAGCGAATGCACGTCCACCTCGTAAAACCCTTCCTCCATAGTCGCGTAGTAGATTTTATTCGCCGGGTCCGTCAGATGGCGCATATTGGCCGTGTGGCGGCCGTACATGGTCTTGTAAGGGATCGCGCGGACGTTCCGTTGCGCGTCGATGGCGTACGGCCCGATAAACAGCTGCTTCGATTCGCGATGAATCATCCGGTTGGCCGGCGTGCCGCCAATGCTCTCCGGCCGCACAGCGACCGATAACGAGGCATCGATCTCGTACAGCTTGTCCGACGATCCGGCCGGCAAGTGCGGTCCGTACGTAATCACCCACAGCCGCTCGGCCCACGGCACCACCGCCCCCGTCCCGCACTCGCCCTGCTCGTTGAAGTAGGCCAAATGCGGGTAAATGCCGGAGAACTCCGGCCGATCCCGGGGGTTCCCCGGCGTTTCAGCCCCGTAAAGCATGTCGACACAGCCCAAGATTGCCAACCAATAAAACATGCGTACTCGCTGAAGCATGTTCAGGGCTCCCAAGAGATTCGCAGCATCGGAATCGTCGAAATCCGAAAGTGATCGCAGGAAGTTGCTACGGCATGCCTCACCGTTCGTCCGCCAGTTCGAGCAGTTGATTGTCGTACTCGTCTTCCAGGCGGCGAACGAGTTGCGCCAAGTCCTCATTCTCGTCGATGGCGTTCGACACCTCCAGCTCCCATTCGGTGCTGGCGGCCCGCAACGAAGCCAGATCGAGGGGCAGCTTGAGGATCTTGGCCAAGCGCCGCGTCACGGCTTCGATGCTGAGCGGATTGGAGCCCTGCAGGTAGCTGGGGATTTCGGCCACCAGCGAGACCATTTGCATACCGGCGGGCCGGGCTTGCGTCATCAGATAGCTGGTGAAGGAACCGGGGCCGGCATAAGCCGTTCTGCGCAGGCCGTACTGCTCCATCTCGGGCAACAGTTGGGGGTCGGAACAGGTGATGAACAGCCGCGGCTCGCGGGTGTGTGGCACGGAACCGCCAAACGATCCCACGAACAGAATTCGCGTGACACCCATTTGCTGGGCAAACTCCAGGACGCACTCGCCGAATGCCCGCCAACGGAAATTGGGCTCCTTGCCGATGAACAGGACGAGATTCGCGGGTGGGTGCGCGTAGAACACACTCTCGGGCATGCGGACGGACTTGATTTGGCCGTCCTCGATTTCCACGTGCGGGCGAAACAAGGCCGCGATTTCCATCGGGCCCGGGACGTTGTACAGGTAGAACGGTTCGGGATCAACTTCGGCGATCGGCTGGGCCTCCAGCAGATGGACCAACCGCTTGACGGTGCCCGTCGAGACGTCGCCGCCGTCCATCCAGCCGCTGAAAGCCAGCACCAGCGTCGCGCGATGCAACCTGGGACATTCGCGGGTTCGAAAGATATTGGGACAGGTTTCCGACATATCGCTCGATCACGCCCCGAAGTTTGGGGCGTCTTACCGTGTGAACTCGCAGGTTACGGACGCGGCGCATGTAATAAGTTGTAAGGAAACGTTCGGCGATTCATGCCCCGCCTTGTCTTACGGCTCCGATCCGCCGCCTTTAGCCCCGCCGGTCTTGCGGCACAAAGCCAGGATCTCGGCGGTGCTCAATTTCTTCGCGGCGGACTTGTCGGCCGGTTTGGCCTCGGCGGCGGGCGGGGCCTCGGCCGACGCCGGCGCGGCTCCGGCACCACCCGCCTTCTTGGCTCGGGCGGCCGCCAGAATCTCTGCCGTGCTCATTTTTTTAGGGTCAGCCTTTTCGGCCGGCTTGGCCTCGGCGGCAGGCGGCGCCTCGGCCGACGCCGGCGCGGCTCCGGTGCCGCCCGCCTTCTTGGCTCGGGCAGCCGCCAGGATTTCCGCCGTGCTCATCTTCTTTGGGGCGGCTCCAGCTTCTGCGGACTTTGCCCCACTGGGCTGCTGCGGTGCCGCACCGGCGTCTTTCTTGGCCCGTGCAGCCGCCAAGACATCCGCCGTGCTCGTTTTCTTGCCGGCCGGTTTGGCCGCCGTGGGGGCTTCGCCCTTTGCGGCAGGCGCCGCCTCCGTGGGCTTGGCCCCAGCGCCGGTACGGGCCGCTGCCAAGATGTCCGCAACGGACATTCCCCCGCCTGCGCCAGGTTTTTTCGCAGCCGGCTTCGCAGCGGCCGCCGGCTTCGTCGCCGCCACCGGTTTCGCCGCGGACTTTTCCGGCTTCGCAGCCGGCGACTTGGCCGACTCCGGCGTCTTGGGCGGGGGAGCATCGACGATCTTGAGGAAATCCAGTTCGATGTCGTACCAGCCGATGTTGTTGTTGCTGTCAAACTGAACCAGGGCGCGACCGCTCATATTAACCGTCTTAATCAAGCCGGTCATGCCCTTGAATCGGCGCAGCTCCGGTGTCTGATCGTCGACGACCACGTATTTGCCCGTGTAATCGCTTTTCAGTTTCTCGATGGCCTTGAAAACCATGTCCATCCCTCGTGACGGCAAACCCCAAAAGGCTGTCAAGAGACCATGTCCGGAGGACTGCCGTCGAACGGACTTCGATCCGCTCAGGCGGAATAAATCCCGCCCACCGAACTTGTTTCCTGACCGCCTCTGACTGACGATTCCCCAGTTTTCCCCTGACGGGGGCGGAAAATCAAGGGCGGTAACGGGTTTGGGACGGAGAAGAGAGCAAAAAAAAGGCCCAGCCGCGGGGGACGGCTGGGCCCTGGAGGGGCGTAGACACCCTGGCAAGTCAGAGGTCGGTGGGGCGAGTTGGAGGTCGACTCGTATTCCGACTTGCCGGGGCGGGGTGCTGATGAGGGTCTCATCGCGGATGTTATCCGCCGCCTTATGCATCGGCCAAGAGTATCCGCTGTAACCACGGATTCTGTTTCTGGAGGCAGAACCGGCACAGCCCGCAAAGTCGCGTCCTCCCGTACAATTGCCGTAGACGGAACGGCCTCGCGGCAAAATCCTTGTTAGCCGAAATGGGCGAAAACGTCGCGTTACCGACATTGCCGGAAAAACCCGTCGCCCTGCATGCGGTTGAGGATCGCACAGGGTCGTACTACGATTGCCGGATTTCTTGTTTTGGGGTGAGTATTTTTGAACAGGAGGAAACAGAGACAACAGAGAAAGAGCCGGTACTCCGTTTTCTCTGTTTCCTCATGTTCCATGAGTTGGATTCATTCGGTTGCGGCCGAAGGCCGCGTTGGTTAACCCGGAGCGAACGGCCACAGCGCGTGTGCCGTCGCCGTTGGCTCCGGGTTAAACGAGCCAGTCGAGCGGCAAAGGGCGGGGGAGACAGAGGGCGGGGAGGCTGTATCGTAGGGCCGCGACCGGCGATAGAATGCTAGCGTCGTGGGGGGCATCGTGCCCCCGTCTGCCGAATGCGGGCTCGACGCCCGTGCCACTTCGATCGTTTTTGGGAGGAGAACCAGACGTGGAGGAATTGCTTCTCGGCCTGCTGGCGATCCTCTTGTTGACCGTCGTGGTCCTGGTTCCCATCGCGGCCCTGATCCTGGTGATCGTCCTGTTCCGCCGCGTCGGCGACTTGCGGCGGCGGGTCACGCAGCTGGAGACGGCGGCTCCTGTTACCGCTGATCGGGCCACGCCGGATGAGGTTGACGAGGTTGTCGAAGCGGCGATTGTCGTGGCGCCGGATGGCCCGTCCCGGGCGGAGACGGCGTTCGCTTCCACGGTGGCTGGGCCGCCAGTTGCCCGAGTCCCCCAGGCGGCGATCAACTGGGAGATGTTGATCGGACGCAAAGGGCTCGGCTGGGTAGCCGTGATCCTGCTCTTGTTCGGAACCGCCTTCTTTCTGCGATACGCTTACGAGAACCAGTGGATCGGGCCGATTGGCCGCGTGGCGGTCGGCTTGCTGACCGGCTTGGCGTTGGTCGTGGCGGGGTGGAAGTATGATCGCCGCCACTGGCGGATCTTTTCGCAGATGCTGTCCTCCGGCGGCGTCGTGGTGCTGTTCTTGTCCGTCTACAGTGCGTTCGGCTTCTACCACCTGGTGCCGCAGCAAGTCGCCGCCGCCTTCTTGTTGGCCGTGATCGTGGAATCCGCGCTGCTGGCCGTGTTGTACAACGCGCCGGCGCTGGCCTGGATGTCCTTGCTGGGCGGCCTGCTGACTCCGGTCCTGATGCGGTCCGACACGGACCAGTATCAATCCTTGTTTACCTACCTGGCGGTCTTGGATGCCGGGATCGTGGTCTTGGCCCTGTGGCGGCACTGGCTGGGGCTGGCCACCGCGGCCCTACTGGGCACCCAGGGGCTGTTCTGGCTGTGGCACGTCCAGAACTACCATCCGGAAAAGCTGGCGTGGGCGATCGGATTTCAGTTGGTCATCTACCTGCTGTTCGTCTTGCACAGCTTGACGGCCCACGTCTTCCGGCGGCGGACGGCCAGCTGGGAAGATCTGGCGCGGCTGATGTTGAACGCCAGCTTGTGGTTCTCGGCTGCCTTTATCCTATTGCGAGCCGACTATCGGGATTGGCTGGGGCTGTTGGCCGTGGGCATGGCGATGGTGTACGTCGTCTTGGGCCGCGTGATGCTGGGCCGCCGGCCGGACGATGGGCGGCAGCTGCTGACGGCCTTGGCCGCCGCGGTCGGATTCATCGCCCTGGCGTTTCCGATTCAGGCCCGTGCGGAATGGATCGCGTTGGGTTGGGCGGCCGAGTCGGCGGCGTTGTGGTGGTTCGGGCTCCGCACGCGCTCAGCGGCGTTGCGCGGCATGGCGGCGGTCGTCGCCATGCTGGCCGTCGGCCGGCTGGTCTTCGTCGACACGCCGCACCGCGGCTTCGAACTGGCCTTGCCGATCCTTAACCAGTACGCCATCCCGGCGCTGGGCATCACGGCTTGCTTGCTGGGCTCGGTAATCGTCGCGCGCCGGTTCTGGGCGAGGCTGGGGCGAGCCGAGCAAGTTCTTACGGCTCTGACAGGCGTCCTGGGCGTGTTACTGTTATGGTTCGTCCTGTCCGTCGACACCTACGGGTATTTCCACGCCCTGGCCGACTCGCAGTTGGGCGGCGAAGAAGCGGAGCGGATGCGCTGGCTGGGTCAAGTGGCCCTCTCGGCATTGTGGTCCGTCTATGCCTTGGGAGTTCTGGCGGTCGGATTCGTGCGGCGAGTGCCCACGGTGCGGTGGACGGCCTTGTTCATCTTTGCCATGACGATCGGCAAGGTCTTTTTGCATGACATGGCCGGCCTGAAGGAAATCTACCGGATTCTGGCTTTCTTCATCTTGGCGATTCTCCTGGGCCTGGCAGGCTGGGCCTATCAGCGGATCCAAGTGGATCGTCAAACGCGGGAGTCAAACGATCATGAATGAGCGGATGGTTCTTATTCGTCGACGAGTTGCTGCCACGGCGGGCTGCCTGGCGTGGTTGGTGGTGATCGGGGGTTCCGTGCAGGGGACTGCGGCTGCGGAGCCCAAGCCCGTGCCGGCCGAGCCGCCACGCGACGCGCGGACCTCAGAGACTCGGAGCGCGGAGACCTTGTCGGCTTGGAAGTTCTTTGCCGAGGTGCCCGTCGCGGCTGTAGGCAAGACGCCGTTGACCGACGTTGTCCTGCCCCCCAGCGTGTTCGACGCCGCGCGAGTGGACTTGGCGGATCTGCGGCTGTACGACGACCAGTTGCGAGATGTGCCGTACGCCCTGCGCGTCCGCAGCGAAGTCGACACCACGGAAGCCGTGCCGGCCACCGAATTCAACCGCGTTCCGGACTCGTCGGGCAGCGGCCAGTTGTCACTGGATCTGGGTGAGAAGCAGATCGAGCACAACGAGGTCGAGATCAACACGCCCGGCGACAACTTTCGCCGCCGCGTGCTGTTGGAAGGCAGCGACGAGGGGAACAGCTGGAACAAGTTGGTGGAAGACTTCGTCGTCTGTTTCCCCAGCGGCGAGAAGCCGTTCATCGACAAGACGCTGACCTACACACCCAGCCGCTACCGCTATTTAAGGATCACGCTGAATCGCGATCCCCAAGACGACAATCAGGCGATCGACATTGGCGAAGTGGTAGTTCGCCGCCGCGTGAAGGTTCCCGGCGAGTTAGATGTGCGTCAGGTGCCGTTCGGCGAACGCGAACCGGTGCGTGCCGACGGCGGCCCGGGCTCGAGATGGGCCGTGGACCTGCAAGGCAGCGGCGTGCCCGTCGATCGCCTGCTAGTGGCGGTCGCCGACGATGCATTTGTGCGCAATTATTACATCGAAGCGGGCGGGCCTGCGGGCACCAACGAACGGTTCTGGCGAGTGACCAGCGGCGTCTGGCAACGCCGGGCGGGTGAGCCCAAACAGGATCTGGTCGCCGAGTTTGGCCAGGAAGTTCTGGCCGCTCGGCTGCGGCTGGTCGTGACGGACAATCGTAACCCGGCCCTGCAACTGGAAGCAGTCAAGGCGGCGGCTCCGGCGCGCGTGGTCATTGCCCAGCGGGCCGAGTCGCCGGGCGGTCCCTGGCGGCTGTACTTTGGCAATCCTAAAGCCGAGTCGCCGAATTACGACTTCGCCCGCAACCTGCCGCAGAGAATTGCCCCGCCGCCGGATCGCTTATCGCTGGGTTCGCGTCAAGAGAATCCCGCCTACGAACCGATCCCGCTGCCGTTGACGGAACGGTTGCCGTGGCTGATCTACGTGCTGTTGTCCGCGGCGGTCGCCGTCCTGGCGTTGCTGATCGCGAACCTGGCTCGGGCCTCGATCCAGATCGCCGACCTACGGGAAGGGACCGCATGAGCGGCGTGTTGTCTGGGAAAATCGCGTTAGTGACCGGAGCCAGCCGTGGGATCGGCAAAGCCATCGCGGTCGCGCTCGCTCGCGCCGGTGCCGACGTGGCAATCAACTACCGCCAGCGCAAGGAGGCCGCGGACGCGACGCGAGCCGAGATCGAAACGCTCGGCCGCCGCGCCATCGCGGTCGCCGCCGATGTGTCCGTGGCGGCGCAGGTCGCGGGCCTGGTCGAGGCCGTCGAACAGCAGTTGGGCCCCGTTGCGATCCTCGTGAATAACGCCGGCATCACACGTCCGCAGCCGATCGACCAGATCACGGAGCAGAGTTGGGACGAGGTATTGGCAATCAACCTCAAGTCCGTCTTTCTGGTCACGCAAGCCGTCTTGCCCAAGATGCGTGCAGCGGGCTGGGGCCGGATCATCAACCTGTCGTCGGTCGCCGCGCAGCTGGGCGGCGTGGTCGGGCCGCACTACGCCGCCTCGAAAGCCGGCATCTTGGGACTGACGCATTCGTACGCGCTGCTGCTGGCCAAGGAGGGCATCACCGTCAATGCAATCGCCCCTGCGCTGATCGAGACGGAGATGGTTACCCGCAACCCCAACGCCCGCGCCGACTTGATCCCGGTGGGGCGTTTCGGCACCGCGGATGAAGTCGCCGAAGCGGCCGTGCTGCTGGCGGCCAACGGCTACATCACCGGCCAAACCCTCAACGTCAACGGCGGCTGGTATATGAGCTAGCGTCTTGGCGGGCACGATGCGTGAATGTTGGAGTTCACGCTTGAGCGTGTCCTCGCCAGCACGCTAAAGCGTGGACTCCAACTGGGTTGCCCGCGGCAGCCCGCGTTGGGCAAGGCAGTCTAACCCGCCCGCCGCAGCCCTGTCGAATCCTGGCCCTGGGCCGTGAGCCGTTCCACCAATGTCTCGACGTTCGTTTCGCAAAGGGGCAGGGCTTCGTCGGCCGTGGCACAGTCAATGTCGTCCACGTGCCAGTACTCGATGCGGTCAGCCCACTCGGGAAACTGTTCCGTCATCATCGCGCGGTGTTCACCTTCTTTGAGCGCCACGACAAGGTCCGCATTCTGTAAGTCGGCTTCGGACAACGAAACGGGGAAGCGGATACTGCCGTTTAGGTGAATGCCGCGGACGGCCAAACGTTCCACGGTGAAACTGGCGATCGGCCCGTAGCCGTCGGCCATCCAGGTCCGCAGGCCACGGGACGTTGCCCGCCAGTCCAGTCCGCCGGCTTCGGCCCGGGCGTTGAACCAGTGTTCGCAGAAACGGCTGCGGTAGTAATTGGCGGTGCAGATAAAAACGACCGTTTTGGTGCTCATGGTAATCCTGTTGATGGTTTTCGGAAGACGCGATCATACCAGATCGTCCGCCGTGGCGTTTCGGGCAAGTTTCCGGCAAGTTAGCCACGACACGTCATCGTCGTGATCCACCGCCGTGAGGAATTCGGACAGCGTGGGGGCCTTGGCTGAATTGCCGTGGCTTGCCTGCCTGGCCCGCTGCTGCTTGACCATCTGCTCAAAGGCTGCGACGTTGCCGCTGCGCTGGGATCGTTCCCGCAGCACCTGGGTGACCTGTTCTTCGCCAAACTCCTTGTCCGCAAGCCACAGGAGATAGCCGTCATCCCGAAAATCGGCCTCGCGTTTCAAGCGATCGCCGACGACTTCGGCCACATGCAAGAACCCGGCCAGGCCATCGAGCATGACGATCTGAGGGCCACCAAGGTCGGGCGGATAAAGCTGCTCGCCGAACTTCTCGTAGATGAACTTGTACGCCAGCTTGCTCCCATGCCGTGCGTATCCGCAGGCCAATCCCATCAGTTGGCAGGCATCCCAATAGGGCACCGTCTCCGGGGTGGCGTTCTTCAACTTCGCCAGGATCGGTTCACGAAATACCTCCCAGTGGGCCGTTTGTTTCAAGAGCCGAAACAGCCACGTACCGCGCGTGCCTTCCATCTGCGGATCGTGAACGAAACTGTGCAGGCAGGCTTGAAGGAGGTCGTCTTCCAGGCCATCCGTCCCCAAGCGGCGAACGTGAAGCATCGCCCGTCCGAAGCCCTTGCAGAGTGCGTCGTGAAATTGTTCGCGGGACAGCGGTAGTTTTGCAGATCGGGCCATTAGTCGTTTCAAATTGCTCGTTGCATTCGGAGGCCGGCGAGCCCCTTACCGCAAGACATTTGATTTTACAGGAGGCTTTAGCCGCCCGAAACCTGGTTCAACCAGAAGTTTGCTCGCTGCATGCAATCCCTCACCCGTGGGACGATTCTCTAAACCGTCCAGGCCGGATTCAAATCCGGTCCACGGGTACACTTTTACGCGCCGCGGGCCTAGAATGGCACCTGTTGCGAGCGTCAAGTTCGTGGGAACGAGCCTGCCTTTGGCCGTCCTGGAGCAAGCGGCCGGCGTGCGCGCGATCCGAGAGTTGACCGTCTATGGCACTGATCGAACTCCGCGACATCAGCAAGATCTACGACTTGGGCGAGGTCAAAGTCGAGGCCCTGCGCGACGTCTCGTTGGATATCCAATCGGGCGAGTACCTGGCGCTGGTCGGGCCGTCGGGGTCGGGCAAGTCTACGCTGATGAACACGCTGGGCTGCCTGGATCGGCCAACTCGGGGCAGCTATCGTTTGGCGGACGAGGAGGTTGGCAACTTGACGGCGGACCAGCGGGCCCGTATTCGAAATCGCCGGATCGGGTTTGTGTTTCAGAATTTTAACTTGCTGGCGCGCACGTCGGCGCTGGAAAACGTGGAACTGCCTCTGCTGTACGCGGCCAACGTGTCGGCCCGCGAACGCCGGCGGCGGGCGGTCGCCATGCTGGAACGGGTTGGATTGGGAGATCGCTTGGATCACCATCCCGGCCAACTGTCCGGAGGCCAGCAGCAGCGCGTGGCCATTGCCCGGGCCCTGATTAACGAACCTTCGCTGGTGATGGGCGACGAGCCGACCGGCAACCTGGACTCGCGGACCAGTCGCGAGGTGATCGAACTGTTCCACCGGCTGAACGAGGACAACGGCATCACGGTCATTCTCGTGACTCACGACCCGGACGTCGCCCGGCACGCCAAACGGATCATTGCCCTGCGGGACGGACGGGTCGTGGAAGACACTCCGGATATCAAAGTCGCCTGGGCGTCGCTGCACGCCGCTGAACCGGTACAAGCGGAATCTTCGACTTTGCCGACAGAACCGGGAAAGGTGGATTAGACGGAACCGGCGGGCCGAAGATGACAGCGGTATGACGTCTGACCCGCGCCGAACCGCTGCCGTAATCCTCGCGCTGGCGCTCTCGCTAGCGTCCGCACGGTTTGCGCCTGCGCAAAACTTCCCCTGCTTTCTCCCGCCGGGCCAAGCCACCATCCAGGTCCGCGATCCGTGCGAATTGCCCCACCTGCCGATCCCGGACGTCCCACCTCCCGCGACGGTGTCCAATCCAGAAACCGAACTGCCCGAACGCTACCTCTCGTTGGACGAAGCCATCCGGATTGCCTTGGCCAACAGCGAAGTCGTACGTGTCCTGGCGGGCGTCAGCGCCGTTTCCAGCGGCCGGACGATCTACGATCCGGCCATCGTCAATAATCAAGTGGACGACAAGCAGTCCCGGTTTGACCCGACCGTGCAGATCGATCACGCTTGGAACCGCGATGAAGCGCCGGGAATCGGCTTCGACGAGAGTCTGGGTGACTGGCTGTTGGGCGGCAGCCGCCGGGATGACTACCGCTTCGAGACGGCGTTGTCCAAGACGACGGTGGCCGGCGGCACGGCCCGGCTGGGCGTCTTGAGCAATCCCTTTCGGGATCATCCGGGAATTCGCCAGACACCCTCGTCGCTGGACTTGAGTTACACGCAACCGCTGTTGCAGGGAGGCGGTTGGGCCGTCAATCGTGTGCCGATCGTGTTGGCACGCATCGACGCCGAGCGGTCCTATTTCCAGTTCAAGGACAGCGTGCAGGAACTGGTCCGCGGCGTGATCGAAGGCTACTGGTCGTTGGTCGCCGCGCGGACTGACGTCTGGGCTCGCCAGCGTCAGGTGGAGCAGGCTCAATTCGCGTTCGATCGGGCGCAAGCGGCGTTGGAGGTGCATATTGAGAACGCCAGCGTGTCGGCCCAGGCGCGCGTCTCGCTGTTGAACTTCCGCACTTCGCTGGTGACCGCCCAGAATGCCGTGTTGGACCGCGAGGCGGCACTGCGCAATCTGTTGGGCCTGCCGCCGATGGACGGCCAGCGCCTGGTGCCGATTTCTCCGCCGACCACGCAACGCGAGCCGTTCGCCTGGCCGACGCTGCTGGAATTGGCCGAGGAGCGCAGGCCGGACCTGGTGGAGTTGAAGTTGATTCTGGAAGCCGACCAGCAGCTGTTGCTGCAGGCCCGCAATGCAGCGTATCCGCAGTTGGACGCTGTGGGGCGGTACCGTTGGAACGGCCTCGAAGGCGCGCTGCCCGATGGCACGTACTTGCGGTCGCAGCCCGGCCAGTTCACCGACTGGACGCTGGGCGTGAACTTCTCCGTCCCGCTCGGGCTGCGCCGCGGCCGCGCTTCGCTCCGCAGCCAAGAGCTGGTGATTGCCCGCGACCGGGCCAACCTCCAGCAGGGCTTGCACGCCGTCACGCACGACCTGGCCCTGAACCTCCGCGGCATCGAGCGGGCGTGGACGCAATACGATTTGGCCAAGCAGACGCGGGACGCCGCCCGGCTGAACCTGAACCTCCAGATCGAAAATTATCTGGCCGGACGGTCTCAGTTCATCAACACGTTGCTGGCCATCAACGACTGGGGAAACGCCATCAGTGCGGAAGCCCAGTACCTGTCGTCGTACAACGTCGAGCTGGCGAATCTGGAACGTCAGACGGGGACGATTCTGGAAACGCACGGCGTCCGCTTTTACGAAGAGCGATTTTGCACGTTGGGCCCACTGGGCGAACTGGGGCCAGGCAGGCAGTTCCCCTCTTCGCTGCCTCCCGGCGAGAACGCCCCACGATATCCCGAGGGCCAGCGGCCCGCCGAGGAATCCTTCAATTTGGAAAACCCCGTCGAACGCCTGAACCGGAACCGGCCCCGACCGGAAGAGATTCCGCCGCCGGCCCGCGAGGCCCTGCCGGTGCCTCAGTGAGCCAGTTGGCGGCCGCCTCTTTCACGGGTTCTGCAGGATTGGTATCTTCATACGGTGTGCGGAGCCGGGAAATTCGAAATCCGAAACACGAAATTCGAAACAAAACATAAATTCGAATATCGAAGGCTAGAAACAATCGCGACGGTTTCGTCGTTTCCAAACGGCATCGCCCGTAACGTTTGGAGCATTCGAATTTTGCGTTTTGGATTTCTTTCGGATTTCGGATTTGGTATTTCGGATTTAGTACTTGGCTGTTTTGGAGAACCCGCGATGAACGCCCCTGATCGGCTTCGAGAAGAACACCGTGACGTCACGCGACGCTACTTCCTGCAACTGGGCGCGGCGGGTGTGGCCGGGCTGGGCTTGACTGCGACGTGGGCTCAAGCGGCCGAGAGCGACCAGTTGCTGGCCGAGGCCGTTGCCAAGCTCGAGTACCTCACGCCCGAGTCCCGGTTCGCCGGCGGCGGACGCGGCAAGCCGCCGCCGCACGAAATGACGGCGGACCAACGACGTGCGGTGGGACTGGAACAGGACACCTGGCAACTGGAAGTCGTCGCCGATCCCCAAAGCGACGTGCGAATCGAACGGCCGCTGTCCAAGGAACTCGGCACGGCGCTGGATTGGACCGCGCTGATGGCGCTGGCCGAAAAACACGCCGTGCGTTACTTGAAAGTGGCGACCTGTTTGAACGTCGGAAACATCAACGGCATGGGGCTGTGGGAGGGCGTGCCGTTGCGTGAAGTGATCTGGCTGACTCGTCCCGTGGCCAACCTGCGCCGCGTCTGGTACCACGGCTACAACAGCGACACGTCGAAGCCGGGGCCCGGTTTTCAAAGTTCGCTGTCGATCAACCGCGTGCTCGAAGATCCGCCCGGTGAACAGCCCGTGATCCTGGCCTACAAGATGAACGGTGACTGGCTGGCGTCCAAACGCGGTGGCCCGGCGCGGTTGGTGGTCCCCGATGGTTACGGATTCAAGTCGATCAAGTGGCTGCAGCGCGTGGTGCTGACCAACGACCCCAACCCGAACGACACCTACGCCGGACAGAACAACGATGTCGATAGCCCCATGAAAAGCTTTGCCCGCTTTTTGCAGACGCCGCAGAACGTCAAGGCCGGCCGGCCCGCCGCCATCACGGGCGTGGCGCAGGTCGGCGCGGCGGGGCTGAGCAAAGTGCAGTATTGCCTGCTGCCGAAGGACCGGCCGCTGCCCGCCGACGACCCGTACTTGGCGCAAGCCGATTGGCACGATGCGGAAATTCTGCCCCCGCCGGAGCACTGGGGCGGCGGGCTGCCCGAGGGGCCGTTGCCGCCCGTCCCCGGCCAGTTCCACGCCGACGGACGGCCGCTGACCTGGCCGCTGCGCAACGCCATCGCGCATTGGGCGGCCCTGCTGACTGCGCCGGCAACGGGCCAGTACGAGCTGTGCTGCCGCACGATCGACGCCAACGGCACCGCCCAGCCGATGCCTCGCCCCTTGCCCAAATCCGGCCGCAATGAACTGCAACGCGTGCCGCTGACGGTCGAGGCGTAAGCAGACGGTCGGAGCCCCAACCGCCTCGCGAGCCTGCTGAAAGAATACGTGGGATAGGCTTCCAGCCTGTCAGATTCGCATTCGCAATTTCTGAAAACCTGAGAATCGAAAACTCCGTGATTCGACAGGCTGGAAGCCTATCCCACGATTGCGACGACCGCCTATATCCCAGATAACTTGTTAGACATCTGCGAGCATGTCGGAATCGGCCGTTCGAGACACGCTGACCGAAGCGGGATTGTGGCCGGCCGCGGGCGGCGGGCCGGAGCTTCCGATCGCGCCCGGCGGCGATTTGCTGCCAGCGGTTTGCCATGCTTGGAACGAGTGCATCAGTTCCCTTGACGCGCGTCGCCGGAACACGGCCTTGGCGGAATCGCTTCGCCAGGCACAGCACACCGGCGCTCGCTTGACTTGGGGCGTGCCGGGCCGCGACATGGCGACGCAGACGGCCTGGCTGGGACAGCGGCTGATCTGGTGGCCGAACGGTGTGCCTACAGGCCGTTGCGTGGGGCTCGTCAGCTCGCGGCTGGGACAGGAACTCGATCGTCACAAGTCTTGGTTTGCCGTCCTGCGAACCGCCTGTATGCGACTCGATCCGCGGCAGGACGTGCTGGTCACCGCGGGCACAACCGCAGCGCAACGATTCGTGCAGCGTTGCGGCCGACTGTTCGGCTTGCGGACCTTGAGTCTCGAGATCGACCGCAAGGACACGTCGTCCTGGCGGGGCTGGGGGCGGCGGGTTTTGGCATCGGCCGGCGGCGTGCAGACAACGGCTTGTCGCGCCCTGATTTCGCCGCCGGTGCATCACGAAGGGGCGCCCGCCGCGCTCGATGAATTGGCCGGACTACCCGCGCCGGACCGGGCGATCTTCGCGTTCAGCGACCGCATCGTTGCCTGGCACGTCAGGCCGGAGGGGAACTTGCTGCGTTTGCTGCAAGCTCGCCT
Organism: uncultured Pirellulaceae bacterium; assembly: GCA_964645045.1. Classification (GTDB taxonomy): domain Bacteria; phylum Planctomycetota; class Planctomycetia; order Pirellulales; family Pirellulaceae; genus Anammoximicrobium. Next base: position 21,622 of record CAZXYZ010000105.1, on the reverse strand, counting down.
GCGGCTGCCGGGCTTCCCTGTGGCCAGCGTCGTTTTGGCACTGGGGCCGGATCTTGTCCCGCGCGACCAAGCCGGCGAACTGTTGGACGCCGGCGGCGTCGGCTGGTTCGTGATGAACGCGGCGGGGGAACCCGATCACGACCAGCCACCGCCGTGGCATTGCGACCCGCCGTCGGATCGCAAGGCGGCCCCGATCATTCCTTGTCCCTCGCCGGACAACTGGCCGTACTTGACGCATTGCACGCGCCGCCGATCGGGACCTTGGCCGGGCGAGAACGAGGACAAGTTCCTGGACGACCTGATCTTGGACCGCGCGGGCGCCGATCATTCCGCCTTGGCCGCCTTGTGGCGGATCGCGCGCAGCGGGCGTTTGCTCGCCAGCGGCGAGTTCGTGCGCGGCGAAACGCCGGTGGTCAGTCTGACGGCGGTTCCGCTGGGCGAAATCCACACGCTGCGAACCTACCGATCGCACCTGAGCCGCTGGGACTTCGAACCGTACGGCATCTGCATCCGACGCGATTGGCTCCAGCGCCGCGGAACCCGGCCGGTGCAGTACGGAGACGAGACGCTGTGGGACGCCATGTCCTTCGCAGATCGCCCATTCTTTCAGAAGCGTGAATCGCACACGGCTGGCGGCAAAGTGCTCGATTGGACCGTGGAGCAAGAGTGGCGTCACGTCGGCGACCTGAGACTGGACGGTATGCCAGCCCACGCAGCGATGCTGTTCGTGCCCTCCGAGGCGGAAGCCCAACAGTTGGCGGCGTCCAGCCCGTGGCCGGTGGCGGTCGTGTCCGACGTTTGCTAGCCCGGATTATTCACGACCTTGCTGCCTGCGGCCGCAGCGTTCTTTTGGGTACTTGGTGACGGCGATTTGTGCCCAAAACGCCGCGCGAATTCTGAGATCCTGATTCTTGGGTCAGCAGCATAAATTCCCTTCCACGTCGGTCAGTCCTTTGCGGCCCCCGGTATTTCGGCCGTGTCCGTGCGGGAACCGCTACGGTCGACGTCCAGCTAACCGATCGCGACGTGCAATCGGTCTTTGTTTCGTCAGGTCATGCCCGCATCGCGGCTTCGATGCGGCTTCGCCTGCGGCGTGGTGCGCCCCTGAACAATCTCGTAACGCAGCGACGTTTGGGAGCACAACGTCGAGATGTCCGATTGCCAGAAGCGTTCGGCCTCGTGTAGCGGGAGTGCGTCCGGAAAGGGTGTTTTCTGTGTACGACGCAAGCGTTTCTGCGACGTGAGAACCGGCCCGCCTCTTGCCGCCGGTTTCGGCGGCATTAAGATGGCTGGGGGTACGGCGGCTGCCGGCAAAACTGCGACTACACCGCCAAAAATAATGGATTATTGCGTCTCCACGCCGCCATATTTAATCTGACTTCTGAGTGGCGGCAAGTGAACGTTTCCGTTTAGAGTCGGCCGCAGGGTAAAATCAACCCAATTCAAAAAATCGCTGGCTGAAGCTGGTGGCAAGCGGTGAGCCGACTAAAGTCGGCTAATCAAGAATACTTAACAGGTCCCAAAGATTCCACGAAATCGGGAAGTCGCCCTATTCCTGTCTTCGAGCAAGGACGATCGCCGTCTCGCAGATCACGCGGAAGCTGACGTTGTAGACCCGCTGCCAGGGCAGGTAGCCCACGCGGGCGCTGGCCGTCGACCGTTTCGGCTCGTCGCGCCACGAACCGCCTCGGACGACCTTGCGGCCTTCGTTTCCCTCCGCGTCGCGTCCGTCGCCCGCCGCATAGGGGTAGGGCAGGTACGTGGTGCGGGTCCACTCGGCCGCATTGCCGTGCATGTCGTACAGTCCCCAGACGTTGGGCTGGTAGCGGCCCGGAGCGACGGTCAGCAGCGCGCCGTCATGGAACCGAGTATCCTTCGGAATCCAATCGTCGTACTTGGTCGGGTTGGCCAGCGGGCTGTCCACGGTGTACGGATTGCTGGCAAATTCACTCAGTTTTGCATCCGCCAGATTGGCAAACGGCGCGAAATCGGCATCCCAACCGCCAAAGGAAAAAGGCTCGTTCGAACCGGCGCGGCAGGCCCACTCCCATTGCGCCTCGGTGGGCAGCGTGAAACGCTCGCCGGTCTGCTGCGACAGCCAGCGGCAGAACTGCTGCGCCTCGTTCCACGAAATTCGCACCACCGGCTGCTCGGGCTGGTTGGCCGGATAGCCGTGGATGCCGAACTGGTACGTATTCTTGTCTTCGACGCGGCTGTCGTGGTCCGGATCGAAACGGGCAAACACCTGGTTGCTGATCTCGCAACGGGCCATCCAAAACGGACGCTCGATCCGGACTCGGCATGCCGGCTGCTCGTCGGCGCCGCCTGCGGAACTGCCCATCACGAATTCGCCGGCCGGGACCAGCACCAGTTCCATCTTCAGGCCATTTCCCAGATCGATTTCGCGTCGCGTCACTGCCGCGGCCTCCGCCTGACGCCGTTTGGCCGCCGCGCCATCGAAGGGCCAGTCGGGGCAGTCCACGGTTGCCGCAGCAGCCGCGATGACTGGCGGCGGGACAATCGGTTCGATCGGCGGCCGCTGGATGTCCGGCACCGCTTCCGGGTCGTCCTCGACGTTAGCGTACAGCTTCAACAGTTCCCGGCGCCGATCGCGCTGTATGCCGGGATTGTCCAGTTCTTCGCCCCAAGTGCCGTGGTACGGGCAGTTCAAATCGATCCAGGTGATCAGCCGGTCCCAAGCCTCGGCATCCAACTGGACGCCGTGATGGCCCCGTTTGAGCATCTGGACCAATTGCGTGGTGCCGGCGTGGAATTCCATCGGCTCCAGCACGTGGTAATCGCTTTCGATGCCCGGCCGGCGGACGAACCGGTGCAGTTCGGCATAACCCACCGAGAACTTGCCCCCGTGGCCGCCGCCATTGCCGGGCGTGACGGATTTCCAGTCCTTGATCTTCTCGGTGCCGCGCAGATCGCACAGCGTCGTTCCGTCGGGCCGCGGCTGGCCGTTGTGGCAACCGACGCAATGCCGGTCGACGACGGGCTGGACTTCGCGCGAGTAGCTGAAGCCGCGCGTCGGCCCGTACCAGGGTTGAATCTCGGCGGGCCGGGCGTTCAGAGCCAGCGTGCTCTTCCGCGGCGGGGCGGTGTTCTGCCGCTCGTGGCAGCCCGTGCATTGGACTGTCTCGCCGGGCATCGCGGTCATCCAGCTGCGCATCAGCTGGATCGCCTGGCCTTCGTCGTCCAGCGGCTGCAGCGAAACCGGCGTGTTGGCGGGAATCCGGAATTTGGCCGAGCCGTCGGGGTTGACGGGCACGGTGCCGAGCACGCGTTTGATGTCCCACGGTCCGTCCATGCCGATCACGCCGAGCAAGCCGCCCATGCTCTGGTAGGAGAAATGGTACGTGAACACCCGCATCTGCTTGACCGTGCCCCGCGGAACACCCTTCAGTCCGTCGCCGGCGTAAATATCCGGGAGATAGACCACCGCGTCGTTGCGGCTGAGGTCGACTTTGTCCGGGACCACGGGTGGACGTGGCGTGGGCCGCAACGGGATGGGCTCCAGCAAAGCAAAGTCGGGCAGCTGCTTGAGCGGCACGAGATTGTCGAACACGTCGACCAGGTAGATGCCCCACAACGACTGTGGGGTCGGCTTGCAGGAAACCAGGAAGTACTTGTCGCTGAGCGGATAGGGGTGCAGGAACTTGGGCCAACTGTTGCTGGTCAAGCCGTCGCGGATGATGGCGTCGACGGGCTTCCCGTGCCCCGGGATCTGCTGCACGGCGCCGGTCGCCTCGTGGCGTCCCAAAGCCGGATCGAACAACACCAATTCACCCATCCGCGGATGGTCGTGATGGCCGCCGATCACGGAGATCACCTTCGTCGGATGCCCCGGAATCGGCCGCGCGTAGAAGAACGAGTTGGGCCAATACGAGTTGCTGCCCAGGTACTCCATCTGCCCGGTGCCGTCCGGGTTCATATGGAACAGCAGCCGCGTGTTGGAATGCGGCGTGTCGGTGTACTCCCAGCGGCTGTACAGCACGCGGCCGTTGTTCAGCACCGTCGGGCACCAATCGTGTTCCTGATCGAAACACAACTGGCGGATGTTCTTGCCGTCCGCGTCCATGCTGTACAACACCGCCACGTGAGAGCCGCCGTAGACACAGGGCACGCCGATGAAACAGCCGGTCGACGTGAACAGGATCCGCCCGTCCGGCAGATAACAGGCGTCGTAGCTGTCCACGTCCGGCTGCTCGCCCGTCAGAGGCCGCAATCCCGTGCCGTCCGCCTGGATTTCGAACACCTGCCAGCGCCGCTTGTCGTCGGGCATGGAAAACAGCAGTTTGCGGGCTTCGAAATCCAGGTCGACGTCACCCACGAACCGGCCGCCCTCCGGCTTGAACAAGGTGGTGACTTGCCCGTCCGGACGGACCGGCGACAGCACGGTGATTTCGTCGTCGAAGCCGGTCTTGGCCAGCGACGAGTTGCTTTGCCAGTTCCGCGGCAGTCCGAGTTCCGGGGCGCTGTTGCCGCGTTTGACCAGCAGCAGGCGGTCGAAGTCCAGCAGCGGGTTGGCCAGCAGGGCTTCATCCCGCAAGGCGGTCAGCTGCTGTTGGAGCTGTGCCCATGCCTCCCGCTCCCGGGCGTCGCACTGCGCGCCTTTGGCCGCAAGCGGTTGGACTTGGGAATCCAGTTCGCCCAGCCGCTGCAGGAACTCTCCGCCGCGCGGGTAACGCGGACCAAAGGTCACAGACAGGTCTTCGATCGCCAGTCGCAGCGCCGCGGCGTTCACCTCGGCGGCCGTATACAGACGCAACGGCACCGGGGGCGCTGCGCTGCCGGGCGCACGAGCGGGAGGGAGTTTGGGCGTCCAGTCCGGAGGCAGCGGTACGGGCGCGTCGAACCGCAGGCTGACCACATGAGGAAACGCCCCGCCGCGCTGCAGCTTGATGGTGTGCTTGCCTACCGCGATCGGCAGCTTGCCGGCCTCTTCCCACTTGGCGCCGCTGGTGTTCCACGTCCCCGTCGTACCGGCGCAGCATTCGCCGATCCGCTTCCCGTCCAGGTACAGTTCGACCGGCCGCGCGCCGGCGGCGGCGTAGAGAACGCTCATCGTATATTCGCCGCAAACCGGGAATTCGACGTCGAACTCGGCGACCACCGGGTCCTCCCCGCCAAACGCAATCATCGGCTCGGCATCCGCCCACTGGTCGCCGAACACGCGGGCATTCCCCCGATCAAAGACGACGGCAGGGACGGCGAATGCGGTGTCGGAGACCCGGCCCGACGTCTTGCTCGGCGGCGATTCGGCGGCGCCCGACGCGATGACCAGCAAGAGCACAGAGCCCCAGCCGATTCCGAGGCTTGGCAGAAACGTCTCTTGGAAAGGTCGGCAGCGCATCATCGGCGTTTCTCCTTGACAGGGCGGGAGCAAGTTTGCCGGGGCTCGTCCCAGGTCGGTGGCAGGATGGCATGTTCGACGGCGGCAACGACCGCAACACCGGCCTGGATTCAACGCCTCGCGGCCTTGTCGAGTCACGGCCCAGTCTATCACAAGCCCAACCGGATATCGATAGCAGAAGCTCTGCACGCTTCGTTTTATGAAACCCGGTACGGCCTGGTTAGCACCGTTCGCGAAACAAGTGAGCGGCAAGGCGCGAGCCGCCGGTTCCCGATCGGTCTGCTGGGCGGCAATACCGGCGGCTAGCGCCCAATGCCACTTAATTTGCAGCGGCACGGCGCGAGCCGTCCGGTGTTACAGTCGGAAAACCGGGCGGCTCGCGCCGCTCCGCTAACAAAAACGTCCCCAAATGGTCCCAAAGTAGTTGGCATTGGGCTAGCGCCCTGCGGCTGATGGCCAGGCAAACGCCGAAGTTACTTCGCGAGCGTGTCTACGGTTCTTTGACCAGCAGCTGTTTCCGGCCGCCGGGGCCTTCGAGCACCAGGTCGATACCGTCGCCCAGCGACGCGCGCTCCATGATTTCCACAAACGCATCGAGATCTTCCACGGGCTGTTGATTGACCTGGCGAATCAACATCCCCGCGCGCACCCCGGCGCGGAAGGCGGGACCGGTGGGGTTTCGGCTTACTGCTGTCGCATAGGCGATTTCGGCACGATATCGTCGGCTGCGCGGGTACTAACCGGCGCACGTCTTGCCGTCCATGCGCGATTGACGTAAAGACGATGCCTTCCTCAGTATCGCGGCACGATATCACCGCTCGCGCGGGTACACAGCGCAAGGTATGCCGCCTGGTCGATCGTCTCGGCGACCAGTTTCACCGAGCCGTCGGTGGCCAGGAAGTTCGTGCCGGCGGGATGGAAACTGCTGAAAGCGAACTGGGCGTTCACGTCGGAATTGGGCGGGGTACTGGCTACGGCCACGATCCGCCCGGGCGCGTGCGAAGCTCCCGCAAACACGCCCAACCAGGTCGACGGATAGAATTTGGCGCTGCGTTCGCCGACCGCCAGCGTCTGGCTCAGGCCGTCCGTGAAATCCGCGAAGCGAAAGCCTCGCTGTAGGACCAGGACTCCATTTCCCACGCAGTCCCAGGTCCCGCCACACACGGCCAGCATCTGCTGCGTCCCGAATACGCCGATGTAATTAGCCGCCGGAAACCACCTCACCGCCAGCCACGGTTCCCAACGCCCGCCAGACGAATTCGACAAGCGTGAAACCGCGTCGTGTCATGGGGTGGACCTTTCCAAGTGGCGGCGGGAACACTTCACCCAAACATAGCAGAAATCCCGGCGAACGGTGGGCGTCAGCCCATCGGTGCATTATCTCTGCGGACATTTTCCGACCGTCTGCGGATTCCACCGAAGGTGATATTGCGAACCTCTCTGGCCAATGTGCGGGCATGCAGAAAACCGGCGAGCTTACGCCGGCCGTTCGCCTTTCGGCATGCAACTACGGGGTTCACGTGGTCCGGTCTCTCCGAGACCGGGTTCGCGTCTCGGAGAGACGCGGCTACGTGGCCCGCAGCCTTAGTGGCCATTCGACCCCGCGACCGGCACGTGCTTCGGATACTCCCAGCGTCCGACGTGGTCGCGGACCCATTCGTAATAGAACCGCACGCCGCGGTCGTTGACGCCAGTTGCCGCAGCGCAGCCCCCACAAATCGTCTGGCTGACCGCCCAGATAGGCGCGGTCGTTGCGGATTTCGAATTCCCGCGTGGCTGCCAGTTCCTCCGCAGCTTCGATCGGGCAGGCGAACGCCATCGCCGATAGCAAGAGCAGTGGAGCCAGGCTTGGGAATTCAATCAGCATCATGTCATCTCCCAGCACACAGAACCCACAGCACAGAACTATGTACGCCTCGCTCTGCCGCCGTCAAGTGAGGGCTCTTGCTGCGCTGTCACCCCGATTGCCCGTGGATCTCGAATCGATCCTGGTCCATGTCGCCTGCGATCGGGGTCAAGCGGCTTAGCACGGTTCGAGAAATAACTGTCCGATTTTCCCGTGGCGTAAGCTTCCAGATTGCGGCAGATTTAAGCACCGCAAGCTGGAAGCTTACGCCACTTATTTCTCGAACGATGCTTAATGCTTCCTCCGGAGGTCCGGCCGTGACCAGCAAGCCCCGGTTAATCACCACGACCCACTGGGCGGCGCGGTGGACTACCGCCTCAGCCTGGGTCACATAGAAGGCCGGGATGTCCGATTCGGCGACGGCTCGTGAAATAGCTTCCCCGTCCGTACGGACCAGCCGCTGGACGCCAACTCGCGGTTCTTGCGGATGGCGGCCGAAGAAACCGCGGGCTAGCGCCCAATGCCGCTCACCTCAGCGGCACGGCGCGAGCCGTCCGGCATTACCGTCGGAGAACCGGGCGGCTTGCGCCGCTCCGCTAACAAAAATGCCCCCAACGGTCCCAAAGTAAGTGGCATTGGGCTAGCGCCTGGCCGCTCACCCGTCATCGGACAGTGATTTCTCGAGCCCTGCTAACCCCCTGCCCGCGACCTCGCGTTCGCGATCACGCGGCGGGTCATTTCCTCACCAGCACCACCACGGAGCGGCCGGACACGCGGTAACTGCGGGAGCGGACGACGGGGGCTTGGTCTTCCGGGACGATCTCATGCGGACTGGGCAGCGACGTGTCCACCACGCGCCGCCAGTCGCCGGGCAGGCCCTCGTGAAGGCCGAATTCCAACGCGTCCCAGAAGGCGTTGATCAACACGTAGATGTCGCGGTCCCCGACGGACGCGCCGTGCAGGCAGAAGGCCAGCGTACGCGATTCCCACGACAGGTCCGGGTGCCGGCCGATGCCGTACCAGCGGACGTCCTCGCGCCAAAAGTGGGCCCGCGCCAAGGAAGGATGCGATTTGCGGAACGCGATCATCTGCTGGCAGAAACGGAACACCTCGGCATGCTCGTCCCGACGGCTCCAGTCGATCCAAGACGTTTCGTTATCTTGATTGTAGGGGTTGTTGTTGCCGCTTTGGGTCTGCAGGAATTCGTCGCCCATCCGGAACATGGGTACGCCGGCCGACAGCATCAGCAAGGCAAAGAAATTCCGCACTTGCCGGCGCCGCAGTTTCTGCACGGCCGCCGGCACATCGTGGTCGCCTTCCCAGCCGCAATTCCAGCTGAATTCGTCATGCCCGTCCAGGTTGTCGTGCCCGTTCTCCCAGTTCTGCTTGTGGCTGTATGACACCAGGTCATACAACGAAAAACCGTCATGCGACGTGATGTAGTTGATGCTCTGGAAAGGCCGCAAGGCGTGCATCCGGTCGTCGGGGAACAAGTCGCTGCTGCCGTACAGCCTGGTCATCAGGTCCCACACCATGCCGGGATCGCTCTTGACGAACCGTTGCAGCGTGTCCCGGTAGGCGCCGTTCCATTGCATCCAGCGGAACCCGGGAAATCGGCGGCCCAGGTGGAACGCGCCGGCCGCGTCCCACGGTTCGGCGATCAGCCGCACGTCCGCCATGTCCGGATCGGCTGCAATCTGTCCGAACAGGGCCGGATCTTCGGTGTTGATCGAGCCGTCGGTGTTCCGCGTGAAAATGCTGGCCAAATCGAAACGAAAGCCGTCGACGTGCAGGTCCTTGGCCCAGTACCGCAGGCTGTCCAGGATCAATTGCCGGACCGCCCGGTTCGAGGTGTGCATCGTGTTGCCGGTGCCGGAGTAATTCGAAAACGGCGCCTGCGGGTTCCCGGACATCAGGTAGTAGGTGGTGCTGTCGATGCCTTTGAAGCTGTACGCCGGGCCGCGCTCGTCGCCTTCGCAGGTGTGGTTGTAGACCACGTCCAGGATGACTTCGATTCCCGCGCGGTGCAGGGCCTGGACCATTCCGCAGAACTCGAGGTGCTGATGGCGGCTTTCGGGATTCACGCAATAGGCGTCGTGGGGCGCGAAAAAGCTGAGCGGCATGTAGCCCCAATAGTTGTCTTCCTGCGGATCGAATTGGAAGACCGGCATCAATTCGATGGCGGTCACGCCCAGCTGCTGCAAGTAAGGGATCTTGTCGACGATCCCCGCGAACGTGCCGCGGCGATTCGCCGAGACCCCCGAGTTCTCGCGGTTCGTAAAGCCGCGCACATGCATTTCGTAGATGATTAAGTCGGATTGATGCCGCACCGGTACGTCGCCCTGCCAATCGAACGGCGCTTCCCGCGAATCCAATACGGACAGCGGGGCGCGGCCCCAATTTGAGCCGGGCCGGCGGGCGGCTTCGCGGTCAAAGCTGGACGAAAAGTGGACGTCGCGCGCGTAGGGGTCCAGCAGCAACTTCTCCGGATCAAACGTGTGCCACTCGAAGCCGGGTCCGGGTTTCGGGCCGTCGATCTGATACGCATAGAACTTGACGCCCCCCAGGACAGCTTGCGGAATCCGGCAATGCCATATCGGGCCGGTTTTGTTCCGGAGATGCTCGAACTCGTAGCGATGAACCGGCGTCACCAGGTCGTCGCCGAAGAACACCAAGGTGACCTTTTCGGCGTGCTTCGAGTAGAGCGCGAAATTATAGGCGTCCTCGGACGCGATCCACGTCGCGCCCAAGGGGATCGGCGAACCTTCGGTGGATTCCCAGCGGCTCATGGATTGCCTCGTAACGTTGAAGATGCGCCCCGTAGCGGTGCGGCTGTTGCCGTGCAAGTTTACCACAAAAGCAATGCGGCCGGGCTGTTTGCCTGTGGGAGGATCAGGGGCAGATCTGCCGCCCGAGGCGGTGGAAGCGATTCTGCGGGCGATTCCCAAATCCGCACCGCCGCTTGAGCGAAAGGGCGTCCGCCGATTACACTATGGCACGTGGGCTGCCTCGGTTACCACCTCTCCTGAGGCGGCCTTTCAGAAACTTGCTGCAAGGAGACCAATGATGTCCGAAAAAGCGGTGTTGACGTTTGGAGATAAAAGAATCGAAATGCCCGTTCTCGTGGGGACGGATGGAGAGGTGGCGGTCGACATTAGCAAGCTCCGCGACCAGACCGGCATGATTACTTACGACCCGGGGCTGGGGAATACGGCGGCCTGCCAGAGTTCAGTCACCTACATCGACGGTGACAAGGGCATCCTGCGCTATCGTGGCATCCCCATCGAACAGTTCACCACCAAACCCAACTTTGTGGAAGTGGCTTGGCTGCTGATCTTCGGCCGCTTGCCCAAACGCGACGAGCTGCAGGCATTCAGCGACCGGCTGACCGAAAACGAACTGCTGCACGAAGGCCTCAAGCATCAGTTCCAACACATTCCCGTCGACGCTCCGCCGATGGCGATTCTGTCGGCGACCTTGAACAACCTGGCCTGTTACCATCAATCGTTCCTGGCCTTGGAGGACGTCGAGGCGCTGACCGAGGCCGCCGCGCGGCTGATCAGCAAAGTCCGCACGATCGCCGCCTTCTCCTACCGCCGCTCGCGAGGCTGGCCGTTCATCTACCCCGACCCCAAGCTGCGGTACTGTGCGAACTTTCTGCACATGATGTTCTCCATCCCGTACCAGCAATACGTGGTGACGCCCGAGGTCGAAGACGCGCTGAACCTGATCTTCATTTTGCACGCCGATCACGAGCAAAACTGCAGCACGTCGACCGTCCGCACCGTCGGTTCGGCACGAGCGAACGTGTTCGCGTCCTGCGCGGCGGGCGTCAGCGCGTTGTGGGGACCGTTGCACGGCGGGGCCAATGTCGAAGTCCTGCAGATGCTGGAGCGGATTCATGCGGGCGGGTTGTCGGCCGACGATTGCATCAAGGCCGCGAAGGACAAGACAAACCCCTTCCGCTTGTTCGGCTTTGGGCACCGGGTCTACAAGAACTACGATCCGCGGGCCAAGATCCTGCGCGAATGCTGCGACCGCGTATTTGCCAAGCTGAACCGCGAGGACCCGCTGTTGGATATCGCCCGGAAACTGGAAGAACTGGCGTTGCAGGATCCGTACTTTGTCGACCGCAAGCTGTATCCCAACGTGGATTTCTACAGCGGCATTCTGCTCCGCGCCATCGGCATCCCGACCAACGCGTTTACCGTCTGCTTTGCGATCGGCCGGCTGCCCGGCTGGATCGCCCACTGGAAGGAACAGCACGACGAAGCGACGTCGCGCATCATCCGCCCGCGGCAAGTCTACACGGGCAATGACATTACGGATTACGTGCCGATGGAACAGCGATAACCGTCAATCCTCCGGCAGCGGCTTGCCTTTGGTTTCCGGCGCCCAGATCAACGCTACCAATCCCAGGGCGAACACGAAGGACAGGTACGTAGCCGCCTTGCGGAACGGTTCCTCGACGCCTTGATTCACGAGCATCGTGTTTAAGTACATCAGCATGGGCGGAAAGGCGGCCGCCAGATAACGCACCGTGTTGTAGCAGAAGCCTACCCCGGTGCCCCGGAGCCGCGTCGGAAAGATCTCCGGGAAATAGATCGAGTAGCCGCCGAAGACCGACAGCTGGGCAAACCCCATCAAAGGCAGCATCCAGTAGGCGTCGGTGCTGGTGTGCAGCCGGTTGAAGACAAAGATCGTGGTCACCAGGCACATAATGAAGGCAAAGAAGAAGGCCGGCCGCCGGCCGATGCTGGTCGCCACGATGGTAAAGACAACCATCCCCAAAAAAGCACCGACGTCCTGCAACGCCGTGGCGCGGCCCCGGACCATATCGATGACGCTTTGAGGCTCGCCTTGGCCCTTGAGAGCGTTGGTGATCAGTTCCGGCGAAAAGAAGCCGATTCCCCACAGGCCGGCCATCCCCGCCAGTCCCAAGCACACCCCCACCAAAGCGTTTCGCCGCCACGTGGGATGCCGGAACAAATCGGGAATCGAGCCCATGTGCTGGGACCCGCCACTCGACTCGCGATGCTTCCGCTTGGCCTCTTTCCACCGTTCCGGCTCGCGCAGCACGAAAATGATGGGCACGACCAGGATGGCCGGCAGGATGCCCACGAAGAACAGGACGCGCCATCCGGAGTAGCCCAACAGAAACTCGGACTGACCGGGCTGGATCACGGTGCTCAACAGCGACCCGATGATATTGCCGCCGGCCGACAGGGCCTGCAACGATCCCAGGGCGATCGCCCGGACGTGGCTCGGGACGCTCTCGGCCACCAGCGTCGTGGCGGCCCCGAACATTCCCCCGACACCTAACCCTACCAGAAAGCGGTACCCCATAAACTCCAGCGGCGTGCGGGCGATTCCCGACAGGCCCGTAAAGCCCGAGTAGACCAGCAGGGTCACGACCATGGTCTTCACTCGCCCCCACCGGTCGCTCATCATCCCGAAGATGATGCCGCCCGTGGCCCAGCCGATCATCATGATGCCGGTCGCCCAACCGCCCCAAGTCCTGACCAGCGCCTCGCGCACCTGCTCCCGCTTCTTCTGCTGGGCTACCGTTTCGTCGCCGGGCACGATGACAGCCGGCAGCAACTCCTTGATCGCCGGTTCCCGGGCCAGCGCAAAGATCCGCTGATCCATACAGTCGAACAGCCAGCCGCACGAGGCGATGACCACCACGACCCAATGGTAAAATGTGATCCGCTCCAGCGTGCTTGCCCCGCCGTTCTCACTTAGAGAAGGTTGCATGGGATTTCCTTTTCCAGGAGGTACTGCTGCCGAATCTCGCCCCACGTCTGACAAGGCGTATTGTGAGAGCTGGACGCGCCATGTCAACCCGCACAGGCGTCTTCGGGGCGGAAGCGGCCACAAGAAGCCCGTATGGGTTCGGCTCGATCACTCGACCGACGCGTCAAACGTGTGCCGTCCCCGTCCCCCGGGGCTTGGTCCGCATCCTCAGGTTCAGCAGTTCCACGATCAGGGAAAAGGCCATCGCAAAGTAAATGTACTTGCGGTCGATGTGCGAGCCGACCCCTTCGGCGACCAGCATCACGCCGATCAGGATCAGGAAGCTTAAGGCCAGCATTTTCAGCGTCGGATGGCGTTCGATAAAGTCGCTGACTTTTCCCGCGAAAATCAGCATCACGATCATGGCGACCACAACCGCCCCGATCATGACCATCAGTCCGGTGGTCGTGGGTTTGACCATCCCGACGGCGGTGATGACCGAATCCAGCGAGAACAGGATGTCGAACAGCGCGATTTCGATCAACACCGTGCCAAAGCCGGCGTGAACGATGGCGGCTCGCTCCTCTTCGGTTCCTTCCACTTTCTTGTGGATTTCGTGGACGCTCTTCCAAATCAGGAACATTCCACCGCCAGCCAGGATGATGTCCTTCCACGAAACAGCATCGACCTCTTCCGCCAGCCACTGGCCGGACAAGCCGAGCGACGACAAGTGGAATACGGGATCCACCAAGCGGATGATCCACGAAATGGTCAGCAGCAGCAGGATCCGCGTCACCAAGGCCAGCATCAAGCCAAGTTGTCGCGCCTTGGCTCGCTGGGACTCAGGCAACCGCCCCACCAAGACGGCAATGAACACAATGTTGTCGATGCCCAGCACAATCTCCATCGCCGACAGTGCGGCAAACGCTATGGCGTATTCCATCAGGTTGTTCTCCAAAAACTCTTGTCAAAATAGGTAATTCACGTCGCCCGTGCCGGCTATGCGGAAAGTGTTGATTCTAGCTCTTATTCGGAACCGATAGTGTGTGTCGAGAACACACGGTTCTTCGGATCTTAGCGGCTGAGCCTAGCGCTGCTGCTACAGAATCGCGTAAATTTAAGTCGTCTGGGTGTTTTGGGTTATGTCGCGCAGCGGCTCTCCTATCCTTCTGTGCCGCGGAGACACATCGATGAAGATTCAGTGGGCTTGGCGGATCAGCGTACTAGCGGTCCTGGCGTTGATTGCCTTTCAGACCGAGTCCTACGGGCAAATGCCGTATGGGCAACCGTACGCGGTTCCGCCGCAGATGGTTTATGGTCCTTCGGGGCCGGGAGTAGTTTACGTCCCTGGGCCGGTGGCTCCAACGGGGCCCTATGCGGTTCCTGCAGCGTACTCCTACGGTGGTCCGCAAGCAATGGTGCCGGTCAACGACCAACCGGATTACGACACCTGCGGGGACGACGACTGTTCCGGAGCGTGTGGCGAAGGCTCGGGGGATTACCTGCTCGCGGACGGCCATCGAATCACGCCTCTGGGCAGACACCTTGCCAGCGTGCTCGGCCTGCTGCGGCCCTACAGCGAGACCGGCTGTTGCGCTCCGCACTGGTTCGACGTGCATGCCGAAGCCGTCTTTCTGCGCCGCGACGATGATGCGGCGTTTGTGGAATTCACTCGCCTGGGGCCGTTGGGCGACGCCGTCATCACGTCGAATGACTTGGCCCTCGATTCGCTGGATCCCAGCCTGCGAATCACGGGGACTTGGCAGACCGGGCCCGGCAGTAATCTGGAGTTCACGTACTTTGGGTTGAACGAATCCTCGGAGCAAGCGGAAGCCTCCTCGGCAGACGATCTGTTGTATGCCGCTTTCAACAATTTTTCCTTGGACGACAACGGCTTTCCCGACCCGCTATCGCAGATCGAGCAAGTCCATCAGGCGCAGTATCAGCGGGTCAAGCTGGACAGCGATTTTGACAGCTTGGAGTTGAACTATCGCCGCCGCTGGATGGGACCGACCTGCCTGGTGCAGGGCTCGTGGCTGATCGGCGTGCGGTACTTCGAGTTGGAAGACCGGCTGCAATTCTACTCCTTTGCCGAGCGGGATCTCGAGCTTCCGCCGGGGGCCGACAGCGGCGGCGAGGCGTGGTACGACCTGAAAACCAGGAACTATATGACGGGGGCTCAGTTGGGCGGTGACATGTGGCTCTGCCTGCTGCCCGGATTGCGGTTGGGTTTGGACGGCAAAGCAGGCATTTACGGCAACAACGTGAAGGTCGACACGACGATGTACGGCTACGACTGGTATGACAACTTCATCTCGCGCATCCCGCCAGAAGCGTTGGGCAACGACAAAGTCTCGTTCATCGGCGAACTGCAGTTACTCATGACCTATCAGATCAGCCACAACTTTACCGTCCGCGGTGGCTATCAGATGCTGTTCGCCGAGGGCGTGGCAACGGCCCTGGACAACTTCAATCCGGATGTCACGTACAACAACATCACGCGAGTCCCGAGAATGTCCGACGGCGGCTCGCTGTTCTACGACGGCTTTACCATCGGTGCCGAGTGGATGTGGTAAACGCGACACGATTCCGACCGGATTCCATCCTTGCCCGCCGGGCGGCCTTCGGCCACCCGGCGGTTCTTTTTTTCCGGGCGCGCGTGCAATCGGCCCCAAGTGCGGGTATAATCGCCATCCGTCAGACGCCTTGCCAAGCGTCGCGTGACCGATTCTGGTTCAGTCTCTCGTCCGGAGAATCAGCGATGACCCTTGTGTGCCGTTCCCTCGCGGCGGCCGCCTGCACGCTCTGGCTCAGCGCGGCCGCGTTCGGTCAGCCGGAGACCATGCCGGTGCCGAGTTTCGGGCCTTTCAGCAATCCCTACGGCCGGTCGTTCCAATGGCTGGCCAATCCGCAGGTCCAGGAGGAACTCAAACTGACCGACGGCCAGTGGGACAAGATCAAACAAGCTCAGCAGGACATGTCGAAGAAGATGCGGGACGTGTACCGATCCACGGACGCCAAAGAAGCGGATCCGCGGAAACGGGAGCAGGCGTATCGGGAGAGAATCCAGGCTTTGAGCGACGAAGCCGAAGCCAAGGCACAGGCGATCCTGAGCAAGGAACAGGCGGAACGTTTGCAGCAGATCATCCGGCAAATGCAGATCGGCTGGGGCAGTCAGGGAATCGTTGGTGTGCTGCTGGACAAGGACGTGGACGCAAAACTCCATCTGACGGACGAACAGCGGGAACGGTTGCGCCGCAAGCAGGCCGAGGTCCATCAAGAGAAAATCCGAAAACTGCAGGAGTTCTACCGCGGGCTTCAAGCCGAGGCCCGCGAACAACTGTTCGCCCTGCTGACGGCCGACCAACGAAAGCAACTGGAAACCCTTCTGGGACCGAAATTCGAACTCCAGCCGGGCGCGGGGAGCAAAGACGCGGGCGGGGCGGCAGTCAAGCAAGCCAAGCCGAAGCGGTGAATCGGGCCGCTCCAACATGGGGCGAGCGGCAGGAGAGATCTTACCCGTGGGACGGCTTTCCAATCCGTCCAGGCCGGAGTACAAATCCGGCCCACGGTAACAAGTGGTGCTCATGGTCCATCGCACGTGCCGCACGAACGTGTGGTCCAGCCTGTTGGTTCTCACGGCCATTGCGTTTACACTGACCGCCAGCGCCTATGCCGTGATGGCGGTCAAGCGGTTGGCCGCTGCGGCGGCGGTGACAAGCGCGGAGGCAGATCCGGGCCTGGTCGAATTCCTGGACCGGTACGGCGCGGGTTTGATGGCAACCGAACTCGTCGTCTTGGCTGCCGCTGCCGTCGCCGCGATCGGAACCGAACGGCGGCAGACCGGCCGGTGCGACGTTCCCGCCAACGCGCCGCCCGGGGAAAATCGGGTGCCACGAGAGTGAGGAGTGCATTGATGAGAGTGAATCATTACGAGCGTGTGCCGGCGGAACCGGTGCGGATGGACGGCGCCGTGGGCTGCCGCGTCCGCTGGCTGATCGGCGAAGCGGACGGTGCGCCGAATTTTGCCATGCGGCAATTCGAGGTGGCGCCCGGCGGACATACGCCCCGGCACAGCCATCCGTACGAGCACGAAGTCTTCGTCCTGGAGGGCGAAGGCATGGTCGGCGAAAAAGATGCCGAGCACCGTCTGCGGGCCGGCGATGTGGTGTACGTCAAGCCGAACGAAGTCCACCAGTTCCGCAACACGGGCGGCAAGCCGCTGAAGTTCCTGTGCTTGATCCCCAATTCCGGAGCCAGCCCAACCGCGCCGGTCGCCCCCGAATGCGGCTGCGAACCCGCGCGAAGACCCGGAGACAAGAGATAGCCGGGTGGCAAGACGGCAGCAGCGGACGCCCGGATCAACACGTCCGCAGCATTCCGTCGTCCAGTTCGTAGCGTTGCTGGAGCAGCCGGGCCAAGTCGGCACTGTGGGTCACGACGACCAGGATGGCCCGTTCCTCGCGCTGCAGATCCACCAGCAAGCGGCCGACGGCCAACGCATTGGTCCGGTCCAGATTCCCGGTCGGCTCGTCGGCCAGGATCAGCTTGGGCTGGCGGAGCAGCGCGCGGGCGACGCCGACCCGCTGCCGCTCGCCACCCGACAGTTCCGCCGGGCGATGCTCCAGCCGGTCGCTCAATCCGACGCGCGCCAGCAGATCCCGGGCCCGCGCGACCGCCGCTTCGTCCGGGCGTCCCTCGGCCAAGGCAGGGATCAAGACATTCTCCAGGACGGACAACTGGGGCAGCAGGTGATGATCTTGGAACACAAAGCCTACGTGGTGGTTGCGGAAACGGGCGAGTTCGTCCTCGCCGAGTTGAAAGGGATCTTCACCGCACAGCGTCACCGTGCCGGCGGTGGGACGGTCCAGGGTTCCCAGGATGTGCAGCAACGTGCTCTTGCCGCTTCCACTGGGGCCGAGGATCGCCACATTCTCGCCGAGTTCACAGGCCAGGGACACGCCTCGCAGGACGGACAGTCCTGCGCCACGGGTCGGGAATTGTTTGGTGACGTTGGTGACGACAAGTCCGGACATGGCCTTCCTTCATTCCTGAGCCGCGTCTTGGGAATCCGCCGGGGTGAGCAGCGCCCAACAGCCCAGCCCGTAAAACGTGTATTCGACATCGGCGTCGGCATCCCAGGCGGCGCCGCGGAATCCACCGCCGCGGCATTCCAAGGCGCGGGCAAACTGCAAGGCGGCTGGCGCGTCAATGGCATCCAGTCCTTTCAGGTCGGCCAACGTCACCACGCCCGTGAATGTGCTGAGCAGGTCCGCCACGGGAATCCGCGTGTTGGCGCGCAACCCGCCTTCGGTGGTCTGCATCTGGCTGAGGAAATCAATCGTATCGTCCGCCACGTCGTTGTCCAGCGCGTCGAGTAGCTTCATTACGCCGATGGCGGCGGCCGTCGGGTTCGTGCCGGCCCGCTTGGCGGCGCGGATATCGCGGAAGCCGCCTCCTTCACAACGCTGGGACAAGAGGAATTTGACCAGCCGCGCCGGTTCCGGCTGCGGCCGGCCGATCAATTGCAGGCAGAGGGCCGCCAGGAAACTGTGATACGTACTGCTCGCCCCGCCCTCGCTGGTCTTGGCATACCCGCCATCGTCGCGGCGCAGCCGCTCCAACGTGCCGGCGACCGCGTCGCGCCACGACGGCGATTGAGCCTCCAGCACATCGCTGCCGGCCGAGAATTCCAGCAACGTGGCCCCGTAGATCAGCGACAGCAAATCCAGGACGTTTTGACTCAACTGAAACCGGCTGCGCAGGAAATCGGCGGCGCGGTCGGCGGTCGATCCGGACAACTCGCCCAACAAAAACAGACTGCGCAAGGCAAAGCCCGTGTAATACAGGTCGCTGCCGCCCTCGCGGCCGGGGAAACCGCCGTCGCCCTGCTGCCACGACTTGACGTAACCGGCGTGTACCTGACGCACTGTCTCCGGCAATTGCAGCACTCCGGCCGCCAGCCGCAACGTCAGTTGGTGCAAATAGGGACTCATGCCTGCGCACCCTACATTGCCACCGCGGTGGTTGTCCAGTAGGCTAGGCGTAGCATGGCTCTCCAGAGCCGTGCATTACCCACATTCTTGACCCCTGCCCGCTCGCGGGCTGTTGATTTAATCGTGGGATAGGCTTCCAGCCTGTCGAATCGGAAAACGGCACAGAATCATAAGATGTAACGGGGCAATCCTGACAGGCTGGAAGTCTATCCCACGTATTCGCGAAAACGAGAAACAACGATGCAACAACGAGCAACCACAACCGCGATCAGTATCTGCCTCTTGATCCTTGCCGGTGCGGCGCGCGTCGGCCACGCCCAGCCGGTGGCCGCCGGGCTGCCGAACGGGTCGTTCGAACAGCAGCGTGACGGCCGGCCCGTAGGCTGGCGGACGCAGAAGTGGGGCGGCGATGGAACGTTCGAACACGCCCAGACCGGCCATACCGGCGAGCACAGCGTCATGATCGCTTCCGAACAAGGCGGCGACATCGGCTGGGCGGCGACCGTGGCAGTCGAGCCGTTCGCCAAGTATCGCTTGTCCGGCTGGATCAAGACGGAGAACGTCCAAGCCCAAGGCAGCCGCGGGGCGCTGTTCAATCTCCACAACCTGCAGCCGGTAGCCACCCGCGCCCTGACCGGAACCAACGATTGGACGCGGGTCGAGGCCGTGTTCGATACCGAGCAACAGGAATCAATTCAAGTGAACTGCCTGTTCGGCGGCTGGGGACTGGCCACGGGCAAAGCGTGGTACGATGACGTTTCCTTGGAACTGCTGTCCCGCTCGCCGCCGCTGCCGCTGAGTATTTCGCTCGATGCCGCCAAGACGGGCGAGCCGATCTCGCCGTATGTCTACGGCCAGTTCATCGAGCACTTGGGCCGCTGCATCTACGGTGGGATCTGGGCCGAGATGCTGCTGGACCGAAAATTCTTCGATCCGGTGGGAGCCAAGGACTCGCCCTGGAAATCGATCGGCCCGGCGGCTGCGGTGAGCATGATCCGCGAAGGTGCGTTCGTCGGCAAGCATACGCCGCGAATCGCGCTGGCCGGCGGCCAGACCTGCGGGATTAGCCAAACGGGCTTGGGCCTGATCGCGGGCAAGGCGTACGTGGGCCGGATTTGGCTGGCCGGCAGCAAGGACGCCGGACCGGTCCAAGTCAGCTTGGTTTGGGGCAACGGGCCGAACGACCGCCAAACGGTGACCGTCCCGCCAGTGGCCGAAACCTATGCGAAAACGCCGCTGGAGTTCACCGCCGGCAGAACCACGGACGATGGCCGTCTGGAAATCACCGCGGCGGGCCAAGGCCGTTTCTCCGTGGGCACCGTGTCCCTGATGCCCGCCGACAACGTGCAAGGCATGCGTGCGGACACGCTGGCGCTGCTCAAAGAACTCGATTCGCCCGTGTACCGCTGGCCGGGCGGCAATTTTGTCAGCGGCTACAACTGGCGGGACGGCATCGGCGACCCCGACCGGCGGCCGCCGCGGAAGAATCCGGCTTGGCAAGGCATCGAGCACAACGACATGGGACTGGACGAGTTCATGGTCTTCTGCCGCCTGCTGAACACCGAACCGTATATCGCGGTCAACAGCGGTCTGGGCGAAGTGCAGGACGCCGTCGACGAATTGTTGTATGCCAACGGCGGCCCCGACACGCCGCTGGGTAAACAGCGGGCGGAGAACGGCCACCGCGAGCCGTACGGCGTCAAGTTCTGGAGCATTGGCAACGAGATGTACGGCGGCTGGCAACTCGGCCACATGCCGCTGGAAAAATACCAAGAGAAACACAACCTGTTTGCCAAGGCGATGCGCCAGGCGGACCCCGCGATCAAGCTGATCGCGGTCGGCGACGCCGGCAAATGGAGCGAGGGGATGCTAAAGAACTGTGCGGACCACATGGACCTGATCAGCGAGCATTTCTACTGCCAGGAGCAGGCGGGACTCGCCGCGCACGTCCGTCAGATCCCCAACGCGGTCCAGCGCAAGGCGGAGGCCCATCGGCGTTACCGTCAGGAGATCGACGCGCTGCGCGGCAAGGACATCCGCATCGCCCTGGACGAATGGAACTACTGGTACGGCCCGCATGTGTTCGGCGAGTTGGGCACCAGGTACTTCCTGAAGGACGGCCTGGGGATTGCCGCCGGACTGCACCAGATGGCTCGCGACAGCGAGCTGATCTACATGGCCAACTATGCCCAGACGGTGAATGTGATCGGCTGTATCAAGACCAGCAAGACGGCCGCCGCATTCGAGACAACGGGCCTGGTATTGAAGCTCTACCGAAAACACTTCGGCGTGCTGCCGGTGGCCACGGACAGCTCCCGCGGGATCGACGCCATGGCCGCCTGGAGCGCAGACCGCAAGACGCTAACGCTGGGCGTCGTGAATCCCTCGCTGCAGCCGGTAGAAATCCCGCTGACCGTCAACGGCGCCACCTTGGCGGCCAGCGGCACGCGCTGGCAGATTGCCGGCACCGATCCGCAAGCCTACAACGACCCGGCCGATCCGGACCGCGTGAAGATCGAAGAAGCGGCGGTGCAGATTTCGGACAAGGTCAGCGTTGCGCCGTGCAGCGTGACGCTGTTTGCGTTTCCCGTGAAGTGAAGGACCAGCGGGCTGACGCCCGCCGTTCGCCTGGCTTGGCGAACGTGGTGGCGTCAGCCCCACGGTGCATGGTGATCCGCCCGCGAG
>CAZXYZ010000104.1:0-41417 GCA_964645045.1 uncultured Pirellulaceae bacterium | reverse complement strand
GCGTCGCAGCCCTTGTACGTGCCGCGGCCGATCTCGTCGGCGTAGCGGTCCTCGGCCCGCTGCTTGGCCGCCATCCGCTTCGACTCGAACGGATCGCAAACCGCCATGACCTGCGTCGCCGAGTTACCGACGAAACCGCCCAAGTGCCCGCTGCCCTGGCCGCCGAGTCCGATGTGTCCGGTACGCAGCCGGTCGCTGGGCGGGGTGCGTCCGGCGGCGCCCAAGACTGACGCCGGAACGAAGTACGGTGCGGCGAGGGCCGCTGCGGCACCGCCCAGAAAGCGGCGGCGCGAGACCGATGGGCTGCGGCCGGAAACGTGCAAGGGAACGGAAGATGGCGAAATCGGCATGATCTATCTCCTCATCGGCGGCGAATGAACGGGAAGGTTGGGGGCGTGGCAGGCGGGAAACGTGCCCCGCGTCAGGTGATGACATCGACCTGCAGGCCCAGCATCTCGCCGGCCTCGCGCATTTCGGCCGACCAGTCGCCGTAGACCCATTGCAGGTGGTTGCCGTACTCCAGCCGCTTCTTCAGGAACTCGTCGCAACGGCCCTCCGGCGGCTTGATCACGGCTTCGACCGAGCAGCCGATCAGATCCTGGTTCCAGCCGCTGGAGCCGACCAACTGGCCTTTCAGGACCAGCAGCTTGCGGGCCGTCGGATCGACGCGGGCGACGGTCACGGTCTTCTCGGTGTTGTTCATAAAGTCCACCACGACCTTCGTGCCCCAGCCCAACTCGACGAACCGTCCCAACTGATACGGAACGTCCGGCTGGTCGAAGCCGTTCATCTTCATACTCGGCAGGCTATGATTGATCCGAAACGTGCCTGCCTCGCGAGGATCGGAATTGCCCTCATGGCACGACTTGTCCGAGACCGACATCAACAGCCGCATCGCCAACAGCGAGCCTAGATCGCCTTCGCAGGACGAAGCGTGACCCAGGTTCTGTTGCAGCGAGTGGATCAGGCACGGCGTGATCGTCCACTCGTGCGGCAGCCGGCTGGAGCAGAACTCGAAACACTCGATGGTGAACGCGTTGCACGCGTGCTGCTGCATCAAGCCTCGAATGGTGCGATAGAATTGCAAGCTGCGGACGACGTACTTCTTGTCGACGTATGACTTGTCCGCCTTGCGCAGCAACTCGTCCGCCAGTTGCTCCGCCTGTTGGGTAATCGCCGTGTCGGCCAGCATGCGTCCCATCTGTTCGCCCAACTCGCGGTACGGGATGATCGTCACCCCGACGCCCAGGCGCTTCTCCAAATTATGTACGTCCCAGATGCTGCCCACCGAACAGACGGCGGGCAAACCGCGATCGGTCGGGAACAGCACGCGCGTCTCCCGAAAGACCTTCCGCGCCCGCAGCAGCGAGATCATCCGGTTGAATTCCACTTCGTCGGCCGCCACGAAGGCTTCACTGCCCTTGGCCTTGGTATACGCCGCGATGTCTACGTTGCGACAGCCCAGGCCCTTGAGCAAGATCGGCTTGCCGAATCGCGCGGCGATTTCGTAGGCGGATACTGACGAGCCCGAGGGATACACGAAATAGGCGTCCATCTGGTCGCTGTCCGCCGCCAGCTTGGCCCACTGGGCGTCGCTGATGATGAATTTCTCGCTAAAGGTGATCTGCGCCGGCTCCAACAGTTCGACATCGCCGGGCCGGCCCAGTCCTTTTTCCTTCAGTTGCTTGGACCAGTTGGCGAAACTCGTTTCCGCGTACTTGGCTTCTTCCTCGACGCTGACCGATTTCCAGCGGCACGGCCCTTCCCAGACCCCGGTGTGTACGATGTTGGTCATCACCGGCTTGATCCGCAGCCGAACGTCACGCGGGCTGACCACTCCGTCGCCCGACGCAGCGTCCGCTCCAAACGCCTCCAGAACGGACCAGGGACTGACCGACGCCGCCGCGATCGCAGAACCAACGCCCACGCCCAAGAAGTCGCGCCGCTTCATCTGAGTTCTCCTTTGCTGCAGGGAAGTTTGCGGAATCGTCGCGGCTTATTGTCGCCGCTGGCGCGGACCGCTGCAACTGCATGCCAGGGACATGCTCCGGCTGAATTGCCATCACGGCTTTCCCCGCATTTGATTTCCGCCGCCAACCATGTTAGGATCGCGAATCAATGACTGTCGCATTGTCGCCTTTCGCTCCGCGAAAGGGCGTTCTTTCGCGGAGCGAAAGACGACATTTGTTTCTTCGCCAGTGCTTACCTTGAGCGGATCGAAACCGAACCCCCAGCCCCCCGGGAGACTCATCGATGACCCACCGCATGCATCGCCGCCAAATGTTGAAAACTACCGCCGCCGTGGGCGCGGGGTTCTGGACCGCCGCCGGCACGGCCGCCTGTGCCAAGGACTCGCCGAACGAGAAACTGCGGCTTGCATTTGTCGGCGTCGGCGGACGCGGGGGCGACAACCTGAAGGCCCTCGCCAAACAGGACGTGGTGGCGCTGTGCGATGTGGATGACCAGCGGGCGGGCAAAGCCTACGAGCAGCATCCCCAGGCGAAAAAGTACGTCGATTTTCGCCGCATGCTGGACGAGCTGGACAAGCAAATCGACGGCGTGGTGATCAGCACGCCGGACCACACGCATTTCCACCCGGCCGCCATGGCGATGCGGATGGGCAAGCACGTGTATCTGGAGAAACCGTTGGCGCACACCGTGGGCGAGACGCGCGAACTGACGCGCTTGGCCGCCGAGAAGAAGATCGCCACGCAGTTGGGCGCGCAGCGGCATACGCTTGACAACATGCACCGCGTCGTCGAACTAGTTCAGGCCGGCGCGATCGGCACGGTGCAGGAAGTCCACTGCTGGATCGGCGGCACGCGCGGCATGCCCGCCATCCCGACGGACGAACCGCCGGTGCCCTCGACGCTGCAGTGGGACCAGTGGATCGGCCCGGCGCGCTACCGGCCCTATCATCCGACCTACTGTCCCTACGGCTGGCGGTTTTGGTGGGACTTCGGGACGGGCGAAACCGGCAACTGGGGCTGCCATATCCTGGACATTCCGTACTGGGCGTTGGGCCTCAAGTACCCCGCCAAGGTCGACGCCTCGGGCCCGCCGGTCCATCCGCAGACGACGCCCAAGGCCATGGCCACGCGATTCGAGTTCCCGGCCGACGGCAAACGGCCCGCAGTCACGCTGCACTGGTACCACGCCGACAAGGGACCCGACGTGCTGCGGCAGCACAGTCTGCCCGAATCCGGCAACAACACGCTGTTCATCGGCAGCCAAGGCATGTTGCTGTGTGGATTCGGCAAACGCAAGCTGTATCCCGAAGACAAGTTTGCGGACTTCCAGCCGCCGGACAAGACGATTCCCGACTCGCCCGGCTTCTACCAGGAGTGGATCGACGCCTGCAAAGGCGGCCCGCCCGCCACGTGTGACTTCGTGACGTACAGCGGTGCGCTGGCCGAGACCGTGCTGTTGGGCAACGTGGCCTATCGCGCCGGGGGATTTGCGTGGGATGCCGCCAACTTGAAGGCGGCCGACAATGAGCGGGCGCAGAAGCTTGTGCAACCGGAGTACCGCGAAGGCTGGGAGGTTTAACATCGTTCGAGAAATAACTGTCGCATCTCATGGCAGTCAGACATGACACCTCTCCCGCGCAGCGGGGGAGGTCGGACGCGGTAGCGGCCGGGAGGGGGCCGTTCAGCGGGCGTTCTCCGCGTCTGGGCCGACGGCGCCGGCCCTCTCCCTCTCCCGGGCCTGAGAGCCCGACCTCTCCCAGAGGGAGAGGTGACCGAGAAGCGATCGTGTGCGACAGTTATTTCTCGAACGATGCTTGACGGCGTGGGAACGCGATTAGACGCGTTTGGGGGGCGGGAGCAGCCGTCCACTGAGCTTTGGTTTCTGCATGAGCGTTAATTAGCGTTGATTAGCGGTTCGATTTGCTGGAAATTAGACCGCGCAGAGGTGCGGAACAGCTGGCAAAAACATGGGGGTAGAAAATGCGGGAAGGAACCGCTAATGAACGCTAATGCACGCTAATGACGGAGAGAGAATTGACCCCAAACCACCGACCGCCGAGACCGTGTGAAGGAAGATTGTGATGAGCCCTGACGAACCCGTCACCGTGTACAAAGCCTGGAATCCCCGCCAAGCCCACTTGGTCTGCCAGGTCTTGGCCAACGCGGACATCGAAGCCCGCGTTGCCAGCGACGCGTTGGAAATGGCATTGGGCGACGTGCCTTTCCAGCACGCGACCAGCCCCGTGTTGGTCCATGCGGCGGACGCCGAGCGGGCTCGCGCCGTGTTGGCCGAGTTTGATGCGCACTTGGCGGACCGTTCGGGCGAACCGCGCGACGGCGCGGTGCCGTTCTGTTACCACTGTGGAGAAGCCGTCGCCGTCGGCCAATCGCCCTGTCCGCACTGCGGCGGCGAATTGGACTTGACGGAGTGAGCCAGGGTTGACGCGTCTACTCTGTGACGCCGTTTTCCGGTCACGGAGTGACCGGTCTACTTTTCCGGCGTCCAGCTGCTAATTCCTATAGAAGTCAATCCAGCGGATCTCAATCGCCTTGGGGTTCCTCGCCAACAATTCGGTGGGCAATTGCAGTTCGAAACAACCGCCCTCGGCTGGCAAGCCGGGCGTCGGCTTGCCGTCGGCGCTGAAGATGCGGACTTCGGTCCAGTAGCGGCTGCTGCGATCGATCGACTTCTCCTGTTGCTCCCCGGTCTGCGAGACATGCAGTCGAGCCGTATGCGGCGGGGAACTGGCGACGGACACGCCCAGCGTGACTTGGCCGGCGGCCATCGTCAACGATTCCAGTCCGCGCAGCCGCATTCGCAAGATCACCACCGTTGGCCAGTTCGGCTGGCGGCGCTGGACCGTCGCCGCGCCGATCCCGCGGGGACTGGCGACCGTGAAAACGGCTCGATCGGCCTCTGCGGCGACTTCGACGCCGTCGTCGGCACGCCTGCAGTGGATCTCGAAATCGGGCTCCGCACCCAACAGACCTGCAAGCAGACACGCGGTGAACATGGATGTAAACCTCCCTCGATCAATCCAAGCAAGCGGCCCGGTCGGTGGACGCTGACCGCACCGCAGGTTGCCCCGAACATCATACCAGCTTGAGCCGCAGGAAGTCGCTCGCGGAATGAATGATGGAAACAAATCTCGCTGACGTCGTCGGTCACGGGTGCATGACAGCGGCCCGATCGTGCCGCTTTGGTTCTGCCAGCCCCCACGGTAAGAAGAATCAACCAGAATCTGGTCGAGGGCGGATTGACAACGTTCCAGTTCAGGATCTAATCGCCAACAGATGCAGTTTGCCACCGTCCCGGTGGCTGGGTTTGGCTTCCGGGGGGCACGCTGCAGGCGATTTCTTCCTTACGTGGTTCTTTGGTCTGCTGGGGGCCGTCATGCGGCTCTCTTTGCTTGGGTGGTTGCGGGATCTGTCGTTCCAGATGCATGGCATTTTGCGGGGGGGCGTAGTCTGGGAACACTCGCTCGAGCCGATCGTCGCAATGTGTATGGCCGTCGCCGCCCGATGCTGGAGACGTGCGAGGCGCGGGTGGTGTTGTCGGCGGTCTCGCCCTGGCAAAATGGGTTCGACCCGTACGATGTCAACGCCGACACTTACGTGACTCCGCAGGACGCCCTGCTCCTCGTGAACGAGATCCATGCCTCAGGCGAAGGCGCTCTGCCCGCCAGAGTAGACCAACGGCTGAAGGGGAGGCGATCTCAATGTGGATGTTTGACTCGATTCGGATGTGGGCGAGGAGTTCATGGAGACGAGTGCGGGCACTCGCGTTACGTTCGTGGCGCGCACCCTTCGCCGCTTTGATTTTGCTGTGCCTTCTCGTCTGGCTTCTGGATTGTCGTGTCGCTACAACTGCGCCGAGCCCCGTCGGAGTCCCTCGGATCGTTGTGCGTCTCAGCGCGCACGAGGTCGCCGTTGGGGAGACGCTACGGATGCAGGTGGTCGGCGAATTAGGTGATCGCGTTCGTCTCTGCAGCGTAAGCCACAAGATTAGCCGCATCGGTTTTTTTCACCGGAGACTGGGGAAACTTGTCTATTTCGATGCCAATTGCCATTTCTGGTCGACGACTGGGGAGGAGGTGGTGTCGGGGCTCCCTCTCTATGAAACTGGCTCTGGGTTCTTTATTCTCGATACGTTCGCGGACGGCGAGAAAGGCTTGGAGTACAAGCTGCGGACTGAGCGAGTTGGGGCCTACCTGATTGCCGCAAACTGGAGTATGCAAGAGCCGGGGAAAAAAGGCCGTATCGAGGCTTACAGCGAGCCCTCGATCCTGATTGTGCGGCCGCGAACCTGGCCCGGCGCGCCGGATCCGTCTACGATCCCCACCGTGTCCGCAGAGACGGAGGTACAACAGAAGGACATGGAAGTGTTGTTCGACTTGTTGAACAAGTTCTGAACCCAGTTCGGTGTTTTCGGCGCGAGTGGTGGGAGGCGAGTCTGTGACGCGCGAGCATCGCGGACCTTTGGGCCCCGCCGTTGAGGGGCCCGTTTGCCTTGCGTGTTCCAACGAGAACGTAAGTGGGGGAGAGGGTCATGGCGCATTCGGGATTCGCGTTTTCCGCCGTCCTTCTGTTGTTTGGTACACTCGGGTGTTCCCCAAGATTCGACTCGCGAGGCGATCCTTCCGACCAAGGAAAAACGGTTGCAGAGTGGATTTCGCTGTCGAAGGAGGGAGCCGATTCCGACCGAGCGATAGCTCTCGGCGCCTTGGCTCAAATATGCAAAGACGATAGAAGTGCCGGCAACCGGATCATTCCTGCGATAGTCGAGTCGCTAAATGACAAATCGCATAACATTCGCGGCGTTGCGGTGTGCGCCGTCTTAGTCTCTGGCGCGCAAGGGGCGGCTGTGGGAGATCGGATCATCGAACTGCTCGGAGACAACGATGCTCTCGTGCGACGGCTTGCTGTCGAGACGATCCCACACGTTGGCGTCCCCGCGAATAAGGCTGTGCCTCGGCTTGCTGAGATGCTCGACGACGACGATTACAATGTCCGCGTCCGGGCTGCGCAGTCTCTTGCCACATATGGGACCAATGCAAAGGTTGCGATCCCACGCCTGGAGGCAATGAGCCTCAATGAAGAGATTCCCAAAGTTAGGGCCATGATCAACGAGGCCCTTGGGAAGATAAGAGGTGCGCACGGAGAGTGAGGGACGAGATAACGAGCAGCCTTCGCTTCGCCCGCTAAAGGTCTCGATATAATGCCCAAGGGATGTTATCCGGTCACATACTTCGCCGATCCGGCGATCGGAAAACCGTTGAGCGAGATCTACGCGGAGCTGGACGCGTACACGATCGAGTATTTTGAGGACGGCGAAGGAGCCAGCGTCCGGCAGTTGACCGGTGACGACACGCGGGGGGGGGGGACAGGACATGGCTAAGCTGTGCTGATCCATCAACCTTGACTTGCGATAGGATTCCTAACCATGGCTCGATACTTTATTTTTTGTTCACTACTGCTCGTCGGGTTGTTGTCGGGAATGGCTTCGGATTCGGCGTCTCAAGAGGCGAAATCGGAACCGAAAGTCGCGAAAGAGCGTCGAGGGTTTCTCAGCCCTATCCGGCAGTCGTTCGATGCCAGTCTGGTTTGCCGCATTGGTCCCCATCGATTGACGGTCGGAGAGAAATACACCGTTTCGGAAACCTTGAAGCTCCCATTTTGGTTTGACCTTCAACTGGTCAGCTCGGAAGTGTACCGCGTCGCCTTCTTTCACCGGCGTCTCGATCGCATGGTGGTGTTGGACAGTGGCCACAAAATGTCGCGTGGGAACCGCTTGGGGCCGAACGACTTCAGTCCGTTGCCGCCGAAGCCAACCGGCACAGCGGGAGAATGGAAACGCACGGGCGAGTTAGTGGCCAGCGAACCGGGGATCTTCACGATCAATGTCACTTGGATGATCGCTCGCAAGACGGATGACGGAGACGCTTGGGTGGAAAATGTTGAAAGCGGCCCGGTCTTGCTAATCGTCGAGCCGACGGACCCGTGGCGCAAGAAGCCTGCGACCGCCCCGGATGAGGAGGGCCAGGCAGACTTATTCAAAGTGGGCAGCCAACAAGGACATCTTGAGTTTCTTTACCCCGACGGAGAACACAAACCGTAGCTGCCAATCAGATGTTGCCTGCTCAATCAGGCTCTCGATCGCTTTCCCTGCTACCAGACCACGCTGCCGGACTACCGCGATGGCCATCAGGTCCACCATGTGTGGTTGGATCTGGCTGTCCAGGCGAACTACCAGTTGAGCCTGCTGGACTTTCTGTACGACCGAAATCCTCGGATCTCCCGACTGCACGGACGCCAAGCGATCGACGAGATTGCGGCGTTCTACTTCTCCCGCTTCGGGTTGGTGCGCTGCGGCGACGGTCCAGGCAATCCCCGGCAAGAACGGCGCGGCGTTCGAAATGCGGCGTTGGGCCTTGGCTTGGCCCAGCCCGTCGGCTAGATTTGGCAAGCGTGTCAACGAACCAACTCCAGATTCTCCAACGCAGCGAACACAAAACAGCCGAGGTCACATCGCATGACTACTGGTCGCCATGATCATTCTACGTCCCAGGAGATCTCGTTGGAGCCGATGGAGGGCTGGCACTGCAGCCACCTGTACTACGCCTTCGATCGCGGCGAACTGGCGCGAATGGCGGACGCGGACATTCAAGCGGGACGGCACGAGCTGATGGCGATCCTCGATCCGGCCGGTCCCGCTGCGACGGCGCGGCTGCAGACCAGCGTGGTCAGCGGCCAAAAAGCCGATTTCGGCTTGATGCTAATGGATCCCGATCCGCTGAAAATCGATGCCGTACACCAGCGTCTGATGGCCAGCCGCTTAGGCCCCGCGCTGCGTTCGGCCTATTCGTTCGTCTCGATGAGCGAGATATCCGAGTACGTGTCGACGGTCGAGCAGTATGCCGAGCGTCTGCGTCAGGAAGGCGAATCGGAGGACAGCGCGGCGTTCAAGACCAAGGTCCGATCGTACGAGGCGCGGCTGCCGGCCATGAACCGGCAACGGCTGACGCCCGATTTTCCGCCGTGGCCGGCGACCTGTTTCTATCCGATGAACAAGCGGAGGGCGGTGGGGGCGAACTGGTTCACGTTGCCGTTCGCCGAACGCAACAAGATGATGGCCGAGCACGCGCGCAGCGGGATGGAATTTGCCGGCAAAGTCTCGCAGTTGATCACCGTCGGCGTCGGCCTGGAGGACTGGGAGTGGGGCGTCACGCTGTGGGCCCGCAATCCGCAATTCCTGAAAGAGATCGTCTACCGCATGCGGTTTGACGAAGCCAGCGCACGGTTCGCCGAGTTTGGTCCGTTTTACGTCAGCTACGTGATGTCCCCGGCTGCCATGCTGGACCACTGCCGGGTTGGCGGCCGTACTTGACGGCAATCCGCTGCCGTCCGTCGCCGTGCGGCCCCGCGCCTACGCATTCCACCGCCGGGCCAGTTCGACCAGCGTCCGCACAAAGACGCCGCTCCCGCCTGCGTCCAGCCACGGTTTGGGATTCTCCAGAAAGGCCGGTCCAGCGATATCGATGTGGACCCAGGGAGTCTTGCCCACGAATTGTTCGAGAAACTTGGCGGCCGTGATCGCTCCGCCCCAGCGGCCCTCGCCCACGTTCTTGATGTCGGCGACCTTGCTCTGGATCTGCTCATCATAATAGTCCGCAAACATGGGCAATTGCCAAACAGGCTCTCCGCAGTCGTCGGCCGCCGCCCGGATCGCATCGCACCAAGTCTGGTCGTTCGTCATCAGCCCCGCCACGTCGGTGCCCAAGGCGACCATGCAGGCGCCCGTGAGCGTCGCCAGATCGATGATCCCGGCCGCATGCCTCTCGACCGCCACATCCAATACGTCGGCCAGCACCAGACGGCCTTCGGCGTCGGTGTTCAGCACCTCGATCGTCTTGCCGTTGCGTGCAATCAGCACGTCGCCCAGTTTGTACGCATCGCCGCCGACCATGTTCTCGACCAGGCCCGCCAGACCGATGACGTTGATGGGCAATTCCAGCCTCGCAATCGCTTGCATCGCGCCGAACACGGTGGCCGCGCCCGCCATATCGCACTTCATCGTCTTCATCCCGTCCGTGGGTTTGATCGACAAGCCGCCCGAGTCGAAGGTCACGCCTTTGCCCACCAGCGCCAGCACCGGATCGCCGCGATCGCCGCCCATGTGCGAGAGAATGACCAGGCGCGGCGGACGCGTCGACCCGCGGGCCACGGCCAATAGCGCGCCACAGCGTTCGTCCTCCAACCGCTGCTCGTCCCAGACTTCGATCTCCAAGCCGAATTCCTCAGCGAATTTTTCGGCCTCCGCCGCGAACGATTCGGGATAAATCCGGCTGGGCGGTTCGTTGACCAATTGCCGGGTCAAACTGACGGATTCCCCGAGGATCCGGCCCCCGGCCAGGACCGCTTCGTAGGCGTCATCCCAGAGGATCTCCTCAAACGGGTGCAAATTCTTCTCGGTGCGATACAAATCCTGCCCGCGACAGCCAATCATCGCACCGCAGACGCCGCTCTCGACCTGCTCCTCCGTCCAACCATCGCCCAGGAAGAAGGCCACGCGACGGCGCGGACGTTCTGCCAGACGTTTCGCGGCAGCGGCCGCGGCCCGGTACGCTTGCCCTCGCCCGAACGTCTGGGGCTCGCCCAGACCGACGACGGCGACTTGAGCGGCCTTGATCCCGGCAGGGGCCAGCAATGTCGATACCTTGCCCAGTTTGCCGGAGATTTCTCCGCTGGCGACCAGACGCCCCAGCAACCCGCCCGTCGCGGCGTCGACCTCCTGTGCTTCCTTGGTCAACGCCCCCTGAGCATTGACGCCGACGACGATCGCATCCGCTTCCAGATCCGCGACTTCGAGGTCCGTGGGAGAGATGATCATGCTGCTGACTCCTCGTTAGTTCGTTCTGCTTGCCAAAAGCAACCGCCAGTTCCCGACGACGGCCGGGTAACCTATTGTAATGAATAGAGACGATTTGCGACAGCAGCCTTGGCCCGCCTTCGTCCGAAGGATGCGAGCACGGCATATTTTCAAAATCCGAAATCCGAAGTTCGAAATCCGAAACAAATGCCAAACTCGAATGACAGAAATACAAAACTGCCGCTAGCACCAAATGGAACTGTCGACGCGTGTTGTTTGGAAAGGGATGTCACTGTTTGAGATCGGAATCGCCCCAACGAATGAAGGTCTCAACGAATGTGAGATTCAGTGAATGGCTCCCCATCCTCCATTCGTTGACTCCTTCATTCGTTGGGATCCGATCGCTTTGAAACCGAGAAGTGTCAAAGCGATCGTTGGACCGGCGGTTCCCCATCTGGTGCAAGAGTTTCGTCACGCACATTCGGGTTTTCTTTGTTGAATTTGTTTCGGATTTCGGATTTCGAGATTCAAATTTGGCCGCCGTAGGAGCATCATCGTGGGTTACCGCAGTTTACGGGCATGTGTCGATGACCTGCAGCGCAACGGGCGTCTGATCCGCATCGCCGACGAGATCGACGCGCATCTGCAGGCGGCCGAAATTCAGCGCCGCGTCTACGCGTCCGGCGGTCCGGCGCTGTTGTTCGATCGCGTGCGGAACTGCCGCTTTCCGATGGTCTCGAACTTGTTTGGTACGCTCGAACAGGCGCGCTTTCTTTTTCGCGACACCTGGGACCGCGTGCGGCGGATGATCGAACTGAAGATCGATCCGCAGCAATTGCTGCGGCGGCCGACCCGGTACCTGGCCGCTCCCTGGATCGGGCTCACAATGCTGCCGCGGCGCTGCAAGCGCGGGCCGGTGTTGGCGCACGAGACAACGATCCGCCAGTTGCCCCAGTTGAAATCGTGGCCCGATGACGGCGGGGCGTTCGTGACGTTGCCTCAAGTCTATACGGAGAATGTCGAGCAGCCGGGGCTAATGAAGTCGAACCTGGGCATGTACCGGATTCAGCTGTCCGGTGGTTGCTACGAGCCGGATCGGGAAATCGGTCTGCACTATCAGCTGCACCGCACAATCGGCGTCCATCACGCAGCGGCTCTGCGCCAAGGCCAACCGTTTCGGGTAAACGTCTTCGTCGGCGGAACGCCCGCGATAGCACTGGCCGCCGTCATGCCGCTGCCGGAAGGGATGTCCGAACTAACGTTCGCCGGTGCGTTGGCCGGACACCGGATCCCCATGATTTGCCGACGAACGACAGACTCCGCCGCCCCGCTGCCGATTTACGCCGAGGCCGATTTTTGCATCAGCGGGACAATCGATCCGGAAAAGAAGTTGCCCGAAGGGCCGTTCGGAGATCACTTGGGCTACTATAGCCTGGCCCATGATTTTCCGGTTTTCCACGTCGACCATGTTTACCATCGCGAGGACGCCATTTGGCCGTTCACCGTGGTGGGCCGACCGCCGCAGGAAGATACCGTCTTCGGCGAACTGATTCACGAGCTGACCGGTCCGGTGATTCCCCAGGTGATTCCCGGCGTCCATGCGGTTCACGCTGTCGACGCCGCCGGCGTTCATCCCCTGCTGTTGGCCATCGGCAGCGAGCGGTATACGCCGTACGAAACCCTGCGCCAGCCACAGGAACTGCTGACCCAAGCCAATGCGATTCTGGGCCAAGGACAATTGTCGCTGGCCAAGTACCTGTGGATCGCGGCCCGCGACGATGATCCGCGACTGGGCGTCCACGACATCCCGGCGTTTTTCCGGCATATTCTCGAACGCGTGGACTGGCGGCGCGATCTGCATTTTCAGACACACACCACGATCGACACGCTGGATTATTCCGGCAGCGGTCTGAACGAAGGCTCCAAAGTCGTGATCGCTGCGGTGGGACGCCCGTGCCGGACGTTGCCGACGGAAGTCCCCGGCGACCTGCAATTGCCGGAAGGGTTTCGCGATCCGCGCATCTGCTTGCCCGGAGTGCTGGCCGTCTCGGGCCCGCCGGCGACCATGACGCGCGACACGGTGGACCCGGCCATCGAACGCTTCTGCCGTCCCGGCGCCGTCGCGGACGCGGTGAATCGTTTTCCCCTGGTCATCGTGGTCGACGACAGCGAATTCACGGCGCGGACCGTGAACAACTTTCTCTGGGTCGTCTTTACCCGCAGCAATCCGGCTGCCGATATTCACGGGATCGACGCGTTCACACAGCAAAAGCATTGGGGCTGCCGCGGGGCACTGGTGATCGACGCCCGCATCAAACCGCACCATGCCCCGCCGCTGGTCGAAGATCCCGAGGTGACGAAACAAGTCGACGCGCTGGCCGCACGCGGCGGGCCGTTGGCCAGATACCTGTGAGTACCCCAGCAACGGCGGAATCTCAGGGAAATCCGCAGGATCGGGCCTTGTTGGAGTTCACGCTTTAGCGTGCCCGGCGGGCCATGCCCGCTTAGAAAGACACGCTGAAGCGTGAACTCCAGCGAGGCGGGCCGTTGGCCAGATACCTGTAAGGCGAATCACTGCGCCGAGGTCATCTTGCCGATGATCCAGTCGCCCAGCGTCGGCGACAACTGGGACAGGGCGAACAAGATCCTGGCCTTGGCCGGCATGACCAATTCCGGTTTGCGGCGTTCACAGTAGGAAAGGATATTGGTCGCCAGCTTGTCGGGCGAAATGCCCTTCAGCTTGACGCCGCCGCCGGGCTTCCGAGCCGCCTCGGGCAGTCCCGCCGCCTGGCTGTCGTACCGGCGTCCCGAATCCGCACGAGCGATCGGCCCGGGGCACACCAGCAAGACGTGGACGCCCTGGGGATTCAGCTCGTACCGCAACTGCTGGCAGTAAGCCGCCACCGGAAACTTGCTCGCCGGATAGGCGCCCAAGAACTTAGACGCGGTCTTCGCTGCCAGGGAACCGATGTTGACCAGATGGCCCTTGGCCTGGATCAGGTGTGGAGCCGCTGCCCGCGTGCAGCGCACCGTGGCCAGGAAGTTCAGCGACAGCAGATCCAAGAACTGTTCAGGCGTGGTGGCGAGCACCTCGCCGCGGGCCGAACGGCCGGCGCAGTTCAACAGCGCATCCAGTCGCCCATGCCGCTCGATGGCGGTGGCGATCAAGCGGTCCACGGGCTCCTGTTGCGTGACGTCCGCCCACACGCCGATCGCATCACAACCCGCCCCGCGGAGCGAACTGGCGACGGACTCGACACCGTCGGCATCAATCGCCCCCAAGACGAGTTTGGCCCCCGCCGCGGCAAACTTGCGAGCCAGCACCTCGCCCAGCCCGGACGAGCCGCCGCTGATCAACACAACTTTGTTTTGCCAGTAGGTCATTGGTCAGTGGTCAGTGGCGATTGGCCTCTTAATCTACTGTCCGCACGCATGGACCTCGATGTCCACGCCCAGTTCGTCGCCGATGCGATTCAGGTTTCCCTGCAGCTCGGTCAGGGGTAACCTCGACGGCACTTGGATTTGGGCTTCCATCTGGAACAGGGGAGTGGCGGACACCGGGGCCAGCACGACTTCGGTTTCCATTGCCTCGACGTTGATCCCCTGGCTGGCCAGATAGGCGGATACCTTGTGGACGATGCCCTCGTGGTCGGCGCCGGTCAGCCGCAGTTCGTACAGCCTG
Organism: uncultured Pirellulaceae bacterium; assembly: GCA_964645045.1. Classification (GTDB taxonomy): domain Bacteria; phylum Planctomycetota; class Planctomycetia; order Pirellulales; family Pirellulaceae; genus Anammoximicrobium. Next base: position 26,896 of record CAZXYZ010000104.1, on the reverse strand, counting down.
CCGCTCGCCGAAGCTTCGGCCGCCGGATGGGTAGGCTTGACCACAACCGCCATCTGATCGTCGGCCATGGCGCGCAGGGCGGCGCCGAGCGGATCCGCCTTGTCCGGCGCCACGCTGACCAGCACCATGCCGGCGAATTCACCGCCCAGCCGCGCCATCCGGCTCTCTTCCCAATTGGCTGATTGCTGGACCAGCACCTCGGTAATCCGCTCGACAATCCCCGGCCGGTCCGGGCACGTGATGGTGACTACGAAATAGCTTTTCATCAACAACGCTCCTGCGATCGGGCCGCACGTTCTCGCACCGTTCTATCAGATTCCCGGGACTCGATTCCTACCAGAAACCGCCCGACCTGTAAACCTACGGCACAATTTCCAGCCATCCCAAGGACATGGGCACGTGAAAATCGGGCTCTTGGGTCTTTGGGTCCACCCACGCGATCCATTCCTCGATCGGCGGCGGGCCGTCCAGTCGCCGGCCCCGGTTGTGGATGCTGTCCCGCTGCACGATGGGCTTGCCGCTACGGTCATGACTGAATTCGGCACGGAACAGACCGCAACGGATCTTGCCGCCCGGCCGCAACGCCGGAAATCCCAACGCTGGAAAACTGGCCAGCGGAATGCGGCCTTCGACCACATAGCCCTGCTCCCGTGCGGAGCCCTTGGTTTCGAGTCCCGGCCAGTTCCACTTGGGATCCAATTGCCGATAAAATGCGCCTCGATAATCAAACGCCCGGCCGCGGGAATCGACTTCGAAACAGAAATAGTCCGCCATCCGCTCGTCGCGGGCAAAGTACATTTCCGCCCGGTCCTCAAAGACGGCGTCTTCCTCGTCCCGCAACTGGTCCAGCACGACGATGTCCTCGTCGTGGACCCGAAACGTGAAATACAGGAATTCCTCCGTACACAACGCGCGGAACTCTGTCGCCGGCGCGGGGGCCTGCTTCCACGGAAACGCGAACCGTTTCTCGACCGCAGCCTGGTTCCAATCGGCTTCGTCCGCCCGGCCATCCAATTCGATTCGGGCCGAGGGCCGCCAGCGGGCCGGATACGTCCAGTCGCTCAGACGGCGGGGTGAGCCGTCATTGTCCGCCAACGTGATTTGCGGTGGATTTGGCATCCGCCCAGTGGATGGATCGGCGGCCAAGATCAGCGCAAAGAGGAACATCCAAGACATGGTATTTCTCCCAAGAAGCTTATGGATCTGCGAACTGCAGCCAGCCCAGCGACGAAGGCACATGGAAATCGGGCTCGGGTGTGCCCGGATCGATCCAGCTGATCCAATCTTCGATCGGTGACGGACCTTCCGTGCGGCGGCCTTGGGTATGTCTGCTGTCCTGCTGGACCACGGGCCGGCCACTGCGGTCGTGGCTGAACTCGGCCCGATACAAGCCGCAACGGATCTTCACGCCCGGCCGCACTCGGGGAAAGCCCAGCGATTCAAAACGGGCCAGCGGCATGCGGCCCTCGACCACATACCCTTGTTCCAGCAGCGTGCCCCTGGTTTCCAATCCCGGCCAAGTCCACGCCGGATCGAACACCCGATAATACGCCCCGCGGTAATCGTACGTCCGCCCCCGCGGATCGATTTCGATCGCGTAGTACTCCGACATCTGGTCGTCCCGGCTGAAGAACATCTCGACGCGATCCTCCAGCACCACATCTTGTTTGTCGCGCAGCGTGTCAAGCACGACGACATCCTCGTCGTGTGCGCGAAACGTGAAGTACAAGAACGCATCGTCATACAGCGCGCGGAACTCCGTCAACGGCGCAGCGGCCTGTTTCCACGGAAAAGCAAAACGGTCCTCGCGATGAGCCAAGGCCCAGTCCGGCTCGTCGGCTTGGCCGTCCACAATGATTCCTGCCTTGGGCAAATAGCGGACGGGATAGGTTAGATCGCTTGGCTGTTTGGACGGCTCCATGTCTCCTCCTGCGTCGATTTCCAAATCTTGTCGCACGACAGATCCCCGGGCTCGTTCAAAATGACCGGCCGGCTTTCGCAAGTCAAGACGGTGCCGGACGAGGACGAGACCGGGACTTGGTGGCTGTTGATTTACGCGAGCAAACCGGCGTGGGATAGGCTTCCAGCCTGTCAGGCTTGCCCAGTTGCACGTAAATATTCTGCGTGGTTTTCCCATTTGACAGGCTGGAAGCCTATCCCACGATTTAATCAACAGCCCGCTTGGGGCGTTATTACCGCTCTGCCGCAAAATCCTGACCGCGGCGGGCGGCGGCGACCAGCAGGATCATCCCCACGACCATCAGCGCGGCGGCGACGTAATACGGCAACTCCAACTGGTACCGCAACAGAGGTATTCCGAGTCCGGAGCCGACAATTCGCGCCAGCGCGCTGACGCTCTGGCCCACACCCATGATCGCTCCCTGCTTCTTGGGATCGCTGCGGCGGGACAGCAGCGAATTCAGGCTGGGATGCATCATGGAAAACCCGGTGACAACCAGCGCGGCAGCCGCAAAGGCCAGGGGAAGCGACCGCAGCGGCACGGCCAGGGCCATCAAGCCGTAGCCGAGCGTTTCGAGCACGACACCGGCAATCGCCAGATTCGCCTCGCTGATCCGTCCCGACAGCCGCCGCACGATCCCGCCTTGGATCAAGGCCAGCATCAGGCCGATGTAGGCGTAGGTCAAGCAAACCTGCCGAAAGCTGAACTCGAACTTGTCTTTGACCAGGATCGACAAGGTGGTCTCGTACGAGGCAAACGAAAAAATACAGACGAACATGGCGGCCAACAGCAGGCCGATCGAGGGCGTCCGGATCGCGTCGGAGAAGCCGCGCCAATCCCAAATCCGGCGGGCCGCCGCCTGGCTGTAGGCATGCTTGGATTCGGGCAGCTTGAAGATCGCCAGCAACAGCGCGACGGCCGACAGGATAGCTGCGGCATATCCCGGCCACGGCCCCGGATCGCCATATCCGGACGGAACCGCCAGGTACGCGACCATCGGGCCGAATGTGAACCCGAGTCCAAACGCCACGCCGATCAGCGCCATGCCTTTGGAACGCTTTTCCAGCGACGTGGTATCGGCGATGTAAGCCTGGGCCGTGGGGATCGTCGCGCCCGCGATCCCGGCACCAATCCGCGACACGAACAGCAACGTCAAGCTCTTCATCACCGTGGCGACGCCGAACAGCGTATAGAACACGACCGAGCCCAGCAGGCCGACGATCAGCACCGGCCGGCGGCCCCAATGATCGGACACTCGGCCCCAGATCGGAGCGAAGATGAACTGCATGATCGAGAAACAGGCCATCAGCAGTCCCAATCGCCAGCCGTGGGGATCGACGGCAAAGTCGGCCGCATAGATCGGCAACAGCGGCAGCACGATCCCAAACCCGAGCAGGTCGATGAAGACCGTCAGGAAGATCACCAGCAGCGAGCCTCGCCGGGGTTCATCGGGCATGGAAGTCCTTATGTCAGAAGAAGTTGTCAAGTCATTGCCTGTCTAGTGTCAAACTTTTACGCGGGTATCGGGTATGCTGGCCCCCCGACGAATCGGCTGCCCTCCACCGCAGATTCCGCACGTGTGGAGTCACCATTCTGACGTGATCCGCGCGTAATACAATGCGTGGTGCATCGTTCACTTTCGCCATCGTTCGACAATCCGTATGATGCAAGCATGTTGGGCACCACTTTTGACCGCCGACGTGAACTGGAACGAATGAGCGGCAGCGAGTTGCAACGATGGCAACTCGACCGCTTGAATCGTCTGTTGGCCAAGATCCTGCCGCAAAACCCTTTCTACGCCAAGAAATTGGCGGGCCTGCAACTGCCGCCGGCTTCGCTGGACGAACTCGTCAAGTTGCCCACGACGTGCAAGGACGAGTTGGCGCAGACCACCCTGGGGGACATGGCAGCCAATCACACGTTTCCACGAGAGCACTACGTGCGTTTTCACCGCACGTCGGGGACGCGCGGCCGGCCGTTGGTGATTCTGGACACGGCGGAAGATTGGCAGTGGTGGGTGGATACTTGGCAGTTCGTCTTGGATGCGGCCGAGTTGGTGCCGGCCGACCGGGTGCTGACGGCCTTTTCGTTCGGCCCGTTCATCGGTTTTTGGACGGCTCACGACGCCGCGGTGGCCCGCGGGGCGCTGGTCATTCCAGGCGGCGGCTTGAACACGCTGGCACGTTTGGAGTTGATCCAATCCAGCCAAGCGACGACTCTGCTGTGTACGCCCAGCTATGCGTTGCACCTGGCCGAGGCGGCGGTCGAACACGGCATCGATACCCGTACGCTCGACGTCCGGAAGATTATCGTGGCCGGCGAACCCGGAGGCTCGGTGGCTGCGGTCCGCGACCGCATCGAAGCGGCTTGGAAGGCGCGCGTCATCGACCATGCCGGGGCCACGGAGGTTGGGCCGTGGGGCTATGCCGACCGCGCTCGGCGCGGGCTGCACGTGGTCGAAAGCGAGTTCATCGCCGAGTTCTCGGCGGTCGCCACGGGAGAGCCCGCCGGCGATGGGGAACTGGCCGAGTTGATCCTGACCAGCTTAAGCCGCAGCGGCTGTCCGGTGATTCGCTACCGGACAGGCGACTTGGTCCGTCCGACATGGCAGGCCGCCGGCGAGAACCGGTTCGTGTTGCTTGATGGCGGCGTGCTGGGCCGCGCCGACGACATGCTGGTGATCCGCGGAATGAACATCTTCCCCAGTTCGGTCGAACAGATCTTGCGCAGCTTTCCGGAAATCGCCGAGTACCGGATGATCGCGGACCGCGTGGCCGAGATGGACGCGCTGACGATCGAAGTCGAAGACCGCTTGGACCAGCCGGCGCGGATTGCCCGCGAACTGCAGGTGCGATTGGGGCTGCGGGTCGACGTGAAGTGTGTTCCGCCTGGCTCGTTGCCGCGGTTCGAAGGGAAAGGCAAACGGTTCGTCGACAGGAGGCCGGCAATAGGGCGGGGAGCAAAGTGGTGACCGGCGAATGAAAAACAGGCACATTGTCGCCTTTCGCTCCGCGAAAGGGCGTTCTTTCGCGGAGCGAAAGACGACACACTCGTTTCTGGTATGAACGCTTGAAAGCTGGCATGACATCGTCCGCAACTCATTCCGCCATCGAATTCCGTCGGCTGCACCGTTACTTCAGCGGCACGAAAGCGGTCTGCGACGTGTCGTTTGACGTTCCGCGGGGCGAGGTCTTCGGCTACATCGGCCCCAATGGCGCCGGCAAAACGACCAGCATGCGGATTCTGGCGACGCTCGATTTGCCGACTTATGGCGACGCCCTGGTGGACGGTTTTTCGGTCGTCAACGATCCGGACCGCGTCCGGCATCGGCTGGGGTTCATGCCCGATTCGTTCGGCACGTATCCCAATGTGAATTGCGTCGAGTACCTGGATTTCTTTGCGCGGGCTTACGGTTTGACCGGCCGCGAGCGGCATCAGGCGCTGGGGCGGACGATGTGTTTTACCGGCCTGGACCGGTTGGCCGAAAAACCGATCCGCGGATTATCCAAGGGAATGAAACAGCGGCTGTGCCTGGGCCGGGCCATGATTCACGATCCGTCCGTGCTGGTCTTGGACGAACCGGCGGCAGGACTGGACCCGCGGGCCCGCATCGAGTTGCGCGAGCTGATTCGCCGGCTGGCGGCCGACGGCAAGGCGATTCTGGTCAGCTCGCACATTCTGACCGAGTTGGCCGAGATGTGCGACCGCGTGGGAATCATCGAGCAGGGCCGGCTGCTGGCGACCGGCACGGTCGCGGAGATCCAACAAGGTCAGACGCAGTTGAGCGAAGTCGAAGTCCGCGTGCTGGGCGGGGGAGCCGGTTTGCAGCAGTGGCTCCATCAGCGCGGCGACGTGCAAAATGTCTCCGTCGCGGGCGAGCTGGTGCGATTCACTCACGACGGCGGCCGGGAAGCACAAGCCGATTTCCTGAAGCAGATGGTCCTGGCCGATTTTCGCATCGCCGAGTTTGCCACCCACGAGAAATCGCTGGAAGACGTCTTTATGCAAGTCACGCGGGGAGCGGTGCAGTGAGAGTCGAGAGCGGAGAGTCAAGAGACGAGAGCCGGAGACGACGAGCGGAGTACACGTGTGGACAACTGACCACTGACCACTGACCACTGACCAATGACCAATGACCAATGACCAATGACCACTGACCAATGACCAATGACATCGCCTCATCTCCGTTCGCCTCGCCGCTGAGCCGCTGGAACCGCATCGACGGATGGCTGGAGCGGGCTGGCGAGCGACTGAACCCGATCCTGGTCAAGGAGGCTCGGCAGGCACTGAAGAGCCGCCAGTTCGTGATCACCTTTGGCCTGCTGCTGATTTGCGGCCTGAGTTGGTCCTTGATCGGTGTGGCCCTGTTGATGCCGGGCATCTACTACACGCCCAGTGGGCCGTTCATGCTGATCGGCTACGCCATCATCTTGACCGTGCCGATGCTGCTGATCGTGCCATTTTCCGCGTACCGGTCCCTGGCGGGCGAGCGGGAGGACGGGACCTACGAGTTGCTGTCGATTACCACCCTGTCCTCGCGTCAGATCGTGACGGGCAAGCTCGGCAGCGCCGTGCTGCAGATGCTGGTCTATTACTCGGCGATCTCGCCCTGCATCGCCTTTACCTATCTGTTGCGCGGTGTGGACGTCGTCACGCTGGGGATGATCCTGTTCTACACGTTCGTGGCTTCGGTGTTGCTGTCGGCGGTTGGATTGCTGGTCGCGACCCTTTCGCGGGCTCGGCACGTGCAGGTCTTGCTGTCGGTCGCGCTACTGCTGGGGCTGGCTTTCTTTACGCTGATGTGGTGCATCTGGACGGCGGTCTTTATCGACGAAAGCGCGAGTATGCCAGTCGACGACGCCGAGGTCTGGCTCGTGCAGGGCTCGATTCTGACCGCCTGCGGCTCGTACCTGGTCCTATTCCTGCTGGCGGCTGCGGCGCAGCTCAGTTTCGCCAGCGACAATCGTTCGACGAAACTGCGGATGGCGATGCTCGCCCAGCAGGTGCTGTTCACCGGCTGGACGGGCTATTTCTGGATCACGTACCATTGGGAAGAGATCGTCTGGTCGCTGCTGGCGTTTTCGGGCGTACACTGGATGCTGATGGGGGCGTTGTTGACGGGCGAGTGGTCGGTGCTGTCGCCGCGGGTCAAGCGGCAGCTGCCCCAGAGCGTGCTCGGCCGCGTCTTGCTGACGTGGTTCAATCCGGGGTCCGGCACGGGGTACGTGTTTGCGGTCGTCAACCTGGGCGCGGTGACGCTGTTGACGTGTACGCTGGCCTTCGTTGTCGAAGGCATCGGTCTCTGGCCGGTCGACGCGGAAGAGATCATGCTGTTTGGCGTTCTGTTGTGCGGCTACGTGGCCGCCTATCTCGGCGTGGGCCGGTTGATCGCCTTGTGGCTCCGCCGGGTTTTGCATTTTGGTCTCCTGCTGCCGCTGGTCGTCCACGTCCTGCTGCTGGCGTTGGGTGTGGCCGTGCCCTTGTTGTTGCAGGCCTGGCTGTTTGGGTTCGCCGAGTTCGAGGACTATTCCGTGTTGCAGGCGCCGAATTGGGCCTGGACGTTGATCGAAGTTGTGGATGGCAGAATCCTGGCCGATCCGGCGGTTCCGATACTGGTCGTGGCGAGCGGGGTGGTGATCTTCCTGGTCAATTTGGCCGTCGCTGCCAAGGAAATCGAACAGGAACGCGAAGCGGCTCCGGATCGCGTCGTCCTGGACGAGTTGCAGCAGCACCCGGAGCGTGCGGCGGCGGAAAGAAAGCCTCGCAGTCCGTTCGAGGATTAGCTGGTCCACCGAGGAGCACCGGCTGGTGTTACGCGAGGACGCGCAGCCGCAATGGAAGAGTGGATCCAAACGTTGCAGAAATCCCGGCGAACGTTGGGCGTCAGCCCATCGGTGCCTTGTCTCTGCGAGCATTTTTCCGACCGTCGGCTGGTTTCACCGAAGCTGATCTTGCGGACCCTTCGCGCAAATGTGTGGGCATGGGGAAAACCGGCGGGCTGACGCCGGCCGTTCGCCTCTCGGTATCCAACTACGGGGCTGAAGCGGGCCGGCAGGACTTCGCATCTTCGCGTCTTCGCGTGATCGCCTGGCTACGCACGGACCCGTTTTACGTCGTCCGCCGTGACGGTGATTTGACGGCAGAAGCCGGTGTGCATGCGCACGTACTCCAGCTGCGCACAATGCTTGGGATCGGCGTGCAACGCCTGTTCGATCCGCGTTTTCTCGGCAGCCTCCAAGCCTTGGTACTCGGCCGGCCAGATCGTGTTGTTCTCGACCACCAGCGATTCCCGGTAACGATCAAATTTGTCGGGCATTCCCGGAAGACTCCTCACACGCAGGACCAAGTTGCGATATAACTGGCGTGACGACAGTATACGTTCCGTCGGTACGCTAGAGAATACGGCGTGAGCGGCCGTGGTTTCTGGCAGGTAGCCGCATTCGCCAGAGTGGTGCGGGAACGCCGGAAAGGGCCCGCATTCTGGCGAATGCGGCTACGGAGAAGTTGCCAGGATTCCCGGCCACACACAACACGGCGGCCGATCGAAGCGAACCAAAGAATTAAACCACGCTCCCGCCAAACGCTGGGGGGGCGGAAGGCACCAACGCGGAGACCGACGCTTGAGCGACGATGTGATAGAACTGCTGACGGACCTGGATCGGATGGGTTCGTTCGATGTAGCGGAGCGCGAGTCGGCCGTCCGGCGGATTCGCTGGATCAACCAGGCGACACCGGGCGACGTCGCAGCGATTCTGCAGGGCGTCCTGGACCGGAGGCCCGAGTTGGACAAGGTCCAGGATGGCTTTTTGGCCGCGGTTTTCCGCCAGGTGCTGTCCCTGAAACGCGACGCGGCCGAAGACGCAGCGCTGCTGGATGACGCGGTCTTGAAGCAGGCGGCCGCCGTGTACCGGCACCTAGGCTCGTCCAGCGCCGCACGGGCGTACCTGCCCTGCCTGTTGACGGCATCCCGCACTCCGTCCGCCCTAGCGGTTTTCACAGAACTGATGATCGCCGATCCGCCCGGCGATCCGAATATTGCGGCGGCGATCTTCGGTCCGCTGTTTCAGCATCGCGACTACGATCCAGCGTCCTTGTTCCCGGCCCTCTTGGACGGCTTGAGACACATCAGTTTGGCCGCCGCGATTCTCGACCTGTCGAACTTCGTGACTCGCGAAGGGGTCGTGACGCGGCATCCGGCAGCGGATCGCGGAGCGGAGATTGCGCTGTTGCTGGCCGGCCTGGTCGGCCGTCTGGGCCAGATCGAAGCGTCGCCGCCCGGCGAGGGTCCGCATGTCGAAGCGGCCAGCCGCCAGGTCAAGGAGGGCATCTCCCTGGCCGTCTCGCTGTGCGACGCCCTGGCGTTGATTGGTGACCGGTCGGCCGTGGGCAAGTTGTACCAGGCATTGGAATTGAGCCACCGCCGGCTGCGCGCCGAAGCGGCCGCGGCCCTGGCCAAGTTGGGCGAAAAGACGGGCGAGCAGGTGTTGCTCCAGTTGGCCCAGGAGCCGGTGACTCGGCTGCGGGTCTTGGCGTATGCCGAGGAGCTTGGCATCCTCGATCAGATCGACGGGCAATACAAGACCGAGCAGGCCAAGGCCGAGGCCGACCTGGCCTTGTGGCTAGCTCAGCCATCGCAGATGGGTGTGCCGCCAAGCCGCTGTGAGTTGGTCGATGCCCGGCAGCAAGCTTGGCCCGGTTACGACGATCCGGTCGAGTGCTTCCTGTTCCGTTTCGTCTATGCCTTTCAGGACACCGAATTCAGCAACATCGGCATCGCCGGCCCCTTGACGCACGCCTTTGCCGCCGACCTGGCCGACCTGCCGCCGGACGACATCTACGCCGCCTTTGCCGGCTGGCAAGCGGAGCACGAGGACATCTACGAGTTGCCCGTCGACTCGCTGAACGACGCCCAGCGCGTCGACGTGGTGCGTCTGGAACGTCGCCTGCGGGACGCGGGCTACGATGCCATCGTGCCGCAGTCGTTGGGATCTTTCCTGGGGGACAAGGTCCTGGTGGCGACCGCCATGTATCAGGGCTCGCCCGGCGTCGCCGTGGTGGACCCGTTGCAATGCGCCTGGTGGCCGCACCGCGGCAGCTCTCGCCCCATCGACCCCGACGTGGCCTACTGCATCTACAAAGGCCGCAAGCTGCTGCGGGCGTTCAACGAATAGCGATGGCTCAAAGGACTCAGACGTACCCATTGCGGGCGTCGTCCTCGACCGTCTGATCCGGCCTGGCGACCTGCAGCACGTCGCACAGTTCGGCGGGGAACAGCTGATAGTTGGTCCGTTTCGCGCCGCCGGAGTTCGACCAACGGTTGATGAATTCTTGGATCTTTTGCTCGTCCATGCCGGCTGCCGGTAAATGGAAGGCACATTGCGGGAAAGTCAGCGGGGGGCGGCAGTATAGCGGATCTTTCGGTGGGTATGCACGGTGTGGAGTCTCACACTACTGCAATTCCCCAAGACGCTCGGCAGCCGCCTCTGCCGGCGACCAGAACCACGGGCCTGCCGGATCCCAGGCGCGAGCGTAAGTCAGCGTCGCGGCAGCCTTGTACGCGGTGATCGCCGCCTCGCGTTGTTTCAACTGTTCAAGAGCTTTCCCTTTGATGAAGTAGCAGGTCGCAACGTCGTTTAGCAGGCCGTTTCGATGGACGGCGTTCCTCTCGTCTTCGGTGACCGTGCCCATGGGGACACGTGTTCGCGCGGCCTCCAGTTGCTTCTGCAGTTTCACGGCGTTTGCTTCGAACGTTTCGATGCACTTCTGAGCTGTTTCCGCAGCCTCCCTGAAGTCGCCCTTGTGCAGTGCTTTCCAAGCCGCCGACGTGAGCTGCTGGTTACGCTTCGCGGTCGCTGCGCCCGTCGGCGTGGTTTGGGCCAACACGACGGGACTTGAGTAGGCAAGCACAACCGCGAGAATCCAAACGGCGCGGGAAGGCTGGATGGTCCGAATCAACGTGTGCGTTAGCATGTGTCTGGGCTCCTGCGTGAATTTGGTTGGACTTGTGTACGTGGAACGCGGTGGAAGGACATTTTGGCTTGGCCCCCTGGTTCGTTTTCACTGCAAGTTGTTGAACGCCGTGTACGGAGCGCGGCGGTCTTGGACATTTGACCACGGCGGCGTTACTTGAGGCGCCGTCCAGATCTCGCGTCCGCGGTGAAACGCACGCATCGGCACGCTGTCCATCTGGGCCACGGCGTACTGCCACGGGGACTCTTGGTCCCTGCGCCGGGCCTCGATCATCAGCCAAACCTGGGGATCGGTTGCGTGGACGAAAACGAAGATCGCTCCATCCGTGACACCCCGATCCGGGCTTTTGTACCGGTAGACCGGCCGCGGCAGCAAGCGAAGCTGGTAAATCTGGTCCGGGCGCTCGCGGTCGACCATTTCCGCAGAGAACCCTTCGGCGGCCATCTGCATTTGCCGCAGTCGTTGGGCTTCCGTCGGGGCCGGATCAGGCGCATCGGGCACCGGCTTGAATTCGACTCCGCCCCGCGCAGGGGACCAAACCGGCTGTCCCGCCCGTTTCCCCGTCAGGGGCTCGACGGCCAGTGAGTGGAACTCCGCCGACATGTGTGTGAAGGGCGCGTACCATTTATAGATACTGCCGATCATTTCCGGCCGCCCTTGGGAGGTCCAGACGAACACGTTGCCGTAGATCTCGCCGACGATCGGGTTCGACCAGCGCAGAACCGCATTGGGCTGAAGCTCCAGCGACGTTCCGGCTTCCAAGTGGAAGTCCCACTTCTTGGCTTCGCCGGCCGTCACGGTCTGAGCTTCGGCCGCGTGCGCGGCCTGGGCGTCGGCAGTCGGCGGCAACTCCGCAGCGAAACAGAATTGGTGGCAGCCCAGGAGGGCGAGCGTCAGAAGCAAAGTGCAGGCGATGTGCATCGGAACTCCTTCTTCATGGGCGAGGGGACGCGGCAGCACTGGGCGTGAATCTGCCGAGACTCGTCTCGCCGTACCGTGCGGACGGGTTCCGGCCATCGGGCTCGCGGTAGATGTTCGGCAGGAACCAACGGTCCACGCCATCCCGACGCAGCGTCATTTTCTGGGACGACATGCGGGCGAGCGTATATTGCCACGCGGCCGCACTGTTCGCCGTGGCACGAACCGCTTCCAGCAGCAAAAACAGTTCGGGGTCGGTGCCAATGACGAAGACGAACAGGGCTCCGCCCAGCACGCCGCTATCCTCGGCTGTGTAATGGTAGAGGGGGGCCGGCATGAGGCGGAGTTCCGTCGGGCTGTCATCCCGCGAATTATGCCGCGCTCCCGAAAAACGCCGGGCGAGGGTTCGCATCTGCATCAGCCGCTGGACCTGGTTCGCAGCCGGCGCAGACGCGTCGTCCAGGCGTTCCAGCAGCAACCCATTCGTCGCGGGCGACCAAAGGGTCACGCCCCCTCGGCGACACTCCAGCGGCGTCGGACTGAACGATGTCCATTCTCGATAGACGCGATCATCCGGTAGGCGAATCGAATAAGAGACTGCGGCTGCCGGCCGCGTGCCATCCAGCCACAGGAACGTAGCGCCGTCGTTGACGTTGGCCTCGAGGTTGATGTAGCGGAGCGACGGTTCCGGCATGAGTGGCAACGGTGTTTTGGGATCCGCGTGACGAAACAGCGAGAACGCAGACGCCTGCTCCTTCATGAAACGCAACCGTTCGGGGCGGCTCGATTCCCATGCGGACGGCGCCGACTCCTGCGGCGGCTGTGTCCCAAATACCGGAGGCGGCGGTGTTGCTGCAAGAGCCGTCAAAACCGCGAGGGTCGCCAGCTTGAGGACCATGACGGGCATCCCGCCGAGGAAAAGCGAGCGATAACACAATCGCGACAGCCCGACCATGCGTAGACTCCTTGGCTGGTTCAGCTTCCGTTGCACGCACCAGGAACCCGCTGAAAGCGGATTCGATGGTAGCCTCCCGCGGCCCCGTTGTAAAGCAAGGAAGCAACGCCTTTGGTCAGATGTTCCCGGACCTGCTGCCAGGGAGATTTCCGCTTGCCCGCACCGGATTTGGAATTCGAAGCCGGCCACAAGACCCTTGGCTGCCTGTCACATGGAACATGCAAAAAAACGGGCGTTGTCGTTGACGGCTTGAGACTCGGACCGGATAATCATCCGGTCGTCTTAGGGATGGCCCCTTCCTCCCAGCGGCCGATGGCATGGGCGCAAATAACTCGTCGAGTGCGCGGAGAAGTCGATCATGCTGGACGTTCTCTGGATCGTGATGCTGGTGGGTTCGCTGGCGCAGAGTGGGCCTTCGGATGAGTTTTCCACGAAGTCCGCCGCGGGCGCGCCCTCCGAAGCGAAACCACCGCTCGGCAGTTCGCAGCCGGCATCGATCCCGGACAACGGAACTCAGGCCAAGGCCCAACGCCCACTGGGCAACCCCGTCGGCACGCGACGGGCGCTGATCGTGTGCGGTCACCCGGGGAACGCGGAGTTTGAAGGCACCTACGCGGCGGTTCTGCAGGGCTTGTGCAAAGGGCTGGCCGAGCACGCGGGATTCCCGGCCGACGAGATCCTGGTGCTGTGCGGGACCAAGGCGGGCGACTCGGCTCCTTGGTCCGGCGGCCGTCACGGGGGGGTGGCGACGCGCGACGGGATTCAGACGGCGGTCAAGGAGTTGGCGGAAAAGCTCACTCCGGAGGACACGCTGTGGGTGATCCTCGTGGGGCATGCCCATTTCGACGGTCGCCGCGCCCTGTTCAACCTCCCGGGTCCCGATTTGGATGCGGACGAGTTCGGCAAGTTGTTCCAGGCGGTGACGTGCCGGGAGCAGGTGTTCTTCATCACCACGGCGGTCAGTGGATACGCGGTCCGCGCGCTATCCAAGAAGGGGCGAGTGGTGATCGCGGCGACGGAAGCGGATCAGGAGGTCAATGAGACCGTTTACCCCATCCTGCTGGCCTCGATGCTGAGCGAACCGCCCGCGTCCGAGAAATTCGACCAAGATCACGACGGGCGTCCGACGCTGTTGGATCTCTATCTGATCGTCAACCGCGAGATCCTGAAAGCCTACGCCGGCGCCGAGAACATCCCCACGGAGCACGCTCAACTGGACGACAATGGAGACGGCCACGGCACGGAGGTCCAGTTGGATTATCTGGACGAAGCGCTCGGCGGCCGGGCGGGGATCGGTTTCCGGCCACGGATACCGTCCGGCGGCGACGGTGCTTTGGCGGCAACGATCGGCTTGAATCTGACGCGGCACGCGCTGACCAAAACTGACTCCTCAAACGCGGACAAACCGCCGGCCCCCAAGCCGGATACGCCTCCGGACGACGACCGCGGCCTGAAAGGACCAGATCGTGACACAACAGAAAAAGAGCCCGGCAGTTAGTCTGCCGGGGAATTCGGCTTCCCCAACCGGGCCAGCGGTTGCGCCGCCGGCCGCGCCCGCTTTGTCCAACGAGGATGCAGCCATCGTGGCGCGGCTTCGGGAAGCGTACACGAACATCAAGCAACAGGTGGCCAAGGTCGTCGTCGGTCAGCAGGAAATCATCGAGCATCTGTTGATCGGGCTGTTGTGCCGCGGCCACGTGCTGCTGCTGGGCGTGCCCGGCGTGGGCAAGACGCTCATGGCGCGGACCCTGGCCCGCACGCTGGACCTGGAGTTCCGCCGGGTGCAGTTTACACCCGACCTGATGCCGTCCGACATCACGGGCACCGACGTGATCGAAGAAGATCCCGAAACCCGGCGGCACAAAATGGAGTTCATGCCCGGTCCGATCTTCGCCAACTTCCTGCTGGCCGACGAAATCAACCGCACACCGCCCAAGACGCAAGCCGCCCTCTTGCAGGCCATGCAGGAACAGGAGGTTTCCATCGGGCGGCGGACTCATCGGCTGACGCCTCCGTTCTACGTCGTCGCCACCCAAAACCCGATCGAGATGGAAGGAACGTATCCGCTGCCGGAGGCGCAGCTGGACCGCTTCATGTTCAACGTTCGCGTGCAGTATCCGTCGCTGGACGAGGAGGTGCAGATCGTCAAGGGCACGACCAGCACGTACACGGCCGAGGCGGCGCCGGTGCTGAAGTCCGAAGAGCTGCTGCGGCTGCAGGACTTGGTGCGCGGCGTGCCGATCGCGGACGACGTCGTCCGCTATGCCGCCCGGCTCGTCGCCGCATCTCGGCCCGGGGGGGCGCAGGCCGCCGACGGGATCCACAAGTATATCGCCTACGGGGCCAGCCCCCGCGCTTCGCAGTACTTGGTGCTGGGTGGCAAAGGGCGAGCGATTCTGGCGGGCCGGTACCACGTCGATTTCGCCGATGTCCGCGCCCAAGCGGCGCCCGTGCTGCGGCATCGCCTCGTGTTGAACTTTCACGCCCGCGCCGACGGGATCGACAGCGACGAGATCGTCCGTCGGCTGCTGAAAGCGGTCCCGCAGGAGGAGAAGTAAGTCCCACATGACCCTTGACACGCGGCAACTGGTCGATCCCGTGTTCTTCTCCCGGCTGGAGAGCATCCAGCTGCGAGCCCGGTCGATCGTCGAGGGGTTTCTCCACGGACTGCATCGCAGCCCGTATCTGGGCTTCAGTGTCGAGTTTTCGTCGCATCGCGAGTACGCGCCGGGCGACGACCCGAAACACGTCAACTGGCAACTGTTCGCCCGCAGCCGGCGGCTGTACGTCAAAGAGTACAGCGCCGAGACGAACATGAACGTGTACTTGCTGCTGGACGTCAGCGGGTCGATGGAGTGCGCCAACGCAGGCCGCAGTAAACTGCACTATGGTTCGGCCTTGGCGGCGGCCCTGGCGCATCTGGCGCTGAAGCAGCATGACGCGGTGGGCTTGACGCTGTTTGCCGACGCGATTGTCGGGCACCTGCCCCCGCGGGCGAAATCCCATCAGCTGGACGATATCCTGTGCGCCATTGCGGCTACGCCAGCCCGGCCGCCGTCCGACGCCTCGAAAGCCTTGCACCAGACCGCCGAGTTGGCGACGCGGCGGGGCTTGGTCGTCATCATCAGCGACTTGTTCGACGAGGTGCCCGCCATCGTCCAGGGTTTGGAGCACCTGCGGTTCCGCAACCACGAGGTGCTGATGTTCCAAGTGCTGGCCCCTTGGGAGCGCGACCTGCCGCTGGAAGGCACCATTCGCTTCCACGACCTGGAAACGGGCCAGGAGATCGTCACGCAGGCCGACGGGATTCAACAGGCTTACCGCCGAGCATTTAGCGACTGGCGCAGCGCGCTGGACGCCGAATGCCGCACGCGCGGGATCGATCGCGTGGAGCTGACCACGGCCGAGCCGCTGGATGAAGCGTTGCTGGACTATTTGGTGAAGCGATCCAAATGGTGACTTCGATAAGGCTTTGACATCATGGGGTTCGTACAGTTCGGATTCCTCGCCGCCCTAGCGGGCATCGCCGTGCCGATCATCATTCATCTGGTGTTTGGCCAGCGCGCACGGCGCGTCGACTTGGGGACGCTGCGTTTCCTGAGGATCGCGCTCAGCCAGAACGCCCGGCGCAAGCGGCTGAAACGCTGGCTGCTGCTGGCCCTGCGGGTCGGCGCGGTCGCGCTGTTGGTCGTTCTGTTTGCCCGGCCGTTCTTGCTGGTCCTGCAGCGGAGGGGATTCGACCGGCTGGTCGTGATCCTGATCGACCGCTCAGGCAGCATGGGCTTGGAAACCACGCGCGGACGGCTTTGCGACCAAGCGCTCAGCGAAGCGCAGCGTATTCTCCGCTCGTACGGCCCCGGCACGCAGATTGAACGAGCGTTTTTCGACCATACGGTCCATCCGGACTCAGCAGATTCCACAGCCGGCGCGTCGCCTCCAGTCCCGGACGGCCGCGCATCCGGCCGAACTCCGAACGCCGAACACGGGGCCCCCCCGAATTCGACCACCGATTATGGCGCCGCGCTGGCTTGGGCTCGTGACATCTGCTTGCAATCGACGCGGGCACGCAAGGAGATCTATCTGCTGACCGACCTGCAGGGTTCGGGGCTGGGGCGCACGCCTGCGGAACCGTTGCCGCAGGGCGTCCGAGTACACGTGATCGACTTGGGGCAGCCATTTCCACGCAACGCCGCGGTAACGCGAGTTGCGCCGTCCCGGACGATCGCACGCCCTGGCGAGGGAGTCACGGTCAGTGCGACCATCTTCAACGCCAGCCAATTTCCCTTGAAACAACTTCCTGTCGTGCTGCATCTGCAGCAGGGCCAGCGGCAACGGAACTGGCGAAGTCAAGTCAGTCTGGAGCCCGGCGCGAGTGAGATCGTCGAGTTCGCCGCGCCGGAACTGAATGAAGGGGTGTGGCGGGGTTACGTGATGGTGGAAGCGGACGACGAGTTGCGTTTCGACAATCGTTGCCACACGGCCATGCTGATCGCGTCGCCGATCGAGGTCTTGATGGTCGACGGCGACCCAAGCGACTCGCCCGTCACGTCAGAGACGTACTTTTTGGAATCCGCTCTGCGCTTGGCTCCGTCCGGCGAGTCCTTTTCGGGAAGTCCCTATTCAGCCCGCGTGGTGGCTTGCTCCGAGGGTATTCAGGTGGGCCGGTCTCTCCGAGACCGGCAGCGAGTCTCGGAGCGATTCGCCCACGTGGGTTCGCCCCTGCCGGAATTCGGGCGGGCAGCGGTCATTGTGTTGGCCAACGTGGCGGGACTGTCGGAGTCCGATGCGGGGCGGTTGGCGCGGTTTGCCGAGGCTGGTGGGGGCCTGTTGATCTTCGCGGGCGATCGCGCCGGGCCGGACATGCTGGCAAGGCTGTCGTCGGCCGGTATCCCGCTCGGCCAGACCACGGGCCCCCGGCCGGCGCCGGGACTGCCTTGGCGACTCGACCGCTGGGAGCACGAGCATCCGGTGTTTCAGCCGTTTTCCGACCCGCAGTACGGGGACCTCCACCGACTGGCGTTCCGCTGCTTCACCGCGATCGAGCCCGGCGAGGGAACCAGCGTCCTGGCCCGCTTTCAGGACGGCAGCCCAGCCCTGGTCGAACGAGCACTTGGCCGCGGCAAAATCCTGTGGTTCGCCTCGAGTTGCGACCGGCAATGGAGCGATTGGCCGCGGTCGCGGCTGTTCGTGCCGGTGGTCCATCAATTGATCGGCTATTTGGCCGGCTTGACCGAGGGCGGCCCGATTCGCTCGCGCCGGACGGATCAGTTCGAATCGAGCGGGCCAGTCCCGGAACCCGGCGTTTACGATCGCGGTGGGTTCGTGGAAGTCGTCAACGTCGACCCGCGGGAATCGGAAACCGACCGTTGCCGCGTGGCGGATTTGGCCAGCCAGTTCCGATTTGTCCCTGCCGACCCAAAGGCCGAACCCGGCGCCGAATTCGCCACGGCCGGCGTCGTCGGCCGCGAGATCCGGCAGGACGAGATCTGGCACTGGGTGTTGCTGGCGTTGTTGGCGCTCTTGCTGGCGGAAGGTTTTTTGGCGAACCGGACCACGACCTGATGTGTAATTTTCACGTAGCCGAGTCGATGGAGCCCTGTACCATGCATCAACCAGCAGCCGAAACTCCGTTCGCACGTCGCTTTCGTGACGTGCGTGGGGCAGCATTGAGGGTCCAGATGGTCCAGGGCGTCTGCTGGGGCGCGTTCGCCGCGGCCGCCGCACTGGCCGCGTTGGCCGCGGCGGACTATGCCTGGGAATGGGCGTGGAACGTTCGGGCGATCGGCTTGGCGGTGGGAGCGGGACTGGCATTAGGTATGGTTGCCGTCGGGCTGCTGCGCCCGCTGTTGTGGTGGAGCCGTCCGCGGACGGCTCGGGAGATCGAGGCTCGCTTTCCGCAACTGGGTCAACGTGTGCGGACCGTCGTGCAGTTTTCCGGCCGCGATCCCCCGGCCGTGGCCCGGGAAGGCGTGCGGCCCGATCTGGTGACCGCGCTGGAGCAAGAAACGGATCAGAGCGCCCGGCCGCTGGACTTGCACGCGATCGTGCCCAAGCGCCGGGCCCTGGCAGCCGCGACAATCGCGGCGGTCCCGATCGTCCTGCTGCTGGCCGGCCTGCTGGTGGATTGGCAGTGGCGGCTGGCGATCCGCCGCGCCTTGTTGAGCCACCAGCCATACACGGCCGTTGCGGTCCAGCCCGGGGATGTCCTCATCGACCAGGGCCGCGATCTGACGCTGTCGCTGCAGCTTGCCGGCCGGGTCAATCGGCCCGTCACGCTACTGACGCGCCCTGCCGGACGACCGCAGGACACCTGGAAGCAGCAGGAATTGAACGGGGCCGATATCCGTGACCGGTCTCCCGACGGACGGCAGGTGGGGTACGCCGTAGCGTTGAGCAAGGTGGACGCTCCGCTCGAGTACCGCTTCCTGGCCGGCTCGCTCCAAACCGGCGTGTACCGCGTTACGATCCGATATCCGCTTCGCCTGGCGAAGTTCCAGGCCACGTTAACGCCGCCGCGGTACACCGGCCTGAAGCCGAAAACCGTGGATGGAGGTGATTTGGACGTGATCGAAGCCAGTCGAGTCGACTGGCACGTGGCTTTCGACCGGCCGTGTCGCGAGGCCTGTGTGCTGGTCAGCGATCCGCCGGACGGGACAGAGCCGTCGGGACGGCCGCGGCCCCCGGAGCGCGTCGCGCTGGCTCCCAGCCGGGATGGCCTTTCGTTCTCGGCCGCGTTGCAGGTGGTAGACGACAAGTCCTACGCAATCGTGGCCACGGCGCGCGAAGGCGCCTCGCTGCCGGACAAGCGATATCGCATCCGCGTTCGCAAGGACCAGGCCCCCCGCGTCCACTTCGAAGATCCGCCCGAAGCTTGGGAGGTGAATCCAATCGCGGAAGTGCCCATGAGAATCCGCGTCGACGACGACTTCGGCGTGAGCAAGGCCGGCATCGTATTCCAGATCGATAACGGCCAGGAACGACAGCTGGTGGCGAAGGAGTTCGAGAGAGTCAAGAGCGGAGAGCCGAGGGCGGAGAGCCGGAAAGACGAGATTGTGTTGACCACGAACGCCACGTTGGAAGACATCCTGCCCTTGGAGGATTTCCCTGTCACGGAGACGAGCGCCGTGACGTATTACGCCTATGTCGAGGACAATTACCCCGGGCAGCCGAAGCGGACGGAGTCCGATCTGCAATTCATTGAAATCCGCCCCTACTTGCGGATCTTCAAAGTGGGCGGGACGTGACAGGGCGGCGGGCGGTGCATCACGCTCGAAGAGCTGATTGCCCGCCAGCGGTTCAGTCTGAACCGCGCCACGCGGCTGGCCCGCCAAGGTCGCTCTGCGGCCCCCGACGCGCAGACGCTCGACCAGTATGTCAAGTTCGAGGAGACGTTGGCCGACACCACTTTGGGTCTGGCTCAATTCCTGGAATCGCTCGGCAACTTGCGGTGCGAGTTCCTGTACGATGCGGAAAAGGTGATGCGAAACACGGTCGAGCGGCTCCGTCCGGCGGAGTTCGCGCCGGCCAGCCAGCATCAGAGCGAAGCCCTGGCCCTGCTGATCAAAGCTCGTGAGGCCATTCGCATCGCCTTCGGCAAAAGTCCGCCGAGCGACGCTGTGCGCCGGTTCGACCGCGAGCAGGCCCAGAAACTCCGCAAACCGAAAGACCGGAACGAGCAGGCGGAGATGTTGGCCAGCCGACTGCGCCAGCTTGCTGCGGAGGAGGAGTTCGTCTACGCGACGTTGGGCGGCGTGCCGTGCGAGCAGGGAAGCCCCGCCAAGACGACTGCCCAGGCGCAGAACGCCGCCAATTCAAGCCAACCGAAGACAGGAGCAGAGGGGCAGCAGGCAGCCGGAGGTCCGCCCAGGCAGGCGGATGCTGCACAGCCGGACGGCAACGAGCAGGCCCGCGACGGCCAGCCGGCCCCCTCCGGTCGTAGCGGCACCGGCGAGGCGGGAGCCGATCAGCCCGTCGATCGCCAGCAAGTGGAACAGCGCCAGCGCGGCGTCGTGCTCGATGCGTACGAAGCGCAACGGTTGCTGGAAGGCTTGGATAGCATGACCGAGTTGGCCCGCAGCCGCATGCAGCGCGGCACGCAAGACGCGGAAGAGGCGTCCGGTGCGCTGGCCCGCGGCGACCTGGAAGCGGCGCGGGAGGCGGCGGGTGAGGCGGGCGGCCGTTTCCGGGAGTTGGCTCGGCACGTGGAGGGACTGACGGCTGATGAACTGGCGGGAAAAATCGGCGTGGCGCGCGATTTGGCGGCGGAGTTGGCGGAACGACAGCGCGATGTGGCGAGCCGCGTCGACCAAGAGGCACCACCCGGCTCGCCAGCACCTAACGCGACTCCAGAAAGCGGACAGGAGGCGAGCCGTCGTGGGTCCCGGCCGCCGGACGGGACCTCCGCATTGCGCGACCAGCGAGGTGAAGGCCAAGGGAACCAAGGCCGAGGCACGCGCGACGGCGACTCCAAGCAGCGCCGCGAGGGAGCATCCGGCGCTGTCGGCGACGGTCCTGCTCGGCTTGCCGAGGGCAGCCGCACGCTTCAGGATCTGCTGGACGCCGTGGCCGGGGACGCAGAGGCGGATGGCGAGCTGGCCGCCAAGATTGCCGCCGCGCGAGAGGAAGCCAGGTTGGGCGCCCTCATCCGACAAATGGAGTCGATCCAGCAGCGCCGGCAAGGCCGGGCCGACGCCGGAATCGGGACGGAAGTCCGGGAACAGGCCGACCGGCTGGAACTGCTAGCCCAGGAACTCGACGCCCTGCACGGCACCATTGTCGCGCCGCGACTGAGTCAGCTAATCGCCCTGGAGAGGCAAGCTGCACGGCTGCAAGATCGGTTGGCAAAACTGGCCTTCGATGCGGAGATCTCCCAGTGGCACCTCCAAGCTCAGGAAATGCTCCAGGCATTGGACAAGGCCCAGTCCGGCAGCGCGGCAGCGGAAGCTCTGCGCCAGGCCATGACTGACGCCGGATGGGGCGCATCCCGCACTGGCTGGGCTTGGGGGCGTGTGCCAAGTCCCGTCGGGGGCCACGACTATTATGTCGCGCCGGGCGTTTACCGCGACAACCTCACGCGGTTGCTCACCGACCTGCAGCGCGAAACACGCGAATTGCTGCTCCGCGACTTGATGGCCGCCGGCCAGGAAGCGGTCCCGCCGCAATACGAGCAACTGGTCGAGCGGTACTTCGAGGTCTTGTCGCAAGAGAAAAAGTAGAGTCTCAGTCCGTAGGAAGCGAGCTGCGCGCCGCTGGGCTCAGACGTACAGAATTCAATTTTCGCGGCCCATCGTCCAGCTACATGGACACACGTCTCCCCGCGAAAATTGAATTCTGTACGTCTGAGCCCTTGGCTTGCGGCCGCAAGCCGCGTTTAGAGAAACAGACGGTTCGGGCCTTCGGCCACCTTGTCCCAAGCCGCAGCCGTTTAGCCGACCAACATGAGCACGCAAACAACCTTCCACCTACTCTCGCCGTTCACTTGGACACAGGCCGCGATGCTGGCGTTTGCGGCCGTGGCGTCGTTGATCCTGGCCCGTGCAATCTGGGGTTCCCCTATCCGTCCGGCGCGAAGGCCCGTTCTCTGGGTTCTCCGCGGCCTGATCCTGGCCGTGCTCGTGGCGATTCTGGCCAACCCGGTACAAGTTGACCGGCTACCGGGCACGATCGAGCGGGCGGACGTGATTTACCTGCTGGACACTTCGGCCAGCATGGCCTTGGGCGAAAGCACCAGCCGCTTTGCCCAAACCGTGCAGTTGGTCCGCGACGTGGATCGTCTGGTTCCCGCGGAAAAACGGCCCGATTTGAGCGTGTATCGGTTCGGCCAGCGTCTGGCGGCGGTCGATTCGCCGGCGCTGGAGCATTTGGAGACTATCGACCCGGCGGACGGGGACACGCAGTTGCTTTCGGCCCTGCGGCAACTGACAGGCCGATTTGTCGGCTCGCAGCCGCACTCGATCGTCCTGTTCTCCGACGGCCGCTGGCGCGAGCCGACGGGCGT
Organism: uncultured Pirellulaceae bacterium; assembly: GCA_964645045.1. Classification (GTDB taxonomy): domain Bacteria; phylum Planctomycetota; class Planctomycetia; order Pirellulales; family Pirellulaceae; genus Anammoximicrobium. Next base: position 4,096 of record CAZXYZ010000104.1, on the reverse strand, counting down.
GCAGGAGATGGCCCGCCGGTATGCCGAACGAAGGGTCCCGATCCACGTCGTTCCGTTGGGCGAAAGCGATCGCGGCGGCGACGTGGCAGTAGTCAACATGGTCACACCGACGCGGGTGCGCAAGCACTCTCAGGTCGGGGCGAGCGTTTGGGTACGCAGCTACGGCTACGATGGCCTGCGCACCGAACTGCGGTTGGAGGCGGTCGGCCGGGCGGACGAACCCGCGCGGCCGCTGAGCCGTTTGCCGATCACGTTGACCGGCGGGATTCAGGCGTTCAACCTGACCTTTCAATCCGACCTGGCAACGACGCGCGTGCGGGCTGCCGTCCCGCTGCAAGCGAATGAAGTCTCGCCCAAGAACAACGCGGTCGCGGCGGACATCGCCGTGGATCGCACTAAGATCCGCGTGCTGTACGTCGAAGGGAGCAACCAGGGTTTCAGCCAGCGGTATCGGTCCGATGGCACGACGGAGATCGTGGGTCCGCATTCCACCCTCCACAAGGCGCTGTCGGAAGATCCCGATATCGAGTGTGTGCCGGTGCTGGCACTAGGCCAACCTGATCGGCGCGGGTCTCCCGACCCCGCCGGAACGCCCGACCGTCAGGTCCCCTCGACCTTCTACGGCCTTGCCGGCAGCACGGGCGGCACGCGGGCCTTTCCCGAAACGCGCGCGCAGCTGTTCGCCTACGATGCGATCATCCTGAGCGACGTGGGGCGAAGTCATTTCACGGACGAACAACTTGCTTTGATCGACGAGTGGATCCGCGAGCGTGGCGGCGGGTTGTGCATGGCGGGCGGCCCCCGCAGTTTCGCGGATGGGGGCTGGTCGGATTCGGTCGTCGCGGGGATGCTGCCGCTGGCCTTTTCGGCGGGGGTACGGAGTTGGACGTCGGACAGCCAACTCGCCCTGCGGCCGGACCAGGAAGCTGCCCGGCACCCCATCTGGAACCTTGTCTCGGACGCCCGGCGAAACGCGACGATCCTGAGTTCCACGCCTGCGTTCACGATCTTTCATCAAGGCCTGACCGCCAAGCAGACGGCCCAAGTGCTGGCCACGGGCCGGCTCAGCGGCGGGGCTGGCGAGTTGTCGGCGCCGGTGTTAGCGGCAGGCCCGTACGGCAAGGGACGCACGCTGGCGGCGGCCATCAGTCTGAACCCTCAATGGTCGCCCGAGTTCGCTGTGCGGTGGGGTGAGAGCGACAATCGCTACTACGCCAAGCTCTGGCGCAACGCCGTCTACTGGCTCACGGAGAACTCGTATCTGGGCCGGCGCCGTCTGGTGGTCGCCAGCGACAAGGTGTCGTACCAGCCAGGAGACACGATCCAGCTGACGGCTCGTGCGTTTGACGAGACGTCGCACCCCACCACGAATTGCCGCGTGACGGTCATCGTTCAGCCGCAGTCACTCGACGCAGACCTCAGTTCTGACGACGCGCCGGTTCGCTGGCCCAACGCGGTGGAGCGATCCAGCGGCGAGACCTCGCCCTACGTGGCCTGGGGCGAAGAGCTGGACATGCTCGTGCAGAAGGGCGACCAGTCCTACACCCTGGAACTGCCGTTAGCCGAGCAGCTCTCCGGCGGCGCCGCGGCCGAAGCCTTGCGATTGGAACTGAGCGCCTACGAGGACTTGACCTTGATCGACAGCACCTCGACCGACGTGCAAATCCTGGACGATCCGTTCGAGCACCGCAACCCCCTGCCGGATCCCGCGCAGCTCGGCCGCGTCGCCGAACTGTCCGGCGGCCGGGTTTTGGCCGACGCCGCGTCCTTGGCCGCGATGCTGCGCGAGTTGCCCGTCCGGACCGGGCCGGAAGAGATCCGCCAAGTTCCGCTCTGGAGCCGCTGGTGGCTGCTGGGACTGCTGCTCGGGCTGCTGACGACCGAGTGGGTCTGGCGGCGGAGACTGGGGTTGGCCTAGCGATTGGCGGCCCACCCGACGGATGACTGGGTTCGGCTTAGCGGAGGGACAGACGGATGAGGAAGATGCCGACAAAAAAATGGTGTGACAGAATAACACGGTGCAGGGAAGGGCGCGTGGGTTGGAGAAGGTCATCGTTCCGGAAAACCGTCTTCTCGATTTCATGCATTCTTCTGTCACCTCATTTCTTTGTCAGTTCTTCCCGTTCTCGATTCGTGGTACTGCTGTTCATGGTATTCGCCGCGGGCCCGCAGCTTCTACGGGGCCAATTTGCGGAGAATCCCGCTACGAGCGAGCGCGAGGTGCGTCTGCAGCGGATGCGAAACGTGGTCGACGGGCTGGAGGCTTATTCGGTTTCCGATGGCGTGCGCAAACCCGTGGCCCGCGTGCCGGACCCAATCCTTCGCTTCAGCGATGCCGCCCGTGAACATGAGGACGGCACCCTCTGGACCTGGGGCCGCACCGGACGGCCGATCCTGATCATGGAATTGTACAAGGACATCGGCGCAGAGTTCTGGGCTATGGCCATGAGTTCACTGTCTGCGGGTCCGGTCCGCTTGCAGGCCCGTTCTGGATGGACGTGGCAGTCTGAACGCCCAGGACTTGTCTTTCAGGCGTTTGCCTCTGCCCCAGCACCAACCGCCAAGGATGCCTCGCGTTTGCGGCAGATGAAGGAGCTGGCCGGTCGCTTTACGGCCCATCAGTTCTGGGACCCAAACAACCAGCGGTCCGAACTGAGGCTGCTCCCGCACCCGGCGCATCGCTACCAGAACTCGGCGGCTGGGCTGGTGGACGGAACGTTATTTCTGTTCTGCCACAGCACGAACGCCGAGTTGATTCTCGTCATCGAGGCGGCCCGGCAGGAAGACGCCGGGCCGGTCTGGCGATTCGCGTTGGCAAGGTTGGGGCACGCCGAGTTCCATGCCTCGCTAGATGGTCGCGAGATCTGGCAAGCCGCCCGCGTCCAAGTGCCCGCGGCCAATGATCCGTACTACCTGGTCCTGGAGCCGATTCAACGAACAGACGCACCGTAACGGCTTCGGCTGACCGACGAATGCGCCCACCAACGGGAGGCCGGGCGAACGCAGCCACGATCGCGACTTGTGGATCTGCATCCGGGCTTGCGGGCGCCGGCTCAAGGCCGCTTACTTTGGGACCATTTGGAGGCGATTTTGTTAGCGGAGCGGCGCAAGCCGCCCGGTTTTCAGTACTACCGGGCGGCCTGCGCCGTGCCGCTACAAAGTGAGTGGCATTGGCCGACGGCTACCGGGGCAGGACGTCAACATAGATCTCCGGCTGGGTGGGGTCGGTGCGGTTGCTGGACGATGGCATGGACCAGATGGGGCCGGCACGGGAATCGCCCGCAGTTTCGGAACGGGTGACGCCAGCAGTCGGATTACTTAGTACTTGGACTGTCTAACTTTGCCTTGACGAGCCGTAAGTATCCTGCTAATTACCAGTTGCGTCAAGTTGAGCAGGGGGGCGTCTGACACGAGGAGCATTGGCATGGAGGCCAAGCATTCGCGAGGGAGAAGACAATCGCAAAGGGCGATTCGACGAGTGAGGTTTCTGCGGTCAGTAGAGACTCAGAACGAGGAAGGCCGCGGAGTCGGCCCTACGGAAGAGGAATATGCAAAGCGGCGGGAGGAATTGTTGAAGGAGTGCAAGGTCCCGGCAAAGGTATTTCAGGAAGTCGATGCGCGGTTGAAGAGCTTCTTGGAACCGTTCTTGGAGACGTTCACACGTCGCGAGCAGGATGAGCATGCCGAGCGATACGTTAGTGGGTTGCTTTCGGAGTTGGAGCAGAAGAACGCTGAGTCGATCGCGTACCTGTACGGAGATGATCGCTTGGGACTGCAGCGGTTTATCGGCTGGGCTGATTGGGATGATGCTCCATTACTGAAAGAGTTGGCACGACAAGTGGGAACGGAACTCGGCGCAGCGGATGGCGTGTTGGTGTTCGATCCGTCAAGTTTTCCCAAGTCGGGGCGGGACTCGGTGGGTGTGGCGCGGCAGTGGTGCGGGCGGTTGGGGAAGATCGAGAACTGTCAGGTCGCGGTGTACCTGGGGTACGTATCGAGTGAGGAACACGCGTTGGTGGATATGCGGATCTACCTTCCTCAGGTGATGCGCCCCGAATTTTTTGCGACTGGAAGTGCCAGATCCAGTGAGCCCAGT
>CAZXYZ010000103.1:0-41845 GCA_964645045.1 uncultured Pirellulaceae bacterium | reverse complement strand
TGTCAGGCGTGGCTCCACCGACGCAAGGTCGGTAGCGGCCGGAGACCGGGATCCGCCAAACAACCGCTCATCTCGGAAGCTCGGTATGTCAGGAGTTCTGAACGTGCTGCCGCAGTTGGTCGCGGTCAGCGCCGACGCGCTGCTGCCGGGGATCGGCACCCAGCCCGGTGGCCCTTCGGCGATCCTGGTGCTCACCCTGCAAGGCGATCGGCTCGAGCCCGACACCGCCGATAACCCAGCGAACTACACGGTTGCTTTCTTGGGACCCGACGGCCTGCCGGGGACTGCCGATGACGAGGTCCTGCCGGTCCGCGACGTGGTGTACAATCCCGACGCCAATGTCGATGTGTCCAGCGGTCAGACGATTCCCGAAGCCGTGCGGCAGACCGTGACCTTGCTGTTCGACCGCGCTTTGCCCCCCGGAAGCTACGCCATCGAGATCTCGCCCGACGTGCAAGCGACGCCGTTCAATAGCGCTGAAGTTCAACTCGTCGCGCAGCAAGATTCGTTCGGGTTCCATCCGCTGGTTTCCCACGCCGGCGGCCCGATTACGGCGGGCGTCGAAGTGGTGGAGGCCGGTCTGGTTCGGATGCCGGGTGAGCTGGGCGACCTGACCGTTTTCGAGAACGGCACTTCGTTCCTCACCCAGTTTCACAACGATTTGGGGGCCCTGGCAGATGCCATCCTCAAGCGGCTCGGCGACGAGCCGGTGACGGCGGAAATCCTCGAGCACATCCTGGCGCGGATTGCTCCCAGCCTGGGCGAACTCGGCCAGCGTCCCACGTCGCTGCTGGTGCTCTTTCTCGATCCGGTGTCGTTCGGCCTGGTCGACCCAAACGGGCAACGCACCACCTTTGACCTGCAGACGAATCAGTTGGCGAGTTACGTGCCCAAGACCTTCGTGGAGGTCGGCGGCAACGTGGAAGTGATTGTGGTAGCCGATGCGGCCGGCGATTACCGCTTGGACTTGGCCGATATTCCCGAACGTGCCCGCGGCGCAGCGGTACTGCTGGGCAACCACTGGCAAGAGGCGATATCGCTCACCCCGGCCATCCGCGACGGCGAGCGGAGTTTCGTCTTCAGCCTCGCTGCCGCGCTACGGACGCCACGGCCAATTGGCTTGAGCGTTCCGTCGGTGGACGCGGTCTTTGCGGCGGCAACGGCGCAAGCGTCTGGGAGTCCACAAGCCGTGAATCCTGCCCAGGCACCTGCCTCGGCGGCTGGCGGGTCACTGGCGCGGCTGGGGCTGGGCATCTTGAATTCCCCGCGGCTGGGCGACTACCTGAGTTCCGGCGGTGCGTCAGGGGCCGCGCCTGGCGTGCCCAACAGGGAAACGCTGCCCTGGGTGTGGACGGAATTGGCGGGCATGATCCGCGAGGTATTGCACGTGCTGCTGAAGGTCCTGGGCCTGGACGCGGTATGGACGCCGTAGGATCGACGGGACATGCAGCCATTTTTAGTGTTCATCCCATGACCGACGACCCGATTACGGTCTGGATCACAGGACTCAAGGCCGGCGATGCCGCGGCGGCCGAAGGGCTCTGGCGTCAGTACTTCCGGAGAATGGTCGCGCTCGCCCGGCACAAGCTGGTCGGGTTGCCCGCGGGGGCGTCGGATGAAGAGGACGTCGCCTTGTCCGCCTTTGACAGTCTGTGCCGCGGCGCGGCTTAGGGGCGGTTCCCCAAGTTGACGGACCGCCACAATCTCTGGCCGCTCGTGGCGCTGATCACGGCGCGCAAGGCGTACGATGCGGCCAATCGCGAGCGGCGCCAGAAGCGCGGTGGTGGCTCGGTCAAGGCCGAATCGGAACTGGCCGGTGCAGACGGCACGCCGTTCGCCTTGGACGACATCCTCGCCCGCGAGCCGACGCCGCAGGCCGTCGCGGCCATGAATGAGGAATGCCGACGATTACTGGAACAACTCTCCCCGCCGGACCGGCAAGTCGTGCTGTACAAGCTGGAGGGCTATACCAACAACGAGATCGCGCAGAGGCTGCACGTCACGCCACGGACCGTCGAGCGGAAGCTGGATTTGGTCCGCCGCACGTGGACCGCGGCACTGAGCGAAGAGGGAACGTAACCATGATCGACGATCCCTGGAGCGATCCCGAGTTGCCGCTGTCTGCGGCCCGTCAGCTCGACGAAATCTGCTGTCGTTTCGACGTGGATCTGCAAGCCGGCAAGGCCCCGCGGATCGAGGCATTCTTGGACGGCGCGGTTGGCGTCGAGCGGCGGGCGTTGTTGCGGGAACTCCTGGCCATGGAGCTTCAGTACCGGCGACAGCGACGCGAACCGGCTGCACGGGACCTGTACCAGGCGCGCTTCCCGCACGAACGGGACGTGGTGGAATTTGTGTTTCGCGAGGCGGATTCAGCCGCCGCCGGCTCTGCCAGCGCCGCTTTTCGCAGGCAGGCGACTTTGGCCGAGATCCCTTCCTCATTGCTCACGGATTCCAGCCGCCGGATCGAGCATTTCCCGGGTCCGGAGGCCCCCCGCCCCGCGCCGCACCTCGCCGGGCGACCGCTCGATTTGCCCGCCGCCGAGGGGCGTTACGCGACGCGCGAACTGCTGGCCCGCGGCGGCATGGGCGAGGTGTTCCGGGCCGATGATGAATTGATTGGACGCCGCGTCGCGCTCAAGCGGCTGCGTCCCGGGTGCGACGAATTGCGCGAGAGGTTCCTCGCGGAAGCGCAGATCACAGGCCAATTGGGGCACCCCGGCATCGTGCCGCTGTACGATGTGGGACAGGACGGCGAGGGCGGCCCTTTCTACATCATGAAGCTCGTCGAGGGCTCCACCTTGCGGCAGGCGATCAAAGATCACCATCAAGGGACGAACCCCGCCGGGACGACGCGCCCGTTGCGCGGCCTGCAGTTGCTGCAGGTGTTTGTGAATCTGTGCCAGACGGTGGCCTACGCGCACAGCCGCGGCGTGATCTACCGCGACCTGAAGCCGGACAATGTGATGCTCGGGGCTTACGGCGAAACCCTGATCCTGGACTGGGGTCTGGCCAAGCGTCGCGGCCCGATGGGCGCGTCTTTGCAGGAACCGCGCACATCGCTCGGCCTCGGCGGCTCGACGGCGACGCACGACGGGACGGTCGTGGGTTCCCCGTCCTACATGTCACCCGAGGCTGCCTCGGGCAAGCATGAGGAGGTCACCGAGCGGAGCGATGTGTTCTTGTTGGGCGCCACGCTGTACGAGATCCTGACCGGCGTCCCGCCCCGGCGCGGCTCGAGCGCGGCGCAATTGCTGGAATTGGCCCGTACCGTGGACCCGAGTCCGCCGCGGTCCCTGCTGCCGAGCTTGCCGCGGCGGCTGGAAGCTATCTGTCTGAAAGCCATGGCCCGCCGGCCGGAGGACCGCTACGGATCGCCGCTGGAACTTGCGGACGACGTCCAGCGGTTCCTGGCCGAGGAACCGGTCACCGCTTTTCCGGATGGCCGCGCGGCGCGGTGCTGGCGGTGGTGCAAGCGGCGCCGCCGCCAACTGGCGCTGGCCGGCATGGCCGTGGCCCTGCTGGTCTGCGCCGGGCTGGCGGTGGCCAAAGTGCAGGAGGTTCGCCAGTGGCGGCAGAGGGAACGGGCTCGCCGCGAGAATCGTGAGCGGGTGGGCCGTAAGAGATCGCTGCCTCCAGGCTTCGCGGTCGGTCTTGCTGCGGCGGTTTGTTGACTCTGTGCGCCGTGAGCCAATAATGTTCACGAGTCGGATCCGCTCCAGCCGGCGCGAACCCATCGGGAGTGACGCCATGTCCAAATGCCTTGCTTTGTTATTGCCTCGGCGCACAAATTGCCCAAGTAGGATGGCCCTTCCGGGCCGTCGTGACGGCCTGGAAAGACCGTCCTACATGGTTTTCCTTCCCGGCCGGGTAGTATTTGGCGCCGCCGCGGTGCTCTTCGTGGCTGGCGGCTGGGCTCAGGATACGCCCCCTGCCAGTTCACCGCGTGTTGCCCCGGCCGCTCAGAAGATCATTTTACGGGGACAGGTCGTAGACTCGACGGATCGCCCTGTCGCGGGAGCAGACGTTGCCTTGGTTCTCAAAGGGGAACAGCAACCCGGTCCCGCGCTGCCATCAACCCTGACGGATGCGGGCGGACGATTCGAGCTGGAGGTCACGCCCGCTGTTTTGGGCTTCAGTCGCGTCGGGCCGCCGGATCTGTTGGCTCGAGATTCGCGCCAGCGGATCGGGTGGCTGTCAGCATCCCTCATGTGGACGCAGCCGGACCTTGCTTCATCAAAAGGGGCGCCGGTGGAAGTCAGGCCGCCGATCAAGCTGCTGGAGGTTCGGCCTTACTCGGGGGCGCTGCTCGCTGCCAGCGGCGATCCGGTCGCAAATGCGACGGTCGAGGCGATGTGGCTCACGCAGCGGGGCTTTCCGGAATTTCGTTCCAACCGGCGACGGGGCGTCGCTGAGGAGGACGCGTTGGGCAGGCCAGCCGAGTTGCAGAAAGCGTGGACCGCTCGAACCGACGGCTCCGGGAGATTCCAACTGCCCAGCCTTCCGGAGCGCGGCTCGATCGTGGCCGCCGTCACCACGGAAGCCGGCGTTCCGTTCTTGCTGAACTGGGGTTTGGATAACACGCTACCGCTGCGACTGCCGGCGACCGGATCCCTGCGCGGCCGGCTGGAAACGGCTGCCGATCAAGAGGTGGTCAGTTCCGTTCGAATCCGGCTGAGGCGAGAAGCGTTGGAGGCGGCGAACGAAACCTCTTTCTTGCTCGATGACGAGAAAGATGTCACCCCGCGTGCGGACGGATCGTTCGCGGTCGACGGAATCTCTGTGCCTTGAGCCACCACCACCGGGATTGCCTCTGCGAAGCGGTGGTCGTGAGGGCGACAGGACATTCAGATATTTCACGATCGGCCTGCGGGGCCGGAACCTCTACGTAGCTCCACACGCCAGAATGCGGGCTTTCGTTGCGTATTTCGGCCACCGTTGCTAGTCGCATCGGTTGATGGGCCGTTTCGTTGCCACAAGAAGGAGTTTCACCATGCCATCGCTCGTTCAGTTGCAAGCCTTGGTGGGCGTTCTGGGGACTTCGGCCGTAGCGACACTGGGCTGCCAGCCGTCTTGTCGGCGAGTACTTCAGGCTAATTGGCCCTGCGCCACCCTAGCCTGAAACTCTCGCCGACAAGCGGCGAGGATCTGATTCCGGAACGAGGTGGGCGTCGTTCGTGGCCACGCTAACCTAACCAACTCGCCGGCGAGCGGCGAGGATTTCGGGACCCAACATCGACCATTGGCTGTCGGTCTCGGGTTCGACGGCCAGCACCGATTGGCGTCCATTTCGGAAGACGCCCAAGGCCAAGCCGACGGGTTACGCCCGCAAAACACCAGGAATGGTCAAACCACGGGTTCCCAGCCGGGTTCGTACTCTCGGCGCCAGAATTTCATTGCTTCGGCGTCGTCCAGAATGTGCCCGTTTTGCGGGTCTGTCTTCAACGTTCGTCCGGTCCGTTGAGCAATGTTGCCCAAGTGGCACAGTAGCGTGCTCTTGTGGCCTTCGGCAATCTCGGCGTTCAGGTTCAGTGGCTTGTCGTTGCGTATCGCGTCCAGCAAGTTGACGATGTGCTCGATGTCGCCCACGCTGGGCGTGCCGAACTTGCCGACTTCCTTGTCGTTCGCATCGAAGACGGTGTAGGTCCCGTTGCCCTCCAGGTCCAGGGCTCCGCTCTCGCCGTAGAACGTGATGAATTTGCGGTCGTGCTTGTTGCAGCTGAGGCTCTCCCAGGTGATCTGACGCCGGCCTTCGAATTCCAAGGAGACCATCTGGGTGTCCGGCGTCTCCTGGTCGTCCTCGTACCGGTAGCGGCCGCCCGACGAGGTCACGCGGGTCGGGAAATCCACACCCAGGCCCCAGCGGCACAAGTCCAGGGTGTGAACGCCGTTGTTGCCCAGTTCGCCGTTGCCCCAATGCCAGAACCAGTGCCAGTTGTACGGGATGCGGTTGTCGACGTACGGGACGCGTGGCGCGGGGCCTTGCCACAGGTCGTAATCCAGGCCTGCCGGGACCGCCGCGGGTTTTCCGATGCCGATCGAGGCCCGCAGATTGCTGTACCAGCAGCGGGCCAGATACACGCGGCCGATCACGCCTTCGCGCAGCTTCTGCATCGCCTCGATCGTGCCGGGACTGCTGCGCCGCTGCGAGCCCATCTGCACCGCCCGGTTATGTTTCCGGGCTGCCTGGACCATCAACTCGCCTTCATACGGATTCTGGCAGCATGGTTTTTCGACGTACACGTGCTTGCCGGCGGCGCAAGCCAGAATCGTCGCGGGGGCATGCCAGTGGTTCGGCGCGGCACAGATCAGCACGTCGACTTCGGCATCGTCCAGGATGCGGCGGAAATCGCCGACGATCTGCGGCGCTTTGCCCACCTGACCTTCCAGCAACTTGGCTCCGCCTTCCGCGCGGCTTTGATCCGGATCGCAGACGTATTTCACGACGACCCCGGGTTGCTGGGCGAAGCTGACCATCAGGCTGCGTCCGCGACTGAGCCCCATCACGCCGACGACCACGGTCTTGACGGGTGTCTCTTGCGCCGCTACCGAACTCCGCAACAGCGTCCCCATCGCCAACGAGCCGGCTGCGGCCTGCCCGAAGAATTTCCGCCGATCCATTGGTTGTCCCATGTGCGCGCCTCCCATGAAAATGAATATCGAGTCGAGGCCATTAAACCGTAGCGGCAACCTCGTGTCTACTGGCGCGAAGGATTCAAGTCGCGCGGAGTTCAGCCGAACGTTGCAGAAATCCCGGCGAGCGGTGGGCGTCAGCCCATCGGTGCATTGTCTCTGCGACGACTTTTCCGACCGTCTGCTGATGTCACCGAAGGTGATCTTGCGAAGCCCTCGCGCAAGTGTGCGGGCATGAGGAGAACCGGCGGGATTACGCCGGCCGCTCGCCTCTCGGGATGCAACTACGGAGACCAGCGGGCAGGCATGGCGAAGATGTCACGCGAAGGCGCGAAGGCGCGAAGGAACGGACGTGCCGTTGATCAGGAACCCAACAACGGCTTGACGTTTGCTCGCCGTTCTACTCCAATCGCGATGGACTATGGTCGTGGGGCGGCAGAAACAGCGTAATACGTAGCGTGAGCGAAACGATCCGGCACGCGATGCATTCCTCGCTAACGCTTCGGGTTAATATGGGGAACGAACATGAAAGCACGTCATCCGTCTCTGGACTCTCGTCTCTGGACTCTCGACTCTCGTGGGAGCCGGGCTCATCGTTCGTTGCGTTCGGCGATCATGTCCGGTGGTTTGATCTGCTTGGTGGCACTGGCCGCCGCGGTGGCCGGCGATTGGCCGCAGATTCTCGGGCCGCACCGCAATGGCGTTGCCGACGGCGAAAGAGTCCAGCCCTGGGACGCCGGCGGACCTCGTACGCTGTGGACGTATCCGCTGGGCGAAGGCTATGCCGGACCCGCGGTGCTGGGCGAGCGGGTGGTCGTGTTTCATCGTGTCGGGGATGTCGAGCGGGTGGAAGCGTTAGATGCCGCCACGGGGCGGCCGCTGTGGAAAGCCGACTTTCAGGCCACTTACGCGCCCGGTGTCGATCCGGACACGGGGCCACGGTGCGTGCCGCTGATCCACGACGGCGCGGTCTACGTGTATGGAGCCGCCGGCGATCTGCACGGCGTCCGGTTGGCCGACGGCAAGAAACTCTGGTCGCGGCCGCTGCTCCGCGATTTCAAAGGCGATGAAGGGTACTTTGGCGCCGGCAGTTCGCCCATCGTTGTCGACGGACGGCTGCTGGTCAACGTCGGCGGGCGAGATGGTGCCGGCCTGGTCGCCCTGGGCTTGTCCGACGGTGCGACGCTGTGGCAGGCGACCGACGAGCGGGCCAGTTACTCGGCTCCCACCTCCGTTGTCTTGGATGGCCGGCCTTATGCGATCTTTGTCACGCGGTTGAATGTGGTCTGCGTCGATCCCCGGGACGGCACCGTCCGGTTCCGGTTTCCTTTCGGCCAGCGCGGTGCCACGGTCAACGCGGCCACGCCTCTGGTGAGCGACCTTGGGTTGTTCGTTACTGCCAACTATGGCGTGGGCGCCCGGCTGGCGAAAATCAGCCGCAACGGAGTCGAGTTGGTGTGGGAGAACGACGAATCGTTGTCCAGCCAATACCCGACGCCCGTGGTTTGCGATGGGTTTTTGTATGGCGTACACGGACGCGAGGACGTGGGCGTGGGCCAGTTGCGGTGCGTCGAAGCAGCGACGGGCAAGGTCCGCTGGTCCGTCCCGGATTTTGGCATGGCGCATTTTATTCTGGCGGGCGACCGGCTGCTGGTTCTGAGCGTCCAGGGCCGCCTGCTGCTGGCGGCCGCCTCGCCCGACCGGCTGGACACTCTGGCCACGGCCACGGTGTCCAAGGGCGTCACCCGGTCCCTGCCGGCGCTGGCCAACGGACGGCTGTATGTCCGCGAAACGATCGGACAAGGCGGCAGCCTCCGGTGTTTCGGCTTGCAGCCCTAACGCGCAACGCTGTGAAGCATTTTCTGACCGCGAATTGGGCGGAATGGAGTAGCCGCGTTCGCCAGAACGCGGGGGGCGGGTGCCGTCGCGGCCCGCATTCTGGCGAATGCGGCTACCAAAATGCTTCACAGCGTTGCCTAACGCGGCGTTACGGGTGCCTGCCCCCTTTGCCAGCTTGCCGCACAGTCGATATCATAACCGGCCGTTGGAGATCGGCCAGTGCGGTCCGATCCCGAGACCCCTGTCACCCGTTGCATCGTGGACCCCCTGCCATGTCTCGAAAAGGTTCTGCCTTCGCCGGTTTGTCCGTGGCCATTGTGACACCGTTTAAGAATGGCCAGGTCGATTTCGCCACCTTGCGGACACAGGTTGAATTTCAGGTTCAGGCCGGCACCACGTGCGTCTGTCCCGTGGGTACGACGGGCGAATGCCCCACGCTGTCGCATGAAGAGCACGAGCGGGTGATTTCCGAAGTTGTGCAAGCGGCTGCCGGACGCATCAAAGTCATGGCGGGCACCGGTTCGAATTCCACGTCCGAAGCGATCCGCTTGACCAAATGGGCGGCCAAAGAAGGGGCCGACGCGGCACTGCTGGTGGGTCCGTACTACAACAAGCCGACGCAGGAAGGCTTCTTCCAGCACTTCCGGGCCATCGCCGAGACGGTGGGCATTCCGTTATGCATCTACAACATTCCGGGCCGCACGGCCAAGAACATCGAGCCGGACACGATCTGCCGGCTGGGCGAATTGGAAAACGTCACGATGGTCAAAGAGGCGACGGGATCGCTCGACCAGGCATCGCAGATCGTCGCCTGCAGCAACCTGACGGTCCTCAGCGGCGACGACAGCCTGACGCTGCCGCTGCTGTCCATCGGCGGCGAGGGCGTCGTGTCGGTGGTCGGCAACATCATGCCGCGCGAGGTGATTGAACTATGCAACGCCTTTGCCGCCGGCGACCCGCGCAAAGCGTGTCAGCTGCACCACCGCCTGTTCCCGCTGTGCCGGGACATGCTGGGCCTGGCCACCAATCCAATCCCGATCAAAGCGGCGATGAGATTGCTGGGGCGCGACAGCGGCGAATTGCGGCTGCCCATGACTCCGCTGGACGAAGCCAGCGAGGCCAAATTGCGGTTGACGCTGGGCGCGTACGGGTTGCTGTAAATATCACAGCCGCTGGATCACCGCGTCGGCGAATGTTTCCGTCCCCAGTTCGCCGCCCAGGTCCCGCGTCTTTTGGCCGTCCTTCAGGGTCGTGTTATAGGCCGTCTTGATCCGCTCGGCGACTTGACTGCACGTGGCGTCGTTCCGCGTGTCGGCCAAGTGGTTCAGCATCATCACGCCCGACATCAGCAGGGCCAGCGGATTGGCCAGGCCCTTGCCCGCAATGTCCGGCGCGGACCCGTGGACCGCCTCGAAGACCGCGTCCTTGTCGCCGTAGTTGGCGCCGGGCACGACGCCCAGGCCGCCGACCAGGCCGGCGCACAGGTCGCTGACCACGTCGCCGTACAGGTTCTCCATCAGCAGCATGTCGAATTTCGACGGGTCTTGGACCAGTTTCATGCAGCCGGCGTCGATGATGGTCTCGTTGTATTCGATGTTCGGGTATTCCTGCTGGTGGATCTTCCGCGCGCAGCGCAGGAACAGCCCATCGGTCAGCTTCATGATATTGGCCTTGTGCAGCACGGTGATTTTCTTGCGTCCGCGCCGCGTGGCAAAGCGGAAGGCCCAGCGGGCGATCCGCGTGCAGGCCGTCTCGCTGGCCACCTTCATGCTCATCACGACGTCGTTGATGATTTCGTTCTCGACGCCGCTGTACAGGCCCTCCGTGTTCTCGCGGATGATGATCATGTCGACATCTTCGAAACGCGTCGGAACGCCTTCCAGGTTGCGGACGGGACGGACGGCGGCATACAGGTTGAGCCGTTTCCGCAGGGCCACGTTCACCGAGGTAAAGCCTTCGCCGACCGGCGTGGTGCAGGGGCCTTTGAGCGCGACGCCGTAGCGTTCGATGGCTTCCATCGTCGCAGCGGGCAAAACGTTGTTGCCGGTTTGCAGAGCGGCGATTCCCGCCTGATGTTCGATCCATTCGACGGGCGCCTGGGCGGCGGCAAAAATGCGCCGCACGGCAGCGGTCACTTCCGGTCCAATCCCGTCGCCCGGGATCAGCACGACTTGATGGTTGGGCATGAGTAAGTTCCTTCGAAAGAATTTAGCGGGGTTGGAAGACGGGCGGCAGCGTATAACCTCTGGCTGCGGCGGCGTCCCGGGTGGTGATCAGGAGTACATTTTTGGCCGGGTCGGCCGGATCGGGGCCGACGACCCAAATCAACTGCTGGTCCTTTTCGTGCGGCTCTTTGACCGTCCGAATGGGATTGGCTTTCAGCGCCATCGCGGTCAGGATTTCCGCGACGCTCTTGTTCTGCAGGTCGAAGTCCCGGATCTGCTGGTTGCGGGTGATGCCGTTCTTTTCCAAGTCGCTGCCGAGGACCTTGACGGCGAAGGGAAACGGCAGGTTCGGATACGCGTCCCGGACGGCGTTTTCGACGCTCTGCATCGCGAACTCCAGCGAATCGGCGGCGAACGCCAGGCTGAGCGGCGCGTTCAGCAGTTCGGCGATGGTCCGCGGGCCGGCGGGAGTTGCGGTCGCGGGGGCAGCGATCGGGGCGGCCCCTGCCGGGGAAGTCAGTGTCATCTGGGTGGCGAACACCAAGTTGTGCAGGGCGGACGCCGGCAGAGCGGCGTTGATGACCGCCAAATCGCCTTCGACGCCGACGCGGCTCTGGGTGTACAAGAAGCGGATCATCTGCGGATAGCGCAAGGCGACCAGGCGCCACGACGGGTGCGGATTCAAGCTGGCCACGTAGCGTTCGACGAGTTCCGGCATCTGCTGCAGGCGATTGCGGACCTCGGCGACAGGCGTGCTTCCCGGCGTCGCGCCCAGCCGCGGAACGAACGTCAACTCGGCGTAGGCCGAATCGGCGACGTGTACGCTGAACAGGGCCGCTTGCATGCCGTCGCCCAGGAACCAGTCCAGCGGCTCGCGGGCTTGACGCGGCTCGCACAGCGACCATCGCCGGCCGTCGCGGAAGAAATTGGAAATCAGTTCGTTGGGAGCAAACAAGACGGTCAAGTGCCGCCGGTCGTCGGATGCCTTCAGCAGTTTTTCCATGGCGGCCGTGAGCGCCGGCGCAGCGCCCTGCGCGGCGCGGATCTCTTCGACTTCTTCCACTCGTCCAACGACGAACACGCGGCCTTGCCCATCTTCCGGCAGAAGGTAGGACCAGCCGCTGCCGCCGGTGAACATGTCGGCCAAGCCGGGCGACGCCGGTGCTGGATTGCCCCATTGCTGCAGGATCGCATCCTTGGCTACGGGCGTTTTCGGGCGCACGACCAGCGTCGGCCGCGGGAGGGGATCGCCGTGGTCGTGGAAACTGACGATCAGTTGCTCGATCTCGCCCAGCGGCAATCCGGCCGCCGCTTCCCAGGCCGCTTGCGTCCGGGCAAACGCGGGCCCCAGTGCCTGCAAGACTTTCGGTCCCTCGGCGCCGGCCAGCAAATCCGCCGGCCGGACAATCAGAAAGCACTGCGCGCCGGGAGGCAGGTAACGCAACGAGACCGGTTGGCCTGCGGTCGGAGACTGCCAAGGCTGTTGGCCGTCATCGGCGACGATCTCGAACCGACTGCCGGATTCCGGTGCGGCGGCGGCCAGCTGGCCCGCTTGCGGCTCTTGCAACGGGTTGGTGGCTTCCTCGCCGGGCGTGTCGGAGTTGCGTCCGGACGATGCCCCTCCGCGAGGCGTGACGGGCCCCGGGCTGGCGCCGCTGTTCAGCCAGATCAGGACGATCAGCAGCAACAGCACGACACCGCCGGCGATCGCCACGTTGAACAGCAGCTTGTTCTGGGCCGGCTTGTGGCGCTGGCGGCCGTGCAACACCGAGCCGGCGGATCCCGCGGCCGGAGTTCCTGCGGCGGGAGCGGCGGGGGGACCGCCCGCCGCCGGAATCACCACGGCCGGTCGAACGGCCGTTGCTCCCGCCGCACCGCTCGCCGGGCGGACCGGCAGCGGCGCTGCGGCGGCAGGGGCGGCCGTCTGGCGCTGTTGGATGGCGCGCTCGTACACCGCTTGCGTCGCGGGCGGTTTGGGCGAGGCGACATTCAGGCGACTGGTGTCGACAAACGGGCTGACTTGCGCGATCACCTGGTTCAGGTGCTGGTAGCGGACTGCCGGATTCTTGGCCATCAGGTAGGCGACGACTTGCGTCAGCCCCTGCGGCACGCCGACGGCATCCAGCGGCTGAATCGGCTGGGTCGCGTGTTGATGCATCTTGGTCCGCAGATCGGCGCCGGGAAAGGGCGGCTGGCCCGCCAGCAGTTCGTACAGCGTGCAGCCCAGGGCGTAGATGTCCGTCAACGCATCCGGCGATTTGCCCTCTTGCAGGAACTCCGGCGCCAGGTAATCGGCTCGCAGCGCCAGCGATCCGTCGGCGTCCGGCTGCGACAAGAACACGGGAGCGAACCCGTTCACCGGTTCCCGCAGCAGCTTAACGTTGCCACCCTGTTCCAGCCACAGGCGGCCGGAGCGAATGTCGCCGTGCGCCACGCCGCGCTGATGCAGGGGCGTCAGGGCCAGGGCCGCACAGCGGATGATGCGGCAGGCTTCGGCGGGCGCTAATCGCTGGCCGCCGAGCAACATTTGATCGACGCTCTGTCCCCGCAAGTCCTCCACGACCAAGAATCGATAGGACGTCAGATCGACGACCTCGAAACAACGCTGCAGGTGCGGGTGTTGGACCGCGCTGTGGACTTGCAACTGTGGCGCCAGGGCCGCCCATTGCCGCGGATCCTGGGTTGCCGATCCCGTCAGAAACTGCAGCACAACCGGATGTTGTGTCGGCATGTGGACGGCGCGGAACATGCCCGCCAGAGCACCGCTTTCAAGGCGATCGTACAGTTTGTAATCCCCGTACAGGAACGGCCCGGAGCGCCCGGCCATCAGCACCATCGTCTGGTATCGCGTCAGCACGCCGCGGGAGATCAGCCATTCGGCCAGCGTGCGGGCGTTGCCCTGAGTCACTGCGCCTTTGACCTGGCCAAAACTGACCATCAACTGTTGGCATTGCTCGGCGGTCACCAGCCGGCTGTCCGTCAGCAGTTGCCAGAACTCCGGAATCGATGCAGCCATATTGCGTCAGAACCTCCGCAGGGCGGCGATGCACGGTCGAAACGGCAAGCCGGCCTGTCGGCGGAAGCTCCGTTCGAGAAATAACTGTCCGATTTCTCCGTGGCGTAAGCTTCCAGCTTGCGGGAGATCATGGCATCGCAAGCTGGAAGCTTACGCCACTTGTTTCTCGAACGGTGCTTAGCCGGTTGCCGGATCGATCTGCCGTCAGTGTACCGCATCCGCCTGCCGCTCGGCAGAGCACCCCCGCTGCGATTTGCGAAAAAAGTCAGCCCACTTGACTTGTCGGCGCGAAGTTTCAATATTCGTGGTTTAGTAGTTCGCTGGTTCCCGCACCGCACCGCGGCCTGCGGGTGACCGGCGGTACTGCGTCATTTCTTTTCCTTCATGTTCTGAAAGGAAAACTTGCGATGAGGCGTCGTGCAAAGATCACGATTGTGGGCGCCGGGTTCGTCGGCGCCACCACCGCACACTGGTGCGCCATGTACGAGCTCGGCGATATCGTGCTGGTGGATATTCCTGCCACGGAAAACATGCCCAAGGGCAAGGCGTTGGACTTGATGCAGTCCGGGCCGATCGCAGGATTTGATGCGAACGTGATCGGCACGAACGACTACGAGGCGACCCGCGGCAGCGACGTGGTCGTCGTCACCGCCGGCATTCCCCGCAAACCCGGCATGAGCCGCGACGATTTGCTGGTCACCAACGCCCGCGTGGTGAGCGCCGTGGCGGAGCAGGTGCGGGCGACCAGTCCGGACGCGATGATCGTGGTGGTCACCAATCCGCTGGACGTGATGACGCAGCGCGTCTGGCAGATCAGCGGGTTCCCGCCGCACCGCGTGGTCGGGCAGGCGGGCGTCCTGGACACCGCCCGGTATCGGACGTTTCTGGCGATGGAATTGGGCGTCAGCGTCGAAGACGTCACCGCTCTGCTGCTGGGCGGACACGGCGACACCATGGTCCCGTTGCCCAGCTACACGTCGGTCGGCGGCATTCCCGTGACCAAGTTGATCGCCCCGCAACGGCTGGCGGAAATCGTCCAGCGGACGCGCGACGGCGGCGCGGAGATCGTCAATCTGCTCAAGACCGGCAGCGCTTACTACGCGCCGTCTGCCGCCGTGGCCCAAATGGTCGAAGCGATCGTCAAGGACAAGAAGCGTTTGCTGCCTTGTTCGGCCTATTGCGACCGCGAATACGGCGTCGGCGGATACTACGTCGGCGTGCCCGTCATCTTGGGCGCCGGCGGCGTCGAGCGGATCATCGAACTCGATTTGGCCGGGCAGGAACGGGCGGACTTTGAGAAGAGCGTCACGGCCGTCAAGAGCCTGGTTGGCACGATGAACCAGTTGACCGCGACTCCGCCGCCCAGCTAGCACCCGGCGCGACATCTCTCGCGCTAAACGGTGAGGCCGTTCGCTTGACCTTCAAGCGCGGGTCCAATTCCGCGCTTCCAACGAGTTGACATTGACATCGTCACGCGGCTGGTTTACAACGCCAGAACCTACCCTTCATCCACGACACTCAGCCTTCATTCGCTATCATGAATCGCATGCATAGTTGGCCCCTCGGGGCCGTGTCGGCGTCCCGTTTCGTTTCCCACATGGACCGCGCGACGGTGGATTTGCCGCCGTCCTGCAGTCCCAATTGCACGTTGTTTGTTCCGCACCATTACGAGCCCACTTTTGGCTACCCGCTGCTGGTTTGGCTGCACGGCCCCGGCGACGATGAACGGCAATTGAAGCAGATCATGCCGCACGTCAGCTTGCGCAACTACGTGGCGGTCTGCCCGCGCGGCTGCAGTTCGCCGCTGCCGGGCGAGTCGGGTTTCCGTTGGAGCCAGACCGCGCAGGCCATTGAGGCCGCGGAGCAGCAGATCTTTGACAGCATCGACGCCGCGTGCGCCCGCTATCAGATCGCGGCCGAGCACGTGTTCCTGGCCGGATTCCAGTGTGGCGGCACGATGGCCCTGCGGGTCGGTCTGCAGTACCCCGAGCGGTTTGCCGGGCTGGCTTCCATCGGCGGTCCCTTCCCGGAAGGACTCGCTCCCCTGGCCCGCATCCGGCAGATTCGCCGCTTGCCTCTGTTCATTGCCCAAGGCCGCGACTCGCTGGAGTATCCGTTGCAGCAAAGCTGCGAAGAATTGCACCTGTTCCACGCCGCCAGCCTGCACGTGACGTTGCGCCAGTACCCGGTCGCCGACGATCTGACGACAGCAATGCTGGCGGACCTGAACGCCTGGATGATGGAACGGGTGACGGGCGTAAGCCAAGAGAGCAGCGACGAGGTCCAGCTTAGCTGCCTCAAGGGACTGAACTGAAAAACGCACGTTGACAAGACTCGGACTTTTCGAGTAAAAGCTCCCGGCTTTTCCGCGCCGCCCGTCCGGCAACCGCCGGACGCGGCCTCGTTCACGCAGCGGGAGAAAAACATGACTAGTCTTGTGCCGTTTCCGCCTCTGCCGTCGGCCGACCTGCCGGATTTCGACATCAGCGATCTGCTGCAGGAAGTCTGCGACGCCTTGGAGCGCGAGAGTTTGCGGCGGCGGGTGCCGATCGAAGTCGACGCTGCCCCGTACACGATGGTGCGCGGCGACCGCCGCCAGTTGCGCGTGCTGCTGATCCGGCTGATCGGCAACGCCGTGTCGGCGAGTCCCGCCGGCAGTCAAATTGTCGTCACCACCTACAGCGACGAAGACGGCGTCGAGGTGGAAATCGCCGACGACCGGTCGGAAAGCGTCGAGTTGTTGCTCGGCGAGGGACTGGCCGCCGGGACTGGGGAAGCCCGGCCGCTGTCCTGGCCGGAGGTGCAGCAGATCGTGGCCGGTTGCGGCGCGCTGATTTCTGCGGCCGACTGTCCGGACGGCGGCGTGGCGATGACCGTTCAGTTCCCGCGGCTAACCGGCGAGGACAGCGGTTCCAGGAAAGCCGCCTGAAGGACGCGTCGGAGATCCCGGGATGGAGTGGTTCAGCAAGCCGGCCGAACAAATCGTCGAGCGTTACCGTGCCTTGACGGTGCCGACGCGGATCGCCTGCTTGGCGTTGGCCGTGGCCGTGCTAGCCGGCTTGGTGCTGTTGGCTACCGGACACGCGAGCGGACCGTACCAACCGCTGTTCGAGGGCCGCTCTTTTTCCTTCCGTGAATTGGCCAAGATGACCGCTGCCTTTCAGGCCGCGGATTTGCGCGAGGCGCGACTGAGCGAGGGCCAGATCCTGGTCCCCCAAGCGAAACTGGATGCCTACCTGGTCGCTTTGGATGCGGCCGATGCCTTGCCTGCGGATTTTGACGACTCGCTGGACGACGTGGCCGCCGAGAGCAGTCCGTTCGCCTCGCGGCAGCAAACCGAAATGGGCTATCGGGTCGCCGAGCAGAAGAAGCTGGCGCGAATCCTGTCGGGGATGAACGGGATCGAAACCGCCTCGGTCCAGTACGCAGAAGTCAAGAAACCGGGCTTTCCGCCGACCACCGACGTGCGGGCCGTCGTGGCCGTGCGCGCCAACGGCGATCGCGAGTTGACCTACGAAGAAATCGAAGCCATCCGCGACACGGTCGCCGGGTTTGTGGCCGGCTTGGACCGCGACCAAGTCACGATTTCGGACTTGAATGCGTGCCGCGCATACCCCGGCGGTGATGGTCCCGGTTCGGCGGCGGCGAATTATGCCGCCCGTGCGGAACAGGCCCGGCTGGAGGAGGAATTCCGGACGAAAATTCAAAACCGCTTGAGCGCCTATCCGGGCTTGATTGTCGGCGTGAATGTGCAATTGGCCGAGGCCCCGGAGACGCCTGTTGCCGGCGTGGCCAGTGCGGGCCGCCGCCGCTTCGCGCCCGCCCTGGTGTCGGCTTCGATCGACCTGCCGAAAAGCTACTTTGCCCGGGTTTGGCGCGAGCGAAGCGTGAACGCGGAAGGAACCGCCCTGGACCGCCAAGCCTTGCAGGCGGTCGAGGAGGATATCAAGCAGACGGTCGAGCAAGCCGTGCTGGCGCTGCTGCCGTCGCCAACCGCAGACCTGCGGGGAACTCCGCAAGTCGTGGTCACCTCCTACGACGCTGCGCCGCGTGTCGAAACGGACACCGCGGAACTGCGATCGGTGGCCGCAGCCTGGATCATGGCGCATTGGTCGTTGCTGGCTGCGGGTGGCCTGCTGATCGCCAGCGTGGTGTTGGTCGTCGGCAGCCGGCGCCGTCCCGCAGCGGTCGCCAGCCGTTTGCAGGAGGCCGCCGCCACGGACGCCACGGATGATCCCCCCTCGGATGCCAAACCGCTGGCGGCCGCGCCGGAGGTTCACGTCCGCATCCACCGCGCGATCCAGGAGAACCCTCAAGCCGCGGCCGAGACGCTGCAGCGGTGGCTGCGCAAGGCGGCTTGACGCAATCTGCGGCCCAAACGGGGCTCAGACATACCGAATTCAATTTTGGCCGATGGAGACGTTTCCATGTCGAACGATGCTGGGCGGCCAAAACTGAATTCGGTACGTCTGAGCCCATCGGTGGACGACGGAATCCGTAAAACGGCGATCCTGATCGCGAGCCTCGACCAGCCGACCGCGGAAGTCCTGTTCGGCCAGTTCCCGCTCGAATTGGCCGCTCGCGTGCGGGGCGCCTTGGTCGAACTGGGAGAGGTGGATTCGCAGGAACGCGAGCGGGTTCTGGCCGACTTTCTGAACTCCGGTTTTGGTTCCGGCCAGAAGCCCGAAAAAGCCGAATCCGGGGAAGCGGCCGGCACGCCGGCGGAGACGTTGGCCGCGGATTCCGCCCCGGTCGCCGTTCCCGCTGTGGACCACGTGTACCCGCGAGCGGCAGAAGGTGAATCGTCGGACTTCGGTGCTGCGTACCAAGACGAAGCCTCGCCCCGGCGCGGATTGCCGGGGCTGCGTTCTTCTGCCGCTTGTCACCAGGCCGAGTTCGAGTCACTACCGGCGGATGCCTCCACCGCCGAACTAGCCCGCGGATTGGCCCACGAGCACGCGCAGACCATCTGCCTGGTCATGGCCCACTTGCCGCCCCGGCAAGCTGCCGACTTGCTGCAGCGTTTGCCGCCGGCGCGCCAAGCGGAAGTCCTGCGGCGTCTGGGCCAATTGGAGACCGCAGCACCGGAAGTCCTTCGCGACTTGGGTGCTGCCCTGCAGCCCTGGGGTTTCACGGCCCCGGGCGGGAGCTCGGGCAGGTCCGGCGAATCGCCGCTGGACGAACCGGGGTTCCCGTCTGCGGCTGGGGCTGGTCCGCAGCACGGCACCGCTGGCCGAACGCGGCCGCGATCGCGCGGCGTGCCGTACTCCGATCGCTCGCCGGCTTGCGCGGCGGAACCGGGCGAGACGCCCCCGCTGGCCGAATTCGACGACCTGGTGCGTCTGGACGATGCGGCGCTGGCCCGCGTGTTCGGCGCCGCCGAACCGGAGACGGTCCTGTTGGCCCTGTCGGGCGCCAACCGGGACCTGATCGATCGCATCGTCCGCCATCTACCCTCCTCGGCCGGCCGGACGCTCCGGCGGCAGCTCGAATCCATGGGGCCGACGCGCTTGCGCGACATCGAATTGGCCCAGCAGCAATTGGCGGAGCTAGCGGGCCAAATGTGCCGCGAGGGGTTGATCCACGTCCCCAACCGGCGCAGATTCACGATGGCCGCTTGAGATTCAGAGAATCCCGCAAGTTGATCTTGCCCTCCGCGGCGTTTTTGGAGACAAGTAGCCGCCCTTGTCCCCCTCGGAGGAAACTGCCCCGATGTGCCGAATCCGTTTCGCCGCGTTGATGCTGGCAGCGCTGGCAGCACCAGACGATGTTTGCAGCCAGGAACTGCCCTTGGCCGCGCCGTCCGCCTCCGCCAGGCTGCCGGTCCGATTGGTCGAAAAGCCCGCGCGCGTTGCGGCGTTTGCCGCTACGGCGACAGACTCGGCGTTGCCTCTCAAGCCGCTGCAGAAGCCGGCCGGCGAGTCCAGCGGCCGATTCCGCCCGCCCTCCGCGGGTAACGCGGTGACCACGGTCATTACCAGCCTGGCTGTCGTGCTCGGCTTGTTTGTATTATGCATGTTGATTCTGCGCAAGGCGAATGCCCGCCACGGCGCCACGCTGCCGGGCGAGGTCGTTCAAACGCTGGGCCGCGCTCCGTTGAACGGCCGCCAGGAGATGCACCTGGTCCGGGTGGGCAACAAGCTGTTACTGCTGTCGGTAACCGCCACCGGCGCAGAAACGCTGACCGAAATCACGGAGCCCGAGGAAATCGACCGGCTGGCCGGCATCTGCCGGCAAAGCCACCCCGATAGCATTACGGCGTCCTTTCGCGAGATCCTGTGGCAGTGCGGCCAAACGCAGCGGGCTTAGAAGTAGACAAGTGGAGACCGAGATGACGGACGCGCGCACCACGAATTCGTCGCCGCCGTCTGCCGGTCCGCGCGGACCACAGCCACGTTTTGGGTACATGGCATACCGGCCGCTGCTCGCCGGCATCCTCGCCGCGCTGATGGTTGTCGTCGTTTGCCCGGGCGTGCCCGGCGCAGCTCAAGAGCCCCGCCCGAACGATTCGTCTGTGTTGCCAGCGGAGCAGACGCCGCCGCTGACGGCGAACCCGGCGGATTGGGTCAGCCGCGAGCGGCTGGGCGCGACGCTGCAAATGGTCCTGACGATGAGCGTCCTGAGCTTGGCGCCGGCCCTGCTGATGATGACCACCAGCTTTATCCGGATCGCCGTCGTGTTGGGATTACTGCGTCAAGCGTTGGGCATCGGCCAGTTGCCTTCCAACCAGGTGATCACCTCGATCGCGCTGTTCATGTCGCTGCTGATTATGACTCCCGTGTGGAAGGACGTGTATCAGGATGCCGTCCAGCCGTACACGGATCCGCAAGGCACGATGAGCCTGGAGGAAGCCTGGCAGGCCGGCGTGCGGCCGATCCGCAAGTTCATGAGCCGCCAGATTGAAATTGTCGGCAACAGCGACGACGTGTGGCTGTTCTACCAGTACTTGCCGCAAGGAACCGCCGCCCCCAGCACGTATGACGACGTGCCGTTGCAGGTCCTGCTGCCGGCGTTTGTGCTGAGCGAACTCAAGACCGCGTTCCTGATCGGTTTTCAGATCTACCTGCCCTTCGTCATCGTCGATCTGGTGGTCTCCAGCGTGACGATGTCGATGGGCATGGTCATGCTGCCGCCGATGATGATCTCGTTACCCATGAAGCTGCTGCTGTTCGTCCTGGTCGACGGCTGGAACCTGGTCGTCGGCATGTTGATGGCCAGCTTCGCCCCCTACACGTGACCAGTGACCAATGACCAATGACAACTGACAGTTGACAATGGACCCCCAACAAGCCATCGATTTGAGCCGGGAAGCGATCACGACCACGCTGTGGTTGGGCGCGCCGCTGCTGCTGGTCGCGCTGGCAGCGGCCGTGGTGGTCGGATTTGTCCAAGCCTTGTTTCAGATGCATGATCCCACGATCAGCTTCGTTCCCAAGCTGGTTGCAACCATTGTGGCCGTAGCGCTGTGTTTGCCTTGGCTGCTCGAGCGGCTGGTCGAGTATTCCCAGGTGCTGATCACTCACATCCCTCAAACATTGGCAGGCGGATAAGAAGCGATGTCCGCACTGGTCGAGCTATCACGCCAGCAGGTGCTGGTCTTCCTGTTCGTGCTGGCCCGCGTCGGCGGCCTGACGTTTTTTGCGCCGGCGCTGGACGCGCGTTTTGCGCCCAAGTCCGTGCGGCTGGTGTTGGCGATTGCCGTGGCGTTGTTGGTGGCCCCGGTCTACTGGTGCCAGCCGACCGTGCCCGCGGGCGATTGGCCGCAGCTCGTGGTGCCGCTGTGTCGCGAGGCGATTCTGGGGCTGATTCTGGGGTTGGCGCTGTTGATCCTGGTGAGCGGATTGCGCGCGGCCGGACAGATGATCGGCCAGTTGAGCGGCATGTCGATGGCGGAAATCGTCGATCCGGAGACGGGTGGCAGCTCGCCGGTGCTGGGCGAGTTGTTTGCGTTGCTCGCCACCGCCGTATTCCTGGTGACCGGCGGTCATCGCCAGTTGTTGGCGGGCTTGCTGGATACGTTTGCCTGGATGCCGCCGGGGCAAGTCGGCTTCTCGGCGGGGTTGGTGGGGACGTTGAGCGAAGTGGCCGGGCACAGTCTGCTGCTGGCCGTGCGTGTTGCGGCGCCCGTGGTGGTGACCCTCGTTCTGACTTCGCTGATCCTAGCGCTGATTGGCCGGATTGCGCCGCAGTTCGGCGTGCTGGCTTCCGGCCTGGGCGTCAACAGCCTAGTCGCCTGGACGGCCCTGTCGTTGTGCCTGGCATCCGTCGCTTGGGTCTTCCACGGCCAGACGCAGGTCTCGCTGGACACCGTGTGGAACGCGATTGGAACATTGGGACAAAGCACCGCAGCTAAACCCTAACGCAGGGAAAATCCGAAGCTCGAAATCCGAAATCCGAAACAAATTCAAAACCCAAAATCGGAATGTCCAAACGTCCCGGGCGAAGCCGCATGTAGACGATGAGACCACAGTTCTTGTTTTGAACATTAGGCATTCAAATTTTGAATTTGTTTCGGATTTCGAGATTCGTATTTCGAATTTCAAAGCTCTCTAACGCGACATGTTCCCGAAACCCAACTGAGATCGTAACAAAACAAGAACAAACCGATGTCCGACGAGTCCACCGAACGAATCCATCCGCCGACGCCGCACCGCCGGCAGATCGCCCGGCAGCAGGGCCAGGCGGCCAAGAGTCACGACCTGCCGCTGGCGGGCGTCTTTCTGGCCGGCGTGCTGTTGTTGGGCGGCGGCGAGTTGTTCGGCGCACTAGCCGACTGCGTGCGTCAACCGCTGAGCGGCGCGACCGTGTTGCCGACGGACGCGAGCATGGCGTTCGAGGCCGGCAGCGATGCCCTCTGGCGCTTAGGACGCAGCTTGGCCTTGGTCTGCGGCGGATTGCTGGGAGTGGCGGTGATCGGACACCTGCTTCAGACGGGATTCCAGCCGCAGCCCCAGCGGCTGGCACCGGACTTCTCGCGACTCGATCCCCTGGCGGCCGCCGCGCGGATGTTCTCGGGCGACGCGGCGGCGCGGCAGGTCATGATGCTGCTGAAACTGGCCGTCCTCGCTGGCGTTGCGGTTTGGGCCGTCTGGGACCAGCGGGACCGCATCATGGCGTTGAGCAGCCTTGCCCCCGCTGCGTTGGCGACTGGCTTGGCGGACCTCCTGAGCGGGATCTGCCTCAAGGTCGGCGGCGCGCTGGTGATCGTGGCAGTCGCGGACTACGGCTTCCAGCGGTGGCGTCACGAACGCTCGCTGCAGATGACGCCGGACGAGATGCGGGAAGAGATGCGCAGCCAGAACGGCGATCCGGGCGTGCAGCGTCGACGGCGCCAAGTGCAGCGCGATCTGGCCTTGACGCACGTGGAATCAGCCGTGGTCCGGGCGCAACTGGTGCTTGTCCAGGGTGCGTCCCTGGCCGTGGCACTCCAGTACGATGGGCAAGCGGCATCCGCGCCGATCGTGGTGGCCAAAGGCCGAGGCGACGCGGCCGCCAAGATCCGCCAGACCGCCGAGCGGGTCAAGATCCACGTGATCGAAGCCGCTCGCTTGACCCAGGCCATCACGCAGCAAACCCCGATCGGCGCTCCGGTCGGCGCCGAACACTACCGCGCGCTAGCCAGCCTGTGGCAGGGGCAGGGCGGGAACCGGGCCGCATCGTAGGCAGCCAGCGGGAAATAGGCGACCACGGCTCCGGCCCGCAAGGGGGCTCGGGAGAGAGTTCGCCCGTCAGGCTCACCGAAGCAAGAAGTAGCACGGATGGCAAATACTACGTTCCGCAACACGCGAAAAACCAAGAAAACCCCGTAAGACTGAATATTGGAAGCCTGCAGCACAGGCTGGCCATAATGTTCGAGGTTCATCTGCCGGAGACGAGCGGCGGTGTGCTTCTTGCGTCGACGGAGCTGTTCGCGGATACTTGCTTTCACTGGAAAACCTCCTTGCCTCGGGTTTATTTGCCACGTGTTAAACGCACGGAACCCCGGAAAAGCTCGAAGGTTTTCTTGTTTTCTTGAAAACTTCTCGCTCAGATTCTGGAGGAGAACGCTTGGACTGGGACTAATCCCCGTCGCTGCCGGTTTGCGGTCGGATCGAAACCGGGAAGTTATTCACGTCAACGTACCCGCACCTGGATCTCATCCCCGACGACGCGAACTTCGTAACTGTCCGTCTTGATCCGTTTATTGTCGCACCACGTGCCGTCGCTGACTCGGTAACGCCAGCCGTGCCAAGGGCAGGCGACGACGCCGTCTTCCAGATGCCCATCGGCCAGCGAAGCGCCCATGTGGGGGCACAAGTCGTTAATCGCACTGTAGACGCCGCCGTCGTTAAAGACACCAATCACCTTCTCGCCCACCACGTAGGACGCGCCCTTCCCCTCGGCGATGTCGCCGACTCGCGCCACGGTGACGAATTCCGCTTCCGACATGTTTGTGCCCTGGCAAAATTCTGAATTCCCGAAACAATACCCTGGCCGATTATATCATCTGTCCCCAACTTGAAAGCCGTCCATGCCCGATTCGACTGTGAAGGAACGTCTCGTCGATCACGTCTTGCTGCGCGTGCAAATGCCCGCCCAGTACATCGGCGGCGAATTGAACATGGAACGTAAGGACCCACGCAGCGTGCGGGGGAGGCTTTGCCTGGCGTTTCCCGATGCGTACACGATCGGAATGAGCCACCACGGCTTGCAAGTCCTGTACTCGCTGATGAACGCCCGCGACGACTGGTACTGCGAACGGGTGTTCACGCCCTGGCCCGACATGGAAGACCAGCTTCGCCAAGCGGGCCTGCCCCTGTACAGCCTGGAGACGTTTACGCCGCTGGCCGACTTCGACGTCCTGGGCTTCTCGCTGCAATACGAGATCTGCTACACTAATGTCTTGACCATGCTCGATCTGGGCGGCATCCCGCTGCGTGCGGACCAGCGAACGATGCAACATCCCCTGGTGATTGCGGGCGGCCCGTGCGCGCAGAACCCCGAACCGCTGGCCCCGTTCGTCGACGTGTTCGTCACGGGCGACGGGGAACCGAGCCTGCCGCAACTGTGCGATCTGTGGAAAGAACTTCAAACCGCCTGCCTGGCCGAGGGCGGCGTGTCGACCGAAGCGGCGGGGCGGCAGCAGCGGGCGGAAATGCTGGCCCAGGTGGCTGCCCGGCTGCCGTTTGCGTACGTCCCGCGATTTTACGAGCCGGAGTACCGCGAAGGCCGCTTCGTGGCCCTCAACCGGACTCGCCCCGACGTGCCGGAAACGATCGCCCCGTGCGTGATTTCCGACCTGGAATCGATCCCGGTCCCGACCAAGCCGATCGTGCCGTTTGTGGAATGCGTCCATGACCGGATCGCCGTCGAGATCATGCGCGGCTGTCCGTGGCAGTGCCGCTTCTGCCAAAGCACTGTGATCAAACGCCCGCTGCGGTTCCGGTCGGTCCAGACAATCGTCGACGGGGCGTTGGAGAGCTACCGGAACACGGGCTACAACGAAATTTCGCTGCTGTCGCTGTCCAGCAGCGACTATCCGCAATTCGAAGAACTGGTCCGGGAATTGAAACGCGTGTTCGGGCCGTTGGGCGTCAACGTCACGGTGCCCAGCCTGCGCGTCAACGAGCAACTGCGGACGATCGCCGAACTGATCGGCAACGAGCGGCGTTCGAGTTTGACGCTGGCCCCGGAAGTGGCCCGCGACGACATGCGCGAGCAGATCCGCAAGAAGATCAAGAACGACGATTTGTACGAGGGCTGCCGCGTCGCTTTCCGGAACAATTACGAAAGCGTCAAGCTGTACTTCCTGTGCGGCCTGCCCGGCGAGCGGACCGCCGACTTGGACGGGATCCTCGATATGGCCGAAACGATCGCCCGCATCGGCAAAGAAGAGCGCGGCCGGTGGGCCAATGTGACCGCCAGCGTTTCCAACTTCGTTCCCAAAGCCCACACGCCGTACCAATGGAACGCCATGCAGACCCGCGAGTACTTCCGCGAGGCGCATCAATACTTGAAGCGGAACTGCCGGCGCGGCAGCGTGTCGATCAAGTGCCACGATGTCGAAACCAGTCTGATCGAAGGCGTGCTCAGCCGCGGCGACCGGCGCGTGGCGGAAGCCATCGAACTGGTCTGGCGGCGCGGAGCCCGGATGGACAGTTGGCGGGAGCAATTCGATCCCCAGCGCTGGTGGCAGGCGTTGGCCGATGCCGGCTTGGATGTGCAGCAGATGCTGCACACGCCCTACGAAATCGGCGCCCGCCTGCCCTGGGACCATCTGAGCGTCAAGTATGGCCGCGAGTTCCTGGAAAAGGAACAAGCGAGGTCCGCGGGCCAACTGCAGGCGATAGCCGATGCGGTGTAATCCCGGTCTGAGGGGGAATCCGGCCGCCGTGAATCAGCTTCTCTGTGCCGGTTTGGTGCGGACGGTCGGGTATGCTCCGCCGCACGCACGATTAGCTTTCCCGGGATGGACTGCGGAGTTACAATGCGAAGCGGAGATGGGGCCGGCTGGAAAGCCTGACGTACTTGGACGCGGATGCAACGCCGCTGGAGGGGATTTCGATATGAGCACGGCAATCGCGGCGGGGATGACCGCCGAAGAACTGCTCGCCCTGCCGGAAAACGGCACGGACCGCGAGTTGATGCGGGGTGAACTGAAGGCAAAGCCCATGACTTATCGGAATCGGTTTCACGTTCAGGCCGTCGCCAAGATCACGCATCTTCTCTTTCAATGGCTCGAACGTCAGCCGACCGACAACGGCGTCATCGCCAGCGGCGAAGTCGGCTGCATCCTGCGGCGCGATCCGGATACCGTGGTCGAGATCGACGTGGCGTATTTCTCGGCCGAGTTGATGGCACGGCAGACCGACGAGACGAAGCTGGTCGAAGGCCCGCCCAAACTTGCGGTCGAGGTCCTGTCGCCCTCGGACAAGACGGAGGAGATCCGCGCCAAGGTCCTGGAGTATTTGGCGGCGGGAGTGGAAATGGTGTGGATTGTGGACCCCTACCACTACACGGTCACGGTCCATCGGCCGACCGCTCCGCCCGAGATGTTCAACAACGAAGAAACGCTCAGCGGCGGTGCGACCCTGCCCGGGTTCGAGATCGCGGTGGCGGAACTGTTTCGATAGGGACAAGTCGCCACGTCAAAGAGCGGGGGAAACTGAACCGCTGCTGAACGCTAATCGACGCTGATGGTGGGCGAGCGGCGAGGTGCTTGGGAAAACCACCGCGCCGAGCCGGCCGTTGCCGAGGGGCAAGGCCTTGTTCCAGTTCGTGGCCGGCTGGCGATACCACAGACACAACGGGGCCTCCGGAGCTGCGGCGTTGATGGCGGATTCAGCCGGTTGCGATGGCGCGGGCGACTCGGCGGCGGAAAGCGAGGTGCATGCCGCCAGCAGCCGGGTGGCGAGGAAAGACGGTGCGGGTTTGGATTTCATGGGAACGTGGGGATCGGGATGTTCAGTATCGTGTGGGGATGACTCACTCGGTGGTGTTTGCCCGGGCTGCTGGTTGAGCGTGCGCACCTCGGGCTTGATATCAAGCAACCCCTTTATGGTTCCGTGGCTCTTAGGAGATTGTGCCAGAACCGTCGCCAGGTTCATGGTTTCATCCGATATCACGGCCTGGCCTGGCGTGTGACGGTCATACTCATCAAAACCTTCGTTGCGGGTGCGGGTGACCTCGATCTGGTTCACCCGAATGACCGAGTTGGAGGTGAGAATCCGCCGACCCGAGAGCGGTCCGCTGGCCGTGAGGCGGGATTCCGCAGCCTGGGCGGGAAGGACTTGGCCAATTGGACCGGGCAAACAGGCGCTGCGAGCAGTCAGGCCCGCGGTCTTAAGAAAGGTGCGTCGTTTCATGGTGAAAATCGTGTCGAGATGCATCCCATACTCCTCATGGAGCCGCTTGAAGAACTCCAAGTTGATCAACGTCTGCCGCCCTGGTGCCACAGTGCGCCGCAGGCCATGAGGTTCGCGATCTTCACGGGATCCTTGCCGCCAACTCGAATCGCATAATCGACCAGTTCGTCCGCTCGCGCCAGGCCCAACATCGGCGCAGCCATTAGACCCAGGCACGCGAACACCCGCATGCCACTCACCTCGTTATTCATCATGATCCTGCCTCCGTCGTCATTTCTTCTGCCATACGTCGGCGGGTTCGAGGATGCGACGCGGACCGTCGCCGGTCAGCCATGCTTTGGCGGCGGCATTTTCGTGCAGGTAAGCGTCTCAGAACGCGGTGCTGAGCGCGAGGATTGCCCGGTGATGATTCGGATTGCGTGGCTCGCGATCACCGGGCAAGGGCACGCTCCGTGAAAGCCAAAGGCTCGGCCTTGTCCAGCACCGGTTCGATCCCCGGAAACGGCGACCCCGCCCGCGAACCGCCCCGCCCGTGGCTGAACCCATCAGCACGTTGACCGACGTGCCGCCCGCCGAGACGCCGAAAATCGTCACCCGATCGGGATCGCCGCCGAACTGGGCGATGTTCCGCTGAATCCACTTCAAAGCCGCGATCTGATCCTGCAGCCAGAAGTTCGCGGGTGGTTCGTGCGGTGGACGCTGCGGGTCGAGCGCGGGGTGGGCGAAAAACCCGAGCCGCCCCCGCCGGTAGTTGAACGAGACGAACACGACGCCTTGCTTGGCGAACGACTCGCCGTGGATGCGCCCGCTGCCGTTGATGAAGCCGCCGCCGTGAATCCAGACCATCACGGGAGCCAAGTGGGATAGGCTTCCAGCCTGTCGGCTTCTTTCCGATACCGCAGGCTGGAAGCCTACGCCACGAATGCCCGCAGGCTGGAAGCCTACGCCACGCGCGGGGGCCCAGACATTCAAGTACAGGCAGTCTTCATCCTGGTGCGGAGCCCACGGGTTCTTCTGCGGAGCGTCGTTCCCGTACGCGTAAGCCTGGCGGATGCCCGTCCATTTCTTCGGCGGCTGGGGAGCACGCCAGCGCAATTCTCCCACCGGCGGCGCAGCGTAAGGAATGCCCTTAAAGACACGAAGGCCGTCCTCCAGCCGTCCTTCCAGTTCCCCGCTTTCCACGGTCAGGCGCGGCGGTTGGCCGTCGCTGATCGTGGGCCGCAGCCGGCCGATGGAGCACGAACGAGACGACTTGGATCGCTCCAGCGACAGACAGTAGCAACACGCCCGTCGAAAAAAAACCACCGACCAGCCGTCGCCAGGAACGGCGGCGAAGCCCGAAACGGAGAAATCGGATTGCGTCTGAAGTCATAACCCGTCTTTCCGGAGCGAGGAACTCTTCACTCTGCGGCTCTTGGCGCAGCCCCAGCCCAAGTTAGTGGACTGCCGAATCCGTTTGGTTACACGTTCGCGGACCGTTTTCGCCGCAAGACGGAGGAATTCGCCCGCGTCTCCGCGTCCTGATCGCAGCCGTTGCATTCTCAATGCCCGCCTTTGATTGCGCTCTTCACGGCATCTTTCGCTGGCGCGCAAGGCCACCACGAATCCGTTGACAGACTCGCTGGACTCCTGCACAATCTACAGGAACGCTCGTCATGCCGCTTGGCCCGTCTGCTGATTCACTCAGGATTGCCTGTGGATTCGGGGGGAAACCATGAGGATTGCCAACCCGTCGTTGCTGCTCCTGGGAGTGGCGTTATGCCTGTCGGCGAATGCCCGTGGGCAGCACAATCCCCACGGGCAGATCGTTGTGACTTCTTTGGCCGACCCGTATCTGGTGCTGATTCGAGACCCGGTGGTGCAGGCCGAATTGCGGCTGAACGGCCCGCAACGGCAAGCCATCCGCGCGCTGACCGACGAACTGGACGGCCCGACCTGGACCCTGCGGAATCAAGGCGGCGAGAAAGCCACCCAGCTGTTCCAGCAACTGACTGCGACCGCCGAAAGCCGGATGGAGCAGGTTCTCACGGCGGCCCAGCGCAAGCGACTGGCCCAGATCCGCGTATCCGTCTACGGTCTGAAAGCGCTCTTGCGGGATGACGTGGCCGAGAAACTCGACCTGTCAGACCAGCAGCGAACGCAGATTCGCCAGGTGCTCGAGGCGGCTGCCAAACCCACGGCGGAGTCCCCGCAGCCGGCCCAAGACGGCCAGTCGCCGGTCAAGCCCGCCAGATCTCAACCACCCGCCAACACCCCGCAGGCTCAGATTGCCGCACTTCTGTCCCGGCAGCAGTTGGACAAGGTGCGGGACGTTCTGGGGCCGCCCGTCGACGCATCCAAGGTGGGCTACGTGAAATTCAAAGCCCCGGAACTGGACGCCAAAGACGGCTGGCTGAATTCGCCGCCCTTGACCATGTCGCAGTTGCGCGGCAAGGTCGTCGCGCTGCACTTCTGGACATTTGGGTGAATCAACTGCATCCGCAATTACCCCTGGTACAGGGGTTGGGACGATTCGTTTGCGAAACGCGGTCTGACGATCATCGGGATTCACACCCCGGAAGGAGTTCACGAGCATGACGTCGAACAGGTCAAGGCGAAGGCCGCGGAAGCCAAGTTCGCCTTCCCCATCCTCGTGGACAACGGCCGCCAGAACTGGAATGCCTGGGGCAATAGCATGTGGCCCACGGTCTACCTGATGGACAAGCAGGGCTACGTGCGTTACTGGTGGATGGGCGAGTTGAATTGGGAAGGCGCCGAAGGCGAAAAGCTCTTCCGCCGCCACATCGAAGAGTTGCTGGCCGAGCAGTAAGCACCATTCGAGAAACATCTGACCGATCTTCCGTGAGCGGGACGGCGCTAGCCCAATGCCGCTTACTTTGGGACCATTTGGGGGCGTTCTTGTTAGCGGAGCGGCGCAAGCCGCCCGGTTTTCCGACGGTAATACCGGACGGCTCGCGCCGTGCCGCTACGAAGTAAGCGGCATTGGGCGCTAGCCGCCGGTATCGCGTCCAATCCGGAACGGGTGGCTAGCGCCATCCTCCCAGGCGGATTGCCCGTGGACCTCCGGACCGAGGGCCGGCGATCGGGCCGCCGCTGACGTTCGAGATCATCGACCAGAGACGTCCATCGCGCGACTTGTAGACGGCAAAGTTGCTTTTCCATCGAACCATGCGCAGCCAAAGCGGCGGCTGGTTCGCCAGTTGAATCCCGCCGGTGATCCGCCGCTCGACCTTTCGGTCCACCGGCTTGTCCCCGGTCACGTCCGGCGACCATGCCTCTTTCAACAGGCCCGCCGCCCAGTCTTCTGTCGCCTTCCGCCGCTGGGTGTGAATCGTCCCCGGCGCCGGCAGCCACGGCCGGGCTGGCAGGTACGCGTAGGTCGCGTGGCAATTCAAGCAGTTCGTACCCTCGTCCGCGTTGGCCCGGACGTCCAGGTACTCGGCCGCCTTCGCCGCCGACCACTGATCCAGCAGCGGTTCGATCGTCAAGTCCACCCGGGGCTTCTTCGGCGGTTCCGCACTACACGCATCTGCCTCCACGAAAACCCACCATCCCACCACCATCGCCAGCCACGAGATCGTTTTGCAGGCAGTCTGTCGCATCATCGTCTCCCACGTCGAACCCCAGATCACTGTCGTCCCTC
The DNA here is from genome assembly GCA_964645045.1 of uncultured Pirellulaceae bacterium. Classification (GTDB taxonomy): domain Bacteria; phylum Planctomycetota; class Planctomycetia; order Pirellulales; family Pirellulaceae; genus Anammoximicrobium. Next base: position 10,708 of record CAZXYZ010000103.1, on the reverse strand, counting down.
GCCGTCCACGATTGTGGGCGGCAGGCTGCCTGCGATGATAGCCATTGCTCCAGTGCATACAAGCCGGTGGCGAAGTCCAGTCGCCGATCTCCTCCGGCCACGGCCCGGCGGCCAGCGAGTTCCCGCACGCCATTCCCCAATACGAACAACCCGGTCGCCACGGGGGCCCAGCCTCTTGCCGACTTCATCTGCGTTTGGGGAACAGATCCTCGCCAAGATCATGATGGCGTTCTGGACCGCGCCGGATCATCCGGAGTCCGCGTGGCTGCCGCAGCGGCTGGAGTGGTTCCAAGACCTCAAGTTCGGGTTCATGATGCACTGGGCGCCCTACAGCCAGTGGGGCTGTATCGAGTCGTGGCCGCTGGTGGCGGAGGACAAGTGGGCGCGTCCCGACGACTTGAAAGCATGGACCGAGCGCGACCAGGACATGGCCCGGTTCACGCGCGATTACTGCCTGACGATGGGCGACCAGTGGTCGTTCAAGCCGGACGACAAATACAAGTCCACCCACGAACTCATCCAGCTGCTGGTGGACATCGTGGGCAAGGGCGGCAATCTCCTGCTGAATGTCGGCCCGCAGCCGGACGGCCAATTGCCCGCCGTCGCCGTGGAGCGCATGAAGGAGATCGGCCAGTGGATGGACGTGAACGGCGAGGCCATCTATGGCACACGCGCCATCGCGCCCTACAAGGACGGCCGGGTGGTGTTCACGCGGAAGGGCGCAACCGCCTACGCGATTTATCTAACAGCCAAGGCAGGCGAGGCCATGCCGGAACGGATTCCCTTCGGGGGGCTGGCACCCGCGCCCGGCTCGAAGTTGCAGCTTCTCGGCTGTCCGGAAGACCTGGCATGGGAAATCGACGCTGCCGGCCGAACCACCGTCACGCTTCCCGCCTCGCTTGTGAAATCACCGCCGTGCCGGCATGCGTTCGCATTCAAGTTCACTCCAGCCCCAGCCGGCCAATGATGCGGTTTGAACACGCTCGTCGCCTCCCGATCCGCACGCCCGTGAACCCTCGTGAACCTCGGGATTGGCCTGCGCAGTTGAAAACTTGGTCTTGACGAACGTTCGGTTCTTCCATGTTTTGTTTCTTCCCACGGATGGCAAGGCCGTCCCACGGATGCGGTGACGGACGACCAGGCCGAGCGATCACCAAGAGGCGAGTCGGCAACGTCTCCGGTCCGGAAAGGCGGTCCCAGGCGCAAGCGGGATTGCCGACAAGGCCGAGAAGTGGGATAGGCATCCCGCCTGGCTTTCCGGACCGACAGGCCGGACGCCTGTCCCACGGTTCACCATCCGCCCCCATCGCGCCAGGCGACGCGGTCCTGGCGAGTTGGCGTCGGAATAATGACGCGACCAGTTGGCAACTCCGGATCGACCCCGCTCAGGTGGTGTGACCGACGCGCGCAGCGTGAACGCCGTGCGTACGTTCCCGACAAACGAGGTGGCGGGCGCTGGCATACCAAGAAATGCTGGTTTTTCGGCGAGTTTCATCTCGACCGTATGTTTGATGGCACGATCCGTCCGGTCGCGTCGGAGTGGCGATGCGGGACGCCCGCAGAGCGGGCTGTACCACTTTCCGGTAGACCTCGTCAACGTCCCGGCATCCGAGCGCACTGGCGACAAAGCACTGAACGAGATAGCCTCAAAGCTGTCAGCGCCGCCCCTTTTTGCCCAAGACAAAAGCCTTCGGGTTCGCCCTGAGGGCCTCGGCAGCGAGCGGATCGAGGACTTCATGGTCGATGCCCACTGCCGAGGTCTCGACAACGGGTTCCTTCTTTGGACGTGGCGAGACTTTCAGGGGTTCGCCTCGATCCCAGAGACTTTCGAGCTGCGACAGCCCGCCCTCGATCAATCCGGAGGGCCCCCTGAGCACGACCTCCAACGAGTTCTCCAAGCTGTACCGATACCAGTTGGCGCTCCCGACGTAGACGGTCTGGTCGTCGATGCAGATACATTTTGCGTGCAGGCGTTCCAGATGGCGACCCTCGAAGCTTGCCCAGTGTCCAGCGAAAACTGAAAGCGAGGCGAGAGTGCGTTCCCAGGCAAGTGCATCCACTTCCGCCTCGGGTCGTACCAGCACTCGAACCTTCAAGTCCCGACGGGCAGACTTGACGACCTGCTCCGCAAAGTAGTCGTCGAGCCACGGCCCGATGATTAGCAGCGACTGCTCTGCCCTTCGTAGGTCTCCCCGAAGGTAGGCGAGGACTTCACCCGGCCCAACGCACTTGAAGCTCTCGGACGACATCAAGAATCTCCTCGGCTGTAAACTCCGACAGGTCGAGACGTAGTGCCAGCAGGTACTTCCGGAACTTAGTCTTCTTGCCCTTGCCTAAGTACTTCTCCAGCTCGCGGCAACAGTTGGAGAACGCGTTCGGAACCCGGCAATCACAGAGCAAAGCCTCCGACAGACCGTTCCCGCCCGGCGTGCTGTCGAGAACCCTAAGCTTATGAGAGGCGAGATCCAGTTCAACGCTGATGTCCTCAAGGTTCGACTCGACCGCTGTCGCCAGAAAGTGCTCTATTAGCTCCCCGATGCCCTCCGACAACACTTCCAACTCCTCGGTTCCCCAATCATCAGTGTCGATGCGGTCAAAGTCCCATTCCCAGCCTACCGTCCGGTACGAGTAGTCAGGCAAGAATGGCGGGTTGGCTCCCGCTTCCAGCGCCTCCCTGAACTGACGCGTTGCCTCTTTCAGCGAAACTCGGCGGGATTTGCCGCTTTCAAAGTCGATCTCCGTGTACCCTTGCCACGACCGTTTGTAGTCCCAGATCCCGAACTTGAAGGCTCCCCGCCGCGGGCGGATATGCCGATCGACAGCCTCGGCGGCTTCCCAGAAGTCGAATCCCTCTTCCCATGTGCCACGAGTCGTGATTGCTCTTGGTTCGGGCACGACCCGAATCTCCTGAATATCCTTGAGCCATTTTCCAAGTACGAAGTCGCTGTCGGGGTTCGTCCATTCGCCGATTTTCCAGTCCCCGACATAACCGACCACACGGTAATATTTCTGGTCGTGAGTAAGGTAAATGGCGAACGGATGAGCATCCCGGTACACATCAATGTCGTCAATGCGGGCAATTTCCTCTTTGCCGCATACTAGCGGGATCTTCCCCTCGCTCGCAGAGGCACGGAATCCTTGATGAACCCAAGCCGGGTCGGAAGTGTCCACCAACGATCCATAGGAATCGTCGAAGCTCTCCTTTAGCTCCGAGTAAGTCGGTGACCAACCGAAGTAGTTCTCCAAAGCCCCGTTGAAGTCCTCCCACGAAATATCGCCGTACTTCAAGTTATTTCTCCATTCGCTGAAGGCGGCGAGCATGTGCCGCCACTTGCACATGTTCAAGTGCAGGGGGATGGGAAGTGCGCGGTTGGATTCGAGGCGGAAGGAATCGATGGGGTGCTCCATCATGTCACGGTCGTGGGGCTCCGCCGAGAGACGCAGCGCGACCAGCCCTGGCTGTCCGATCCGCCGCCCTACCCGACCGATCCGCTGCAAAAGGTCTGCCCGACGCGGGGGCGTGCGGTCAATAAGGCACACTTCCAGTCCTTCGATGTCCACGCCCAGTTCCAGGGCGCTTGTGCCCAGAACCGTGATTCCGCGCGCCGACGGCGAGTTCAGTTCGTTTTCCAGCTCACGCCGCTTGCCCGGTGGGAGGTTCGCATCATAGATGCGGATCTCCCGCCCGACACCATTCTTGTTGGTCGACAATTCCCTGGCCAGTACTTTGCTGTGGAACTTGCTCTGAGAGAAGTAGATGGCATTGAGCTGTTTGCCAATTAGGCGAGCGTCGCCCAAGAACGTGGTCACGCTGCTCTTGCCGCCTGGATCGTTCAGCAACAGGACGGTGCGGTTCATCTCGCCTGACACCGGGTTGGCGAGAAGTCGCGGCACGTCCTCGACTCGAACCAACTCGATCTGCTGCTTCACGTTGTCCTGAATGTGCGTAATCTTGTCCTCATCCAGCCGCAGCAAGGTTGCAGCGAACTGTCGTGCTGCTGCTAGTGTTGCCGAAGCGAGGAACATGTGCGGTCGCGGTCTGCCTCGGACATCGCTGGCAAGGTACAGCCGCAAGATAAAGTAGTGGACGTTAGCCCCAAAAACGCCGCCGTAGGTGTGCGCTTCGTCGACGACGAAGCACCGAAGGCAAGCGGCAAAGTCCTTGTCCCTCCTGCGGTGGAACAAGCTAAAATGTGCCTTGTCCAAGGTGGCGATACGAATACGAGCCGTCTCGAAATGGGCACTTTCTTGGTATGAAGCCAGTTCAGCATCGTAGTGCCGGCTGCCCTTCTTGCCCGTGCCCTGCCATATCGTCCAGCCTACCTCGTTCCCGGCTATGTCGATCGTGCCTCCGCACACCGACTTCTTTCCCTTGAGCGAAATCAGGCTGTCCTGCTCAGAGATCCTCCGCATCCTTTCCGCCTGTCCCCACATCAGAGCCTGCGTGGGAAAGCACAGCAGGGCTGTCGCCTTCGGGTCGCGCCGGAGGCACTCGAAGACCCACGCCCAAAAGCACAAGCTCTTGCCGGAACCGGTGGCGGTGGTGATGATGAAGTCCGTCGCGCCGTCGTGGAGGAACGCCTTGAGGAAGGCTGCTTGGTGGGCGAACAACCCGTCCTTCGCTGTCCTCGGTTCGTACCGCTCGACGACCGTCTGCACCGGGGCCGACAGCTTGCACTTGTCGAGTCGGACTCGGTCGGGAAGCGGAGTGCGTATCAGTATTGCCTCCGGATGTAGAACGTCCTTGAAGTGCGCAAGCGCATTCTTGGCCACGTTGCTTACGCTTCCGGCGGCGACTGGTACTGCTTTCTTTGCCATTTTGTGTGCTCCGTCCGGGGCAGTCGCTAAGCGCTGAACTCCCGGTCGAGGATGTCCCATCGAGCGTCGTTGTCAGGTGACTCACAGAACCGCTGCATGCCATCCAGGCGTTCCCTGAGGGTCTGCCGACGGCCCTCTTGCCGATTCTCGAGCTTCCTCTGGTCGGTGGCGGTCAAATCTCCCCGCTTCACGGCGAACTGGGCGTAGACGTTGTTCCCATGGAAGAGGTTGTTGGGCAGCCGCTCAACAACACCAATGTCCTGCAACGCGAGCATGTGAGCGATCCGAACTGTGTATTGCGTCGTCATCGGGCGGAACGGGAGAAGAAGTACTTGACGAGCATCGTCGAAGAGTACCTCGTGCGGCCCGCGCAGCCCATGCTGCTTGCCCTTGCCCTCGATCAACTGGCGAAGCCTCGTTGCGATCTTGTCGGCACCAGCGACGTTGCCTTGCACAAGCCCCTCGACCAGCTCCCGGTCGTCGGGGTCATAGAGTACGAGACATTGGCATCTGTCTCCGTCGTGGACCGCCATGCCACGTCCGCCACGACCGATCTCCTGGTAGTAGTCGAGGAGGCTCGGGGGCATATAGAAATGCACGATCCAGTCGATCTTGGGCAAGTCGATACCCAATCCGAATGCGTTGGTGGCGACAATGATTCGTGCCTCGCCCTGCGTGAACTTGTCCTGCTGTTCGCCCTTGGCATTCGTGGGCAACTGACCGTGGTAGACCGCCACCGGCCCCAAGCCCTTGCCCTCCAGCCATCGGGCGATCTCGTGGCAGTTTTCGCAGTCCTGTGCCGTGGCGAACCGCGTGTATACGATGCCCCGGGAACCTTTCCCCTGCGCGTGGACGAACCTCTGCAGTTCCCTGTACTTGCTGCGGGAGCCCCGCACCCGTTGCACGCCAGGCTCCAGCTCCTCTCGCCGGTAGTGGTCGATGACAAGGTCTTCGCTTTTGCCGGGGTTCAGGTCGATCCCCAGTTGGTTCACGACGTCCCACCGCACGTCCGGAGGTGCGGTCGCCGTGAGCAACAGCACGGGGGGACTGCCCAGGCGAACGAGAGCGTCCCTGAGCAGCAGGTATTCGACCCGGAAGCTGTGCCCCCACTCGGACACGCAGTGCGCCTCGTCGATTGCCGTCCGGATCACCCTCTTTCCACCATCCGTGAGAGTGCGCAGCAGGCTCTCCGAGCCGAGTTGCTCCGGTGTGACGTAGAGCAGACGGCAGCCGCCTTCCCAGAGGCACTTCCGCCGTTCCCGATTCTCCTCGGGCGAGACCGTGCTGTTGAGGAAGGTCACACCGGGCGGACTCTTCTTGTTCTGGTCGGCCATAAGGGCGATGAGCGGAGAGACAACCAGAGTCAATCCCTGGTCTTGCAGGCACTCGGCGGCAAGCTGGAAACACAGCGACTTCCCGCTGCCGGTCGGCATGACCCCGAAGGTGTTGCGGCCTTCGATGAACCGCACGGTGAGTTCCCGCTGACTGTCGGTGAGCCACCTGCTGTGCTTCCCTTCGAGACCGGCATCTGCGCGCTGTTCAGCCTGCGTCCGGGAGACTTTCGGGGCAGGCTTGACGGTCGTGCCCCGCCCTCCTTTAGCCTGGTCGGATGGCGTGGGCACGGAGAGATAGATCCAGTCCGCCGATCCTGCCGTGCCGAGGCTCGGGTGGATATCTTTGTATCCCGACCGAAACACCTTCCCGATGTGCTGTCGCGCCGATTCGCCGTCACGGGCGAAACCGCAGAACAGGAGGAGATCCCTGTACCGGACACGCGCCCGCCCGGCTGCGAGCCTGGAGAGTTCGCCGCACAGCACTGTGCCGAGCCGGGCGGGCTCGAAGTGCTGATCCACCCTCTTCAGCGTGATGTCGTCGTCGATCCCCACCTTGTCGAGCCTGGGCGACATCTGCACTCCTCGTTCCTTCAAACAGCGCGACACGGTCTCGGTGACCGTGGAGCCGAGTTTCTTGTAGCCGAAAGCATCGAGGATCTCGCGCCGGGACCTGACCGCCTGCCCCTGGGCGTAGACCGCCACTAGCAGCTGGCGGAGTCTCGGGGCTGGCTCAAACCCGTCGTTGTAGCCCGGATCGAACAGAGGTTCTGCGTTTTCGTCGGTCACAGGACGCAGCAGTACAGACGGCCCTGACTGGTCTCGTTCAAGTAGCTTCCCACCCCAAATCGGAGTCCTCGGAAGCTCTTCAGGGCCTCCTTTTAAGGCCTCCGCAGCGTCCGTGGGCGAGCCGGCGGCCAGCCAGCGTCGAAGTCTTGTCTCCTGCTTCGGTGAGGACTTCGCTATGGCGGCCACGATACCCTCGAACTCGACCGAGCTGACCGGAAAAATCGTCCCCTGAGTGCCGGGCCCGAGACATTCCGGACGGCAGCCGGTCGCATGCAGGTCTTCGATGCGGAGAGGCCGACGAAGTAGAAAAGCCTCGTTGGGCGCACAAAGGTCGAAACAGTTGTACTCGCCCGACCCCGGCTCCTCCTCCTTCCCGTCCGACACGAACCGGGCGAAGCCGATTATGGCTCTCCCGTATTCGGAGTCGTCGGATTGGTAGCAGACCGCTAGGTCTCCCGAAGCGACCTCCTCTCTCAGGTACTTCTTGCTCCGGCTGCTGCGGATCCAGTCCTCGCCGCCCCAGTCATCGAATATCTCATCCGGGTCGTAGTCCGAGGTTGGCGGGAAGTAGTGCTTCCAATGCCAGCCCTTGGAGCCATCGCTGAGCCACTCCCGACACTTGATTATCCAGACCTTGCTGTGCGTCATCGTGACTTCCACCGGATCACCGCGCCGCTGGCAGCGGCAAGAGCAGACCGAGGGATGAAGCTGTACACACCGGAACGCTTCAGACAACGTTCCTTTCTCACACCGCTTCCGCCCTGGTAGCCAACTGCACCCAACTCCAATGGCTCCCGTGCCAAAAAAAGCCATCTCACAATTCAAAGTGCCGAGAAGCCGTCAGGCAGCCGGTTTCTGGGACAGCGGCTGTTGTCCTCCACCCCGCCGTAATCTAGCCCTGCCCATCGGCCGATGCAATACCTCCCTACCCAGGAAATCGCCGCGGTTCCGATGGCAGCCGTCAAGCCCGACTTGAGGAGATCGCGCCGTGCCAGTCTGTTGCTGTTGATCATCTCTTCACCGTCTGTCGGATAGGCTTCCCGCCTGTCCCGCATTCGGCCACTCATTGTCGGGCGTGGCCTAGAACGTGAGCACCTTCCAATCGGCCTGGAGACGTTCGCTGAGCGGCACGCCCATCGGCCTGACGTCGATCTTCAGGCCTTGCAGGGCTTCCACTACGCCGTAGTTGCGGGCGCAGGTGATGCAGGCCTCGGTCACGACTCCGGCTTGCTGCATGGTCTGAACCGCTGCTTGGAGTTCCTGGTTGCCGGCCAGCAGCTTGGCGGAGGGCCCCCAGACGACGAGATGGACCTCGCCGAACCAGCCTTGCTTCTTCGCGTTCCCGGTGTACATGAAGCACACGTTCTTGGCCACCTCCGGATCGCCGCTGGTCCAGACGACGCACAGGCGGGTGGGGTTCTCCGTTTCGGCCGCCCGCGTGATGCCGTTCAGGAGCAAGACGGCAGCCACGACGCTCAGAAGCAACCTGCCGGCCGGCAACCTCAATCGCTTGTCTTGTCGTCGATCCATGGTGGGTCCTTTCGTCAAGTAGGCCATAAAAAAACGCTCAAGGGGCGCAGGGGACATCGTCCAGCGAGTAGTAAATCACCCTTCCGTGCTGCCGGGCCAGGGCCACCATTTCGTCCGCCCCGGCGGATGGGCCGCCGATGCGCAGGCAGCCGTCGCACTTGGCAACAAGGCGGCGCGAAATCGGATGGAAAATCTCGTTGAAGACCGGATCGCCGATGCCGGCCGAGCCGGCGTGCTGAATGAGCGGCAATGCGAACCACTCGCCCATGACGGGCAAATGGCCGGCTCGAAAGAGCAACAGTGCCGCTTCGGTCATGGCTTCGACGTTCTTCGCGATCAAGGCCGGATCATCGTTGGTCCCGGAGCGATAAGGCCCGGCCACCAGAATCATTTGAGGTTTCACGTCACGGACTCCTTCGAAGAAATTACGCCCAGCACGAATGCGGCCGACGAGCGAAACAGGAAGAAGACGACCTCGGCGCTGGTCACTTCGGTTTGGCTGCCGTCGTCCTGTGCCTTTGAAGTTGCGCATGGGCTTTTCGTAGCCGAATTCGCAAGAACTCCGTTGGCGGCCAACTCGCAAGTCGTCGGAATTCTTGCGAATTCCGCTACCATAATTCGAAATGCGCAACTTGAAAGTCCGGTGCCATGACCGTGTCCCCTGCGGTAGTCGTTCCACTGCGTGCCGCGGCGGACGGCCACACGCGTCGTTCGGTTGCCCACCTTCATCCGGGCGGTTCCCTGGCCTCTGCACCGTACCTCGACCCCGCATCACGGCCGCCAGCGGAAGAAGTTGTTCTTGCCGCCCCAGCCGCTGTTTTCGGTGAAGATCAGGTACTCGCCGTTCTTCCGCCGAAAGGCGCGCAGGCCCATGGCGGCATCCTCCCAGGCGGATTGCCCGTTGACCTCCGGACCGAGGGCCAGAATCTCCACCAGCTTGCCGGTCGCCAAGTCGAACACATGCACCTCGCCAAACAGATAGGCGAAGAAGACGTAGTCGCCCGCGATTTGCAGCCCCATGTAGCCGCGATAGGGAAACAGATTCTTCTCGTACATGAAGAAATCGGGGTTCAACTGCGGTTCCAACGCCCGCTGCTTCCAACGCGGCGTGCGTTGGCCCTGGCTCCAGTTGTCGTAGCGGCCCAAGTAGTATTGGGCGGGCGACGTGTCGCCTTCGCCCGTTCTAGGCACCGCGGGATAGAAGGCGACCAGGATGTCCCGCTCGGCATCGTAGTCCATTCGGCAGGCCATGCCCCAGGCGTTGATCTTGTCGCCTTCCTCGGGAAAGCGGATGTCTTCGTAGCCTTCGTCCTTCAGGCCGTTGTAGACCGGCACGCCCTGGGCGGTCAGTCCCTGGAAGTAGAAGTGCCGCATGAAGCAGCCGCCCGTGGTGGCGTTGGCAGCCCAGAGGTCGCCCCGGCTGTCGACGCACAGGCCCGTGATCCAGCCGATCGGGGAAGCCATCTTCGTGAGTTCCTCCGGCCCCTGACGACCGTCGCCGTTGCCATCGATCCACAGGACGCTGCCATGCTCGCGGGTGCCCCCGGCGGGAATCGCCAATTCGCCGTCATACCGAAAGATCTTGATGTCGCCGATGGTGCCCTGGCCGCTGGTGAACATCGTCAGCCGCTGCTCGGAGCCCAATCGCCGGACAATCGCTTGCGAACTGCCCGCCCGGTCGGGTTCGCCGAAACGCCGGAGGTCCCAGTTGTAGCCGACGTAACGTTGCTCGCGTCCGGGCTCGGTCTGGTCGAGGTCGAGGTGGAGGTGGTTGTAGGTGCCGTACAGTTCGGTGCCGTCGCTGGCCGGATCGACGTCGTAGGTATTGCAGAACATCAGACTGTTCACCATCCAGCCGAGCTGCCCGTCGGGCGTGAACATCCGCAGGTCGGAACCTTGGAAGCCGCCTCCCACATACAGGTTTCCCCGGCCGTCGACGCCCACCCCCGAGATGCCTGCGAACCGCGCGGCGCCGCCGACGGACGGGTCGTTCACCAGCCCCGGATTCCGGCCCGCGTAGATGCCGCCCGGCGCGCCGAAAGTCTTCGCCAGCACAGGCCGCGAGTCCAGGCCGCCGTAGATCCTGACGTTCAACTCCGGACCGTTCTCGCCCACCAGCAGCCGATCGTTCGCGGCGTCGTAACCCAGCGCCCGCGGGTTGACCACGTCGGTGATCTCGCGGCCAGTGAACGTGCCGTCGGGCTGATGGCACCTGACCGCGGCCTGGTACTTCGCGCTCA
>CAZXYZ010000102.1:0-42179 GCA_964645045.1 uncultured Pirellulaceae bacterium | reverse complement strand
CGTGCCGTAAGTCCTACGCTGACAAGCGGCAGTGCCATTCGTTCCTGACACCTTTCTTTCCCAGGGATTGACAAGGCTGCCCAGGCCAGGGCCAATCGGTATAATGAGCGCTCGTTCGCAATCCCTGAAAGGCTATCGTTTCTGGCGCGTCAGCCTGCGGCGGCTGGCAGAACCCCCAAGGAGTCCCCGACGATGCTTTCGCCTCCTACCACCGTGGATGAACTGGAAGAACGGCTCAGTCAGCCCAGTCAGCGAGCCATCGAGGCGCTGGCCGCGACGGAAGGGGATCTGCTAATTCTGGGGGTCGGCGGCAAGATGGGGCCGACCCTGGCCAGGATGGCCGTGCGCGCGTCTCGCGAGGCGGGCAGCCAACGCCGAGTGATCGGCGCGTCCCGGTTCTCCGATGGCTCGTTGCCGGCACGGTTGCAGGCGTGGGGCGTCGAGACCCTTGCCTGCGACTTGCTGGACGAACAATCCGTCGCGGCGCTGCCCGACGTGCCGAACGTGATTTATATGACGGGGATGAAGTTCGGGGCCAGCCGCAATCCGGCCATGACCTGGGCCATGAACTGTTATGCCCCGGCGCTGGTCTGCCGCCGCCTGCGCCACAGCCGCATCGTCGCGTTTTCCAGCGGCAACGTGTACCCGCTGGTCGCGCTGGACAGCGGCGGATCGAAGGAAGCCGATGATCCCGGGCCGGTCGGCGAGTATGCGATTACCGTCCTGGGACGCGAGCGGACGTTTCAGTACTTCAGCGACCGCGACCAGATACCAACCGCCCTGTTGCGATTGAACTATGCCACGGAAATGCGTTACGGCGTGCTGGTCGATATCGCCCAAGACGTACTGGCCGAACGCCCGGTGGACCTCTCGACGCCTATGTTCAACGTCATCTGGCAAGGCGACGCCAATGCGATGACGCTGGCCGCGCTGGCCCACGTGGCGAATCCTCCACGGATCATCAACGTCGCCGGCCCCGAATTCCTCTGCGTCCGCGATGTCGCGGAGCAGTTCGGGCGACTACTAAACAAACCGGTTCGCTTCACCGGCCCGGAAGGCTCGACAGCCTATCTGAACAACGGTAGCCAAGGCCACCGGCTGCTGGGGGACGTCAGCGTGGATGCCGAAACGATGATCCGCTGGACCGCCGATTGGGTCCAGCGGGGTGGTGACAGCCTGGGTAAACCCACGCACTTCCAGGTCCGCAGCGGCAAATTCTGAGCGTTAGAATCATCTTTGGCGAGCGGCGGGCGTCAGCCCGTCCGGTGGAGCAGTCTACTTGACTAATCGCCAGCCCGTCGCATCGGCAGTCAGGCCGGTGTGGCCCTGGTAACGTTTGTTGACGGCATGCATTTCTTCGATCGTGTCGAAAAAGCCCACGATATGGGCCGCGCTGAACGATTCGCCCGCCTTCGTCGGCTTGCCGTGGATCTCTTCGATCATGACGATGATCCCGCCCGGGCGCTGGCTGCACCACGCCTCGTAGACCACCGACGGTTCCAACGTCATACCGCCCAGCCAGGGTCCGTCCTGGCCCGTCTTCGGGTCTCGCAAATGGTAAGCGCGAATGAAGTGCTGAGGCGTTTGGTGCGTGTCGCGGCGATAGCCGAATTTCAGGTCGGGCGGGAACGGCGTGAAGAACTCGCTGGACGGGATGCGGATGCCTTGCGGGCCACTCAAGTAGCTCAAGTACATCTCGCTGAACGTGTTGCCCTGCTCGTGGCGGACACAGCCGGGCATGTCGCCGCGGAGGAACATTTCGTCGGCATCATTGACGGTGTCGATCCGGTCCATCAGCACGAAGAACCGCTCGCCCTTGGGAAACACGATCCGCTGCGTCCAGCGCGAGCCCGGTTTGCGGCCGGGGGCGGCGTACTCGTATTGGTACGTCGTCGTCACCGCAACGAAATCCTGGCCGCGGATGATCTCCGGCTGGACGGGCTTCATCCGGTGGCACAGCTGCGGCCCCTCGACGCACCGCTTGCGGTGGCTGCTGCCGTGCGCCATCAAGGCATACGACCGCCGGCCCGGATCCGACTCGTTCTCGTACCACGTGTAGCGGCCAACGCCGTGCCCGTCCGGAGCGATCACCTGCTGGGCCCACGCCGCGTCGCTGCCGGCCTCCATCAACCAGTCGATGACCATCAGCCCGTCGCCGATCTCGCGGAAACCGGTGGCCTTGTCCAGAAACGATCCCTTCTCGATGCCGGTCATCCAGTGCTTGGGACTCTGCTTGGGAATGACCGCTTCCAGTTTGTCGGTCTCGATCTTGATCGCGCGGTCGTCCTCGGTCACGCGCGCCCAATCGGCGTCCGATGCAGGCTCGGCGCCCTGGGAGCAAACTCCTGCAACCGCGAATAGCGCACTCCCCCACAACAAAGTAATGAACGCACTGAAAAGTCGCACGGGATGTCCTCCTCTGCTGATGGCGCCGCTGACGGTACTTGATAGCATGCTATCGCTTGCGGCCCCACACCGGTAGCCCCGATGGATTGAGGAGGCGATCCGGCGATCCGGCGATCCAATTCAGCCAGTTTCCTCTGGACAGACGGAACGTCAGCAGATATCCTCCCGCCCCGCCGAGGCGGCCGGAAGACCGATCGAAATGCCTCTAGGAGTGAGAAGAGCTATGAATTTCAACCTGTTCTTGTGGATCCGTGAAGGCGTCAAGCAGTCTGTTCTGCTGGGCGTCTCTGACGCCATCGAGGCGATTGGTACCCCCGAGAATTCTGAAGATATCAGCCCGCGGCTGTTGGAGTTTATGAAGCAGGGAGGGGTAGACTCGGCGTCCAAGTCCGTTGGCAACACCGGCCCACGTAAGCGTTTAGGACGCTCGCTGAAGGACTTGGAGAGCCCTGCCGCGGCGGAAGCGTAGTATTACCGCACGCAGCTGACCCTGAATTCCCAAGAAATTGGTGCGAAACAACTTCCCGGAATTGCTTGCCCTCACCCTGCCCTCTCCCAGAGGGAGAGGGGTCAAATGCGGGAACTATTTCGCACCAATTTCTAAGCCGACTGGACCAATGGCAACTTGACGCTGGCGGCCATTCCTGCCGTTGGACTTGCCAACCGTTCGTCCTGCTCCAGTTCGCCGCGCCAAATCGCGACGTCGCCGGGCGCGTCGATGCCCAGACTGATCGCATTGCGGCTGATCCGCAGCACTTTGATCTGAATCCGGCCGTCCACCACGACGGTCTCCGCCTGTTTCCTTTTCAAGACCAACATTGTTGACCCTCCTTCAAACGATATCCCAGGGAGCTTTCCGTGATGCGGGGAGTTATCGAGGAGGGCCGTGACACGGTTGGTCACGTGTGAGACAATTGCGGGAGATTCGAAACGACACACTCACCCCGCGGCAAGCATGGCACGCCCCTGGCAATTCAGCTTACAGTCCCTTCTGGCGGTGATCACCGTCCTGTCCGTGCCGTTCTGGATGGTCACCAACCGCGACGTAGCGGTGCGGTTCTGGGGCTTGGTGTTGCTGGGCCCCATTGTGTGCGGCTGCGCGGGCTATTTGGCAGCGGGCTGGGGCGGGATCTGGCCCGGCATTGCCATCGGGGTGATCTTGACGGCGGCGGTCCTGATGTTCGTCTTGCCGCTGCTCTGAGACTGGCCAGCCCGCCGGGATTTCTTCCCACCCTTTCTTCGTACCTGCTGGCGAATGCCGGCGGGAACACGCTACATTGTAGTCGTGCGGCAGCCATCGAATTAGCATCGTTCGAGAAATAAGTGAGCGGAATGGCGCTAGCCACCGGTGCCGGACGGCCCGCAATACCGGCGGCTAGCGCCTTGCCGCTCACCTGTCATCTGACAGCGATTTCTCGAACGACGCAAGGCACTCGAGTTGGGGAGCATCAAATGCAAGCATTGGAAGTTGATTACTCTGGCCGAGACCAAGCCCCTGCGGCGCGGGATATTCATCCGGCCCCCCGATTTGTCGTCCGGAACTTTCGGTGGTCCGTGACCATGGTCTTGTGGGCCGCGTTTGCCGGCTGCAGCGGTCAATCGCCGCCCACCGCAGATACTGGATCGCCGTCCGCTCCGAATGCGGCCGTCGCGAAGAAGCCGCAGATCGCCTTGATCATGAAATCGCTGGCGAACGAGTTCTTTTCCACGATGGCCGAGGGCGCGAAGAAGCATCAGGCAGAGCATGCCGAGCAGTACGACCTGGTGGTCAACGGGATCAAGGACGAACGCGATCTAGCTCGACAAGTGAGTCTGGTCGAGGAAATGATCGCCAAGCAAGTCAACGCGATCGTGATCGCGCCGGCCGATTCTAAAGCGTTGGTTTCCGTTCTGAAGCGAGCGCAAACGGCCGGTATTGTCGTCGTCAACATCGACAACAAGCTGGACGATGCCGTGCTGCAAGCGACCGGCGTCAGGATCCCGTTCATCGGACCGGACAATCGGGCCGGCGCGCGGATGGTGGGCGAGTACCTGGCGAAAAAACTGGCGAAAGGTGACAAAGTGGGCATGTTGGAAGGGATTCGCACCGCGTTCAACGGGCAGCAGCGGCGGCTGGGCTTCGAGGACGCCATGCAGGCGGCCGGCATCAAAATCGTCGATGTCCAGAGCGCTCAATGGGAAATGGACATCGCCAATCGCGTTGCCTCGGCGATGATCGGCGAACACGCCGAGATCAAGGCGTTGCTGTGCGGCAACGACAACATGGCCTTGGGCGCGGTGGCAGCGGTCAAGGCGGCCGGCCGCAGCGGGCAAATTCAAATCGTCGGCTACGATGGCATCTCGGCCGTGCGAAAGGCGATCAAGGAAGGCGCCGTGCTGGCCACGGTGGAACAGCATGCCGACCGGTTGGCCGTGTTTGGGATCGAGTATGCGCTGCAGTTGCTGCGTGGCGAAGCGGCGGTTGAGGACAAGCAGACACCGGTCGACCTGGTGACGGCCGAAGCGTTGAAGTAACGATGGACGACAGCCCGAACACACCCGCCTGCCCGCCGGATCCGGCCGTCCAGCGCGCCCCGTTGTGGGGCGCAGCTGCCTTGGCCAATTACCTGGGACTGCTGCTCGTCCTGGTCGTCTTGGTCGCCCTGTTCAGTGCCCTGAGCGACCATTTCTTCACGCTCCAAACCTTGGCAACCGTAGCCAACCAAATCCCGGATTTGACGGTCATCGCCGTCGGCATGACGCTGGTGCTGATGATCGGCGGGATCGACTTGTCCGTGGGCTCGGTGCTGGCCCTCGGCGCCGCGGTGCTGGGGGTGGCCATGGCCGATTGGCATTGGCCCGTCTGGGCCGCGGCGGCACTGTGCCTGGGCGCAGGCCTGACCTGCGGTTTGGCCAACGGCGCAATCAGCGTCGGCTGGTCGATACCGGCGTTTATCGTCACGCTGGGGATGCTGGAGATCGCGCGGGGCTGTGCGTATTTCGCGACGGACAGTCAGACCATGTACATCGGCGCGCGGATCGAAGGGATCGCCGCCCCGCTGGAAGGAATCGGGATCTCGGCGGCCTTCCTGGCAGCCGTGGCGGTGGTGGCAGCGGGCCAATTCATTCTGTCGGGGACGGTGTTCGGCCGCTACATGATGGCCATCGGCCATAACGAACAGGTCGTTCGCTATTCGGGCATCAACCCGCGGCCGACCAAGATCGCGGTCTTCGCGATTGCCGGCATGCTGAGCGGCCTGGGCGGCCTCTTTCAGGCGTCGCGGCTGGGCTCGGCTGATCCGAACGGCGGCGTGGGGATGGAGTTGGCGGCGATCGCGGCCGTGGTGATCGGCGGCACCAGCTTGATGGGCGGCCGCGGCTCGGTGGTCAACAGCTTTCTGGGCGTCCTGATCATCCGCGTCCTGGAATCCGGCTTGGCGCAAATCGGCGCCAGCGATCCCACCAAGCGGATCGTGACGGGCGGCGTCATCGTGACCGCCGTGATCGCGGACGCCTACCGCCACCGGCTCAGCGGCCGCCGGTTCCGATGGCCGGGCCTCTGGTTTTCGCGGACGCCGCGGGGCGAGGCAGGTGGGGACAAGCGTGGACCCCAGTAACACGACGCAGCCGTCCGGCCGCAGCCAAACGCAGATCCCGAGGTAGCCCCAACGAATGAAGGCGTCTACGAATCATCGTCGACGATTCGTTGATTCCTTCATTCGTTGGGAAAGAATGCTCGCAGGAAAACAAGAAATCGGGAACTACTAACCCGAAGCGTCAGCGAGGATAGCTCGTTAGTCGGTCCTCGCTAACGCTTCGGGTTACGATCGGCCCGCGACTAGACCGGCAGGGCGATCTCGCGGCCTTCTTTGTCTCGGCAGTCGATCTCCAGGTGCTCGGGGAACAGCTCTTCGCCGCCCAGGATTTGCACGACCAGCTTGCCGTCGTCCTCGAGCCGCGTGAGTTCCTTGCGTTTTTTGTTGTTCAGGTACGACGCAACTTCGTCGTTCACACGCACGGTGACGCGGGCGGCGCCGGGCTGTTGACTGGCGAGCATCAGCATCCGGACGACTTCGATCGCCATGCTTTCCGCCTTCTTGACCACGGCCCGGCCGCTGCAGCAGGGGCAATCCATGTAGACGCTGCGTTTGAGGCTGGGGCGGACGCGTTGCCGAGTCATTTCGATCAAGCCGAACGGGCTGGTGCGGAGGATCTTGACGCGGGCCCGGTCGCGGCGCATCGCATCCCGCAGGGCCCGCTCGACGCCGCGGCGGTGTTTCTCGCGGCGCATGTCGATAAAGTCGTTCACAATCACGCCGCCCAAGTCGCGCAGCCGGAGCTGCCGCGCGATCTCGCGGGCCGCCGTCAGGTTTAGCTGGTAGGCGGCTTCCTCGGCCGAGTCGTCGATGCGGAAACTGCCGCTGTTGACGTCGATCGCGACCAGCGCCTCGGTTTGATCGATGACGATCGAGCCACCGTTCTTCAGCGGGACCGCGCGTTTGTGGATCTGCGTGATCTCGTGTTCCAGCTTGTACTTGTGGAACAGCGGTTCCTTGCCTTCGTACAGCTGCAGGCGGTGGACGTAGCGCGGCATGACCAATTGGAGGAACATCTTGGCGCGCTCGAAGGCGTTGGGTTCATCGATAAAGATGGCGTCCACGTCAGAGGCGAACATGTCGCGGATGGTGCGGATGATCATGTCGCTTTCTTCGTAGATGTCGAGCGGCGCGGGCTGCTTGCGGACCCGCCGCACGATGACCTTCCAGAGGCGCAGCAGGTACGCCAAATCCCGGGACAGTTCCTTCTTGTTGCGTCCCTGACCGGCGGTGCGGACGATGAAGCCCAATCCCTTGGGCGGATTCAGTTCCAGCATCGTGTCGCGCAGCTTGCGGCGTTCCTCGTCATCCTCGATCTTGCGCGAAACGCCGACGCGGCCCAGGGCGGGCATCAAGACCAGATAGCGTCCGGGAATGCTGATATACGTCGACAGCGTCGGCCCCTTGGAGCCGATTCCTTCCTTGATCACCTGGACCAGCACCTCGTCGCCCCGGCGGAAGATCTCCTGAATCGGCGGTTTGAAGCGGGGGCGGCTGCCCGGCCGAGGTCCCCGGCCGCGGCGGTTGGGCCGCCGTTCCGGACCGTCGCCGCCGTCGTCTGGTTCGTCTTCGCCGTCGTCGATGTCGTTCAGACGGCCGCCGTTTCCCCCTTCCGCATCTTCCGGCGAGTAACCGCCCTGGCGGAAGTACTGTGACTCGACGTCGCTGATGTGCAAGAATCCGTTCCGGCCGACGCCGAAATCCACAAAGGCGGCTTGGATCGTCGGCTCGAGATTGACGATCCGCCCCTTGTAGATGTTGCCGACGTAGTTGTCCTGGCTGGCGCGTTCGATGTACAGCTCTTCCAGCACCCCGTCCTCAACGATCGCAATCCGGCACTCCTCCGGTTGCGACACATTGATCAGCATTTCCTTCCTCATGCGACTTGTTTCTTCTTTCCTCGTTAGAGTTGTGCGGGGGGACGGCAAGTTCCACGCTGGTGCGTGTCAGGCAACAGCCCGCGCTTTCCAAATGGGCCACGCCCAAGGCCTCCAGTACCTCGCGCGGACGCGCGCTGCGAGGCTGGTCGGCAGCCAGTCGAAAGCGGAGTTTGCCGTCGTGAAATTCCAGTTGGTCGAGACCGGCCCGCAGATCGACCGGTTCGGGAGAACCAACCCGTTGAAACCAATACGTAGACGAGGCTTGCAGCTGCGAGATCTGTTCTACCAGAGGCAGTCTGCACGCCGAGGGAATGGGTAGCTCGTAGGTGACTCGCCGGACCTGCGCTTTGGCTTCGGTCGGAGCCAAGGCGAGAAGTTCTGCGACTTCCAACCCCGGGAGGGCCGTGCGGTCCAGACGCTGGCGCAGTTCGTCGACGCCGACCGGTTCGGTCAACTCGAATTCCAGCACCTCGTCGAGCGCCGCAATGCCCAAGGCCAGCGCGGACGAGAAGCTCAGTTTGGGCTTGGGATGAAATCCCTCGCTCCGGCGCAGCGGCAATCCGGCCCGGCGCAGCCAGCGTTCAACCGTCCGCACCAGGTCGTGATGGCTAATCCAGCGGATGTCGTCCCGCTTGCGAAAACGCAGGCGGAAGCGAAAACGAATCATCAAGAGTACCCGAGGTCCGATCCCGGCCTGCCGGTCTGGCAAGCCGCGGTTGGGAACCGTTGCGCCCCGCGCGGGATCAGAAGTCCAGCTTCCGAAGTTCCCCGCGCAAGAACGCTTCAGTTTCCGGGGCGTTGTCCAGCGACTTGCAGTGGGCTGCGAGAACCTCGCACTCCGCCAACGTGACGCTGAGACACACCCGTTTGATTTCCGGGATGGAGCTGGGCGGAACACTCAGTTCACGGAGCCCCATTCCCAACAACAACATGGTATAGACCGGATCGCTGCTCATCTGGCCGCACAGGCTGGCGTTCACACCGGCCTGGCCGGCGGCACGCAGCGACGTATCGATCATTCGCAACACGGCGGGGTCGGCCGCCTGGTACAAGTCGGCCACGCTGGCATTGCCGCGGTCCACGGCCAGCGTGTACTGAACCAGATCGTTCGTCCCGATACTAATGAAATCCACCTCCCTGACGAACCGATCGATCATCACGACCGCGGCGGGCGATTCCACCATCATGCCGACCGGCAGGTCGCGGCGAAACGGCACCCCCTGGGCGCTCAATTCGTCCATCGCAACGTTCAGGAGTTTCTTGGCCTCACGCAACTCGGTCAGCGTCGTCACCAAGGGAAACATGACCCGCACGTCCCCCAAAGCACTGGCCCGCAGGATGGCGCGCAGTTGGGGCATGAACAGCTGTGGGTTGCGGAGCGACAGCCGGATGCTGCGCAGTCCCAAGACCGGATTGTGCTCCGCCTCGGCGTCCATCACCTCCAGCCGCATCTTGTCCGCACCCAGGTCCAGCGTCCGGATCACGATCGGCCGCCCAGCCAACGCCTGCACCACTTCGGCGTAGGCCTGAAAATGATCTTCCTCGGACGGCGCTACGTCGCCGCCCAAGTACAAGAATTCCGTACGGTACAGGCCGATGCCGTCGGCGCCGCGATCCAGGCAGGTGAGGGTTTCGCTCGGGAATTCGATGTTCGCCATCAAACGGATCCGGACGCCATCCTTCGTCTCGGCAGGCACATTCCACAGCAACTGCAATTCCGCCGCCACCGACTGCTGATGCTCGACGCCGCGGCGGTAGCGGGCCAGTGTCTCCTCGTCCGGATCCACAACGACGCATCCGCTGTGGCCGTCGACAATCAGGACGTCTCCGCTCGACACGTCCGTGAGAAAACGGCCGACGCCGACCACGGCGGGGATCTCCATCCCTGTGGCCACAATCGCCGTGTGGCCTCCAGCGCCGCCGACTTCGGTGACAAAGCCTCGCACGAATTTCGGCTTGAGCTTCGCGGTATCGCTCGGCGTCAAATTGTGGGCCACCAAGACCACCGGAGCCGTCAGGTTGGCTAATTCGTCCTGCGTCCGGCCTGTCAGATGCCGGAGGAGACATCGCTCCAGGCCGAAGATATCGTGCGCCCGCTCGGCCAGTACCGGATTGGATGACGCGCGCAGGCGTTTGGCAATCGCCCGAAACGTCGCGTTGACCGAGAATTCGGCCGAGTACGCTTTGTCGCGGATCCCCGCCTCGATGTCCCGCCGCAATACGGGGTCCCGCAGCATTTGCAAATGCGCGTCAAAAATCGTCCCGATTTTCTCGCCCAACTGCGCCGTCACGGAATCCCGGTTTTGTTCGACTTCCTTCGCAGCCGCCTCGAGGGCGAGATCATAGCGGCGCAATTCGTCCTCAACCGACTCGCGCAGTACGTACTGGCGAGGAATGAGAAATCCCTCGTTGTCGATGACCAACGCTTCGCCAATGGCAATTCCCGGCGAAACGGCTATTCCCTGCAATGTCCGCATGACTCCGCCTGCCGGCGCCGTGCCGGGCACCGGATGGGTGCACTACCGACGCCGTTTCGTATCTTCGTTCGTTGCGGCTTTCGCCGTCCCGCTGCTCCACGGTTACGGACTGCCGTTTCCTTCGGCCAGAGGCAGTTCCGCTTCCGGAGGCAACCCGTGTTCAATCACTGGCACCAGGGCCTCGACGGCCTGAACCGCGTCACGCCCCCGGGCCACGATGGTCAACATCGTGCCCTGCGTGGCAGCCAGCATCAGGATCTCCAGCACGCTCTTGCCATTGACCCCCTGACCGTCCTTGCTGATCTCGATCGACGATTCATAATTGCCCGCCAGCCGCGCAATCAAATAGGCGGGCCGAATATGCAGCCCCAACGGGTTGGCAACCCGCACTTCTCGTACGACCCTGTTCAACATGAGATCAGTCACTAGGAAAAGCAGCCGACGGTCTACCCTTGATTGCTATCCGCCTCGTCCAGCAATAGCTTGATGTCCTCCACCGACTTCGCCTGTTTCAGAAAGCGACAGAAGGTGTCGTCACGCAATTGGCGCGAGATGTTCTCCAGCGCCCGCAGATGATCGCCAGGACGATCCGGCGGAGAGACCAGCAGGAAGAAAATTTGCACTTTTTCGCCATCCAGACTGTTGAAATCGACCCCGTCCCGGCTGATCCCGACGGTGCCGATCAAACGGGTGACGCTGGCATGCTTCGAATGCGGCACGGCCACGCCGCGACCGATCCCCGTACTTCCCAGCTCCTCACGCTTCATCACGGTCTGAACGATGCTCTCCTGCTCCTCGGCCTTGACGCCCCCGGCGGCGACCATCGCGCCTACCAACTCCTCGACAACGCTCCTTTTGTCCTCTGCCTTCAAATCCGCCCGGATGGCTTCCACCAGAATGAAACTCGAAAACTTCATACCAGATATCCTTTCCCTCGAGACTTGTCAGCCTCCCGCTCGACGCCGGCGGAAATGCCGGTTAGGGAGAGGCAGCCAGGGGCCGCTCATTCTTCCTCGGCGTCGACGTCGGTGTCGCCGTCCGCGTCTGCGTCGGCCGGTTCACTGACCTCGATGTTTTTCGCTCCGCGAGAACGATGATCCCTGCGTTTGTCTTTGTGCTTACGCAATTGCTGTTCTAGTTTGTGAATGGTCGTGTCCAAAGCCGCGATCACGCTTGACGCGGTGTCCGCCGCCACGAAATCGTCCGTCCGTTCGACCGAGACCCGCAACTCGACGCTCGGCGACTCGCGGTGCTCGAGATCCGCCGTAACTTCAATCGCCGTCACACGATCAAACAGACGCTTCAGCTTCTCCACCTTTTCGGTAATCTTGCCTTGGGTTTCCGAACTGAGATGACCGTGCCGTGCAGAAATCTTAACTTGCACCGAAGTGACCTCCTTAACGCCCTGTTGGATTCAACCGTGTCTGGGCAGCATTATGACCACGCGCCGGGATCTGACAACACCGCAACCCTCTTTGTGCCTTGTAGCCGGCCCTAGCGGCCGCTGCACGGATCCGCATGAACCCCAGTCTATTCATTCAGACAACGGGTAAAAAGGGGCTCTGGCAGGATCGACCGCCTAAAAACTCGCTAATCTTTCTAGCGGATATATGGGGCGTTATATCGTAATACGACGGAAATTGGCTCCGAAATGTGCGTTTTTGTCCTACGTTATTCTCGGAACTTGGGCAGCCGAATCTGCCAGGATTCAAACTTCGCTGCACGTGGCGGAGTTCTTGATGATCTGGTGTCTTTGGAAAACAAAGCGTGAGACACTAGTTTTGCAACGGAGAAGGCAGCGTCTCGTAAGTAATCGCGCCGTTCTGCAGTTGTTCCTTCCAGCGTTGGACGCTGGATTTGCGTTGGGTGGGCGCGGCTTGCGGCAAGTACAGCAGTGTTTTCTTGGTGATTCGCTGCAAATTCTCAAAAGCGAACACGCGGATTTGCAGGGAATCATGGTCCAGGAAGTCGACCAGTTGCCGGTCTACGCCCTCGCGAAGTTGCTCCGCGCTATAGCCCCAACTCAGACGGTACAGGTCGGCGGCATCCGCGCCGCTGAAAGCCTCCAGGGCCTTACGCACTTTCGCCGCGGCCTCCGGATTTCGCGACAGCGATTGCCTTAAGGCGTCGAATTCGGCCGTCCAGTAGGAGCGTTGGCGATCATCGCCGAACTCCTTGACCAGCGTTTCGAAGGAATCCAGGTAAGCCAGGCAGCGAGCCGCCAACGAACGGATTTCCGATTTGCGGTCTTCCGTGCGTTCTCGGAGCGTCAGGCTCACGGGCCGATCCAACGCGATGAACGGCTCCAAGGTGCTGGAGGCAAGACGATCGACGTCGCGTAGATCGGCCCCCTGCATCCAGGCCGGACTTTGCACCACCGCCATGGTCTGCGACTGATCGCCGACCAGCACGCGGACTTGACCTTGTTCGATGGGAGTCGGCGCCGGCGCGCCGGCCGACTGCCACTCGATGCGGCCAATTGTCGTGTAGATCCTGACGACCGGCAGCGCAGGCTCCGTCTCGGGATTCGAGCCGGGCGACAGGTAACGCGAAACCTCAATGCCCATTTCGGCGGCGGCTTCCTGGAACGTGACAATCCCTCGTTGGCCGCCGAGATCCAGGTGGATGCGTGCGCCCGCGACGCCCGCCGTCGCAATCAGCGCCCGCCCGTACTCGATCGCCAACTGCGGCTCGCCTTGCGCGTTCTGCGGCTTGGTCTGCACCGCCGCAGGACCGGCCAGCACGACTTGCACTCCCGGAGTCAGCACGATTTCCGGCCGATACGTCGGAAATGCAACCAGCCGATCGCCTGACATAAGTTTGGTGCGGGCTGGCAAGCGGAACCAGTCGGCGGACTCCGCAACGTATCGCACGAGAAAGTCCGGTTGCGAGAGCTTGACATAGCCAACCTCGACGGGCGCAACGGGCGCCGCTGCCGGCGGCGTTGCGGGAGGCCCAACGTCCGCGGCGGGGGGGCCGTCCGGCATGACGCCCGGCGGTGGTTCGGCGGCCGGAGGCATTACTTCTACATTCCCGGCTGGCTGGCGCGTTTCTCCAGGCTCGGTCTTGCCAGGCGTTTCCCCGGTGTCGGCGACAGGAGGCGTCTGAACGCCGGGAGGTGGAACTGTTTCCCGATCCGGCTTCCCGCCCGGAACTCGGTCGGCGATGGGTGGCGGAACCGGCCCTGAATCGGCCGCGGCCTCCTGCTCGCCGGGTGTGACCGCTGGCTCGGTTGGCGTCTTTGCCGCGTCAGGTCCCTGGTCCGTTGCCTGCGACTCCTCCACCCCACCATCCGTCGATTCCGGAGCGGGCGCTGCCGCGTTCGGTCGCGCCCCCTGGGTGACTTCGACGCTGGGGGAAACTCCCAGCAAACGCATCAGCGGGTGGTTGCGGTCAAAAGGCCCCATCGCTCGCAGAGCCACGGCGGATAACAGGAAGGCCAGCAACAGGGTCATCGCCAGCGGCTTCCATTTGCCGCTTTGGCCGACGCGCAAGTACTCGGGGACCTCAGATGGCCTTGTCGCCCGCTCCACCATCGCCTGCATGGGCGGCGCCGGAGGCACCATCGTGGCCGGAGGTGGAACAGGCTCGACGTCGGCCGCTCCCAACGAGGACCTGGCACCGCCCCGCTGGCCTGCACGACCCGCTGCGGAAACGCGGTCGCGAGGAGGCATTTCGCCGGATGCCGAGATCGCGCAGATGCGATCGCGAACCTCTCGGTCGACTTCGACGGACGCTTTCATGTAAATCGCCAAAATCTGATAACAGGCGGCAACTTCCGCGAGATGCACGTCCGATTCGACGCAAATCTTTTCCAAGTCGGGAATCCGGTCGGGGGGCAGTTCGTTGTCCAAGTACTCGGCCACCGAATTGGCATCTAACCCGATGCCGCGGCCTTCCAGGCTGGGCGCGCCCAACCGCTGCCGACTGGTCGCACTGCGGATGCGGTGAACCAGTCCGGTCGCGAACTCGCTCTCCTCGATCTTCGTGCGCATCTCCTCGATGTCCGCCGGATCTTCGATGATGTTGTTCAGGTACGCCAGCATGTTGCGCAGCGTCAGTCTCATGGCGGAACCTCGTGTGCTTGCTTTGTGAGGCGAAAAAAGCCGTTTGCGGTTGACGAATCAACGTGCTTGTCCAGTATGATTAGTGGCTGGCCGCCCGTCGGTTCGTACACAAAAGACGGCGATTTTCCCAAGTACTGCAGAAATGACCGATCCGACAGGAGATTCGCCGATCATTCGACCTGAAGGTTTCGACGTCCTGTACGAGGAGGGCCCGTGCTTGGCGGTCGCCAAGCCGGGAGGAATTGCCACCCAGGCGCCGCCTGGAATTGACAGTCTGGAAGTCCGCGTGAAGCAATTCCTGCGGGTTCGCGACAGCAAGTCGGGAAACATCTATCTGGGAGTCCCGCATCGACTGGACCGTCCCGTTTCGGGCGTGATGGTGCTAGCACGGCACGTGCGTGCCGCACGCCGCTTGTCGGAACAGTTCGAGACTCGCACGGTGCGCAAGACCTATTGGGCCGTGGTCGAAGGCCGCGTCCGGCCGGATTGCGGCACGTGGACCGATCACCTGCGGAAAGTCCCCAACGCCGCCCAGGTCGAAGTTGTTGCGTCCGATCACCCGGACGCGCGCATCGCGGTGCTCCATTACCGCGTTTTGGCAGTCGACGAGCACTGCTCGTGGCTGGAGATCGACCTCGAAACGGGCCGGATGCATCAGATCCGCGTTCAAGCCGCGTACCGTGCTCACCCAATTCTGGGCGATTCCCAATACGGATCGGTCACCCCGTTCGGACCGGCCACCGACGATTTTCGGCGCCGCTGGATTGCCCTGCACGCCCGCAGCCTCGAATTCCGGCATCCGATGACTCGGCAACTTGTCAACCAGACCGCCCCGTTGCCTTCGGCTTGGCAAACCTTGCCTATCTTTCCACCCGGTGACGGGTTGCCGATGACCTTTTTCGGCGGTTAGATTGCTTGGTATTCGTGGTTTCGGCGGCAAATTGGAGTGGATCGCAATGGAAAAAGCGTCGGTCGGCAGGCTGCCTCGTCTCCGTCTGGGAGCGGTCTCCTACCTGAACACCAAGCCGCTCGTGTTTGGGTTGGCGGAGCGAGCGCCCCAGATCGAGATCGTATTCGATGTGCCGAGCCGGTTGGCTGACGACTTGCACGCGGGACGGCTGGATGTGGCCCTGATTCCCTCGATCGAGTACACCCGCTATCCGGATTACTCGCTGGTTTCCGACGCCTGTATCGGCTGCCGCGGATCGGTGTTGAGCGTCAAACTGTTCAGCCGCAGGCCGATGCGGAGGATTCGCAGTTTGGCATTGGACGAGGGTTCGCGCACCAGCGTTCTGTTGGCTCGCATTCTGTTGTGGGAGCGGTATCGCTTGCGGCCCCGTTTATCGTCGCTGAGTATCGCTTGCGGCCCAGAGGACACCACGGCGGATGCGGTCTTGTTGATTGGGGACCGGGCGATTCATCCGCCGCAGTCCGGTTTTGTGGACTGTTGGGACTTGGGCGACCAGTGGTGCCGTTGGTCCGAACTGCCGTTTGTATTTGCCCTGTGGGTCGCCCGGCCCGGTGTCGATTTGTCGGGACTGGACGAGATCCTGAGCCAGACGCGCGACGCGGGCGTGGCGCATCTGAGCGAAATCGCCGATGCCGAAGCGGCGGGCGTGGGCCTGAGTCACGAGCAGACGTTGAGCTACTTGCGGGACAACCTGCACTTCTACTTCCACAGCCGAGAGCGGCGGGGGATGGAATTGTTCTTTGAACTTGCCGCCAAGATGGAGTCGCTCCCGGCGGAACAGGAGTCAGCCGTTTGATGATTGCGAATGTGCTCGAAAGATCCGTCTCCGGCGAACGGTTGACGCCGCAGGAGGGACTGACCCTGCTTCAGTCTTCCGACCTGACGTTGTTGGGCCAAGCGGCCGATGCCGTCGCTCGGCGACTGCACCCGGAAAACTACCGGACGTACAACATCGACCGCAATATCAACTATACGAACATCTGCACGGCGGTCTGCGATTTCTGTGCCTTCTACCGCAAGCCGAAGAGCGAGGATGGCTACGTGCTGCCGCGGGACGTGCTGCTGGCCAAGATCGAGGAAACACTCCAGTTGGGCGGCAATCAGATTCTGCTGCAAGGCGGACTGCATCCGGAATTCAAGCTGGACTGGTACGAGGAATTGCTGCAGGGTATCAAAGGCCGATTTCCGCAGGTCAATGTGCATGGTTTCAGTCCGCCGGAAATCCACCATTTCTCGAAAGTCAATCGCCTGCCGCTGCGTACCGTGTTGGAACGGCTCCGGGCCGCCGGTTTGGGCAGCATTCCCGGCGGCGGGGCGGAGATCCTGGTCGACCGCGTCCGCCGCGAGATCACGCGCGGCAAGTGCTTGACCGACGACTGGCTGAACGTGATGCGCGTCTGGCACGAACTGGGCGGTGTGAGTTCGGCCACGATGATGTTCGGCCACGTCGAAACGCTCGCGGAGCGGATCGAGCACCTCGAGCGATTGCGGCAGTTGCAGGACGAAACGGGCGGCTTCACGGCCTTTATCGGCTGGACGTTCCAACCCGACCACACCGACATGGCGCAGGTTCCCAAGGCCAGTCCGTTCGAGTACCTGAAGACCCAAGCGGTAGCGCGGCTGTATCTGGACAACTTCCGCAACGTACAGTCCAGCTGGGTGACCCAGGGCCTGAAGATCGGGCAGCTCGCCCTCCTGTTCGGCGCCAACGACATGGGCAGTTTGATGATCGAAGAGAACGTCGTGGCCGAAGCGGGCACCGTCCACTACCTGACGCTCGAAGAAATCCGCAGCGCCATCAGCGAACTGGGCTACGTTCCCCGGCAGCGGAACGTGTTTTACCAACTGGTCGGCGAAGACGTCGAGCAATTCGCCATCCAGGCCAACCGCAACCGGCCCGGCGAGCGGGTTGTTGATTGACGGGATCCAACCTGCGTGGGATAGGCTTCCAGCCTGTCAGGATTACCCAGTTACAGGTGACTATTCTGCGCCGTTTTCCCATTCGACAGGCTGGAAGCCTATCCCACGATTAAATCAACAGCCCGCGAGCCTGGCGGAACGCGGAACCTCGAATTGGCGGGGTGACGGGGGGAACAAGGAAAGGCTTGCCTCTCACCCCAACCCTCTCCCCGGAGTGCCGGGGCGAGGGCGATTGTCGTAGCAGCCCAGGAGCGAGCAGCAAGGATCGCCCTCACTTCTTCGCCGCTTCGGCTTTGACCGCATCGATGACCGCTCGCTCGAAAGCCGGGGCGGCAGGCCTGGCCGCGGCGCCCGGAGCCGCACCTGCAACGGCGCTCATCTGTTCCTGCAGTTTCTTTTCCTGCTCGGCCAGGTAGACCTTGCGGACAGCGGTCAGTTTGTTGATCTGGTCCTGAATCTGCTTACGCTCCGCCGCAAGCTTTTCTACGTGGGCTTGGCGATCTGCGGGTGCCAGCGTGCGAAGGGCTTCGGGCAGTTCGTCGGCCATGAGGTCGTCGAGCTTCACTTTGCCTTCGCTGAGCGCATCCACCAAATCCCAACCCGAATTGCGGTACAGACCCGAGGCTTTGACGGCCACTCGTGCCGCCGCCACGCCCGCCGCGGCCTGAGCCGCATTGGCGTCCTGGGCGGCCTGCCGCTGGGCCGCTTCCAGCCGCTTCTTGGCATCGCCATAGGGCAGATAGGTGCGATTGAGTTGGGCGCCCAATTGAGCCAATTCCTTGTCCTGCGGCGTCGGAGCGGCAGCGATCTGCTGCTGGTTTTGGTCGATGTTCAGGAACTGCCCGTCGGCCAGCCGTGCGCCGTCCTGCCAATGGGTCTGCACGCCCTCGTCGAGGCTTCCGCAGAAGATCGTATTGACCGTGACGCCCTTGTTTGCCGCCGCTTTGCAGGCTTGCCGGTAATCGACATCGCCCTGAGTAAAGGGCTCGTTCCCCGCGATGAAGATACATTTGACATCCTTGTGCGAGTCGCTCCAAGTGAGCTGCCGCGTGGCACAGTCGATCACGCGCCCACAGAACTCCTGGCCCCCGTTGGTCTTGAGCGCGAACAACGCCTCGGAGACCTTATCCAGGTCGCCGGTCAACGGCACGACCAAGCGGACAAAGCCCTCCTGAGCCGGCAGGCCATCGTTTCCGTATTCGTACAGGGCCACCTCCAGCGTCGGCGTCTTGCCGCCCAGTTGGATGCTGGTGAACTCGCCGACGACCTTCCACAGTTGCGTCCGAGCCTGGTCGATCAGCCCGTCCATGCTGTTGGAAGTATCCAGCAGCAATGCTACTTGAATCTTGGGAGCCGCCCGTTCTTTCTTGTCCTCGGCTTGAACAATTGCCGCCAACCCCACCGCCAGCACTGCCAGCACTGATATCCAGCCATACCGTTGCTTGGCCCCAACCATAATTGCACCTCCCGCCCTTGGCATGAGAACTCACCACTCGTGAAAACGCGACCGCCATGCCTTCATTCTACCCATGTCCCATCTGCGGTCCACGACGCGGAGGAGGACGATTCGCGCCGGTCAGCATCGTCCCGCTCCGTCGCGAGCCAAGCTGCGAGGAATCCGAGCAGATGACGCCCACGTCCATTTCCCTGCTACATCCGGCGGCGACTTGCTTCTGTCGGGAAACGTGTGACGGCTCAGCTTTCACACATTTCTCGCAGCTTCGCAATCAGACCATCGAGTTGTTCGCTATTCTCTACGACGATCGATTGAAACCGGTTGAACGGGACTGGCACATCGCTCCGCTCCACGTAACGAAGTACCGGCAGTACCGTTTTCTTCGAGGCACACGCTGCTCCGCCCTCCAGATCACACCAGCGGCTTCTGATGAAGCGCGGAGTCAATATCGGCAGGAACAAATCGCAGTCGCGTAGGGCGTCCCAGATGGCTTCACCCCAATCGGAAGCTGGCTGGATATCGCGATCAGCCTTGAAGTAGGTGACGTTTGCTTCGGCTAGTCTGGCAGTCAGCTCGGCGACGAACGGCTCGTCTGCGTGCGAGAAGCTGACAAATATGCAGTGGGACCGAGTGCCCTTCGGAGACGTCGCCGCATGGATCGAGCCGAACAAGAGTTCGGCTGCTTGACAGACATGCTCTCGAGCAACGATGTCGTTAAGCTGCGGGTCGCGCCGTGACCCGGTCGCTGCCAGATGTGCCGCTAGCCGTTCCAAAACTCTCTTCGCTCGCGAGGCCTGCTCCTCCAATTCGTTAGCAGCATCGAAGTTCAGGTCATACTCACGAGGCCCTTCGGACATGGTGCAACTCGTTGGGTGAAAACACTTCGTCCAGCTCAGACGCCGCATCCCTGAGCGCTACCTGAGCAACGGCTACAAGATCCTGCGCCTGCAATAAACAAACGTCGCCCGTCTCAGCCCGTAACGATGCTCGTCGAACCGCCTGGTCGAGTATCCTGCGTTTCAGCACCGAAAAGAACTGATCAAAGCTCGCGTTCAGTTCCGCCGGTATGCGAAGCTGGGCAAATTCGTCGGCATTGTTTTCCCGTGCCATGACCACACCCTCCGTGAATGTCTGCCGGAATGAACCGCAGACCCGCCAGTTCAGTCGCACTTTCCAAGTGGCAGTATACGCGGCGTCTGAACCTGCCGTCAATGCTCAGGGCCGTTTCGGCCCCTCCAGAGCGTTCTGGCAACGCACGATCGCCTCGGCCATTTCCCGCCGGGCCTGATCGAGGTCGCCGGGGCGGAGTTGTCCTAAGTATTCGAACCAGCGGCCCTGGACCGATTCGTAGCGGATCTTCCGCACCTGGCGCGCGTGTTGCATGGCGGCTTCGAGTTCCGGCGGCGGGTCCGGCAGAGCTAACTGCTGGCTCGCGGCGCCGAGCGTCCGGTCGAGGGCTTCCAGATAACGCACGTCGTCGATGCCGGCGCGGTGGGCTTCCCAAGCCAGGGTCGGGATCGGCTCGCCCAACTCGTCGGGATACGCAACGCGGTGGACGATCTGATCGGCGGCGTACAGACGGTTGTCCGGGAAATCCTGATAGGCCCAGGGGCTGGAACCCAAATATCCGCAGGCGTGGTTGTACAAGCCGGTCAGCGCGCGGAACCACAAAGGGAACGCCGTCGCGGTGGTCCAGTAGGAAACGGGTTGAAAGCCTCGGTCGCGGGCGTACCGCGCGGCCGTCGCATCGCGTCCGCCGAAGACGTACAGATTGTAGACCGGCCGGTCGATGAAATCCCGTGTGGCGTTCCAGGCGGCGGTCGAGTTGACGGCAGTGAACATGTGCAGACTCAGGCTCAACCGCCGCTCGGCTTCCCGCCGGCAACGGTCGATTTGCGCGTCCGTCCGCGGCTCGTCGACGCCATAGAAGTACAGGTCGTCGAAGCCCAATCGCTTGGCTTCCGCCACCTGCTCGGCCGCCGCGCCGTCGGGCCAGTGCATCAGGCACGGCGCACGCGTCATGCCGGCCTCGCGGGCGAACTTCAACGTCGAGAACCCGCCGTACAGCGTGACCGTGTTCAGCCCGTGCCGCACCTGATCCCGTAGCTCCGCCAGGTAGCGTTCCTCCGCGACGTAGTTGGGCCGCTGGGGATCGACCGGCTGCGACGGATAATAAATCCCGTAGCAGCCTTCGGCCGGCTGCAAGTCGATCAGCAAGATCTCCAGCTCGACCGGCATCGTTCCGACGACGGCTGCTGCGGCTTGATCTGCTTCGAGCCGCTCGAAGACCAACTCGCCGCGATACAGCCCCGGCGGGAAACCGGGCGGCACGTGAACCGTCAGCCAAAACTGGCGGCTCTGGTGCCGCGGGATCAAGGTTCGGCACGCGCCGCCGCCGAAGCCGCCTTGCCGGCCTGGGGGACGCCGGGCGCTGAATTGTACACCCGGCTCGGTCTCGCCGACCGTCGCCGTCCCGGCAGATTGCCCCACGAACCGGTCGTCGCGAAGCAACAATTCCGGCACCAGCATGGCCGTACGGCCGTCGTGGTACAGATGGTTCAGGCGTTCCCAGACCAGCACCACACGCACATCGACGTCTGCGGCGGCTATCGTCGCCCCGTCGGAACCGGCCAACCTGGTCAGACTCACCCGGAGCGACTCCGGCCGATCGTCGGCCCGCGCGACGAGCGTCCCGTTGATATACTGTCCGGCCGCGCCCCACAGCCGCAGGTTGCCCGCCGGCTGTTTGTCGTGCGGCACCCAGTCGTACAGCGTCTCTTCACCTTCGGGCACGGTTCCGATCAACAGCGGGCACCCGGCCTTCCGCGGCGTTCCTGCTGGGACTGTGCGCCAACTGCGATTGGCTCGCAATCGCGGCCGGTCTTCGGACGCGGGAAGCGCCGCCGTGCCGGGATCGAGTTGCGGATCGCTGGTCAGCAGGATTGCGTCGCACATGCCGTGAGTCACAACGATGTCGAGATGGTGCGGTCCCGAGTCGACACGGGTGCTGCCTGCGTGCCGCCAGACAAACCGGCCCCCGCCGGGGCCGCCGCGTGCATCCTGCAGGGGCCGTTCATCGACCGTAAGGGCGATCGTCCCGTAACCTCCGTACTGCCGGACCCAGACCTGCCACTCGGCCTGGATTGGGAATTCTGCGACCCAAGTCAGCACGGCGGGCCGGTCCGACGCATTCCAAGCCGCCGCTTCGCCCAGCGGCCGCGTGCCTCCGTATTCGGCGTTCAGCGGATAGAATCCCCACGCCGGGAGCAGGGCGTTGCCCGTTGTCCAGAAAGTCGCGGCCTGCGCGACCGGCGGCTCCGCCGCGCCGCAACGTGGCAAACTCGTTATGCGGTAGCCGTTCTGAAGCAGAATTAACGAGCCAAGGATGAGCGGGCGCCAAATCAACGCCGCACATTGCCGATCGCCGGTGGACATGCCAGACTCCTCTGCCGTTACCGCTTCTTCAGCGTCACCCCAATCCCCGATGTCTCCAGGTTCAGGAACACGGATTCCAGATCGGGGTTCGTCGTGATGGCCTGGACATACCGGGGATCGGCATGTTGCCCGTTCATGTTGTGAGCCACGATCAGCCCGCCCGGCCGCACTAGGGGCAGCAATTTTTCGAGGTAATCGACGTAGCCGTTCTTGTCGGCATCCAGAAAGACGAGGTCGATCGTCCCCCGCACTTCTTTCACCTTCTCGTGCGCATCGCCCTCGACCAGCGTCACCAGATCGGCCACGCCGGCCTTCTGAAAGTTCCGACGGGCCTCGGCCGCACGGCTCGCGTCGATTTCAAACGTCGTCAGCTTGCCGCCGGTCTGCCGCAGCGCCAGGCAGAACCACACGCCCGAAAAACCGTTGGACGTGCCCAACTCGACCACCTGTTTGGCGCCGGGCGATTCGGCCGGCAATCTCAGGATTCGGCCGTCGCCCGCTGGGACGTTGGCAGCATCGGGCTTCCGCTGCCGGGCCATGTACGCCAGCGCATCCAGGATCTGCTTCTCGGCGTCGTCCTTCGCCAGCGGCGAGGCGTCGAACTTGGCCACGCCCGCGCTCAGGTCCGGCTGACCGTACAGGGCGGGCCCTCCCGGGCCGCGCGGGCGAAGCTCGTCGCGGTCCAGCTTGCCGTCGCCGTTCTTGTCGAGCTTCAGAAATGCCTGCGATGCGCCGGCGATCTCTTCCGCCGAGAGTTCGCCGTCGTGGTTGGCGTCGTGGTTGGCGTCGACGGCTTCCACTTGGCGGGAAGGCGGCGGGGGCGGAACCTTGCGCCCCGTTCGAGAATCGTCGCCCTTGGCCGCCGGCGCGTGGGGCGGTTGCGCCATCAAGGCCCCCGCCAGCAAGCCGAGCGTGAGAACAACGGACGCGACAAAGATGGTTTTCCTCATTAACCTTTTCCTAATCGTTACGGGAAGCATCGAACACAGCAGGCACCTATGCCAGGGGCGTCTTCCAAGCAGCGATCTTGGGTTGTGAGCGGCAAGGCGCTAGCCGCCGGTGACGTTCGAAACCGGCGGCTAGCGCCTAATGCCACTTACTTTGTAGCGGCACGGCGCGAGCCGTCCGGTACTACAGTCGTAAAACCGGGCGGCTTGCGCCGCTCCGCTAACAAAAACGCCCCCAATGGTCCCAAAGTAATTGGGCTAGCGCCTTGCCGCTCACTCACCGCGACCCCAAATCTTGGCCTTGGAGGCGCACCAGCGATAACTTCGTACTCGTTGAATCTCAACTTGCTGTGAGCTTGGCTCCGGATCACTTCCGCAGGTCGTAACACAGCAGCAGGTCGTTATGCCGCAGGTACAGGCGGCCTTGGTGGATCACGGGATGCGCCCAGGCGGGACCGTCGGCGGTCGGCGGAGTGAACTTGGCTTTCAAGCGATACGCATCCGGCGTGGCTTCGACCAACGCTACCAGGCCGCGGTCGTAGCGGAAGATCAGGTGTCCGTCCGCGTACAAGACGGCTGCCGAGCCGTTGGCGGGGGCTCGCACCTTCCAAGCCATCTCGCCGGTCGCCCATTTCAAGCACACCGGATGGCCCTGGTTCTGGCCGTCGCCGCCGTACACGTGGTCGCCGGCCAGCACCACGCCGCCATGATGGTTCTCGAAGTCCTTGGGTGAAAGGAAGTAGACCTCGTCGGCCCGAAACTGGTTGCCGTCGCGCCGAATGTGCAGCAGGGCGGACCCGGTCTTGTAGCTCGTGGTGGTGAACACATAGCCGCCGCGAACGACGGCCGACGGGATGTTGGCTACGGTATTGGCGATACGGTTGTAGCCCCACAGGAACCGGCCCGTGGCGGCTTCGACGCCAATCGTGCCGCGGCCCAGTAGTTGGACGTACTGGCGCACTCCGGCGATTTCCGCGACCACCGCCGATGCGTAGCCCGCGCCGTCTTTGCCCCGGTCTCCGATCTTGGGCAGCGCACACTTCCAAAGGGTCTCGCCCGTATCTTTGTGCAGCGCCACCAGCGCCGCTTCGGGACCGCCGGGCGTGCAGATCAACCGGTCGCCGTCCACCAGCGGCGACTCGCTGAACTTCCACGTCGACATCATCTGGCCGCCGAAGTCGCTGGCCAGGTTCTTGTGCCAAAGGGAACGGCCCGACGAGGCATCCAGACACAGCAGATCCCCTGCTGTGCCGAGGACGTAGACCCGGTCGGCCACGACCGTGGGCGTACAGCGCGGACCGTCCTGATGTGGCGGACCCACGCGCGCCGCCCACAGTTCGCGGCGCGTGGCCAAGTCATAGGCCAACGCGAATTGGGATTCCGTGCCGTCGGCCGCGGTGCGGTCGCCCATCGTATAGAACCGGCCGCCCACAATCGAAATCGTCGAGAAGCCCTTGCCGAGTCCATCCAGTTTCCACAGCAGTGGCGGTCCGTCCTGGGGCCAATCGGTCAACAAGCCTGTTTCGGTGCAGATCCCATCCCGCCCCGGTCCGCGGAACTGGGGCCAATCGCCGCTGGCTGCCGTCGGCCGTCCCGCCGCCGAGCCGGCCTCGACTTTCGCCACCGCCGCCCGCACCGTGGACACCTTGGCCTCGCCTTGGATCTGGGCGATAATACTCACCAGCCGTTCGCGGAGCGGTTCCGCCTGGTTGGCTGCTGCGGCCTGCAATACCGGCAGCGCTGCGTTCGCATCCGGTCCCAGACCACCCAGGACCAGCGAGGCGCGCATTCGAGCGGCGGCCGGTCCGTGCTGGAAAGTCTCGATCAGGATCGGAACGGCGTCCTTGCCGATGGCCGCCAAAGCGTCCATGGCGGCGACGCCGATCCAAGCGCGCGATTCGTCCAGCACACGCGCCAAGGCCGGCGCTGCCGCCCGGGCCTGCGGGCCGAGCGCCTGCAGGGCGTCCAAGGCCGTCACTTTGGCCTTCGGATCGTCGCTTTCCAAGGCCAGCGACAACGCCTCAACAATGGTCTTGACGTCCTCCTGACGCTGACGGGCCTGCGCTTGCCCGCTCCAGTATGTCAGGGGTTTGCCCTGGAATTGAAGTCCGGCCGCCGTGGTGCTCTCTTCGGCAGCCGCCCCAACGTGCGGCAGGGCGAAAGCCGCCACACAAGCCGCCGACAAAGCGGCAATCCCGAACCACGCAAGTCGATGCCTCATTGATGTTCACTCCAATTATGCAAAAGAACATTGAACCCCGGCCTGTTAAGGTACCGACCTCGCTGGAGTCCACGCTTTAGCGTGTCTTTTTCGGCGGGCATAGCCCGCCTGGCACGCTCAAGCGTGAACTCCAACAAGGCCCGACACGGCGGATTCTTCCTGCCCCCGTCCTCACCCCTGCAGGTACTGGGCCGGGAACTTCCAGGGGTCGCGGTAGACCGGGCGGGCAAGCTTGACGGCCTCGTCGTCGCCGACGATCTTCTCCGTCTGCGGATCGAAACGCACCGAGCGTCCCAGCTTGTAGGCCAGATTGGCCAAAGTGAGCGCCAGGTCCACCTTGTAGTGATAGTTGACGCTGCAGCTGGGCTGCTGACGGGTCTTGATGCATTCCAGCCACTCGATCTCGTGGCCCGGCGAACTCGCCAGGCTCGGTTCCGGCGGCGTCTTGTCTTCCAGCAAGTTGCCTTCCGGCACCACCTCGTGTTTCCCGTAATCCGTGAACAGCGTGCCCCGCAAGGCATGGAAGTAAATCCCCAGCCGCCGGGCCGGCGAGCCGCGGCCAAAGTCGAACGCGAAACTGTTGCAGGTGCTCATCATCCACGTCATCGTCACGTTGGGATACTGCCACAGGATCTCTTGGGTATCCGGAGCGTCGCCGTCGTCGCGGACGACGTAACGGCCGCCGGAGCAACTGGTCACCAGCGGCACGCCCAGGTCGAGCGCCCAGATCGGCAGATCGATGATGTGCGGCGCCATGCCCGGTGTCCAGCCGCCGGAGCAATCCCAGAACGAGCAGTGATTGTAGCTGTTGGCGGCCATCAGCGCGTTGTAGGGACGCGCCGACAGCGGCCCCAGCCACAGGTCCCAGTCCAGACCCGGCGGCGGATCTTGCTGGGGTGCGCGCCCCAGCCCGTCGGGGCCTTGGTTCATCACGTTGAACGTCCGCACGACGCTGACCGGCCCCAGCTTGCCCGACCGGATCCACTCCACGACGCGGCGATAGTTCTCGCCGGCGTGGATCTGCGTGCCGATCTGGCTGATCCGTTGATGCTTGTTCACTGCATTGCGTACGGCGAGCGTTTCGTCGGGGTACAGCGTCATTGGCTTCTGCAGATAAATATCCTTGCCGGCTTCGACCGCCTGGATGGCAATCAGCGCGTGCCAGTGCGGCGGCGGAGCGATGATGACCGCGTCGACGTCTTTGCGGTCCAGCAGCTCGCGGAAATCCCGATGGCCTCTGGCCGTGGCCTTGAATTGCTCGACGACCTGGTCGCACCGTTCCTTCCACGGGTCGCAGAC
The DNA here is from genome assembly GCA_964645045.1 of uncultured Pirellulaceae bacterium. Lineage (GTDB taxonomy): Bacteria > Planctomycetota > Planctomycetia > Pirellulales > Pirellulaceae > Anammoximicrobium. Next base: position 15,526 of record CAZXYZ010000102.1, on the reverse strand, counting down.
GGCCGTCACAGCGACGCCGGGATGCTGAGCACAGTTGTTCAGATTGCCGCGTCCCATGCCGCCACAGCCGATGATGCCCAGGCTGATCCGCTCGCTCGGCGGCGGCTGATCGCCGGCGCCCAGCACGGACGCCGGGACAATCTGCGGCACGGCGATTCCGGCGGCCAGGCTGGCTTGAAGAAAACTACGGCGGCTGGCGTTGGTGCAATTCGGCATGGCGGGCTCCTTGGTTACCGGGCGGGATCGAACGTGCGTGGCGAACCGGCATACCCAAAGCAATGCGGTTCCAGACGCACCGCATTACTGTACCACCCGCCCTTGCAGATGCAAGCAGGACGGCCCGCGAACCGGTTCCTGACCCTCTTTTTCCAAGGGGCAGGTGATCCACGCTGACGAGATTCGGTCTGCGAAGGCGTCTTAGTCGTAGGTCTACACCTGTGGATCATGTCGCCCGGCGCAGGTCCTTCGCCGTAAACCGGATCAGGAATGTCCCCTCAGGTTCACAATTGCCAGCAATCCCACGTCACGATACCGGAAATTTGGGCCGGAGGACCAAGGTCACGGCCTCCGGCAACTCGCCGCGATCCAGGTAAACCAGCATCAGGTCGCCCGTCAGTTGCTTGCCCACGCGGCGCTCCGGGCAGGTGGCCACTTCGAGCAAGAACAGGTCGTCCCCTGGTTCGCCCTGCAGGCGGACCTCCAACCGCCCATCGGGCAATTGACGGGGTCATACGATCTCGGGCCTGCGCGGGCCGCCAAGCTTCGTTCTTTTCGACCCCGGCCAGCCGCAGCATCGAGTCCAGATGGTGCTGGAGCACTTGGCCCCGTCGACGATGGGTCGTCACTCCAGCGTCGCCCGCATGGTCCGCTTGACCGACGATGGCTTCGTGGTCTATCGTGCGGACCTGGACCGTTGCCGCCACGCTCCCGGCCCGGCCAGTGCTGACCTGCGTGGGCGACTGCGTCTCGACAGGCCGATCCAAGTGACGAGGGTGGATTCATGCGAATTGATCGAGTTGACGTTTTTCCGCTGGAGTATCCGTTCCACGGCTACTTCAAGTTCATCGGCCCCCGATCCGTTCGGCCGGCGATCCTGGTCAAGGTTACGGCCGAGGACGGCGCCGTCGGCTGGGGGCAGAGCGTGCCGGTCCCCACGTGGAGTTTCGAGACCGTGGAGACCAGCCTGGCGGTGCTCCGGCACTACTTCATCCCGGCGATCCTCGGCCTGGATGCCCTCGACTTGCCCGCCGTGCAACTGGCGTTGGACGCGGCGCTGGCCGCCTCGTTCAGCACGCCCATGCCCATCACCCGCGCCGGGCTGGATCTGGCCCTGCACGACCTGAACGGAAAACTCACCGGACGGCCGGTCTGCCAGATGTGGGGACGGCCCGCGGGCGAGCCGGTCCGGCTGAGTTGGACGATCAACGTGCCAACGCTCCAAACCCTGGAAGCGGAGGTCGCGGCCGGCTGGGATCGCGGTTACCGCAATTTTAACATCAAAGTTGGCAGCGGCGATCCGGCGTTCGACGTGGAACTGGCCCGGCAGGTCCGCCGGCTGGCACCGGACGGCTTTCTCTGGGCCGACGGCAATTGCGGATATGACGTGCCGACGGTTTTGGAGATTGCCCCGCGGCTGGCCGCTGTCGGCGTCCAGGTGTTCGAGTCCCCCTTGCCGGCCAACCGGATCAGCGGCTATCAGGCCCTGCACCGTCAGGGCGCGCTGCCCATCAGTATGGACGAGGGCGTGATCTCGCCGGTGGATGTCGACGAATTCATCCGCCTGGGAATGTTGGACGGCCTGACGATCAAAGTCTCGCGGGCCGGGGGACTGGAGTCGGCCCGCCAACAGATTGAACGCGTGCTGGACGCGGGGCTGTTCTGGCTCGGCAGCGGATTGTCGGACCCCGACCTTTCCCTGGCCGCTTCACTGGTATTGTTTGCGGCCTACGGACTGGATAAGCCCGCCGCCCTCAACGGACCGCAGTACCTACGGGACAGCATCCTGGTCGAACCGGTTCGCATTCAAGGCGATCTGGCCTGGGTGCCCAGCGGCCAGGGACTGGGCGTCGAAGTCGACGAGTCACAAATTGGTCGCCTGCTGGCCGATGACGAGTGAAACCCGTACGCGAAGGGCTCCGACGTACAGAATTCAATTTTGCCGGACATCGACTTACCACATGGCTAACGTTTATCCCGGCAAAATTGAATTCTGTACGTCGGAGCCCGGGATGGCCGCAGTTGGCCGGGGATAATTCGTACGTAGACAGTGTGGTAACCATTGTCTTCCCGCTTTAGGGACGGGCGATTTCGTAACACAGGACGGCGCCACGATCGCCAAGGCTGGCAACGTCCGCGGTGAAGGTCAGTTCGTTGGCGGTCGCACGGCTGGGGACGTCGGCCAGCCGTTTGCCGCTGGTCGACAGGGCCCACACGCGGTACGCTGCCGGTTCGCGGAGTTGCACACGGACCTCCGCCCGCCCGGCGCGGACCAGGTGCGGCAGGCGGCCCCAATCGAGCAGCGTTTGCCGCGCCCGTTCGGCATAGCGGATGTCCGTGTTCTGCAGGTCCGTCAAGTGCGTGACCAGTAAGCGTTTGCTTGCGGGGATGGGCTGATCGTCCAGCGAACTGACCCAGACGGTGGCGTCGGCATCCTGCACCGCGATCTGGACGCCGTGCGCCGTGCGGATGCTGTCACCGGCCGGCGCGAAGCCGCCGGCTGTGCGAGGCGTATCGAGCGTCAGGCGGTCTCGCGGACCGTCGATCGTGATCTCGCCCGTCTCGCATTGAAAGACGTTTGCGCCGGGGTCGGTCGGGTTGTTCGCCGACAGAATGCCGCGCTGGCGGAGTACTTCGGCCAGCTTGTCGGGGGCGATCTGATAGGGATCGCCGACACGGGCCGTGCCAGTTCCGGCAACGTCGCCGGCCGGCGTGGCCCATCCCAAGGGCAGCACGAGGTCCTGGGACAAAGCCCGTGCGGGATCGTCGACCACCTGTGTGCCCACGCGGGTCAGCCAGGCGGCCCAGTGCCAACTGGGCGCCAGGCCGGGGATCTGCGCCGGCGGCCGCCGGAAATCGGCTTGCGTCATGGCGATGCTCACGCTGTGCGGCGCCGCCCGCAGATCGCCACGCAGGAACAAGCAGATGCTGGCGCGTTCGGCGGCTTGGCTGAGTGGATCGGTCGCCATGTTGAAATAGTCCAGCTTGGCGGGCTGGAACAGATTGTCGCGGCTGTGGCTGTACGCGAACCGCCAGATGCCGTCCCAGCCTTGGATCGCGCCCAGCGCGCCGGTCAGGATGCCGCCGACGCCTCGGTAGCGGCCGGGCCCGGAGTAGTTGTACTCGGTAACCGTAAACGGTTTGTCGAGCAGCCGCGTAAAGGCCAGATGGCGGCCGCCGGCCGCACCTTCCGCCACGGGGCTGGTATTCCCGCAGCGGCTGGGCAGCCGCCACGGTTGCTCCAGGAACCGCGGATGGTCGACGTAGAAGTGGTCGTCCACGAAATCCATCGCGTTGCGCACACGCTGGCTGGTCACGTGATTGGTCCAGCCGTTCATGTTGGTCACCAGGGCTCGGGCGTGCAGCTCCTCGCGCAAGAAAGTTGTGGCACGGACCAGAAAATCCCGCTCGACCTGCGTCAGGAAGAGCACCAAGTCGCGGCCGCGCAGATCCTGGCTGTGGACGGAGCCGTCCAGCGCCACCGTCCCTTGGGCGGGAGCTTCATTAAACTTCAGCGCCGATCCCCAGGCCGTCGCCAGAGCGGCCCGATCGCGGTATCGTTCGGCCAGCCAACGGTTCCAAGCTGCGCGATAGTCCGGGATGTCCTTGGCCAACGATACGAAGTTCGCCAGGTTGCCTTCGTTGATCAGGGCCAGCCAGGCCAGTCCCGGCTCGTCCTTGTAGGCCCGCTGCGTGTAGGGATTGACGTGTTCGAGCAGATTCCTCGCGAAGGTCTTCCAGTTCTCGTACGCCACGGGATTGAGCGCCGCCAGCACTTTGAAGCGGTTCATCGCGTCGCTACGGCCGCTGGCCGAGTCGGGAAGAAACAGGGCGACGTCCACGGGCCGCGACACGAACAGGTCGGTGGTCACGTAGATCCCGCGACGGACGCAAGCGGCAACCAGATAATCCAGCTGGTCGAGCTTCTGGGGATTCAAGCCGGTCCGCTCCCGCTGCGGCTCGGTCAGCTCGCCTTCGTAATGGTGCAAGCGGACAGCGTTGTAGCCCAGCCGGCAGAGACGCTCGGCCAAGCGGTCGGACTGTTCGTGGGTGATGTAGTGGGCCGAAAAGCAGAGATTGACGCCGTAGAACCGCACCGGTTGATCGGGTTGACGTTCGAAGACGAACGCTCCGTCCTCGTTGGCCTTCAGCCAACCATGCTTGCCGGCAGGGGCATCCTGCAAGCCCAGTCCCGAGAAATCCAGCGCGGATCCGGGCACGATGTCCAGTTCCAAGGGAAGCGGAATCCAGTCCTTGTCGGCGACGATGGTCACCGGTGTGTCGTGCTCGACGTTCACGCCGTCCGTTGCGGCCAGCGAGAAATCGATCTTCACGGGGACGCCTTTCGCGAACGGCCGCTGAGGACTGGCGGAGCGAAAGATGCGGACGGAGAACGAGGGCCCCCATTTGCGATTATCTTGCACCAGGACCGAAGTCGCCTCGGGGAACGTCCAGTGCAGATTTCCGCCTGCCGGCAGTTCGATCGTCAACGCGCGGATTGATCCCGCGAAGATCTGGGCTTCGCCGAAGTCTTGCGGAAAAGTCCCCGAGCGCTGGTCAGCCGTCCAACGGCCGCCCGCCAGTGTCGGGATGCTGAATTCCACGCTGATGTGCAGCGAATTCAGCACCACGTCTCGATCGGGCGTGAACACGTATTGGGCGTTCAGTCCGTTACGGTCGCCCGTGATTGCCGCCCAGCCGCTGACCGTCCCGCCGCCGGGCACGGCGATCCGCAGGTGACGTTTGTTCGCCGCGTCGGCTTGTTGCGTGTCGGCGGTAGCGTCTGTGGATGCCCACTGTTGATTAAAGAGTCCCGCGCCGAAGTCGCCAATCTTGTCCTTCCCGCGCGACAGCTGCACGCGGCCCTCGTTGCCCACCAGGGCGAGGACGCCTTCGCCGCGTGCCCCGCCCGCCGCCAACAGTTCCAGCCCAACCACCGCGATCGCCAGCACGATTCGAGACATGCAGAAATCCTCCGAAAACAGTAAGGTCATCGCCATCGAGCATGACGGTTGACGCGAATCAACGCAAGCGGCCGGCACGGCCGGAGATCTTGGCGAGGCGCTTTCATGGCTGGGTTGCCATGACTACAGGTCCACCGAATCCAACTCGCCCGTCGTGATCAGGCGGACGAGTTCCGGCCGGATTCGTTCGAAGGCCCGCGCGCGGTGGCTGAGGACGCTCTTGACGGCCAGCGACAGTTCGGCGAACGTTTGATGGTATTCGGCGATCCAGAACAGCGGATCGTAGCCGAAACCGTTCTGGCCGCGTGGTTCGGGCAGCAGCCGGCCCCGGCAGCGGCCTTGGACCTGAACGCGAATCCGGCCGGCCGGATCCGCCAGTGCCAGGCAACAGACAAACGCCGCGCCGCGGCGCTGGTCGGGGATTTCGCTCAGCTCGCTCAGCAGCCGCGCGTTGTTTTGGCCGTCGTTCGCCTGCGGGCCCGCGTAGCGAGCCGAGTAGACGCCGGGGGCGCCGTTCAGCGCGTCGACCGCCAATCCGCTGTCGTCCGCCACGGTCCAAAAGCCTGTAGCCGATGCCACCGCCGCGGCTTTCAGGGCGGCATTCTCCGCGAATGTGTGGCCGGTCTCTTCCACTTCCGGAGCCTCCGGAAAGTCGCCGGCGCTGACCACCCGCACGTCCAGGCCCAGGCACAACTCGGACATTTCGCGCAGCTTCTTCCGGTTTCGGCTCGCGAGGACCAAGGTCCGTTTCTCGCACTTGTGCATGAACCCTCCCGATCTCCGATTGCTTCATCCATGTTGCCGACAGCGGACTGGGACGACTACAATTCTATTGCGGCGCCCAGATCGCAGGTTAGGTTGGAGTCCAGGCTTTAGCCTGTCTGAGCAGCCTAAAGGCTGGACTCCAACACACCGTGTTAACCGCGTCTCTCACGGATTGCAATGGACTTTATCAACAGCTTGAATCCCTGGCAATGGATCGTGATGGGATTGGTTCCTCCCGCCATCCTGGCGCTGTACTTCTTGAAGCTCAAGCGGCAGCCGGTGGAAGTGCCCAGCACGTATTTGTGGAGCCGGACCATCGAGGACCTGCACGTCAACTCGATCTGGCAGCGTCTCCGGCAAAGCCTGCTGTTGCTGCTGCAGTTGCTGCTGGTTGCGTTGCTGATCCTGGCGTGTATCCGGCCCGGTTGGCGGGGCGAGCAGTTGGTCGGCAACCGTTTCATTTTCCTGGTGGACACGTCGGCCAGCATGAGCGCCACGGACGTCGAGCCGACGCGATTGGAAGCGGCCAAGAAGCGAATCCTGGGCTTGATCGACCAGATGCGCTCGGACGACGTCGCCTTGGTCATCAGCTTTTCGAATGTGGCCCGCGTGGAACAGTCCTTCACCAGCAATCGCTCCTTGCTGCGGCAGAAGATCAACCAGATCAAGGCGTCCCAGCGCACCAGCGATCTGCGCGAAGCGTTGCGGGCCGCTGCCGGGCTGGCGAATCCGGGGCGGACCAGCGACGCCGACAACGCCAACGACGTGCAAGTCGCCGAAGCCCTGCCGGCCACGCTGTATCTGTACACCGACGGCGGTTTTTCCGCCATTCCGGATTTCTCGCTGGGCAACTTGACACCCAAATACGTCCCCCTCGGCACCGAATCGCCGCAGAACGTCGGGATCGTCGCCTTTACGGCCGAACGCAATCCGGAAAAGCCGGAACAGTGGCAAGCATTCGCCCGCCTGGAGAATTCGGGCGACGACGAAGTGCGTTTGGATGTGTCGCTGTCGCGGGACGGGGGCTTGGCGGACGCCCAGACCGTCGTGGTTCCGGCGCACGGCAAAGCCGGAGTGGAATTCGAGCTGCCCGAGATCGAACGGGCGGTGCTGCAGGTGGCACTCGACCATCGGGATCATCTGGCCGCCGACAACCAGGCCTATGCCGCCGTCGATCCCGGCCGCCGAGCCCGTGTGCTGCTGGTCACCCCCGGCAACACCGCTTTCCAGTTCGCCCTGGACACGGAGGAAGCCCGCCAGCTCGCGGAACTCACGGTCGTCGCACCGGCCGAATTGGCAGCCAAGAAGCACCAGGACCAGGCGCAGGCCGCGTATTGGGACCTGATTATTTACGACCGTTGTGCGCCGCCGACGATGCCGCAAGCGAACACGCTGTTCATCGGTCGGGTGCCGCCGGCGGCGGGGTGGTCGCAGGGCTCCAAAACGATTCGGCCGATCATCATCGATACGGACCGCGTCCACCCTTTGATGCAGTACATCGAGTTGGGCGACGTGCTGGTGGTGGAAGGCACGCCGCTGAAGACGCCGCCGGGCGGGGCGGCGTTGATCGACGCCGACATCGGAGCCGTGTTTGCCGTCGCGCCGCGGGCGGGCTTCGAGGACGCCGCGCTGGGCTTTGAAATCCTGGGCTCCGATGATCAGGGGAAGACCGAGCCGAAGACGGATTGGGTGATCCGCCGCAGCTTTCCGGTATTCGCCATGAACGTGCTCCGCTACCTGGGCGGCCGCGCCCGCGCGGGCGACATGCCCTCGGTCAAGCCGGGCCAGCCGATGACCTTGCGGACGGAATCCCGGGCCGACCGAGTCACGGTCGAGCGGCCCGATGGCCGGCGGACGGAAGTACTGCGGCAAGGGACCAACCAATTCGTGATCACGGACACAGACCCGTTGGGCGTCTACCGCGTGTTCGAGGGCCGCAGCGCAAAGCCCGCGCGGCAATTCGCGGTGAACCTGTTCGACAGCCGGGAAAGCGACCTGAAGCCGCGTCCCAAGATCGAACTGGGGCACGAGGAAGTGGCCGGCGTGGGCGGGCTGGAACCGGCCCGCAAGGAATTGTGGCGGTGGCTGTTGGGCGCCGGCCTGGCCGTGCTGGTGTTTGAGTGGTACGTATACAACCGGCGGGTGTACTTGTGATCGCGCAAGGGCTCTGACGTACAGAATTCAATTTTGGCCGATGGAAAGCCTGGCGGTGTGGAAAGCAACTCTTCGGCCAAAATTGAATTCTGTACGTCTGAGCCCACCAAGCCCACCTAGCTCACCCCGGCACAACAGGCGCAGTCGGCTCGGCGCGTCAACTGGATGATCGAGACGCCGGCTCGATATCCGTCGTAGGTCAGCATCTTGCCCCACAGCACCTGGCCGGAACCGGACAGGATTTTGATCGCTTCCAGGGCGGCCAGGGAACCGATCGCCGATGAAATCGCGCCGACGACCGGAAAATGTTCTTCGAACGGCGGCAACTGCGGATACAGGCACTCCAGGCAGGCTGTCCGACCGGGCTGGAACACGCACAACGTCCCCCCCATGCCCCACTGGGCGGCGTCGATCAGGGGAACTCGGGCGGCGACCGCTGCCCGGTTCAGCCGTAACCGCTCCTGGAACGTCGGCGGACAGGCGAGGATCACGTCGCAGCGGCGAGCCAATTGCAGGGCTTCGGCATCATCGGGTTCGTGGTCCAGAGCTTCGATTTCCACGAAACGGTTCATGCTCCGCAGGTGCGCGGCGAACTCCGGCGCCCGCAGCTTGCCCAGCACGTCCTCCGAGCCCAGCACCTGGCGATTGAGATCGGGCGAGATCATCGTTCCGCCATGTGCGATGATCACGCGTCCCACTCCGCCCATGGTCAGCATCAGGGCTGCCGGGCCACCCATCCCGCCGGCGCGGGTGACCAGTGCCGTGGCGCGTTTCAGGCGTAGCTGGCCGTCTGGGCCGAGCACGCCGGGGCCGATTTGCCGGCCGTAGCGTTCGCGTTCCGCGGCAGTCAAATCCGCTTCGAGCATGGCATCGGCCTCTTGGTCGCCCCCTGGCAGTCCGGGTCGGAGAAGGTAACAGGAAGTTCCATGGCGACTTTCAGCCGCGACAAGAACTCGTGACGCGGGATCTCCGTTGCGCCCATGCGGACCAGGTGCGGACTGGCCTGTTGAACGTCGAACAGGACAAATCCCCGCGACTGCAGATGGCGGACGATATGTGCCAGCGCTACCTTCGACGCGTCCCGGACTCGATGAAACATCGATTCTCCCGCGAAAAATCCGCCCAATGCCAAGCCGTACAAGCCGCCCGCCAACTGGCCGGCTTGCCAGACTTCGACGCTGTGCGCGACGCCCAGCCGGTGCAGTTCCACATAGGCTTCGGCCAAATGGGGCGTGATCCAAGTGCCCTCCTCCGGCCCGCGGGCCTCGGCACAGGCCGCAATCACGCTGGGAAAATCGGCGTCCAACGTCACTTGGAACTGGCCGCTGTTCATCCGGCGCCGCAGCCGGCGCGAGATGTAAAGCTGGTCCAATTCCAGGATCGCCCGCGGGTCGGGGCTGAACCAGGCGAGAACCTCCGACTGGCCGTCATAAACGGGCCACGGAAAGATTCCCTGGCGGTAGGCCGTCAACAGCCAGTCCGTCGTCAGCCGTCCGCCGACCATCAACAGTCCGCCTTCACTGGCTTGCCATACCGGCGGAAACCGAGCCGCAAGAGAGATTTTCACCATGCTTTCAATCTATCGAGTTCCGCCGGCCAGGAAAAGTCGAGGACCTATAATGTCCGGGACTCTCCACCCGCCGGATCGTCGTATACAATCGCGGGAAGTGGCTTTCGATTTCTGCTTTCGTTCAGACTCTTGCCCCGGGATCGACATAAAGATGCAGCCGTTTGACGCTTCGCCAGATCCGGTTCCGCCACGGGTTCCGCCAGCCGCGTTGCCGACACGCGCCGGCGACACGGCCGATCCGGATCACGCCTCGTGGGATGAACCGCCCGCTCATCGCCGCATCGTCAGCCACTCGCCGTTCACCTTGTCGCGAGTCCTGTTCCTCTTGATGCTCCTGCTGATGATGCAGTACCTGGCGCCCTACCTGCTCGAACGGTATCACTACGCGATCACGCGCGGCAGGCAGCAAGCAGAATACGATGTGGCGGATCAGGGGCTGCGGGACCTGCAATTGGGCGTCTTGTCGAAAGCCAGCCAGTTGGTGTCGCAGAAAGCCGGGCCGAGCGTGGTCCACATCGACGTCAGCAGCGTCCGCGCGCAGCGGGAACCGAACGAGTTGGCCCAGTTGTTCGGACCGCAGGTCGAACGCTCGCGGGGACAAGGGTCGGGCGTGATTGTCGATCCTCAAGGCTACATCGTCACCAACTTTCACGTCGTCCACTCGGCGGCCGAGATCGAAGTCTCGCTCCGCGACGGACGCGTGGTGCCGGCCCGCGTCGTCGGCGTCGACGCGCTGACGGACCTGGCCGTGCTGAAAATCAGCGGCAATAACCTGATTGCCGCGCCCTGGGGCGATAGCGACCAAATGGACGTGGGCGCCCTGGTGTGGGCCGTCGGCAGTCCGTTCGGGCTGCAGAGCAGCGTCACGTTTGGGATCATCAGCGCCAAGCACCGCGGCGGGACGGCGGGCGAAGTCCATCAGGACTTTCTGCAGACCGACGCCGCCGTCAACCCGGGCAACAGCGGCGGACCGCTGGTCGACGCCCAAGGCCGGGTGATCGGGATCAATACGGCGATCCTCGGCGACGCGTACCAAGGTGTCAGTTTTGCCATTCCCAGCAGCGTGGCCAAAGTGGTCTACGAGCGGCTGAAGGCCGATGGCCGCGTGGCGCGCGGCTGGCTGGGCGTGCAACTGGACGACGTGTCCGAGGCGACCGCGCGGCGGCTGGGATTGCCCGCCGCTGCGGGAGCCCTGATCGTCACCGTCGTCGACGACCTGTCCCTGCCGTCCCCCGCCAAGGACGCCGGCTTGCGCGTGGGTGATGTCGTGGTCAGCTGGAACGGCATCCCGGTCGACAAGTCTGCGGACCTGATCCGGATGGTGGCCATGACCGAGATCGGTTCGGCAGCGCGAGTCGAGTTGTTTCGCCGCGGACAGAAGTTGACGTTGGAAGTGCGGGTCGCGGAACGTCCGGCGCTGTAAATCGGCCAATTCCGGTCCCAGCCGGACACCGGTCAGGAATTGAGTCGAGACCGTTTCCGCTTTTGAACCCTCTCCCTCTGGGAGAGGGCAGGGTGAGGGCCCGCAATTCCTCAGGCGGCTCCCAACGCCGCCTCGTACGTGGTGATCTTGTCCTCGTGCTGCAGCGTCAAGGCGATGTCGTCCAGGCCGTTCAGCAGGCAGTGGCGGCGGAAGTCGTCGACTTGGAAGCCCAGCGTTAGACCGAAGGCATCCGTGATGCGGCAGGTTTCCAAGTCCACCGTCAGCTGGTAGCCCGGATGCTCGCCGAACCGGCGGAACAACTGCTCGACCTGCTCCTCGGCCAACTTGATCGGCAACACGCCGTTCTTGAAGCAGTTGTTGTAGAAGATGTCGGCAAAGCTGGGCGCAATGACGGCGCGAAAACCGTAGTTCTCCAGCGCCCACACGGCATGCTCGCGGCTGGAGCCGCAGCCGAAATTGCGCCGCGCCACCAGGATCGAGGCGCCGCGCACCTCGGGACGGTTCAATTCGAATTCCGGATTCTCGCTGCCGTCTTCGAGGTAGCGCCAGTCGAAGAACAGCAGCGTCTCGTAACCCGAACGCTCGATGCGTTTGAGGAACTGCTTGGGGATGATCTGATCGGTATCCACGTCGGCCCGATCCATCACGGCGACCAGACCGGTATGTGTTGTATATGCTCGCATGTCAGGTTTCCATCCAAAAAGGGCACGAAACGAAAGCTCAGATTGGGCGAATCAAATGGGAAGGGGCGTCGCCAGCATCCCCATCGTCAACTGTCGGTGGAACGCCTTGAGGGAAACGCCTCTTTGATCGGGCGGAAATTCGTCATAGTAGCTTAACAAACCGAACAACTTGAGAGCGTGCTCGTTATCTGGGGCTGCGGACAGGACGGACCTGCAAGCTTGGCGGGCTCGATCCAGCCGGCCAATACGTTCATAGTTCACCGCTAAGTACAGGTATGCGTAGGGCTGCAGCACTTTCACCGTCTCGTCAGTCGGCACGCGTGCGGCCAGTTCCAGGCCGCGTTCCGCAGCGCGAATCGCCTTTTGACACAACGCATCTCGCTCCGGTGGTCCAACCTCGGCCGCGCGCATGGACAACACAGTGGACGCCGTCATCAGCAATGCGGGAAGGGTTCCGTGGTCGCAGATTTCCTGCGCTCGGCTGAGTGCTTCTCCCGTGCGACCGACCTGTATCAGGCAGCGAAGGAGGAAAACCTCGTCTTCGGGTCTGAACGTTGTCAATCGCTCGATCTGCCGGAAGAACGGGATGGCCACATCGGGAAATCCAAGGGAAGCCCAGCAGACACCACGTAACCGAGCCACTTCTGCCGGCGGCGCGGTCTCCGCATGCTGTCGAACCAGATCCAGGACCACCTCCCACTGCTCCGTCTGTCCCGCATCGCGGATACGCTGTAGCGTGGGACCGTCGGGCTCGATCGGCGAACGTGAGGCCGTCCGATTCGAATCGTTAAGGTCCGCGGCAAGTCCCTCCACGAGATGACGTTCGCGGGCGCCAAGGTCTCGCCAGGGCCCGTCCATCCGGTCCCGTATCGACTCCGCTTCGTCGCAGTCGCCCCGTCCCGAGGAAACGTACTCGTACAGCCCAAGCAGCAGCTGGACGTACCGTTCGACGGGCGACTCGATGGGCACATGGCGACAAATCACGAATCACTCCTCATCGACGATCCACGCCTCGCGGGTCGCCGCCAGGGACGTTTGAAACGCCTCCAACGACATCACCCGTTCGGGTTCAACGGTGCCGTGAACGGCCGAGTCGATTCTAAGCTGCAGACACGAGGTGAATCTCGCGCTCTCAAAGGGACCCGAGCCCATCCGCCAACAAACATAACTGTCGTTACCCAAAGCTTTTGGGCATTTCGTGCGAAGCCGTGAGGGAATCCGGTGCGGGGGCAAGTCTCTCCACGTAGGCGCGACGGACATGCCCCCACGGCCTGGCCCTACATTGCCGTCGGCGTCAGGCGACACATCGTCGTTGGGACTAAGCCCAACTTGGACCCCCAACATCTTCTTCGAAGGGCCAACCTTGGGCTGGTCTCCGTCACGAAACATCGCACGATACACTCTGGGCATGGTAAGTTACGAGACCCTGATCACCCTATACATTGTATTCCCACTCGCGGATGTCCACAAACCGGCCGCGGATGGCGGCGGCGGCGGCCATGGCGGGCGAGACCAGGTGCGTCCGTCCGCCCTTGCCTTGGCGGCCCTCGAAATTCCGGTTGCTGGTGGCCGCACAGCGTTCGCCGGGCTCGAGTTTGTCCGGGTTCATCGCCAGGCACATGCTGCAACCTGCTTCGCGCCACTCGAGGCCCGCTTCGCGGAACACACGGTCCAAGCCTTCCTGCTCGGCTTGCCGCTTGACCAGGCCGCTGCCGGGCACGACCATGGCTTGCACGTGGCCGGCGACGCGATGGCCGCGCACCACGGCGGCGGCGGCCCGCAGGTCCTCGATCCGCCCGTTGGTGCAAGAACCGATGAACACCCGGTCGACGCGGATGTCGGTGATCGGCGTACCGCCCGTCAAGCCCATGTACTCCAGCGCCCGTGCGGCCGTTTTCTGTTCCGTCGCGTCGGCAAAATCCGCCGGATCCGGGACCTTGGCCGTCACGGCAGCAACTTGCCCCGGCGTCGTACCCCAGGTGACCTGCGGGGCAATGTCCGCAGCGTTAAAGATCCGCACCTGATCGTAGACCGCTCCGGGATCGGAAGGCAACTGGGCCCAACGCTGGACCGCGGCGTCAAAATCCTTCGGGGCGAACTCGCGTCCTCGCAGATAGTCGAACGTCGTCTGATCCGGTGCGATCAGTCCGGCCCTCGCCCCCGCTTCGATGGACATGTTGCAGACCGTCATCCGCTCTTCCATGCTAAGTGCCCGGATCGCGCTGCCGGTGTACTCCAGCACATAGCCGGCGCCGCCGGAGGTGGTGATCTGCCCGATCAAGTACAAGATGATGTCCTTGGCCGTGACGCCTCGCGGCAACGTGCCGTCCACCCGCAACTCGAACGTCTTCGCCTTGTACTGCAGCAGTGTCTGGGTAGCAAGAACGTGCTCCACTTCGCTGGTCCCAATGCCGAACGCCAACGCGCCAAAGGCCCCGTGTGTGGCCGTGTGGCTGTCGCCGCACACGATGGTCATTCCCGGCTGGGTCAAACCCATCTCCGGCCCGATGACGTGGACGATTCCCTGTTGCGGATCGTGAATGTCGTACAGCCGGATGCCGAATTCCCGGCAATTGCTCCGCAGGGTCTCGATCTGCTGCTTGGAAATCGGGTCCGTGATTGGCAGCGAGCGGTCCGTGGTGGGAACATTATGATCCGGCGTGGCCACCGTCCGTTGCGGCCGCCTCACCTTGCGGCCGGCCAGCCGCAATCCCTCGAAGGCCTGCGGGCTGGTGACCTCGTGGACCAACTGCAAATCGATGTACAGAATCGTCTGCTGGCCGTCTTCGGTGTGGACGACGTGGCTGTCCCAGATCTTCTCGAACATCGTACGGCGCAACGCGTTGACAGTCATGGCTTGCGAACTTGCCTTCCCAAGAGAAACGACAAAACGGACTCTTTCGTACCTAATCCATGCGAATCGGGAGAAAAGCAACTCTTCTCCTCGACACAATATAGCGTCTGGCAGGGGGCTTGGGGAGGACAGGCTTGGCTGGCCTTGCTCGGAAAGGACGCCCCCTTTTTTCCGCTGGCACACTTTCCGCGACAACCCACCGACTCTATAACAACATCGATACATGTCGATGTGTCATGGTGTACTTGAAATGCAAATAATGGGAGTAACAGGTCATGAAAATGGCGCGCATGGTTTTGGGAACGATGGCAGTGGCGGTTCTGGCAGGAACGGCGTCGGCGTCCGACATCGGTTACAAGATGAAGAACCTGGGCGGCAAAGAGGTGGATTTGGCCGAGCAGTACAAAGGCAAGGTGCTGTTGGTCGTGAATGTCGCGAGCAAGTGTGGGCTTACCCCGCAATACAAGGACCTGCAGGCATTGCACGAGAAGTACAGCGACAAGGGGCTGTGCGTGGTGGGCTTTCCCTGCAACCAATTTGGCTCGCAGGAACCCGGATCGCCGGACGAGATCCGAGAATTCTGCACCGCCAACTACGGCGTCAAGTTCGACCTGTTCGGCAAGATCGAAGTCAACGGCGATGGTGCCTGCGACTTGTACAAGCACTTGACCGCGTTGAACACCCAGCCCAAAGGCGCGGGCAAAATCGGCTGGAACTTCGAGAAGTTTCTGGTCGGCCGCGACGGCAAAGTGGTCGCTCGTTTCGAGCCCCGCACCAAACCGTCGGATCCGATCGTGGTGCAGGCGATTGAAGCGGAGCTGGCGAAGTAAGCTCCGTTCGAGAAATAACTGTCGGATTTCTCCGTGGCGTAAGCTT
>CAZXYZ010000101.1:0-42283 GCA_964645045.1 uncultured Pirellulaceae bacterium | reverse complement strand
CGCGGCCGGACTGATCGGCTTGGAATTTCCAGCCGCGTACGGCACGTTGGTCACGAAGCTGCTAGGCCAGAACCTGAAAAAAGGTGAAACGCGAACCGATTGGCGGCGGCGTCCCTTGTCGCACCGCCAAATCGAGTACGCGCTGCAGGACGTCGTCCACCTGGAACCGATCCGGGATGTGCTGCGACAGCGTCTTGCCACGCTGGGACGCACGGGATGGCTGGTTGCCGAGTTGGAGGACTGGCAGGCCGGCGTCGAAACGGCCGAGTTCCAGGAACGCTGGCGGCGCATGTCCGGAACGTCCAATTTGGGGCCCCGCGCGCTGGCCATCGCCCGCGAGCTTTGGCAGTGGCGGGACAGCGAAGCCCAACGGCGCAATAGCCCGGCCCGGCGTATCCTGCGCGATGATTTGATTGCGGAGCTGGCGCGGGGCGAGACGGACGACATTCACCGCATCCAGGCCATTCGTGGCTTGAACCGGCGCGGCCAGGAACGTCAACTGGCGGCCCTGGCGGCGGCGATCCGCAGGGGCTTGGACTTGCCGGACGAAGCGTGCCCGCCGCCGTTGAGCCGCACCGTGAATCGGCTGCAGTTCAACCTGCTGGGCCAGTTCCTGGCGACCGCCCTGGCCAGCGTGTGCCGCGGACAGCAGGTCGCGCCCAGCCTGGTCGGGACCGTCGAGGACGTCCGCGATTTGATCGCTTATCACTTGGCAGGCCCGGGAGCGGCCATGCCGCCGCCTGCGCTGGCCCGGGGCTGGCGATCGGAAGTCGTCGGCCGCGTCATGGAAGACTTGATCGAAGGCCGCATCGCGATTCGCGTAGGTGACCCGGCGAGTGAACAACCCTTGGTTCTTGAGCCCCGAGCGGAGGCCCCGTCATGAGGCAGATGAAAACGAAGGGATCTTGCCAGCCTGTTGGCTGGACAGGCTGGTGTCTGCTAATCTGCGGGCTGGCACTGACGAGCCGAGCCCTGGCCGGTGAGGAACTGCCGGCCTCGAATGCCGTGACGCCGGAGTTGTTCGCCACGGGATTCGCATTTTCCGAAGGCCCCGCGTTCGATGTCCAGGGCAACTTGTTTGTCGTGAACTATCGCGAATTCGGCATGATCGGCAGGATTGCCCCGGACGGCACCGCATCCATTTGGTGCGACCTTAACAAGACCTCGCCCGTCGAGGGCCGCAAGGTCCAGGCCAACGGCCTGAAGATCGACAGCGAAGGCCGGTTGATCGCGGCCGACGCGGGTGCCGGACGTCTGCTGCGGATCGCGGCCGACGGCCAACAAGTCGAAGTCCTGGCAGATCGCTTTGAAGGCGCCCGGTTCAATTCTCTCAACGACGTCGCCCAGGATCAATTCGGCAACATCTTCTTTACCGACCCCGGCGCGTCCTCGTCCGAGAACCCTGTCGGCGCGGTGTATCGGTATGATATCCGCACGAAGAAAACGACGCGGCTCGCCGAGGGACTGGCTTATCCCAACGGCATCGGAATCGCCCCCAGCCAACGGTATCTGTGCGTGGGCGAAAGCGATCGGTATCGCTTGTTGATCTTCGACCTGGACGTGGCGGCCGGCCAGGTCAGCAATCAGCGGGTCCTCATCGACTTTCCGCAGGACACGCTGGGCGACGTGCTGGGCGGCAAATTTGCTCCCGACGGGTTCGTTTTCGACACGAGCGGACGGCTGTACGTGGCGATGTGGGTTGGCGGCGTGGTGAACGTCGTCGACGTGCCGTCCGGCACGCTGCTGCGTCAGTACGGCGCGGGGGGTACGCAAGCGACCAATTGCCATTTCCACGGACCCTACCTCTACACGACAGTCGCCGCCAAGGAGGCCGTGTTTCGCCTCAAACTGGGCGTCCGGGGCCATGAATACTGGGTGCCACCAAGAACGATCGCCGAGGAGGGACAAGCGCCCAAGGGGGCGAAAGGGCCTTGATCGGAATGTTGCGATGATCCGATGCTAGTGTTTTACGCCGCAATCCGATCAAGACCCGTTGGAGACTGCGGATCTTTGCCAAGCTTTCCGCGTCGCCCCAGTTTGCGTGCTTTGCATTGACACCCGGGCAAGAGCCTTCTATGATCCTTTGTAGCCTGGCAATTCTTGATGAGGAAGTAAGCCGCGATGCCTTTCCAAAGTGGGTTTGAACATATCCTGCGCGAACGCGAACCCTTGGCGCCGTACACTTGGCTGCGTTTGGGCGGTGCGGCCGAGTACTTTGCCGAGCCGACGAGCATTGAGGAACTGGCCCAGCTGGTCAAACGTTGCCGCGAGGAGGACATGCCTGTACGGCTGTTGGGCGGTGGCTCGAACATCTTGGTCCGTGACGAAGGCGTCGTTGGTTTGGCGATCCATCTCTCGGCGGCGCAATTCGGTCACATCACAGTCGAACGCGAGGGGCTCAAGGTGGGGGGCGGCGCAAAGCTCTCGCACGCCCTTTCCGTGGCGGTCCGGGACGGGTTGGCCGGATTAGAGCAGTTGGCGGGCATCCCCGGCACGGTGGGGGGCGCGTTGCACGGCAACGCCGCGTGCCACGGGACGGACATCGGGCACTGCACTCAATCCGCAACGGTCCTGACCCATGCCGGCGAGATCGCGGACCGCTCGCGCGGAGATTTGCTGTTCGCCTATCGGGAAAGCAGTCTGGACGAACTGGCGATTCTCGAAGCGCGGTTCGAACTCGAACCAACAGATCCGCTCGAGTTGACCAAGCGGATGCAGAAGCTGTGGATCGTCAACAAAGCGGCTCAGCCCTTGCGGGACCAGCGCACGACCATGTTGTTTAAGGACCCGGGCGGGATTAGCGCCGCCAGCCTGATCGATCAAGCCGGGTTGCACGTGACGCGCGTCGGTGGTGTGGAACTGAGTGACCGGAACGTGAACTATGCCGTGGCGGGTGAGAACGCCACCAGCCGGGACGTCTTGGGCTTGATCGACTATTTGCGGGAAAGTGTCCTGCAGCGACTGGGCGTCGAACTGGCAACCGCCGTCGATATTTGGTGAAGTCCGACGGCCCCCCGGCAACTCGCGCAAGGAGGCTCGAGCTATGAATGCCGCAAAACGAAAAGCGGAGTCCGCTCCTGCCGGCTTGGCGCGCATGCTGCCGTTTCTCCGGCAACCGTATCGCCGTTGGTTCGTCGTCCTCGTGCTGGCCGCCGGCCTGACCGGCGGGGCCTACTACGGCTGGCAGCGCGTGGGGCCGCAGGTCGCTCAGGGTCCGGAGTACCTGCTGGAACCGGATCAGATCGAAGTCACTCCGCCGCCGCCGTGGATCCGTTCGGACGTCCGCGGAGAGACCATTCGCGATGGCGGTTTGAGCGGCCTGTCGATCCTGGACCGCGAATTGACGGTCAAAATCGCGCGCGCGTTCAGCTTGCACACCTGGGTCGAGGATGTCCGCCGCGTCAGGAAGGAGCACCCGGCACGCGTGGTCGTCGACTTGGCCTATCGCCGGCCCGTGGCAATGGTCGAAGTCACGATGAACGACCGGCCCGGGTTGCTGCCGGTCGATGTGAACGGCGTCCTCCTGCCGCCCGGCGATTTTTCGGCGGAACAAGCGCGCGATTATTTGCGCGTGTCGCTGGCCGACGCGACGCCGGCCGGCCCGGTCGGCACCGCTTGGGGCGACCCGCGCGTGGACGGAGCGGCGCGAATCGCGGCCGTCCTCCAGGATCACTGGAAGCGATTGGGACTGTATCGCGTGGCTGTCGAACAGGCCGAACCACCTCCGGCGGCTCCGGCTGAAACCGTGTTCGTCCTGAGCACACGGCGCGGGGCGCATATCCTCTGGGGCCCTGCCCCGCTGGCCAATAGCGTTGCGGACGTGAAAGCCGCGCTGGTCAAAGTCGAACGCCTGGCCGCCTATGTCGAACAGCACGGCCCCTTGGACGGGCTGAACTCCGGGACCCAGATCGACCTCACCCAGGCCGCGATGCCCAGCCAACGGACCGCGAGCGTGCCGGGAACGGGCGAGAGACCGTAAAGACCTGTCAAGAACTAAGTTGCTGATTTCCTGTAGGACGGATTGCCAATCCGTCCGGGGAATAGCGGACGGATTGGCAATCCGTCCTACATCCGAACCGGAAGGGCATGTTCTGACAGCGTCTAACGACCTGCTCGCTGGGAGCCGCCCGAGTGTGGCCAGGAATCCTGGCAACCTCTGCGTAGCCGCATTCGCCAGAATGCGGGCTTTCCCCGCGTTCCCGCATTCTGGCGAATGCGGCTACCTGCCAGAAACCACGGCCGCCCATGCCGCTTGAACGTTCTGTCCCCGATGTCGTAGAATGCGCCAGTTGACGTTTCCGTGTTCATGCTGAACAGCGGGCGTAGACGGCCGAGACACCAAACACATGGCGCAAGACTACTACCAGACCCTGGGCGTTCCCAAGACCGCTTCGCAGGCCGAGATTCAGAAGGCCTATCGCAAGTTGGCGCGGAAATTCCATCCGGACATGAATCCGGACGACCGAACGGCCAAAGATAAATTCAAGAAGATTCAGGAAGCCTACGATGTTCTGAATGACCCGCAGAAGCGGGAGATGTACGACCGTTATGGCAGCGCTTTCGAGTCGGTGGGCGGCGGCGGTGCCGGTCCTCGGTGGGGGGGCGCTCGCGGAGGACCGGAGGGATTTCAGGAGGTCGATTTTAGCCAGTTCTTTGGACAGGGAGGCGGGGCTGGTGGGGTTGAAGAAATCCTGCGCCAATTCGCCGGCGGGACCCGGACGGGACGACGGCCCAGCCCGCGTACTCGCGGGGCCGACATCGAGCATGAATTGCACGTGCCCTTCAATAGCTCGATCACCGGCGGCCAGGCGCAATTGTCGGTGCGGCGAGCCGACGGCAAGATCGAAACCATCTCCGTCAAGATCCCGGCCGGGATCGAGGATGGCAAGAAAATCCGGTTGCGCGGACAGGGTGAGCCGTCACCTTCCGGAGGTCCGGCCGGCGATCTGTTGATCACGGTTCGCGTGGCCGAGCATCCCCACTTTCGCCGCCGCGGCGGCGATTTGGAACTGGCCGTCCCGGTGACGCTGGCGGAAGCGGCCCTGGGCGCCAAGGTTGATGTTCCAACGCCCCAAGGCGAGATCTCGTTGAAGATTCCGCCCGGCACGTCCAGTGGGAAACGGTTGCGTCTCAAAGGAATGGGCGTCCCGAACGGAAAGGGCGGTCACGGGGACCTGTACGCCGAAATCCAAATCGTGATTCCGGATTCCTTGGACGAGGACAGCCTGGAACTCGTCCGCCAGTTCGACAAGCGGCGGTCGTTGCAGCCGCGGGCCGATCTCCAATGGTAATGTTACTTGGCTTGCTCGGTTGTTATGGCTGGGCGTTGGCCCAAGCCGAGCGGCAGGATGCGCGCCCGCTGGCTCCAGATGATTCGGTGGTTGTCCACCTGATCGGGCTTCCGCTGCAAACGCAGCCGCCCCTGCTGTTGCGGTTGAAGCCGCAGGACCGGGCACGCGTGCTGGCCGCCTTGGCCGGACTGGTGATCCTTGGTTTCGCGCTGGTCTTCCTGGCGTGGTGGGGGGCACGTTTCACGCGCCGTTATCTAAAACGCCCGTGGCCTCGCAGCGAGCGGCATCGCTCCGCGTCCAATTCCGAATTCGATTGGGCCGAAAAGCCTCTGTACGATGCAACCTTGGATGAGAGCGGCGATATTGACGCGGGAGATCGGCGTGACGGATGAACGTTTCTTGCGCAAGCACCACCTGCGCAGCCGGGAAGACTTTGCCCGCGTGTACCGCACCGACGCGTATGCCGCCAGCCCGTGGTTGGTCGTCCGCGGCTGTGCCAACGGCTTGGACTATTCGCGGCTGGGGCTGTCCGTCTCGCGCAAAGTCGGTCCGGCCGTGTTGCGGAATCGCTGGAAGCGGCTGATTCGGGAAGCCTTCCGCCGGTCGCAGGAGCGGATCCCCGTGGGCCTCGATCTCGTTGTCCGTCCGCGGGCGGGAGCGGTCCCGGATTACCGGCGGATTGCGGAATCGTTGCCGAAACTCGCCCAGCAACTCGCGCGGAAACGGGGGACTCCGCCACCATGAGTTTCCTTTGGGCGACAATCGTGGGCTTGCCGAGTTGGCTGTTGATCGCCGGGGTCCGCTTGTACCAGATTTTTCTCAGTCCCGTGCTGGGCCGCCAATGCCGTTTCCAGCCCACGTGCAGCCAATACTTCATCCTGGCTGTCAAGAAGTACGGAGCCGTGCGCGGTTCGTGCAGCGGCGTGCTGCGCATTTGCCGCTGTCACCCGTTTCATCCCGGTGGGTACGACCCACCCTAATGCTTCCAAAGGTAACTGCATGCGGCAGGAATTTCGTCCCGCCCAGCGTACGTGGTACCAGAAGTTTCGTTGCGCTTTCCGCGGGCTCCGCCTGGGCGTCCGCGGGCAGACCAGTTTCGTCGTACATTTCGCCGCGGCCGTCCTGGCCGTCCTGCTCGCGGCGTGGTTGCGAATCGACCGCCTGGAATGGTGTGTGCTGGTGCTGTGCATCACCATCGTGCTGACGGCCGAGATGTTCAACAGCGCCCTGGAACATTTGGCGCGCGCCGTCGATCGATCCGAAAACCGGCATCTGGGCTCCGCCTTGGACATCGGCAGCGCGGCGGTACTAACGGCTTCCATCGGGGCAAGTCTTGTCGGCATGCTTGTCTTTGTGGCTCGCGCGGCGACCTGGCTGGGCTTGGGCTGACCGAACGCGAGTCAATTGTAAACACCTTCATCTTTCTCCGTAGGGCAGAAAGATTGATGGCAGAAAAATGGAGAGCTTCCGCTTCAAGGAATCATCTTTCTGCCATACATTTTTCTGCCAATCGGCCTTTGTCGCGATCATTCTGTCGGCCCAGGATGAACTCGAATCTGATGAATAATAGGGATTCTAGGTAGCTTGGGAAAATTGCCGCAAAAAAACACGAGGAGCCGTCCGGCTGCCGGTTACGAGGTGCAAGTATTTCATTTGAGTCCTTGTCAGCGTGCCGTTGGACCACTAGATTAAAATCCCATGAGGAAACGATTTGCCGAATACTCGACGTTTTTCCGCGAATTCCGCGCGACTTTTGACACCACCGGCGCGTTAGCGCCCAGCGGCCGATTTCTGGCCCGAGCCCTAGCTCGTCCGCTGCGGGAGCGAACCGGTGGCCCGGTACGGATTCTCGAAGTGGGGCCCGGTACCGGAGCGGTCACCCAGGAGATCGTCCGCCACGTCCGGGAGGACGACTGTTTTCACATCGTCGAATTGAACGACCGGTTCGTGGCTCTCCTGAAGCGGCGTTTCGACGCGGAGCCACGGTTTCGCCAGGTGGCCGGGCAGACGTCGATTTTTCACGCTCCGGTTCAAGAGCTTCAAGTTGACGAACCGTACGATTTCCTGATCTGCGGGTTGCCTTTCAACAACTTTCCGCCTGAGCTGGTCGAGACGATTTTCTCGAAATTTGTCGAGATCTTGAAACCCGGCGGCTCGATGACGTTTTTCGAGTATCTCTGGGTCCGGCCCTTCAAAAAGTTGGTGGCCAGTCGCGACCGCCGCCGCCGCGTGGTCGAAGTGGGCGGGGTCCTGCGCCGGTACCTGGATCGATACGAGCACGACCGCGACAATGTGTATCTGAACGTCCTTCCCGCCGTGGCCCACTATCTGCGCGTCGAGGGGAACGGAAACGGCAAGACGAGATCGTCGCATGACGCAGCAGCCCTCTGAGCCGACGGGTTCTGAAAACCCAACGAACGTCGAGCGGCTGCCCATCGAGCCGATGGACCCAGCGATCAGCTCGATCCAACCCGGTGGCGGCGTTTGCATGCGAATCGAACTCGGTTGGGGCCGCTTGCGTCGGGCGTACCTGCGTACGTTCCGCCGCGGCTACCTGCGCCGCATGGAGGCGTTGCGCCGGGGCGAGGTGAACCGCTGTCCCCATGCGGTGCTGGATCCACGCGACACCAAGTTCTTTCGCAACCAGGGTGGCTACTCTTGGACGCGCACGGATGATCCGTTTGCCTGGAGAGACCGTCTGCCCGTGGTGCGCGTCGGTTTGGCCGAGCTGTTGCTATTGAGCGGCAGTTGTTTTGCGCTCGCCGTGATTGCCGCGCTGGTTTACTGGCCCGTCAGTTTTGTCCCCGCCGCGCTGGGATTATTTGTGATCTCGTTCTTTCGCAATCCGCGGCGGGCCATTCCGGATGCTCCCGGGCAGGTCGTGGCCCCGGCGGACGGCAAGGTGGTCACGATTGAGGAGTTGCCGCACGACGACTACGTGGGCGGCCGGGCGGTCTTGATTGGGATTTTTCTGAGCGTTTTCAACGTCCACGTTAACCGTTCCCCCATCGCCGCTCGCGTTATAGGCTTGACGTATCGCCGCGGCAAGTTCCTGAATGCCTTACGAGCCGCATCGGCGCAAGAAAACGAGCAGATGGCGGTCCGTTTGGAAGAAAACGCCTTTCCGCATCGCCGCCTGATCGTCCGGCAAATTGCCGGCGCCATTGCGCGGCGGATTGTGTGCTGGGTCGCTCCAGGCGAAGAATTGGACCGCGGAGAACCGTTCGGTATGATAAAATTAGGTTCGCGGACCGAACTGGTGCTTCCCTGGGAGCCCGGCTTACAGGTCCGCGTGGCCGTCGGGGACCATGTCCGCGCCGGCAGTTCGATCATGGCCCAATATGGGAGCGGCGCAGATGAACGAGCCCAATAATTTGGAGGACAAGCAGTCCCGGCGGCAAGCTCGGCGGCGGCGGATGGTCGCCATCATCCCGTCGTTACTGACCTTGGGCAACGCGGTTTGTGGATTTGGCTGCATCACCTATGCCGCCAAAGTCGGCCCCGAGATGGAAACGCCCAACGACCTGTACTTTGCAGCGCTGCTGATTTTCGCCGCGATGGTGTTCGATGCCCTGGACGGGCCGGTGGCTCGGTTTGCCAGGCAGACCAGCGCGTTTGGTGCCCAACTGGACAGCCTCAGCGACGCCATTAGTTTTGGCGTGGCGCCCGCCTTTCTGATGCTTAAATTCTCGCCCGTCCTGTTTCATCCGCGGTTGCTGTGGGTGATTGCCGTCTTGTACATGTTGTGCGCCGTCATGCGGCTGGCACGCTTCAATGTCACTCAGGACGACGAACCCGCGCACGAGTACTTCCGCGGACTGCCGTCTCCCGCGGCCGCCGGCATGGTGGCGTCGCTGGTGGTCATTTCCCCGGGACTGGTCCGCTTGACCACTCCCGAGATGAAGGAATCGGCCCAGTGGCTGGGCCAGTTCTTGATCCACGCTACGTCCATGGCCCTGCCCGTCGTGACGC
This sequence comes from uncultured Pirellulaceae bacterium, assembly GCA_964645045.1. Lineage (GTDB taxonomy): Bacteria > Planctomycetota > Planctomycetia > Pirellulales > Pirellulaceae > Anammoximicrobium. Next base: position 33,020 of record CAZXYZ010000101.1, on the reverse strand, counting down.
TGATCGTCGCCTGCCTGATGGTTTCGCGGATCCGCTATCCCCACGTGTTCAATCAGTTCTTTCGCGGGCGCCACACCTACCGGCATTTCGTCAAGCTGATTTTTGCCCTGGTCGTGGTGTTCTTAATCCACGAGTTGGCGATACCCATCGTCCTGTTTTACTTCGTGATCAGTTCGCCGCTACGGGCCGTCTGGACCCGCTTCGTGCTGCCGCGCTGGTCCGGTAGGTCAATTGCCACCGGCGATCTGGCCCATCCGTGACTACACTCGTCGTCGTCGCTCGCGACCTACTTTACCCAGTATTTCATGGTGCGAGGGAACAACGCAAAGTTAGCCCGCAGCTTCTCGGCTTTTTTCTTGACCGCTTTTCCCCCGCTTGCCGATACGTTAGACTTATCGCTCTCGACATTACTCGTCCGCACAAGGAACCGACTGGTGTCAGTGATACCCGCTGTTGCGATCAGCAGGTAGAGAACTGCAGCCATGAGGTGTTAGAAAACTTGCCAACGAGTGGTACACGATAACTGAAGAAGCTACGGAATCGCAAGAAAATGCCGCAACAACCGGCATCATTGCCCCTATAGCTCAATGGTAGAGCATCTGACTCTTAATCAGAGGGTTGTAGGTTCGAGTCCTACTGGGGGCACTTATCTGAATCGACGTTAACCCGTTGTTTTACAACGGGTTTTGTCGTTTCTTGAGCGAGCGTCACTGCGTCGGTTTCGGGCAAGTGCCAACTCACGGCTGGTGCTGGCCCTATAGCTCGGTCGCGATGTCGTCGTCGGCGGCCAGCGTGACGTAGAACGTCATCGTGGTCTTGATGTCGGCGTGACGCATCAGCTTCTGCGGGGTCTCGGGGGGGGGCGGACTCCTGACATAGGGGCAGGACCTGCTGGCGTGCCTGCCCCCACGTAGACCGGTCTCGCCGAGACCGGAGGATCGCGTCTCGGAGCAGCAGAGACGCAGCTACGTGAATTGCCGGACGACACGCCAGAAATTGTGACCCGTGATTCCCGACAGCCTCCCCCTAAACCGCCAGAATCCATGTGTAGGTCAGAATGTCAGGACTCTGGACGCCCAGCGGGCGCCGAGACTCCGCCGCACGTCATGGGCTCCTGCAACACTCTGACGCACACGTTGTGGCCTGCCCCGGCAGGCAGCCAACGCGTCAATCGTCCGCTCGGCATCGTTGTGCTGCCCGGACCGTGCGGTCAGTCGCGTGCTTCGTAGTGCGAGTCCACCGCCTCCTGTCCGCTGTAGTTCGGCCCGGCCTTGTCGTCAGCACCAACGAATCGGAAGCCGAGTGAAACAGATTTCGAGCCCGCGCAGGAAAGCACGTGGCGTCGTCCATCGTAGGGAAGGCCACAGTCTCCGAATCGGCGTGTGATGGTGTTACCCAGCGGCGTGCCATCCGCCAGGCGGAGATTTGCCAGGTCGAGGTTGGCGACCAGGGTAGCCGCTTCACGATTTCTCGGAAGGGCTGCCCCACTCCCTGACTGACTGTTGGGGAATTATTGAACCCCGGACAATTTCGATCATGCACATGACGGGTGGGTAGCAACCAGCCACCCCACCCCCCAAGAAAAACCGAAGGCCCGCAACTGCCAGGGGACTCGACCCTTGCCGACCGGCGATTCTGACACGGTTCGTTGGCTCACGAACCCATCGCCATCCTGGTCGGCCCCCTGAACCGGCGAGCCTTCACCGAAATGACGGGCAGGCCGGGGATGCCGGGCAATGCAGCGGGTGGGGGACGGGCCAACTGACCTACCATCCCGCCGCCCTCATCCGGTACACTTCCCAGCCAACTTCCTTGGCCTGGAGTGAACCATGACCAGATTCATTGTCGCCTGCATGTTTGTGGGATCGTGCTGTCAGGCTGTTGCTGACGAAGCTGCCCCCGTACCCAATGCAACCCGTTTTGTCGCCAAGATCAAGTTCGTCGAAGTCCGGCAGAAGCAGACCATGACGGTGGAAGCCGAAGTCAAGGGCACCGAAGGCACGCCGCTGAAAATTGACCTGGGCGGCCAGAGCATGGGCCGCCAACTTCGGCTGGAGATGCATGACGTTCCTGACGCCCAGCCACCCCAATACTTCGCCCAGTTCCGGTTGGTCGAGGTGAAGAAGGGACGGGTGCAAGAGGTGCTGGCCGAACCCGCCCTGGTCACGGTGATCGGGCGTCCTGCCAAGTTCGTCAGCGGAGCAGAAAAAGGCGACCGGATCGAGATTGAGTTGACCGTAAAAGAGGTGGGGACGGCGGCCTCGGCGGCATCAGGCGAGGGAATCGCGACGCGCAGCGGTCTAATCCTTGGCGGCGTCACCCCTCGGATCATCATCGAAGAAGAGGATGAACTCCTGGAGACTCTCGCACCTTAGCCCACCACGGCTCGCAGAGCCGTGGTGGGCATTGCCGTGTTCGATCCACCGCGATCCGTCCGGGATGCTGCCGGAAGACAACTCCCGTAGAATGCGGGCGACTTGACCAGCTTCCCGCTGCTCCAGGGCGACCACCACCATGACCGTATTCCAGAGCAACTTCTCCAAGCCCCACCTGGTCGTTTTCCTCGGCATCTGGCTCGGCTTTACCGCCCTGACCTACTGGATTGCCGACCACGGGATTGACGACTACGACCACAACAGGCTGGTGATCCTGACCACGCTCGGCACCATCCTCGGCCCAATGACAGGCGCGATCAGCCGCAATTGCCAAAGCTGCTGCCTCGCGTTCTCGCTCAGCCTGCTGCCATACTGCGGGGCATTCCTAGTCGCTGGGGCGCTGCCGCTGTTCATCAAAACGCCGTTCAGCCAAGGCGCGTCAGTGCTGCGGATGACGCTGTGGATCGTCGCACTGCTGGGCTGGTTCTTGGGCGGGATTGTGTCGTTTGGGCACGCGCTGAATTGACGGGGTGCCCGGATACAGGCAAACCGCACAAAGGACGAGCCTGCCTGCCGCATCGGGAATAAACTCGCTCACCCACGGATCAATGTGGCATGAGCGTCCTTTATCGCCTGGCTGCCGATGCAATCGTGATTGTCCACTTTGCCTACGTCGCATTCGTCGCCGTTGGATTATTGGTGATTCTGCTGGGCTTGGTCTGCCGCTGGCGTTGGGTCCGCAACTTCTGGTTTCGAACCTTGCACCTGCTGGCCATTCTCGTGGTGGCCGCCGAAGCGGTCTGCGGAATCACCTGTCCGCTGACCACCTGGGAGCAGCGACTTCGCACGCTGGCTGGTGACACTGCGTATCGGGGCGACTTCATCGCGGATTTGTTTCACCGCCTGCTGTTTTACGACCTCCAGCCCTGGGTGTTCACATTGGGCTACGTGCTTTTCGGCTTGGCAGTGCTGACCACCTTCGTCCTTGCCCCGCCACGCTGGACGAGGGAACCCAGGGTATCGTGAGGCCACGACTGGCCGGCCCAGGCCCAAGAAACGCCGAAGGCTCGCAAATGTCAGGGATGCATCAATCAAAGAAGATGGTTCATGGAGCCACGACTCCAACCCGCACCCACGGCATCTCGGCGAATGCTGCCCATGTCGTCGATATCGGACGTACCCGGACTTCCTCCAGGAGCTTTGCGTTCCGCTGGGCGTGCGGGTCGCCAACGGCGGCATTGCGGGCGAAATCAGCGACAACGGCCCGCAGCAGGTCCGTGACTACCTCGACCTGTTTCCCGACGCCCGGTTTTTCATCATCGGCATGGGAACCAACGACCTGGGCACGTGGCCCGACACAGAATCTACGAGCCGCAGAATCATCAGCAACCTGGGACGGATGGCTCAGATGGTGCTGGACCGAGGCAAGCGGGCGATCTTGTTCAATGTGCCACATGTCAACGAGCAGATGTTCCCGCCCCGCATGGCCAGGGAAGTTCACGGCAAGCGGGACTACCACAACCCACAACTGAAATCGTTCTGCGACGAACACGGCATCCCGTTGGCCGACATCTGCGGCCTGCTGCGGGACGAGCATTTTGGAGACGAGTTGCATCCGAATGGCCGGGGTGCGAAGATCATCGCCGAGGCCGTGTTCCAAGTGCTGCCCAAGGAGTGACCATGTTCCGCAACACGCTGCTGACTGTTTCCATCCTCCTGATCGCTCACCACATCCTGGCCGCCGAGGCCAAAACGAAGCCCGCCGCCGACAAACGCCCAACCAAGATCTGGAACCGGACAGGTCCCCTGGGCGAAACGCCCAAGCACGTCACCGACGCCTACCCGCTGTCCGATCAAGACAACAAGGGCGGCTGGGTGAAGTTCGAGCCGATGACGGACGAGTTCGCTGGTCAAGAACTCGATCCCAACAAGTGGAACCGTGGCATGTACTGGTGGAAGGGGCGGCAACCGGCCTTGTTCAGCGACGAGAACGCCACGGTGTCGGATGGCAAGTTGCACCTCACGATGCGGAAGGAGAAGTTGCCTGCCGAAGCGGAGAAGCAGGGCTACAAGGACTACAGCAGTGCCGCACTGCACACGAAAGTTCGGTCCAGCTACGGCTACTACGAAGTCAAGGCCAAGCCGATGAACTCCGGCGGTTCCAGTTCGTTCTGGTTCCAGGTGGAGGATGTCCCAGGCTGGTTGACGGAAATCGACGTGTTTGAGATCGGCGGCAAGGCCAAGGGGTTTGAACGCAAGTACCACATGACCCTGCATGTCTTCAAGACGCCGCAGGAAAACAAGCACTGGAGCGTCGGTGGCGTTTGGGAAGCACCGTGGCGGCTGGCCGAGGACTACCACGTGTACGGACTGGACTGGGGCAAGGACGAATTGAAGTTCTACGTCGATGGCGTCCTGGTCCGTTCCGTCGAGAACACGCACTGGCACCAACCCCTGTTCCTGATCTTCGACTCAGAAACGATGCCGCAGTGGTTTGGGATGCCGGACGACAACGATCTGCCATCGACCTTCAGCGTCGAGTATGTGCGGGCCTGGAAGCAGAGGCAGTGAACGTCACCTTCGCTGACCGCCGGTGGCGGAAGCAAACGTTGGTAATGTTGACAAGCCATTGCTTACGCCGCCTTTTCAAGCCCGTCCAGCAGGTCAACGGCGGCGAGGGCATTTTCCAATCCGCCGATGTCCTCGATGAATTGCTTGATGGCTGCGGCTTGCTCCTCATCCACTTCACTGCCTTGGTCCAGCAGCAATTCCCGGATCTCGTAGGCGGCCAAGTCTTGGATGTCGATCTCGTCGTCCATGCTGATCTCCTTGTGCAGGTCGGTGCCGGTTTGTGGTAAAAAACATCGGCCAGCGACCGTGCCGACTTGCAGCGTTTCCGGCCGGGACGGTCGTTCCCGTCGCCGCTAGCAGGCAATCTGTGACGGTCACCAACAAAGATTCGGGCTGCGGTCCTCGTCCCGCCCACACCACCGGACCACTTTGCCAATTCCGGTTGGAAAAATTGGGACGACTCCGTGAACCTTGCTCCCCCGACTTTCGGCCCGACAAGTCCGGCGACGTGCCCGCCGATCGATCTTTCCGTCACCTCGCGCAGTCCATCCAAACGGCGGGCGGCTTGCGGAATTGGGCTGGCCGGCGACGACGTGACTCGCGAGATCGACCTGGACGCGACGTTCGACAAGGTGCTGCAGCAGGCCCTGCTGTCGGTGGGCATCGTGAATATCGGGCTGGTGGCCGAGGGAACGGCGGAGTTCGAGAGCTGCCTGCAGAACCTCACTCCGACGAGAAACGCATTCCGATGACGGCGCAGCAGACGAAGGCGACAAAGAACCACTGGCCCCAACTGAGTTTCTCGCCGTACATCAACCATGCCAGAATGGAGGAGACCACCATCATCGTACTCAAGACAGCGGAGACGATGGCGACGGGGCCGCCTGCTACCGCCAACGCATAGCAGCTGGTTCCCACCGCGCCCGGAACGCAGAACAGGACGATCCAGCCGAAATCCCGCCGCGACGGGACGCTACCCATCCGGCCCCGTGCCAGCCGCCGCAGCAGCAGCACGCCGGCTCCCATCACGGTGATCGTGGATTCCCAGCAGTAACCGGCGACCAAGGGATCCAGTGAGCGGGAGACGCGGGTGATCAGCGTATAGCCGGCGCCCAAGGTCAGTCCGAAAACGGCTGCAAACATCAGGCCCTTCGGCAGCGAGTACGTGACGGATGTCACCGGAGGACTCCGGACCGCGCCCAGTCCGGACACACCCAAGAAGATCAATCCCATCCAACCGATTTGACCACCGGACAGCGACTCGCCCAGCCATTGCGTGCTGAGCCAAGCCGAAACCAATGTCGAAAGGCTCATGTTCAGCGCGGCGGCAATCCCGATCGGCAGGTGCCGCAACGAATTGGCGCTCGCCCAGTTCCCCAGCAGGGCGGTTGCCGAGGCCGCCAGAATCCACGGCAGTTGACTGGAGGTCCCGGCCAGTCCAGCCGGGCCGGGAATCAGCAGCGCCGGCGTCATCGCCAGACTCATCCCGACCCCGCGCAGGGTCACCACGGTCAACTGGTCGTGCTGGCGATAATAGGGAGCCATCCACACGCTGTGCAGGGCGTAGGCGGCCATCGAGATAACGGCAAAAATGAAAAACATCGGACCCTTTGTGGTTCGCAGCGGGCGACGAGTGCTGGGATGATGGGTTACCAACTGTCCCAAAAACCTTACACGTGAATCAAGTTTCGCGGACCCACGGATGGCAGAGCGGACCCACGGATGAGCCGTGAACGGAAAACATCCGTGGGTCCGCTCTGCCATCCGTGGGCACCAAAATGCATCGTCGGTCTGAGACGCACCCATCCTACGGGAAATCGAAAAAGTCAGCGCCTCGGTGCTGGGAGGCCGGGGTGGGGCTCGGCCAACCGCCCAACGTTGCCGATCTGTCGCCAAAGGCCGCCCGATTCTACCAGACGGCGTCGCGGCGCGTATGGGAGGTCGGCGGTGCCACGTGGGCCGGTTTCTCCAAAACCGGATCCGCGCCTCGGACAGACGCGGCCACGCAAACGCCGACGCAACTTGCGGGAGGTTTTCGACCATTGTATAAAACACCGCATTAGGAATCCTAAAATCATCGGAGGATGCCCCATGAGCAGATCGGAGAAGAGCCGGCGCAAGCAAACGCAACGCATGTTGCGGGCGCGGCAGAAAAGGCTGGGACAACAGAAGACAATCCGTTCAACCGTCGTTCCGACGTCGGGCCGTTTCAAAATGTCGGAGGTCATCAAACATCTGGCCGAGCCGCTGATCGAAGAATTTGGCGACACGCAGGAAGACCTTGAGCGCGTCATCATGATGACCATCGTGGCGTGGAACCTGACGTTGTTTCCACCGCAGATGCGCAACGAAAAGCTCGCGTCGCTCTTGAAAAAGATGTGCCGAGGTTGCGGGAGCGACCTGCCTTTGATAAGCAGGGTCTGTGACCTGGTAGCCGAACGAAAGCAGAAGTTCTATCCGAACCTGAGGCATTTCATCGTCGACGTCCGCTTCAAACGTGAGCCGGATGATACCGTCTACTTCGAGGTCGCGTATACACTTGAGGAAGCCACCGCACCATGAACTCGCCCCACTGCAGGTTTCGCGTGTTGACGATCGTGGTCTTCCTGGCCCTGGCCCCGTGGGTCAGCCCGGTGAAGTCCGCCGAGCTTGATTCCGCGCTGACGTGGCCGGCACAGTCGATGGCCACTCGGCCGTGGGCGTACTGGTGGTGGCTGGGCAGCGCCGTCGATCCGGAAAACTTGCAGCGCGAGTTGCGGCGTTACCAGGATGCCGGCATGGGCGGTGTCCACATCATCCCGATTTACGGCGCGAAGGGCTACGAAGCCCGTTACCTCGAATACCTCAGTCCGAAGTGGATGGAGATGCTGGCTTGCACGGTGACCGAAGCCCAGCGGCGAGGTTTGGGTGTCGACATGACGACCGGCACCGGCTGGTGCTTCGGCGGCCCCAACGTGCCGCCGGACCAGGCTACGCAACGGGCCCAGCTCAAGGTGTACGAACCGGCACCGAGCCAGGGCCTGCCACCGCTGGATCGAACAGGGCTGCTCGCTCTGGCCGCTCGCGATTCCGGCGGGCGGCAAGTGGATCTGATGCCGCACGTCTTGGCCGACGGCAACGTGGATTGGCGGGCGGACGGCGAAGGCTGGAAAGTCTATGCGTTGTCCGCGCGGCCGACGGGCCAAAAGGTCAAACGCGCTGCGCCCGGCGGCGAAGGTTTCATGCTCAACCCGTTCTACGGCACGGCGATCCGCAATTACCTGACCCGCTTTTCGGATGCCTTTGCCGCCTACCAAGGCCCGCGTCCGCGCAGCATGTACCACGATTCTTTCGAGTACCAGGTGGACTGGTCGCCCGATCTGCTGGCGGAATTCGAGAAACGCCGGGGCTACCGGCTGCAGGACGAGCTGCCCGCTTTGTTCGGGCAAGCGGACGCCGACCGTGTGGCCCGCGTCAAAGGCGATTACCGCGAGACGGTCTCCGACTTGCTCGTCGAGAACTTCACGCCAACGTGGGTCGCTTGGTGCCGCGAGCGGGGAATCCTCACGCGCAACCAGGCGCACGGTTCGCCGGGCAATCTGCTGGATCTGTATGCGCTGGCCGACATTCCCGAAACGGAAATGTTCAGTCACGACCGCGAGATTCTAGTTTCGAAGTTTGCCTCGTCGGCCGCTCATGTCAGCGGACGGCAGTTGGTCGCCAGCGAGACGGGCACGTGGCTGGCCGAGCATTTCACGGAAACGCTGGGCGAGGTGAAGCAGTTGGTCGACGAGCTGTTTTCGGCCGGCGTCAATCATGTCGTGTATCACGGCTGCTGCTATTCGCCGGACGATGCGCCTTGGCCGGGCTGGCTGTTCTACGCCTCGACCGAAATGAACCCCCGCAATTCGATCTGGCGCGACGCTCCGGCGTTGAACGCTTACATCGCGCGCTGTCAGTCGATCTTGCAGGCCGGGCGTCCCGACAATGACGTCCTGTTGTATTGGCCGATCCACGATCTGTGGCACAACTCTGCCGGTACCACGCAAAACCTGACTGTGCATAAGCGAGACTGGCTCTTGCGGCAACCATTGGGTGATACGGCGCGGCGGCTGGGGAACCGCGGGTTCAGTTTTGATTTCGTCTCGGATCGGCAACTGGCCGCCGCCCAGACGAAGGACGATCGAGTTGCCGTGCCCGGCGGCAGCTATCGAGCGATCGTTGTCCCACCCTGTGGTCACATGCCCGTTGAGACCGCACAGCGGTTATTCGAACTGGCCGAAGCCGGTGCGACGGTGATCTTCCAGGAACGGCTGCCGCAAGACGTCCCCGGCCTGGCGGAACTCGATCCGCGGCGGGCGGCGTTGCGGGCCTGCTTGTCCCGTGTCTCGTTTTCCGATACGGCCGATCGTCCGGTTCAACGGGCGAAACTCGGCGGCGGCCAAGTCTTGGTGGGCGATCTGGATGCCGCATTGGCTGCGGGCGGCGTCCCGCGAGAATCGCTGGTGGACGACACTGGGCTGTTGTTCATCCGGCGAGCGACCGAGTGGGGCCGGGACTATTTCCTGGCAAACCACAGTGGCCAGCCGCTGGATCGCTGGGTCGCGTTGACGGCACAGGCAGACGCAGTCGCGTTGCTGGACCCGATGACCGGCCGAACGGGCATCGGTGCATGCCGGCCAGGCGAGGGCGGCGGGAGTCAAGTGTATGTGCAGTTGCAGCCGGGCGAATCGGTCATCGTCCGCACGCTGCCCAAGTCCGTTAGCGGCCCAACGTGGAGTTATCACCGTCTGGTCGGCGATCCCGTCGAGTTGTCAGGAACCTGGCAGGTAAAATTCCTGCAGGGCGGTCCCGAATTGCCCGCGGCGTTTCAGACATCCAAGCTGGCGTCGTGGACCGGCCGCGAGGACGCGGCGGCGCAACGGTTCGCAGGCACCGCCCAGTACTCGCTGGCCTTCGACGCCCCTGCGGCAGACGAGCGATACGTCCTGAATCTGGGCAAGGTTTGCCAGAGCGCCCGCGTGCGCGTCAATGGCCGCGATTGCGGTACGCTGGTCGCGCCGCCGTTCCGCGTGCTGGTCGACGGACTGCGGCCGCAGGGCAACATGTTGGAGGTCGAAGTCACCAACGTTTCCGCCAACCGCATCCGCGACCTGGACCGCCGCAAAGTCGCCTGGCGGGTGTTTCACGACATCAACTTTGTGAATCTCGACTACCGCCCCTTCGACGCCACGGATTGGCCGCTGTACGATTCGGGCCTGCTGGGGCCGGTGACGCTGAGCAAGGTCGAGACGCTGACGCCGTGAACGAGCGGAAAGATCGGGAGGGTTTTCCCATGTTAGATTACCAGGTCTCCGACGGCGTGTGCCTGTTGCGGCTGAACTCGCCGCCCCTGAATACGCTGACCTTCCGGCTGCTGGACCAGTTGCGCGCGGCGGTGCGGCAGGCCAACGCGGATCCGGACGTGCGGGGCATCGTCATGACGGGCGGCGCGGATCAGTTCAGCGCCGGCGCGGACGTGCATCTGTTTCAACAATTGACTTCGGCGGAAGATGCGATCCGGTTGGCGCGAGTCTTTCAGGAAGCCTTCGAGGAGATCGAGGATTCGGCCAAGCCGGTGGTGGCAGCCGTGGCTGGCAACGTTGTCGGCGGCGCACTGGAACTGGCGATGGCCTGTCATTACCGGGTCGCCGCCGCCGGATCTCGTCTGGGCATGCCCGAAGTCAACCTGGGCATCAATCCCGCGGCCGGCGGGACGCAACGGCTGCCCAGGCTGGCCGGGCCGGAGGCGGCGCTGCAGATGCTGCTGACCGGCGCGGTACTGGACGCCGCTCATGCCTTGGATTCGGGGGTGATCGATGCGGTGCTGCCGAGCGGGGAAGAACTGGATGGCGCGCGTCAGCTGCTGAGTTCGGCGCAGGTCCGCAAGACGCGGGAGCGTGCGGACAAAGTCGCCGATCCGGCCGCACGGAACGCCGCTTACGCCAAGGCAGCGCAAATCATCGCGCACGTCCGCCCGGAAGTCGTGGCGCCGCAGAGGATCCTGGACTGCGTCCGCACCGGCCTGGAGGAATCATTCGCCGCCGGACTGCGGCGCGAGCAGACGGCGTTTGCCGAGTGCATGGACACGTTGGGCGCACAGAATAAGATCCATCTGTTTTTCGCCACGCGGCAGACCAGCAAGCTGCCCGAATTGGCCGACGCGGCCGGCGCGGCGATCGACTCGGCCGCCGTGGCCGGCGTGGGTACGATGGGCACGGGGATCGCCCAAGCGTTGTTGGCCGCGGGCGTGCGCGTGACGCTGTTGGACCAGGACGAGGCGACGGTCCAGAAAGGACTGCAGCGGATCCGCAGCGTGCTGGAGAAACGCGCCGCCGACGGCAAGCTGCCGCGCGAGCGGGCCGAGCGGATGATCGCCTTGCTGTCCGCCACAAGCCACTGGCAGGATGCCGCGGAGGTAGGATTGGTGGTCGAATCGGTATTCGAAGACCCCGGCGTCAAACGGTCCGTCTTGAAGCGGCTGGAGGCGGTTTGCACGCCGGACACGATTCTGGCCACGAACACGTCCACGATCTCCCTGGACGAACTCGCCGCCGGCCTGAGCCGCCCGGATCGGCTGATTGGCTTGCACTTCTTCAACCCGGCTCAGCGGATGCCCCTGGTCGAGGTGATTCGCCGCGAGACGACGCCTGCGCCGACGCTGGCGACGGCGGTCCGGTTGTGCCGGGCCATGCGCAAGACGCCGGTGCTGGTCAAGAACCGCGAGGGATTCCTGGTCAATCGTGTGTTCGTGCCGTACCTTCAGGAGGCGTTTTATTTGCTGGAAGAAGGGGCGACGGAAGCGGAAATCGATACTGCGGCCGTCGAGTTCGGCTTCCCGATGGGGCCGCTTGCCTTGATTGATATGGCCGGGCTCGATATTCTGGTGCATGCCCAGCGCGTGTTGCACCGCGTGCTGCGCTACCACGGCCCTCTGTCGCCCATCGCCGTCCGCTTGGTGCAACGCGGGCATTTGGGGCAGAAGACGGGCACGGGAGTGTACCGTTACGAGGCCGGCAGCTATACGCCGCTGGCCAGCAGCGAAACGGCCGACGTCGTCGCCGAGGTGCGGGCGGAAACGAGCCGCCCGCCGCGCGAGATCGGCAGAGAAGAGATCACCGAGCGGCTGGTTTTGCGGATGGTCGGCGAGGCATTTCGCGTCCTGGAGGAAGGGATCGTGCGCAACGATTCCGATCTGGACGTGGCCATGGTGCTGGGCACGGGGTTTCCCGATTTTCGCGGCGGCGTAGTCAAATACGCCCGCGATGCCGGGTTGGACAAGATACGGAAGCGGTTGGAGCAGTTGGCCGCTGAGTGCGGTGAGCGGTTTTTGCCGAGTCACCTGTTACGGGAAGAGAACTTACGGGAAGAACACGGAGAAAGGCAAGGAGTCTCTTAATGGCAGCAGCAACAGCGGAACGCAAAGATTTCGCGGCGAACAAACAAATGAAAGCCGTGATGGGTAAGTACTTTACGGAACTGGGCCAAGGCTCGGCGGAAGGCAAAAAGACGGCTTGGTGTACCAGCGTGGGGCCTGCCGAATTGTTGCGCGCGTTGGGTTTCAACGTCTATTTCCCGGAAAATCACGGGGCCATGCTGGGCGCGACGAAGATGGCCACCGACCTGATCCCGCTGGCCAACGCCCACGGGTTCTCCCCGGACATCTGTTCGTACCTGACCAGCGACATTGGATCCTACCTCAAAAACGAGACGCCGCTGCAGAAGATGGGCTTGTCCGGCGTCCCCAAGGCCGACGTGCTGGTGTTCAATACGAATCAATGCCGTGATGTGAAGGACTGGTTTCAGTGGTATGCTCGCCAGTGGAACGTCCCCTGCATCGGCATCCACACGCCGCGCGGCACGAGCGACCTGGACGACGCACTGGTGGACTACGTTGCCAAAGAAACGCAATCGCTGGTCGAACCCCTGGAGCAAGTCGCCGGGACGAAGTTCGACATCGACCGGTTGCGCGAGGTGGTCGACCTGTCGAAGCAATGCACGCTGCTGTGGAAGCAGGTCCTGAAGTCGGCGACCCACGTGCCTTCGCCGATTACATTCTTCGACGGTACCATCCAGATGGGGCCGGCCGTGGTGTTGCGAGGCACGCAGGACGCCGTCGATTACTATCGCGTGCTGGTGGATGAATTGAATCAGCGGACTGCCCAACGCGTGGCGGCCGTGGAAGGCGAGCGGCTGCGGATCTACTGGGAAGGCATGCCCATCTGGGGCAAACTGCGGGACATGTCGTCCCAGTTCCTGCAATTGCGGATCTGCGTGGTGGCTTCGACCTACTGCAACAGCTGGATCTTCGAGGATCTGGATCCGGCGGATCCGTTCCGCGGCATGGCGCGGGCGTACTCCAGTATCTTCATCTGCCGCAGCGACGACTACAAGGAAGCGTACATCGAGCGGATGGCCAACGAGTACCAGGTGGACGGCATCCTGTACCACGACGCCAAGACCTGCCCCAACAACTCCAACAGCCGCTACGAGTTGCCGGTCCGGCTCCGCGAGAAACTGGGCAAACCCTTCCTCACCATCAACGGGGACTTGAACGACCTGCGGCTGTACTCGGAAGAGCAGGCCCGGACGAACATCGAGGCGTTTGCCGAACAGCTGATGCAGGCGTGACGTATGCCCTATTATTGTGGAGTTGACATCGGCGCGTCGTCGGTCAAGCTGGTGGTGATCGACGAGCATCGGCATCCGGTCGCCCGGGCGGTCCGCCGCTCGGGCATCGACTATGGCCAATCCGCGGATCGCTGCTTGGACGAAGCGTTGACCAAGTACGGGCTGGCGCAGGACCAGATTTGCCGCGCGCTGTCCACCGGGTACGGCCGCAACAATGTCCGTTGGGCCGACGACGTGGCCACCGAAATCGCTTGCCACGGCAGCGGTGCGTTCTTTCACTTCCGCCAGCCGCTGACGGTGATCGACATCGGCGCACAGGACTGCAAATTGATCCGGCTGGATGCTCAGGGGCGGCGCGTCGAGTTCAAGATGAACCGGAAATGCGCGGCGGGGACCGGGGCTTTTCTGGAAGAGATCGCCCTGCGTCTGGATTTGCCCGTCGGTGAGTTGAACGGTTTGGCCGAGCAGTCCAGCAAGGAAGTGACCTTGGGCAGTTTTTGCACCGTGTTCACGGCCACCGAGATCTTGGCCAAGATCCGCGCCGGGGAGCGGGTCGAGGACATTGTCAAAGGCGCCTTCCGGGCCGTCATCAAGCGGATCGAGGAGATGGGCGCCATCGACGGGGCGTTGGTGATGACCGGCGGCGTCGTGGCGCATAACCCCTTGTTGGCGCACTTGGCCGCCGAAGCGTTGGGCAAAGAAGCCCTAGTGCCTCCGGACCCGCAGTGCATCGGCGCGTTCGGAGCGGCGCTGATGGCGTTTGAGAAAGCGAATGGAGCCGTAGCGGGTTAGGGCTCAGACGTACAGAATTCAAATTTCGCGGTCCCAAGCCCAACGACAATCGTTGCCGTTTTCCCGCGAAATTTGAATTCTGTACGTCTGAGCCCGGCCGTGCGCCCACCACAAATGAGAGGAACCCAGTCATGCTAATCAAAGACCCACCCGTCGAAATCAGCGAGAATCTTTGGATGCTGGGCACCAACCTGTATCCGCTGTACCTGTTGAAAGGCGGCCAGGGCGGGACGATTGTCGAGGGCGGCGCCGGGGCGATGGGGCCGGTTCTCCGCGAACAGCTGACTCAACTGGGAATTACGCCGGATTACGTCCGCCGGGTGATCGTCACCCACGCCCATCCCGATCACGTGATGGCGGTGCCGCTGTTCCGCGAGATGTTTCCCGGAGTTCAAGTCATCGCGTCGGCGACGGCTGCCAAGACCTTGCAAGCGGAAAAGGCCGTGGCCTTCTTCTGCAAGATGGACGACATGCTGACCGGCGCGCTGATCCAGTCCGGCGTGGTCGGCGAGCAACATCGCCGGCCGCCGCTGGCCGCCAATCAGATCGCCGTCGATCGCGTGGTCCGGGAAGGGGACACGATCGACGTGGATGAGGGAGTCGCGCTCGAAGTCCTGGAAACGCCCGGCCACAGCGACTGCAGCTTGAGCTTTTACGACCGCGCCCGCCGGATCTTGATCATCTCCGATGCCACCGGCTATTACGTCCCCGAATACGACACTTGGTGGCCCAACTATTTTACGGACTACGGTGCCTACGTCCGTTCCATCGAACGCTTGGCCACCCTGGATGCGGACGTGCTGTGCCTCAGTCACAATGCCGTTATCCGCGGCGCCGACGACGTCCGGGATTACTTTCGCCGAGCCCTCGAGGTGACGCAGGCGTATCACCAGCGGATCGTCGCCGACGCCCGAGCCGGCAAGCCAGCCGAGGAAATTGCCGCCGCGCTGGGGGCGGAGGTGTACCAGAAGACCCAGCTGATGCCACCCGATTTTTTCGTCAAGAATTGCGGGCTGCTGGTCAAGATCTCACTCAAACACGCCGGAATCGCTTGAAAGAAAGGCCCCCACATGAGACGTTCACGCATCCTGGGCACCGGCCATTACGTTCCGCCGCGGGTCGTCACGAATTTCGACGTGATGCAGATGATGGACACCACCAACGAGTTCATCGTCGCGCGGACGGGCGTCGAGCGTCGCCGGCACGTCGAACCTCACGAGTCCGCCTCGGACCTGGCCGCCCGGGCCTGCCAGGCCGCCGTGGCCGACGCCGGCTTGACGATGGATCAGATCAACCTGGTGATCATGAACACCATCACGCCCGATCATGCGGATCCGGGGTGCGCGTTTTTCCTGCAGCCCAAGCTCGGACTGAGCGGCATTCCCGTACTGGACATCCGCCAGCAGTGCGCGGGCCTGATCTACGGTTTGTCGCTGGCTGACCACTTCGTCCGCGCCGGAACGTACGACCACGTGCTGGTCGTTTGCTCCGAGGTGCTGTCAAAACGCATCGACGGCTCGTACGACGGCCGCAACATTGCGATCCTGTTGGGTGACGGCGCGGGAGCGGTCGTCGTCGGCCCGGAGAAGAAAGAAGCCCAACGGGGCATCTGTTCGATGATCCTGCACGCCGACGGCAGCGGCGCACGAGCGTTGTACACGGCCGCGCCCGGCAGCGGCCTGGGGCGAGCCGACCACTTGAACCACGAAGACATCGACTCCGGCCGGATTCATTTCCGCATGGACGGCAAAGCGGTGTTCGAGAACGGCGTCGCCCGGATGTCGCAGGCCCTGTTTGAATCGCTGGCCGTCAACGGCCTGACGATGGACGACATCGACGTCCTGATCCCGCATCAGGCTAACCTGCGGATGCTGGAGACCATCATCGAGCAAACCAGCTTTCCCCAAGAAAAAGTCTTCATCAACGTCGTCGACTACGGCAACATCGCCTCCGCCTCGTTGCCGATTGCATTTCATGAAGCCCGCCAAAGCGGCATGGTCCGCGACGGCAGCCTGTGCCTGCTGGTGGCCTTCGGCTCGGGATTCGTGTGGGGCTCGGTGCTACTGCGGATGTAAGAGGAGAGGCAAACGATGCCCTTGCATGACTGGTCGGAGCTCTCTGGATGGGAAGGAGTCCACGACATTTGGATTGTCGAACTGCTGCGTTGGATCAAGCCCCGCCTGCCGCCGGACTACCGTGCTTACGTCGGTTCAAGCCCCGCGCTGGCGATCGGGGCGGGCGCGGAACGGCCGGACGTGGCGGTGCGAGAATGGCGGCCCGAGCCTGCTCCGGAGCGTCTTTCCCGGGCATCGGCGCAGGCAACCGAAGAGCCTGCCCCCGATGAGGAAGTGGCGACCATCACGCTGGATCCGCAGACGGCCGTGTATGTGTCCGCACACGGACGCCTGATTGCCGCCGTGGAGTTGATTTCCCCACGAAACAAGGATCGAATCAGCGCTCGGGGCACTTATTTGACACGCTACCTGAGTTATCTGCAGGAAGGCGCCCATCTGTTGCTGGTCGACGTGCATCCCCGGCCGTACGGGTTTTCCTTCGCCGACGCGCTTGCCGCGGAACTGGGAATCCGGCAGCCGCCCTGCCCGGCGCCCCTGGCGAACAGCTATCGCGTCGGGGAACCGGCGCCCGAGGGCGGCCGGTTCGTGGCCATCTGGCGGCGTTCGCTTGCCGTTGGGCAAGCCTTGCCAACCGTCCCCTTGCCGCTGGCCGTGGGCGCGTCGATCCCCGTGGATCTGGACGATACGTACCGTCGCGCAGCTGCCGATGCCTATCTGGCGTGAGTTCGTTGCCGGAAACGCCGCTTTAGCACCGTTCGAGGACGGTCGCCATCAGGTGGTTTTGCGGAATTTCTTACTTGCCGGCGTCGCGCGTCCCACTAACATTTTGGGAGTGCTTATCAGCCGGGCGGATTCGAGATTCGGTGTTTCCGGTCAAGTGAGTTGCTGACATGCGGATGGTTGATTATCCGTCGATTTCGACCGGCAAGGACTGGCAATAAGGGGAGAGGATCATGGGCAAGTTGCGGACGAGTTTGACCAATGCGGCGACGCTAGTGAAGAACGTCGCGAAATCCGTCGAGAGCGAGGCGAAGAAGCTCCAGGCGTTGACCTCGGACACCGACGCTTGGGTGCGGTCGGGCAGTGCCGGCATCGACGAGTTATGTCTCTACCTGTCGGAGAAGTTGAAGAAGAAGGGGATTACGTACAAGTCGGTGGAAAACGATCTCATCAAGGACCACACGGACAGCAACGTCGCCAACTACCTGAAAGGTATCGAGTTCACCATCCAGTCGGCAAGCGATTTCAGTGCCCGATTCGAGGCCATGGCCGCCGATCAGGGCTTGGATAGCGATTTGGCCGCCCTGGACAAGCTGCTCAAGGATGTGGCCGATCAGATCCGCAAGAAGCAGAAAAAGCTGCTCCAATCGAAAAAATACAAGGCGAAAATCGCCGGGTACATGAAGACAATGCAGGACTTGCAGGCCGAAGTCGTCAAGAGCAACACGAGCCTGAAACGCATGCGCAAGGACAAGCCGCCCTCGCCGGCCAAGGTGCGGCAAATCCTCTCCATTACGGAAAATAGCAGTCTCAAAGACGTCGTGATTGCGCTGTCGAGGAAGAACGAGGCGCTGTACAAAGTGTACAACTCGCTGGTGCTCAACCTGAACCAGACGGCGAACGAAATGCGGCAACATTCCGAGTTCGCGGGCCACATGAAAGTGCTGCAGGAGATGATCGCCGAGGCGGAGGAAATGGACAAGGAGTAAAATCCCACAGTTCGCCGCCGTTGGGACATGTTTCACCCTACGCATGTGGTTTGTTTTCGGCTGCATTGTGAGGGCCGGCCGCGTTCGCAGCGCTGGCCACCGGCAGGCGTCTGCCATCTTGACAGAACCCAGCCGATGGGCGACAAGGACAGGCTGGCCGGCTGCTTTATTTGACGATGCCCAGCGGAGGTGAACCAGCGTGGACTTGGGATTGACAGACAAAGTCGTGTTGGTCACCGGCGGCTCGCGCGGGTTGGGCAAGACGATCTGCGAGATGCTGGCGAAAGAAGGGGCGTTGGTCGCGGTCAACTACCGCAGCCGCCCCGACGAGGCCAACGCCGTGGTGCGCGGCATCCGCGAACGCTACGGTCGGCCCGCTGCCGCGGTTTTCGGCGACGTGTCCCGGGAAGCGGATGTGATCCGCATGTTCGACGAGACGCACCAACGATTGGGGCCCGTCGACGCGCTGGTGAACAACGCGGCCATCTGTCCGGTCGGGCCGACAGCGGATTTGCCGGTCGAGGATTTCAGCCAAGCGCTGCAGGTGAACATGACCGGCACGTTCTTGGCCAGCCGCGAGTTGGTCCGCCGGCTGTCGGCCGGCCAACGGCACGGCCAGATCGTCAATATCTCGTCGCAAGCGGCCTTTCGCGGTTCTCAATCCGGCAAGTCCGCGTATGACGCCAGCAAGGCGGGCGTGATCGGGTTCACGGTCTCGCTGGCCCGCGAATTGGCCTCGCGCGGCATCAACGTGAATTGTGTGGCGCCGGGATTGATGTACACGGAGATGGTGGCGGAGGCGATCGACGCCGATCCGGAACGGTTCAACCAACGCGTGCCGTTGGGACGGATCGGCCGGACCGAAGAAATCGCGGCCGTGGTTGTGTTTCTCTGCTCCAGCCGCGCCAGTTACATGACCGGCGCGACCGTCGATGTAAGCGGCGGATTGGCAATGCACTGAGCCACCGTCGAGAAGAAGGTGTCAGGAACCATTTGCCGGGAACCGGCCCTTCGGGTGCTTCGCACAAATGGTCCCTGACACCTTTTTTTCGCATTCCTAACAGGATCGGAAAGAGCGATGGCCGATTTCCCGCAAGACAACACGTTGCCCCCCACGCCGCCCGCCAGCCCGTTTGAGGCGTATCAGCCGCCGCCGATCAGCGCCGCAGTTCCGGCCGGCTCGGAATCGGCCCCGAAGGCCGGCCGGATCAAAGCGCTGTGCATCGTCGTCATCGTCCTGGCAGGACTCGGCTTGGCCAGTGCGCTGATGGGCGCCGTCGGGCTGGTGGTCGGCCAGCAGATGCAAGGGGCCTTTACGATGGGCAACCAGCCGGGCGTGCCTCAGCGGGTGCAGGACCTGCAGCGGGACATGCAGCGCGGGGTCCAGGATGTCCAGAACCGATTCCTGGCCGTCAATGCCGTTCTGTTGGCGGGCCACGCGATCGTCGCCGCGGGACTCCTGGCCGGCGGGATCCAGTCGCTGCGCCGCAAGCTTCCGGGGCGGAAGATCCTGATCGCCGCCTGCCTGGCGGCGATCGCGTTCGAACTGGTCCGAGGCACGGTGCAAGCCTTCATCCAAGTCCAGTTGATGTCCGTCACCACGCGGTTTTTTCAGGAGATGATGGAGGTCTCGATGAACGAGGCGGCCGAAGCGGCGGAGTGGGTGGCCTGGGGCGCACGGGCGGCGATGGTAGTCGGAGTGCTGATGATGATCGGCTGGATTCTGGCCAAGGTAGTGTTCTATGCCTTTACCGTGTGGTATCTTCGCAAGTCGTCCGTGCGTCAGTACCTGGACAACGCCGAGGTGACTGCGGTCATTGTGTAATGCCCCTGTGCGGTTGCAACCAGGCTCGTTGAACGGCAAGCCGAAGGCGCCTGCGTTTCAGATCCGCCGACGCCTTCGGCTGGCCGTTAAACGACGAGTCGCGTACGGCTGACACCTTACCGCCCAAGTCCAAAACCGTCCTTGCCGCCACCGTGTGGAATCGCCGATGAACATCCAACCCGCCCATCGCGTCGTCGTATACACCGGCACGTTTGACCCCATCACGCTCGGCCACCTGAACGTCATTCAACGCGGCGCCAGTCTGTTCGACTCGTTGATCGTAGGCGTCGGCATCAACACCAAGAAGAAACCGATGTTTACCGCGGACGAACGGGTGGACCTGGTGCGCCGCGTGTGCCAGCCCCTGACCAACGTGGAAATCCGCACGTTCAGCGGGTTGGCGGTCGAGTTCGTGCGCCGGTGCCACGCCCACGTGATGATCCGGGGGGTGCGTCCCCTGACCGATATCGCCGCCGAGTTCACGATGATGTTGGCCAACAAGCAACTGGATCCTTCCATCGACACGATCTTCCTGATGGCGAACGAGGAGTACTCGCACGTCTCCAGCTCGCTGATCAAAGAGATCGCGCCGTTGGCCAACGACGAAATGCTGGCTCGCTTCCTGCCGAGAGAAATCATCCCGGATCTGCGGCGGCGCCTGAAACTGCCATCCGCCCAGCAACCGTGACGCCGGTCGGCGCGCTGTGCGCGGGTCTCCTGCCCCCGCACTGGACTAGAGCGTCAGGTCTCAAGAATTCCGGGAGACCTGCGGTCGGCCGTTTCGGCGAGGTCGGGAGACCTGCGCCGAACGTCTTCCCGGGAGATCTGCACGGAGCGCCCGCGTTCGCAACGGTCAGCGTTTGACCATCTTGAAAGCGCATTCCCCGCCCCAGCCGCCGAAGATCGCCAGGTGGATATACAGCATGGACATCGCTTCCAAGTAGCGGGCGTTCTTCAGCGGCCCGGAATCCACCGGCTCCATGTCCAGATCGAGGGTCAACTGGCGGACGACGCCCTTGGCGGCTTCGTCGTCGCCGCAGAAGAACATGGTGGCTTGCTGGTTCCCGTACCGGGGATTGACCATCGTCGCATCACTGACCGTGTTGAACGCCTTGATGACCGTCGCTCCCGGCGCCCAGGCGGCGATCTGTTCGGCCGCGGAGGGCGCTTCGCCCAACATCAATCCCGAAAAATCCGGCTTGATCGGGTTGATGCAATCCAACAAGATCTTGCCGTCCAGGGGGCCCAGCGATGCGATGACTTCGCGGGTCGCGTTCCAGGGGATGGCCAGCAGAATCACAGGCGCGGCGGCCGCCGCGTCGCGGACGCTCGCCACCGAACCGTTGGCCCCCGTTTTTTCCAGGACACTGAGGACTTCGGCGCTGCCGGTTTCCCGCGCCCCGTACACCACGCGATGGAGCTTCGCGGCCCACCGGGGTCCCAACGCACCGCCTACACGTCCCGTTCCCAAAATGGCAAGATCCATGTTCCACAGTCCTTGTTGACTTCAAACTTGTCGCGGAAAATGCCGATCTTGGCCGATTCTTGCCATTTCGGCAAGAGGTTAAGACGAGGCTGTGGCGAGACGGCAAGAAAGACCGTTTCCGGACGAATACGGATAACGGACAAGCGTACGTACCCGACTCGCGATTTTCTCGACCGAGGCCATCATTATGAACTCGACCAACGACACCCACCTGAAATCCGTCGGATATTTGCTGTGGATCTTCGGGTTTACCGGGGCGCACCGGTTTTACTACGGCAAGCCGATCTCGGGCACGCTGTGGTTTTTCACCTTGGGACTGCTGGGCATTGGCTGGCTGATCGACCTGCTGCTGATCCCCGGCATGGACCGGCAAGCGGACCTGCGCTACCAGTCGGGCCGGACCGATTACACGGTGGCCTGGGTCCTGCTAACCTTCCTGGGCTTGCTGGGCATCCACCGCTTTTACCTGGGCAAGATCCTGACCGGCGTGCTCTACCTGTTGACCGGCGGCGTGTTCGGGCTGGGCATTCTGTACGACTTCTGGACCTTGAACGAACAGGTGAGCCAATTAAATCACCGCGACTTGGTCTTGGGGACGTGAGCCCACCGCTGTGGAGAACGTTCCCGGCGTTTATTGGCACAGAAAACACGCATTCATACGCCAGGAGCCCCGACTGGCGGAGGCACGTTTAGACGTTGGCCAGATGCCATGTGCCAGTCGTCACTGCTTGACGGCGGGAACATCCTTTAGCCACGCGGCGAACTCTTCGTGCTCGATCTCGATTTTCAAAACCCTGGCTCCCGCTCGCGCAACGTCCCCAATCGCAGACCGGACAGCTTGTTCCAGTGTGTCCGCATCACGGTCGAAGGTGACAAGGACGTCCCCGCCGCGGGATACGAACAGCACGTCGCTCGCGATTTCATAAAGACGCTCGGCCAGGGCCGTGGTGTCTGGACCCGTTTCGGCGGTGGCGAGTCTTGCGGTAAACTGATGAATCATGGACGGCTCTCTCGGTTTACGAATGCGGACAATTGTCGAGTTCTCGCCGCAAACGCTTCGCATGGTTCTCCGGATTCTGCGGCGTCGAGTGGATGCGGAGGATGCAGCCCTCCCGACTCGACTCTGGACAGTACAGCTCACCCCAAACATGGCCACCACATGCGACCAATCGCCAGCCTCGGCTGAGCGCCTCGTCGATAACAGCTTGGACATGCTTGTTGGGATGACGCATAGGTTGCTCAATTGGCGCTCGGCCACATCAGTCTAACCGATATCGTTCCGTCTTGGCAGTGACGTTCGCTTCAATCGCTTCAGTTCCTCGTACTCGGCGACTTGGTAGTACCAGGATACCTTGTCGAAACCGGTCTCCCAACGACGATTGAACCGCGGAAGAGTCAGGTAGATGCAGATCGTCTCGATCGTGTTCAACGCCTCCGGGAGTGTCACGCACTCTGCGATGCGATCGGGGAATTCGCTTCTGAGAAGCTGCGAAGTTGAGTAGACACCAAACCAGGTGAATCGCTCCCAGAAGCAGAACAATTCGTCTTCGATCGCATGGTCCATGAGCCGATCATAGAGCCCACGCTCGCCTCGGCCCACCTGTCCGACGTAGACGCACTCGTGATTCGCATTGAATAGCCCGTAGATTCCGGCCTGGTTAGCGAAGTCGACCTCCCCGTTTCCGCCTTCTTCGGGTTTTCCGAGCAGCCTTCGCAGGGTCCAATCAACATGCCATCGGCTCCACATGTAGCCGGCAGTCTGGATGAGCATTGAGCATCCTTTTTTTGTTGAATGTGCTTTCGAGCGACACCATCGGGAGTCCGATGCCTCACCCTCGCATCAAAGCACCCACGGCTCGCGTTTGGGCCGGTCGATCCAACGGTTCGCCGCTTCGTCGCCGATGATCTGTTCTTTTTCCGGGTCGAACTTGAACGCGCGGCCGGTCCAGAAGGCGATGTTGGCCAGGTGGCACGTAGCCACGGTGCGGTGGGCGATTTCGATGTCGCGGAAGGGTTGCTGCCGCGTCTTGACGCACTGCAGAAAGTCGCCGAAGATGCCGCGGCCTTTGTAGTTTGGAATGTAAATGTCAGGCGGCGCAACCCGCGGTTTCTCGCGGTGCGGCACTTCGCCGTGCGTGCCTTTGAAGGCCAGCGGGCCACCGCCCCAAGCGCCTCCCAAGTACAGCCGCACGCCGTTGGCATACTTGAACGTCAGCTGCGGGTACTCCTTGCCGTCTGGCGGGATCACTTCGACCGGCAGCGGCTGGTCGTACAATTGGGCGGCGAACAGGGCACCGCCGATGTGATGGGCGCCCCAGTCGGTCATGCCGCCGCCGGAGAAGTCGCGGCAGCCGCGCCAATTGAACGGGTGATAGCCCTTGTTGTAAGGCCGCCACGGGGCCGGACCCAGCCAGCGGTCCCAATCCATCCACTCGGGCACCGGTTCGGCCGGCAACAGCATCTCGTTGGACGGCCCGCCGATATTGACCCAGACCTCCTGCAACTCGCCGCACGTGCCGGACCACATCATGCGGTGGTACCAGTTGTAGTCTTCCCAAACGCGCTGGCTGCCGCCGGAGAAGACGCGGCCATAGCGGCGCGCCGTCTCGACCATGATCCGCCCTTCGCGGACGGTGAGCGTTTCCGGCTTTTCACAGTACACGTCCTTGCCGTTACGCATCGCTTCGCAGGTCACCAGCGCGTGCCAGTGGTCGGGCGTGGCGCAGAACACGGCGTCGATGTCCGGCCGGGCACACAGTTCCCGGTAGTCGTTGTAGGCGGCGCACCCCTTGTACGCGCCGCTGGCTTTTTCCTGGCCATAGCGATTCTCGACCATGTGCTGGGCACGCTCCCGATGCCGAGTGTCGACATCGCAAACGGCCAGCACCTGGACTTCGGGAAATCCCATGAAGCCGCCCATGTCGCCGGTGCCTTGCCCGCCCACCCCGACAAAGCCCATCGTGATGCGTTCGCTGGGCGCCGGACGCCCTTCGCCGCCGATGGCCGACGCCGGAATGATGTACGGGGCCGCGGCTGCCGCGCCGACCGTGCTCAGGAACCCACGCCGCGTTAACCGCGATGCTCTTGTCGCCGTCATGGAACGTTCTCCCTGGAAGGTGCTGCCAGGCAATTTCCCACCGAGTCGAACCCGGTAGCGAAGTGCATGCGGCTCAGCCTAGGTTTGCGGCCCGCCCCTGTCAATCACCCCCGTAGTTGCCGTCTGAGAGGCGAACGGCTGGCGTGAGCCCGCCGGTTACTTCGTAGCGGCACGGCGCGAGCCGTCCGGTTACCTCGTAGCGGCACGGCGCGAGCCGTCCGGTATTACCGTCGTAGAACCGGGCTGCTTGCGCCGCTCCGCTAACACGATCGCCCCCCTGGTTCCAAAGTAAGTGGCATTGGGCGTGAGCCCGCCGGTTTTCCGCATGCCCGCACAATTGGGCGCGGGATTCGGGAGATCACCTTCGGTGAAATCAGCCGACGGTAGGAGTAAGGGCTCGTAGAGACAAGGCACCGATGGGCTAACGCCCACCGTTCGCCGGGAGAGCACCTTCGGTGAAATCAGCAGAGGCACCGATGGGCTGACGCCCATCGTTCGCCGGGGGTTCTGCAACGTTTGGGACACCGCACGGCGGATGGACCGGTGACGATTATGGTCAAAAAAACCGCCGTCCGCTTGCAGCTTCTTGCGAAAAAGTTGGTACGATAGGGCAGTTCCCGCCACACGATTTGCCTCCCCTAACGAAAGGAGATCCTCAATGAATCCACGGTTTTCTCGTCGTCAGTTCCTGCGTGGCACGGCTGCGGCCGCCGGCCTGGGCTTGGCTTCCCAGGTGTTCGCCCCGCCCAATATACTCGCTCAACGGTCCCCGAATTCGAAACTGAACACGGTCGTCATCGGCTGCGCCAATCAGGGCTTGGCCAGCCTCAGCGCGGCGGTGACCGAAAACCTCGTGGCCATCGTCGACGTCGACGAGAACCACTTGGCCACGACCAACAACTGGTTCAAGGAATTTGCGCCCGAGGTCAATCCGTCGAAGCTGAAGGTGTTCTACGACTACCGCAAGATGTTCGACGAGATCCACAAGGACATCGACGCGGTGTTCGTCGCCGCTCCGGATCACCACCATTACCTGACCGCGATGATCGCCATGTCGTTGGGCAAAGGCGTGTACGTCGAAAAGCCTTTGGCGCACACGATCGACGAATGCCGTCAAATGGCGGCAGCCGCCAAGAAGTATAAGGTCGTCACGCAGTTGGGCAACCAGGGCCACAGCGGCGAGGGGATCCGCCGGCTGGTCGAGTACATCTGGGCGGGCGCCATCGGCAACGTGCTGGAGACGTACAGTTGGGCCCGCTCGGGCCGCGGCGGCGTGGGCGGACGTTTGCCCACCAAGCCGGTGCCGGCCGGCCTGCACTGGGAGCAGTGGATCGGCCCCATGCCCTTCCGCGACTATCACGACGAATTGCATCCGCTGCTGTGGCGCAGCTGGTGGGATTTCGGCGATGGCTCGGTGGGCGACTGGGGCTGCCACAACCTGGACGGCCCGTTCTGGGCGCTGAACCTGGCTCAATCGAATCCGACCAGCGTCGAGGCGGTCATGCAGGAAGGCGGCAGCGACGAGCGGTTCCCCTTGCGGAACGCGATCTGCTGGAACTATCCGGCGCGGGGCAAGCAGCCGCCCGTCAAGGTCTATTGGTACGACGGGTACTTTGACAAGACCGACCCCACCAAGACGGATGACGAGGGCAATCCGTTACGGATCCAAAACCGCCCGGCGATCGTGCTCGAGCTGGAAAAGAAGTACGGCCGCGATCTGAAGGCCGGCGGCACCGTGTTCGTTGGCGACAAGGGGATCATTGCCTGCGGCGAGTACGGCGGCAGCCCGCGGATGATTCCCGAGGAGGCGCATCGGGCGTTCAAGTCACCCCCCAAGACTTTGCCGCGCGTCGCCGCGAAAACGCACCAACTGGACTTCCTCAACGCCTGCAAGGAAGGCTATCAGCCGGCCTCCAACTTCTCCTACGGCAGCCCGCTGTCCGAGATGGTGCTGCTGGGCTGCTTGGCCATCCGTGCCGGCGTCGGCAAGAAAATCGAATGGGATCCGGTGGCCATGAAATGCACGAATGTCCCGGAAGTCAACTCGCTGGTCAAACGCGAGTACCGCCAGGGCTGGACGATTTGACCTGGGCTGATGTCGTTTATCGGCTCTACCTGCCGGCGGCGGACGGCTGCCTGGGCAGGTTCTACAACCCACCCTGTCAAGTTGCGATTTCAATGGAAAACCGCGGTGTCGGCCATGTTGGAGTTCACGCTTTAGCGTGCCAAGCGGGCCATGCCCGCCGAAAAAAACACGCTAAAGCGTCAACTCCAACGAGGTCGGCACATTTCCAGGGCAGGGTCTACAATCCCGGCTTGGGCGGCGTCACGGGCGGTTCGAAGGGTTTGGCGGCGGTCATTTTGACCGCTCGTTTCCAAACCGCGTCCGCAGTGGCTGCGTACAGGGTGTGCTCGTGCAGCCGCACGTAGCACACCCGGCGGCCAAGGCCCGGCTTGGGCAGAATCAGGTTCACCCGGCCTGGCTGGTCGCAGATCTGGATGCCGGACTCCGTGGCGCTCAGCAGCCATCCCTCGGCGCTGGTACACATCCCGTCGGCGTGGCTTTCGGTTCCGGACAGCGGCAGGTGCAGGTGGAAGTACGGTTGCTTGTAGTTCAGCCGGCCGTCCGGGGCAATCTGGTAACTGTAGATGAAGCGGCCGGGAAAGTGGGCGACATACAATAACGTCTGGTCGGGACTGGCCGTGATGCCGTTACACCCGTCGAACGAGTCGACGGGCGTCGCCTTGTGAATGGCCGGATCGATGTGCCAAACCTGCTTGCTTTGCGGGTCAGTGACGTAGATCGAACCGTTGTTCAGCACGACCAAGTCGTTGCTGGCAAAGCCTGCGGCGATCGTCTCGGACGCACCGGTCTTCAGGTCCCAGGCCAGGATCTTCTTGACGCCGCTGCAGGCGCCGTACAATCGCCCGTCCGGCCCCAGCGCCAAGCCATTGGCGTTGCCGGAATCCTCGATAAATACTTCTGGTTTGCCTCCGGGGCTCACGCGATAGATCTTGGACGCCGGGACGTCGCTAGAATACAGGGTGCCGTCCGCGGTGATGGCCAGCCCTTCGGCCCACTGATAGCCCTCGCCAACCAACTCCCAATCCGCGCCGTCCACCAGCAGGTCGCGGGCCTTGCTCGACGAGCGATCGAGATGGGTGCGGACCGGCTGCGGATAGTCCTTCCACAACCAGCGCATGGCCTGCGGAAAGATGGCCGCGCCGTGATTGTGGTTATGGCCGTCCTCGCCCCACACGTGCTCGACCTCGCAGCCGGCCCATTCCAGTGCCCGGTTCATGGTTTGGTTCGCCATCCACCAGTCGCCGGCATAGATGTTCAGGTCCTTGGTTCCATCCTGCAGGAAAATACGCAACGGTTTCGGTTCGGTCTTGCGGACCAACGTGGCCAATTCGTCGCCGCCTCGAAGCCCGACATAGGTTCCGATCATCGAGAACACCCGCCGGAACGCATCCGGCCGGTTCCAGGCGGCGACAAAGGCGCAGATCGCACCCGAACTGGCGCCGCAGATTCCTCGGTCGTTGGGATCGTCGCTGATCTTCACCCCATGCTTGGATTCGACAAAGGGGATCAGTTCCTCGATCAAGAACCGCACATACCGGTCACTGACATCATCGAATTCGAAGGAGCGGTTGAATCGCGGCAGCGCCTTGTCATTGGCTGCCGGCACGACGCCCGGATTGATGAACAATCCGATCGTCGGCGGCATGGCTCCCTCGTGGATCAAGTTGTCGAAAACGATGTGGGCGCGGGAGCCGCCCTTGTCGTTGCAGTAGCCTTTTCCGTCCTGGAAGACCATCAGCGCCGCAGGCTTGTCCGCAGCCAACTGGGCCGGAAGGTACACCCAGTAATCCCGCTCGGTGCCAGGGAAGATCCGGCTGTCCCGATACACACCCTGGAGCAACTGCCCCCGAGGCACCCCGTCCTGACGAACCGCCTCGGGTGGAGTCGGGTAAGCGATCTTCTCCTGGGCGTACACAAGCAGGCAGCCAAGCATGGCAGGCAACAGAAAACAACTGAGCGGCAGGATGCGGTGCATAGTGGTCCTTTCATTACTGCGGATGAACCTACAGCGCCGGCAATCCCTCGTCAATGCTCGCCTGTCAACGCTTGCCGGATGGTACGGAACCAACTACAAAGTCTTGGCATCGGGCAGCCGATGGCGACAAACCGTGCAACGCATAACACGACTTGGAGACCGACATGGAACGAAAGCACGCTTCGGAGTTCGACCAGGAATTACTCAACCTTTACGACGACTATGCGCATGGGCGGATCCATCGTCGCGGTTTTCTGGAGGGGGCTGCCAAGTTTGCGGTCGGGGGACTGACGGCGGAGGTGTTGTTGTCGACGTTGAGTCCGAATTACGCTTGGGCGCAGCAGGTGGCGAAGGACGATCCGCGATTGAAAACGGAGTACATCGAGTACGCCTCGCCTAAGGGCGCCGGAAAGATGCGCGGGTTACTGGTCCGGCCGGCTTCCGCCACGGGCAAATTGCCTGCCGTGGTGGTCGTCCACGAAAACCGCGGGTTGAATCCGTACATCGAGGACGTGGCCCGCCGCTTGGGAATTGCCGGGTTTCTGGCCTTGGCTCCCGACGCGTTGACGCCGTTGGGCGGCTATCCGGGCAACGACGATCAAGGCCGGGAGATGCAGAGCAAGCGGAACTCGGAAGAGATGACGGAGGATTTCATCGCGGCCGCCGAGTTGCTGCAGAAACATCCGCTGGGAAACGGCAAAGTGGGGGTCGTCGGTTTCTGCTACGGCGGCGGCATCGCCAA
Organism: uncultured Pirellulaceae bacterium; assembly: GCA_964645045.1. GTDB lineage: Bacteria > Planctomycetota > Planctomycetia > Pirellulales > Pirellulaceae > Anammoximicrobium. The sequence goes on along the minus strand of CAZXYZ010000101.1, from coordinate 3,638 downwards.
TACGTTGGCCGTTCGCCTTCCGGCCGTGATCACAGCGGCAGTCCCCTTCTACGGCCGGCAGCCGGCGACCGAGGACGTGCCGAAGATCAAGGCTGCGTTCCTGATTCATTACGCCGGACTGGATACCCGCATCAACGCCGGCTGGCCAGCTTACGAACAGGCCCTGAAAGCTGCCAACATAAGGTATGAGGCATACCTCTACCCGGGCGTAAACCACGGCTTTCACAACGATACAACACCCCGCTATGACGAAGCCGCGGCCAAGCTCGCCTGGCAACGCACGCTCGATTTCTTCAACGCGAACTTGCGTTAGCCCAAACGTTGCCGGAATCCCGGCGAGCGGTGGGCGTCAGCCCATCGGTGCCTTGTCTCGGCGACCACTTTTCCGACCGTCTGCGGATTTCACCGAAGGTGATATTGCGAACTCCTCGCGCGGATGTCGGGCATGTGGAAAACCGGCGGGCTTACGCCCGCCGCTCGCCTCTGGGTATGCAACTACGGGGTTCACGCTTCGGTATGCCCCACGGATGGCAGAGCGGACCCACGGATAAGGACGGGAAGGGAACATCCCCGGGGCCGCTCTGCCATCCGTCGGACTCGCAGAAGAGAAGATACCCTTGACCGGACTTCACGGATCATCCCGCCAGAAAATCACAAACCGCTTGGACCGAGGGCACCAGGAGAACGGCCCGCACAACGGCGGTCATCGGTTCGACGTGGAATGGGAAGGGGAAGGTGGCCGGGCCGCATGATCCAAGACAACAAGGATTGAAACTCGTATCCCGCCGCGTCCCACTTCGCCTTGGACTTGATATCCCGAAATCGCCGGAGGCGAAATAACCGGAACGCCACCTGCCGCGCCGGGCTTGACGAAATCAATTGTCTCCAACTCGCCGGGATTCAGCGAAAAACACCGCGTCGAAACGGTGTCGGCCAGCGCACCGCACTGGGGGCACGCTTGATCCGAGTCCCAGGCGCCGAAGAGCGTTCCTTCCGATGGCGTCCGTTGGTATCCACACGTGCAGCGAAGGAGTCTAGGCATTTCATCGGCCCCAAGGGGCCCCCAGATCACTCTAGCGGCAGGATATCATGGCATCGCGGATGTGCGCGGAACGGATGTTGTGGCGTTGCGGTCTAGTGTAACGCGGATCGAATGTGGGGGGTAGTTCTCGGTTGGGCTGAGAAGGCCCGAACGTTGAGTGAGCCAGAGAACGCATCTCCATTCGGCTTCCAGACAGATATTGTGGACAGCCCCTTCCGCTGCTTCTGCCCTACGACCGCCTGCGCCGATTTGCTACGATACTGGCATGAGCAGCGAGGCGACGGAATTTCAGAATCCGGATGAACAGCGGCGGGCCCGGCAGTTGAGCCTGCAGAGCACGCGTCCGCCGGGGGAGGCGCCGGGCTACGAAGTCCAGCGGTGCCTGGGGACGGGCGCTTACGGCGAGGTTTGGGTGGCCACGGACCGGAATACCGGCCGGCGCGTGGCGATCAAATTCTACCTGCACCGCGGCGGCCTGGATTGGACGCTGCTGTCGCGCGAGGTCGAAAAGCTCGTTTTCTTGTCGGCCGACCGCTATGTCGTCCAACTGCTGGACGTCGGCTGGCACGCGGAACCGCCGTACTACGTGATGGAGTACGTCGAGAACGGTTCGCTGGAAGACCTGCTGAACCAACGCGGCGCGCTGCTGGCGGACGAGGCGGTCGTCCTCTTTCGCGAGGTGGCGATCGGACTGACGCACGCCCACGGCAAAGGCGTGCTGCACTGCGATTTGAAGCCGGCCAACATCCTGTTGGATCAGGACCGCCGGCCACGGCTGGCAGACTTCGGCCAGTCGCGGTTATCGCACGAACAGACGCCGGCGCTGGGCACGCTGTTCTACATGGCGCCGGAGCAGGCGGACTTGAATGCCTTGCCCGACGCGCGCTGGGACGTTTACGCCTTGGGAGCCATTCTGTATTGTCTGCTGACGAGCGAGCCGCCGCACCGTGGCGACGATGCGCTGCAGCAACTGAGCCGGACGGGCGAATTGGCGGAACGGCTGGCGTGCTACCGTCGCTTGCTGGCCGATTCGCCGCCGCCGGACTTGCACCGTTATGTGCCGGGGGTGGATCGCACCCTGGCCGAGATTGTCGATCGCTGCCTGGCCGTGAATCCGGCCCGGCGCTATGCCAACGCGCAACTGGTGCTGGACGCGTTGGAGACGCGCGACCGGGCGCGCAGCCGCCGTCCGCTGCTGATCCTGGGCCTGGTCGGGCCGATCCTGCTGTTGGCCATCATGATTCTGTTTTCCTGGCGGGCGTTCACGGCAGCCGTTGGACGTTCCGAGCAGATGGTCAAGGAGCAGGCGTATCGGGCGAACCAGTTCGCCGCGAAATTTGTCGCCAAAAGTTTCGAAGGGGAACTGGCCGACTATTTCGCCATGTTGGAACAGGAAGCGGGTTCGCCCGACTTCGTGGCCGATTTTCGGCGGGCGCTGGCCAGCGAGCCTCTGCGCGAAATCAACGCGCCGGAGACACCCCAGGACCGGCTGGCCGAACTGCGGACGAAGCTGCTGAACGAGCCCCAACGGCAACAGTTCCAAGACCAGCTCGAAAAGCGCCTGGCGCGTCTGGGCAGTGCGTCCGAGTCGCAAGCCTCCAAGTTTGCCAGCATCTTCGTGGCCGACGCGATGGGAACCTGGTTGGCCGGAGCCTACGCGGACAAGGTAGCCGCCGTGCCGATCGGCGAGAACTTCAGCTGGCGCACGTATTTTCGGGGTGGCCAGCAGGACGCGTCGCCCGGCCGGCCATCGTCGTTGCCGCCACACATCGAAGGGACGCATCTTTCGGCGGCCTTTAAGAGCAGCGCCACGGCCAAATGGAAGATCGCCGTCTCGACGCCCGTTTACGACCGGTCCGCCACCGAACCGCAATTCCTGGGCATTGTCGCCGTCACCTTCAATATCGGTGATTTCGCCGTGTTCCGCAGCAAGGAGGCCCGCTCGGATTACTTTGCCGTCTTGATCGACAATCGCCGGGGCGACCGCCAGGGAACCGTGCTGCAGCACCCTTTGTTCCAACAGCGGGCGCCGGCGGCGGATTTTCAGGTTCCGCCTGCCCAACTGCAGCGGATCAGTACCGAACCCGTTTACGATTTCCGCGATCCGTTGGCCGACGCATCCGGAGGAGAGATTTACCACGGCGACTGGATTGCGGCGACGCAACCGGTGAGCCTGCCGGATCGCAGTCCTCGGGGCAACGGCCAGCGGCACGACACCGACCTGCTGGTGCTGGTCCAGGTCAAGGCCTCGGCGGCCACGGATCCTGTTCAGCAACTGGGCCGCCGCTTGGCGCTGGACGCGGCGGTCGCCCTGGGCGTGGTGGTCCTGGTCGTAATGGCTCTCTGGGGAATCGTCTTTCGGATCTCCCGGGAACGCGGCGGAGCGTGGGCGCGCAAGCCGCCAAATCCGACGGATCTCACGCCGCCACACAATCGGACGACGATGCCGGCCACTCCCCGCCAATAGACAGCGGTATTTCCCGTCGCCGATGCCGGAATCTTCACGCGTGGGACAGGCTTCCAGCCTGTCAGTCAGGAACGACAGGCAAGATGCCTATCCCACTTCAGCCGATATCGGCCGCCGCACGGATCGCCC
>CAZXYZ010000100.1:0-42369 GCA_964645045.1 uncultured Pirellulaceae bacterium | reverse complement strand
CGCGCCGCCTGGATCGCCGGGAGCAACAACCCCATCAGCACGGCAACCACGGAGACGCCGACCAGTAGTTCCACGAGCGTCATACCATTCGAACGATGGATCGATTTGGGGATCAGCCGTAACACACGCCGAGGCTGTGAACAAAACGCACCGTCTGAGTGTGCTCCCCGTGAATTAGGATCGCTGCGGCTTTTCACAGTCAATCTGTCCATTGGTGTTGCCACCTGCGTCGTCCGGAAATCGCGAACTTCCTGCAATTCGACCTTAAGGGCTCCTTCTGCGGACAAGTAGCGTGAGCCGTAGCCGACGTGCCCCGTTTGGTGCCCAAGAGTTCCACCAGTCGCTCGTAATCTCGCGGGTCGTATTCCCGGTCCGCGTCGTGGATCGTAACGAACGTGTCCCGCGTCTGCGCGAAGCCGGTACGGATCGCCGCTCCCTTGTCCCGGTCTTGGTTGTGCCGCACGAGTTCTACGAACCCTCGATCCTCCTACTCGCGCACGAGTTCCCACATCCCGTCCGCGGACCCGTCGTCGACCACAATGACTTGCTTCTCTGCCGGCGCGGCATCCAGTGCTCGCTGGACCAATTCCTCGATCGTCGCTGCCTCGTTGTACGTCGGCATGATCACACTCAGGAACGGTGGTGCGTCGCACAGCGACTCCTCTGTCACGCCGTGTTAAACCTCAAACGCCGCGGATATCATGTCTCATCTTCGCTTTCTCACTTGACAGGACACTGTCCATTCTTCGACGCGTTCACCTTTCAAGTGCCCTATCTTTCGATTCCGTGACTGTTTTAGTCTTGCACTCGTGTCCTGTTTATCCATGAGGCTTTCCTGAAGATCGCCGCGTGTTTAACTTGCCTCAATGTCTCGTACTAAGCATAGTTTTGTTAGGGCCACTTAAAAGTCCTAACAAACCAAAGGAAATCAAACCAACGTCCCTTGATGTGAGCACCTACGCCAGGCTTCTTTAGGACCTCTTAGTGCATCCAGTTAGCTCCACGACACAGATCAACCCCGAGACTCCTTTTGCCGTCGCCGAAGCGACAATACTATTACAGCCAAACACAGGAATCCAAACACACCTACCACGGCCATCGCCACCCTACCAGCGCTTGACCTACGATACGAGTCCCCAAAGTTCCCCAGCTTGATTGCTTCACCATTCCTGATGGCAAACACCTCCCTGCTAACCTTGTCCAGCACTAACTCACCTTCTTCCAGGCCAAGGGCCTGATAGTCAAACTGATGTGGGTCAAGGGGGCGATTGATCTGAACGTCTTCCTGACGTGCAACCCTATGGTAGTCTACTCTGCCAGTGGCCTCATCGTACATCGTCGAACTCACCTCTGAGGGGACAAATATATCTCCGACCTTTCGCCACCTCCATCCCGTCAAGGAGCGTGTCGCCTTTCCGACCGCATCTGCCGCTATGCGAAAGGAGACCGGATTGAACCCCGAAGCCTCCTGCCAGACGCTACTCATAAACACATCGCCTCCTTGCCGACGATCCTCAAGTCGAACAACCATTCCATACGACAGGGCATGCTCGCTCTCCGCCTCGTAGACCTTTATTCTCTCGCCGAGCTCTTTCGATAATGGGCCCGTTGATGTCTCCTGCACTGCCCTTGCGTAGTCCCCCAATTCTTCCCAAAACATTTTGCCCCCTGAAACAGAGTAAAACGCACGGGGATCCATCAAGTCGCCGTAGTGCTGTCCCCTAGCCTTTTCAGGAGCTAGCCGATACGCCGCACGCTTGTGCTGTGCGTCAGGATGATCCGGCAAGACAGTGTAATTTGAGGCGGAAGATTTCGGAGAGAAGTGGAGATAGGAGTCGTTCGTAACTATAGAGTTGTCCTCAATAGCATCGACGCCAGGAATTTTTACCGTTGAATGAGAGGACGCGCTTATCCATTTCAGTTGCGATGTGTCCTTTGATCGAAAAATCTTCGCTGACTCTATGTCGATTGCAAATTGTTGTGAATAGGCCATATCCATGATCAATGCTGATACGTGATCAGGAATCCGGCCCGCAAAAGTCGCATTCACACGATCCGGCGAAAAATAGCGCTGCGACTGAACAGCATAGCTCCCTGTCCACGTCTGGATTCGGCCGTAGTTGCCCCGAACCTGAGAAAGAATCATTTCAAGGACCGGCTGAACCGAGGACGATGGCACCTCCCGCCATGCCAACTCCGCGCCCGAATAGCCGGGATTTGTCAACGACTGAGTCAAGTCGCCTTCGGCAAAAGTGCTCGTCGGTGGACTGAACCACAGAAAAACTCCCAAGGGCCAGAATGAAAAACCAAGAAAAGCAGACCACTTTGATCGGAAATATAACATACAGATGACCGATTCCATCTTGATGCCGCCTTGCGTCTCGAACGACGACTGGTCATGCGGCCCCAAAGGAATCCGAGGCCGCACTTCGCGCCAGACGTTTGTCAAGTACCACAAGAGACGATTTCGCAGGACTGAACTCCTATCGTCAATCCTTCACTAAAAGCGCAGCCGTGGCAGGTGGCCCAAGCGAGCCAGTAGCACGATTGGGGAGGCCCGGCAATGCTATAGCAGTCTCTGTTCGATTGGTCCTCTCCAACCACGCATTGGTAGACCCTGTAGCATGGCTTTGTGACCCATTGGATATTATCGTTACCGGAGGTTGATCCTCGCACTTCGGTATGTAGGTACTCCCTGGACTCGCCCTGGGATGTGCAAAACGTGGAGCATTGATTGAGCCCGCAGTTATCAGTATCATCTTGATCACACGTCGGAATCGGATCGCCACATGACATTGTGCATGACTGTCCAAATGCAGCGACATACGGAAACGACCAGGCCCCAATCGCAGTCATCGCGAACAAGACCATAAGACACACCGCGCCAAACCTCAACCGCTTCATAAAACACCTCCAGGAAGATTCGAAGGAAACACGTGAGACGTTCTGGTTTGCTCCCAAAGTCAAGAGCCTGTACGTCCGAATGCAACACATTTGATTTCAACCATCTCGGTACGAGATTCGAGTCGCACACGGCATCGGATACTGTCGGTCCAGATGCCTGGGCGGTCGAGCCTTGTTGTAACTACAAGTTCGGGAGAAGCGTCGCTGTGCTCAACCCGCGCCGTGCATTGTGCTGGGAGGCGGTCCACTTCCACTACGGGAGCCTGCGATGCGCGCTGAATGAAGTGAATCCGAGCTTCGCGGGACTCGCCAAGCTCAATCGTTCCCAGCGAAAGGACGTCGGGGACAATCCGAACCAACGGAGCTACTTCGTAGGTAATAGGAATCGATAGTCCAGAATGCACGTGACTGTCGGTCAGTACCATCAGGCGGCCGGAGTGCTTGCCGGATTCTTGGTCCGGAACCTCAAGGCGAACGCGAATACGAAAAGTGTGTAGCCCTTTCTCGTCGCGCGAGTTGTCGATGGTAGCAGTGAGGGGTAGGTTGGCTGCAGTGACCGACCTCACGCAAAAACGATCTGTCGATGTCTCCCGAACCGAAACTGTCTGATAGCTCGCCCGACCTGGAGTAACCTGGCCGAAGTCAAGCACGCTCGGTGTGACGGACATGGACTCCGCACGGCTCCCAAAGAAAAGCAATTCAACTCTGCGGCGGGTACCCGTAGGTTGCTGCAAGAACGTCAGAATTGTCGACTGTCTCAGCGACGCGGAGTTGGCGTCGACATGGACCGAGAACGTGAAGGACTGTCCAGGCGGAATCTCAATGCCCTCCAGGGGAGACGTCATTGTGCAACTGCATGATGTGAGGGAGCGACCCAACGTAATGGTCTGGGCACTCACATTGCTTAGCGAGAAATTGCATGCAAGTCTTTGTCCATGTTTCGTCTCGCCGAAATTGTGAAATACTCTGTCTATCCGCAGCGATCCTGTTCCGACCTTAATTGGCACGGCTCGTGATGGAGCATGCACTCTCCATGCTTGTTTGAATCCGGCTCGAAGGACTTCCATCTTGGGTGTAAGTGAAGGCGATTTGGTCCCGTGAACAAATTGGCACATCAACTTTCCTTCGACGGCAATCGAGCCAATGAGGGCGTAGATATGACCGTTCTCGTGCAGGAAGAAAGCTGGCGCTGTGGGCCCTTCGCTTAAGTTTTCCAGAACAGTCATGGGATCGAGACAAGCAACTCGGGCACCGTACTGCCGGAAGAGATTGAACAGTTCCTTCTGTGTTCCTCGAGCGGACGGCTCCGTGACAGGGTCGAGCCCTAGTTCGGCACGGACAAGACACGTAGCTTCACCGCAACAGTGGGCGGAACAATCGTCAGGGCGTTCGTGTACGCTGAAGAAGCCGCTGACCGCTTGTGACGGAGTCGTGGGGGAATGGCACCCGTGCGTCGCACAAAGGAAGAAAAACATGGGCACGAGAGCTAACCGGCACGAGTAGGCTCGCGCCAACGGCAGTCTTCTCGAGTCCTGTCCAAATCGTCCGGATTGGGCCGCTGAATCATCTGCCATAGGGTACCTAAACGCGCAGCAGAGTGCCAAAATACCCAAGTATCTACAGTAATGGGATGTAGGGCGCACCGTGTAGTCGTGGAACACATCAAACGCCATCAGAACAGTAGCTAGATTCCTGGAATAGTCCAGTTATGGAATGCGGCCGCGACCCTTCCGGAATGCGGGCCGCTGCGCGCATCCAGGACTCGGTTATCTTCAATCGCAAGGACGGTTGGCGTGGTGACAAACCACTTGGTGTCCAAAGCCAACCTTCCCCACACGACGTCCTGTAGGGGCATAGCCTCCGCGCGATCAGATGATACTGAGACAAAGGCAGTGCTGGCACCAAAGTCTTCCGCGTGAGCCGCGCCCGCCCAGTCCGCCATCAACAACTGGCAGTTGCCGCAGCCGGGGCGGTAAAGAAGGACGAGCCAGCGTCCGCGAGCAAGCTGATGTCCGATGTCAATATAGCTGCCTAGAACAAATTCCCTTCCGACCATGCGATCGGGCTCAATTATCACCGCGTCCCCGACTCGCTCGCCGACGGCAACAAGATCGCAAGATCGGTGCGCATCACGCCCCAGGAAACAGATCGCCATCGCGGTAACCAGCCAAACGGGTGCCAGGCAAAGACACGCGCGCCAAGTTGTCGCAGAGTTGGATCCTGCGGACGGGTCTCTCGCGTTCGCTGTGACGCCTCTTTTCCGCGATGATAGGCAACGGGGCGAGAGGTGACCTGATGTGGCCGATAAACCCAGGATTGCGGAGAGATCAATCAAAAAGGCGAACCAAGGGCTCGTCGCTAGCCGTCCGAAACAGCCACAGTCTGCTTCGCCCGTGATGCCTTTTGCAGCGGCAACAATCGCGAACAGTGCGAACGTGGCCAGCCCGACTCGTTCGGCGATGCCGGGAAGCCAGCCGGACGCGAGCCAGAATGCAAGGAGCAATTCGAACTGCACTAGGGTCATTAGAAACCAACGGGACTGCAGAAGACCGGAGCCTGAGATGGGTTCGGTCGCCAATTGGTGCGTCTTCAGCACGGCGGCAGTGAAAAGAATTGCTGCTACAGCGAAGCGAACGGCATCAGACGCCGTCCACCAACTCCGCCAGCGGCGGAATTTTGCCGCGAACTTAGCGCCGTTGCGCCCCCCCCCCCCGGCAAGAAATACATGACACCTTGACTCCCTCGAAAGGTCGCATCCTGCTTGGAAATTCGACGCTGACGGAAAGTAGCCACGCCTGAATTGGCCTGAACGATGACCAACTTCGATTGGTGTTTATACCCAACCGCCGCACGCTGTCAAGAAGTGGGGCTCAAAAATTCTGGAATAATTTTCGCAAGAAGGGGTGGATTGACTTGGCCAGGATTGCTGTGGCTGGTCGCGGGTCTGTTTCCGGTTTCGTGCTTCGGATTTCGAGTTTCCCAACCGCGTTCAAAATGGCGATATGTTGTCACGACCGAGCTTCGGACCAACCGCGTCTGTCGCGCCGCCCTGCTGCTGCGTGCGCAGGCTTTCGATTTTGCCTTTCTGTAGGATGGGCACGTAGCGGTTCGGAATCGCCAAAATATAACACGGCGGTTCCGTACAATTCACCCGGCTTGCCGCCTACGTGGCAACCGCCACGCTGGCCGCGGTCGTACCATCCCAGCCCAGAGGGCGTGAAGTTTCCGCGGCGGGTTGCGCCTCGGGCAGTTTCCTTGTCCCTTGGACGCCGCTGCGGTTTCCGCTGGGATGAACCGAGTTGCGGTTCCGAAGTCACTACGCGCGCCGAGAGAATAAACGCGTTCGTGCTTGATGCCGAGGTCGTCCGGATCCCGTGGTGGATCCTGGATCTCGATTCGTTCCGCCGTTGGGCGCGTTCGGACGAGTTCCCGGAAGCGGGCCGGATCTGCTACCTCCGCGGCGAAGTGCGGGTTGACATGAGCAAGGAAAAGAACTTCACGCATAACCAGGTCAAGAGCGAATTCAGTTTGGTGATCGGTGGCCTCGCGAAGTAGGAGCGACTGGGACGCTACTTTCCGGACGGCCTTTTGTTGAGCAACGTCGACGCCGACCTCACCGCCCAGCCTGGGCGAGGGAAACGGTGTCAGGAACCGTTGACAGATACGGTTCCCACCCCGCCCCCGCCGCATCCCGCCATTTAGGGTTAGAAAACAAGCCCGCAACCCGCGTTCAAGAACTTGCGTCGGCTTGCAGAGCGGGCCGACACGCGAAACAATGGCCGTCTGATAGGAAGAGCCTTCTTGTTCAGAACGCCTCGCAGTGTAGCCCGAAGCGCAAGTGGGAGGCTTTCAGATCTTCCTCTCGCTGACGCTTCGGGCTTGAGTAATCCGGTCCGGCTGTTTTCATCCCAGGAGACCTGCTTCATGCTTCCCCACCGCAAGATCACGCCGTTCGCGCTCGCCGTCCTCGCGTCCGCTGCGTTCAGTTGCCTGCTGTCGGCACGCTGTCCGGCGGCGGACGATTCGGCGGCCTTGAAAAAGGTCTTCGCCCAGCCGCCGCGCGAATACAGCACGGCGCCGCTGTGGGTCTGGAACGACATGCTGACCGAGGACCAGGTCCGCCTGACGATGCGGGACTTGGCGGCCCAGCACGTCAAGCAGGCGTTCGTCCATCCCCGGCCGGGGCTGATGACGCCGTATTTATCCGACGACTGGTTCCGGCTGTGGCAAGTCGCGTTGGACGAAGCCGAGCGGCTGGACATGAACCTGTGGATCTACGACGAGAACTCGTACCCGTCGGGATTCGCCGGCGGCTGGGTGCCCCGGTTGATGCCCGAATCGCGCGGGCGGGGCTTGACGTTCGAGTCTGTAAAACAGCCAGCCAACCTGGGCGACGACGTGCTCGGTGTGTACGCGATTGCCGGCGAAACGTCCACGAACGTGACGGCCCCGGCGCGCGAGGGCAAACTACCCGCCGCCGACCGGTACTTGATTGTGCGACTGGCCCGAGCGCCCGATTCGCCCTGGACGGGTGGCGGGCCGTACGTCGATCTGCTGCACCCGGGCGTGACCGAGAAATTCATCGAACTGACGATGGAACCGTACCGGAAACGGTTCGGCGAGCAGTTCGGCCGCCGCATTCCCGGCTGGTTCACCGACGAGCCGCATCTGGCGCCCTTCGGAGCACCGCACTGGTCGGACCATCTGCCACAGGCGTTCCGCGAACGCTGGGGGTACGATCTGATGGAGCATCTGGCGAGCCTGCAGTTGCCCGTGGGCGATTGGAAACGCGTCCGGCACAACTATTTCCAATTGCTGCTGGAACAGTTCATCGACCGCTGGGCCAAACCGTGCTACGAATACTGCGAACAACACAAGCTCGAATTCACCGGCCATTATTGGGAACACGGCTGGCCCGGCGCCGGCCACGGCGGCGACAACATGGCCATGTACGCCTGGCACCAGCGGCCGGCGATCGACAACTTGATGAACCAGTACGGCGAAGACGTGAACGGCCAGTTCGGCAACGCGCGCACCGTCAAGGAGCTGTCCAGCGTGGCCAACCAGTTGGGTCGCAAACGCACGCTGTGCGAAGCCTATGGCGCCGGCGGCTGGGACTTGCGGTTCGAGGACATGAAGCGGATCGGCGACTGGCTGGTGGTGCTGGGTGTGAACACGCTGGACGAACACCTGTCCTATATCACGATTCGAGGCACCCGCAAACGCGACCATCCTCAATCATTTTCGTACCACACGCCGTGGTGGAACGACTATCGCGTGATGGCCGACTATTTCACACGGCTGTCGGCGGCCATGTCGCACGGCGAACAAGTCAATCAAATCCTGCTGCTGCAACCGACCACTTCGGCGTGGATGTACCAGCCCGATCCGTCGGGCCGCGAGCCGCTGGCGCAGATCGGCCGTCAATTCCAGGACCTGAGCAACGCCCTGGAACGAGCCCAGGTCGAGTACGACATCGGTTGCGAAGACATCATGGCTCGGCACGGGTCGGTAGCGACGGCCCCGGGCGCGGCGCTGGTCGTTGGCCGGCGCAACTACCACACCGTGGTGCTGCCGCCGCGGACCGAGAACCTGAACGGCCCGACCGTCAAGCTGCTGGAGCAGTGGGTTGCCGCCGGCGGCCGCGTGTTGTGCTGCGGCGGAACGCCCGAACGCGTGGACGGCGTTAACTCGGATCGGGTCAAAAGCCTTGCCGGCAAACCCAATTGGCAGACGGTCGATCCCGGTCAACTGCCTCAGAAACTGCTGGAGTTGAGTACCGACGGCTTTGCCATCCGGCGCGCGGAGGGCGACCAGGGCATCCTGTTCCACATGCGGCGCACGCTGGACGACGGAGAACTGCTGCTGTTGGTCAATACCAGCATCGAGCAGCCCAGCGCCGGCATGGTCCACAGCCGCGCGCAAGGCGTCGAACAATGGTTGCCGCAGACGGGCGGGGTGCAGCCGTATGCGTCCACGAAATTGAACAACGGTATTCAACTCGCGTTTGACCTGCCGCCCTGCGGTTCCCTGCTGCTGTTCCTTGCGAACCAGCCCCAACCCGCTGCCGCGAAGGCCGAGCGGCAGATTGCCGTGATTCAACCCGTCGGACCGCTGGCCGTGCGACGAGTCGGTCCCAACGTGTTGCCGTTGGATTTCGTCGACGTGACGGCAGGCGGTGAGACCAAGCCGGGCACGTACTGCTACAACGCGACGCAGTTCCTGTTCCAGAAGTTCGGCTGGGAGAAGAACCCCTGGGATCACGCCGTGCAGTTCCGCGACGAGATCATCACCAAACCGTTCCCCGCCGACAGTCATTTCGAAGCCACCTATCGCTTCCGCATCGCCGAGCGCGTGCCGGAAGGGTTGGAGATCGTGATCGAACGGCCCGACTTGTACGCCGTCACCTGTAACGGCCAGCCGGTCCAAACCCAGCCAGATGCCTGGTGGCTGGACCGGGCCTTTGGCCGAATCAAGCTCGCCGACGTAGCCGTCGTCGGCGACAACACGGTCGTGCTCAAAGCGTCGCAGATGACCGTGTTTCACGAACTCGAATCCGCGTTTGTGATCGGCGACTTTGCGCTGACCCCGCAGGATTCCGGCTGGAGCATCGCCCCGGCCGCACCTCTGCAGCTGGGCCCGTGGAACCAGCAGGGGTTGCCTTGTTACGCCCAGGGCGTCGTGTACGAACAGGCGTTCGACATCGCCGCGCCCGCAGGCCGATACGTGCTGCGCGTGCCGGCATGGTACGGCAGCGTGGCGGAGGTGCTGGTCGACGGCCAGTCGGCGGGACACATGGTCAGCCGTCCGTGGGAAGTGGACGTGACCGACCGCTTGCAGGCCGGGCGCAACTTGATCCAGGTGCGAGTCGTCGGCACGCTGAAAAACACGCTCGGCCCGCACCACGGCAAGCCCGTCCTGGGCAAAGCCTGGCCGTGGGATTTCCGCCAGGCCCCACCGTCGGGCCCGCCCGCCGGAGGCACCTATCACACCGTCGGCTACGGCCTGTTCGAGCCGCCGGTATTGGAGCAGCGAAAATAGGAAACGGGCCAGGGACGCAACGGTAGCCGAAATAACTTCCCGGTTCCAGCGGGCTCTGGCGGTGAGCCGGGGCGTCGCTGATCCGCGGCGCAGCGTTTGGGGGGATTTGCGGGGCAATCTGGTCCACGTCACCACGCGGCTTGCCAGCGTGGAACGGTGTTCGAGACCAGCGATGAATCCCAAGAATCCCTTGCTTCGCCACCACGCTGCTTGTCAGCGTGGAGCGGTGTTCGAGACACTGGACGTAGCGATCGGGAAGACGTCTGGTTTTGAACATGGCTCCACGCTGGCGAGCAGCGTGGGGGCCGAGGAGTTCGCGCGGCGGGGCGCCGTCTGGTTTTGAACACGGCTCCACGCCGGCAAGCAGCGTGGAGGCCGGACTCGGGAGAGCTATTTCGGCCCCCGTTGCTATCGACAGCGCGCCGACGGCCTGGAACCAAACGGTCGTCTTCGGTTCCGCCGACGGTTGAACAAATTTTGGTGGCTGGCACCTTTTGTCCTGCGAGTCCTCGCTGGAGACCCACGGATCGTCTGATTGAACGCGCGGCCATGCTCCTGTAAACTCTCGGAAAGTGAATCACCGCCGAAGGAGAAAAACGTGACCACAACCATTACGACGACGTTCAAACGCTGGACAGCGGCGGAACTGCGTCGCCTGCCTGCACACGAACGCGAGGTTGTGCTTCAGGCCGTTGCTGAGCTGGCGGAAGCAGAGTACCGCACCAACCCGGAGTTGACGGCCTTCGAGGCTTTTGGCGAGGACGACCTCCATGTCGATCGTGCGATCACCGAGACGCGGTGAGGTCTGGATGGTCGATTTCGATCCCGCCGTCGGGGCCGAGATCCGCAAACTGCGGCCGGCCGTCGTGATCAGTGTGGACGCCGTGGGGCGGTTGCCGTTACGCCTGGCCGTGCCGGTGACGGATTGGAAGCCGTCGTATGCGGGCTATCCATGGTTCGTCGAACTGCCCGCCTCGCCGAGAAACGGCCTGAGCAAGCACTCTGGAGCCGACGCCTTTCAGACCAAGTCGATTTCGGAAAATCGTTTCGTGCGCAGGTTGGGCGAGGTGACTGCGGCTCAGCTTGACGAAATCGCCGAAGCCATTGCCCTCTGCGTCGGCGCGACGTAGTTTGTGTCCGGGACGGTCATTGGTCTTCCATCTCCCACTGGTCAATCATCGCCCAGGCTTCGTCGCCGAGCCGGTCCCACTGCTGCAATTCAGCCCTTAATTGAGGCGTGATCTCGGGTGGGCCGATGACAATATCTACGTGCGCGCCGTCCGGGAGTATCGCGTCGTTCTGAGGCACCACCAATCCGTTCTTGACGATGCCGGGGACACCAAGTGATCGGCTATCATTTCTTGTATCTCCAGAGACGTGAACTCGACCTGTTGTTCCAATATACCGAAAGACGCGCGCTTCACAAACCACTCCCGCTTGTGAAAAAGCCGAAACAGGAGGCCCACAGTATCGTCAACCCTTGGAGTTTCGCGACGAGGAAAAGGACGAGGTGCCAGCCGCCAAATGCGGGCAAGATGGGCAATCAAGACATCTCCAGACGACCAAGTAAGCGGCATTGGCCCAACGCCCCGGCGGCGGCTGCCAGCTCCGTCGCCATCGGCCCGAAGGAAAGAGTTGGTCGGACATTGCCCGCGTTCTCCAACAGACCCCGGCCGCCGTCCGCGCCTGCTACCGAAGATTTCGGAGGCGATTCTTCGGGAATACTGCGCGACGTTGTCCGGGAACGTCCCGCTTCGCCACCACGCTGCTTGCCAGGAATGGCAGGAGGTTAAGCGGCAAAGCCGCTTATCGTAGCCCGAAGCGTAAGCGAGGACGAACCGTTTTTCAGCCTCGTTCCTCGCTTACGCTTCGGGTTACAATGGCGGCAAAACCCGCCAACACGCTTAATCTCGTGCCATTCCTGCTTGCCAGCGTGGTGGCCGGAGAGTTCGCAGGGCGGCGCGATGGCTGGTTCTGAACATGGCCCCACGCTGGCAAGCAGCGTGGTGGCTGAAGAGTCCGCGGGGCGGGGCGATGGCTGGTTCTGAACACGGCTCCACGCCGGCAAGCAGCGTAGCAACGCTCACGAAATAACTTCCCTGTTTTCCTCTCCCCTCACCCTGCCCTCTCCCGTGGGGCAAGAGTGCTTGCGGGAGTTATTTCGTGAGCGGAGTGAGATGGCTACGCCGGCGAGGAGACAGTTATTTCTCGAACGATGCCAAGGCCGGGGAATCGCCGGATCGCGAAATACATACGTGGCCACCGGCTGGCCCGCGTGCGGCCGGCTCGGCCGTTTCGGCCTGCGCTTGTTTGGTTCGCCGTCAAATGCTACCATCGCCGCTGCCTCGTGTGGATCCATCCGGCGCGGCAGGAAGAAGGCAAAATCTTGGGGAAGGAACAAGCCATGTCTGACACGAAGGGCGGCGCGGCCGCCGATCCGTTGCATGCGGAAGCCGGCGGCGGGCAGGGGATCAATCGCGGCCAGTGGCTGGTGTTGGGGGCGGCTTTCCTGGGCTGGATGTTCGACGGGGTGGAAATCGGCCTGTTTCCCCTGGTGGTCCGGCCGGCGTTTCAGAGCCTGGGACTGGCGGAGGACCAAATTGCGGCCTGGATCAGTGTTGTTGTGGCCGCGTTCCTGTTGGGGGCGGCAGCCGGTGGAATTGTCTTCGGCTGGCTGGGCGACAAGATCGGCCGCGTCCGTTCGATGGTCATTGCGATCCTGATCTACTCCGTTTTCACGGGAGCTTGCGCGCTGGCCCAGCAGCCTTGGCACCTGGGAGTGTTCCGCTTCATCGCCTCGCTGGGCATGGGCGGCGAATGGGCCTTGGCCGTGGCGTTGGTGATGGAGTGTTGGCCGGAACGCCATCGTCCGAAACTGGCGGGGGCCATTGGGGCCGCCGCCAATTTCGGCTTCCTGTTCATCGCCATCGTGGCCTTGTTGAAGCCGGTCACAACCGATTCGTGGCGGTGGATGATGCTGGTCGGCGCCCTGCCGGCGCTGCTGGCTTTGGCGGTCAGCGTCCTGGTGCCGGAGTCCGAGCGCTGGAAACAGTCCCTAAAGCAAGGCAAATCGCAACCGCTGCGGGAGATCTTCTCGCCGCGGCTGTTCAAACGGACTGTGTTTGCGATCATCTTCGCGTCCGTCCCGCTGATCGGTACCTGGGCGGCCGTTTCCGGCTGGATTCCCACCTGGGTGGACCAGATGACGCAGATCGAGGCGGGACGCAAGTCGCTGAGCGCGGACCAGTTGGCCGAATTTGACACGGCCCGGGACCCCAAGGCCAAGATCGGCTTGCTCAAGCAATTACTGCCGGAGGACCAGCTGAAACAAATCGCCAAGGCGACCGCCCGCTCCAAGGCCTGGGTGCAGATGGTCCTGGCGGTCGGGGCGATCATCGGCTGTTTCATTGCCCCGGTGATCGGCGGCATCTGGGGCCGCCGCCCGGTCTATTTTGTGCTTTGCCTGGCCTCGCTGCTCTCGTGTGCGTATCTGTTCCGTTTCCTCGATACGTACAACTTGTGGTTCGTCGCGGTAGTCGGCGTGGTCGGTGCCGTGACGGCGGCCTTTTACGGCTGGTTGCCGCTGTACCTGCCGGAGTTGTTCCCGACCCGGGTGCGGGCCACGGGGCAAGGTCTGAGCTTCAATTTCGGCCGCATCCTGGCCGCCGTGGGGACCTTCTACATGGGCTACTTGGTCTCCTTGTTCGGCGGCGACTATGGCAAGGCGATGGCCGCCATTACGCTGATTTACGTCGTGGGCATGGTCATGATCTGGTTCGCCCCGGAAACCAAAGGCAAGCCGTTGCCGGAATGAGCGGAGAGCGGAGCGAAGGTTGGAGGGCCGAGAGATCTGGGCTCAGACGTACAGAATTCAATTTTCGCGGTCCATCGTCCGGCCATGTGGATGCGATCAGTTCCGCGAAAATTGAATCCTGTCCGTCTGAGCCCTTGGGTTGCAGTTTTGCCGCGTCAGGGAGATGCGTTGTGAGACTTTCGCCGACCTTTTGGCGGGACAAGTGCGTGATCATCACGGGGGCGTCCAGCGGTATCGGCCGGGCGTTGGCCCTGGTCCTGGCCGCGCAACGCGCGCGGGTCGGCTTGATCGCCCGCCGCGAGGACCTTTTGCAGGGGTTGGCTGCACAAATCGCGCGCGACGGCGGGCAGGCAGCGGTGACAGCAGCCGACGTGACCGTGCGGGAGCAGGTGTTTCAGGCGGTTGCCCGGCTGGAGGCGTCCTTGGGGCCCTGTGACGTATTGATCGCCAACGCCGGCGTGTACCGCAAGACGGCGGCGCGGGAATTCGACGTGCTACGAGCCGAACTGGTCGTGAACACCAATCTGTTGGGCGTGATTTACGCGATTGGCGCGGTGCTGCCCGGGATGGTCCAGCGCCGGCGCGGGCATGTGGCGGCCGTCGCCAGCGTGGGGGGCATGATCGGCTTGCCGGGGGCTGCGGCCTACTGCGCCAGCAAGCAGGGCGTCGTGACGCTGCTGCAGAGCTTGCGCGCCGACTTGTGGCGGACGGGGATTCGGGTCACCGCCGTCTGCCCTGGCTTCGTCGATACGCCGATGATCACCGACGACGAGCGGGCCACGCTCCGCGGCTTGGTCAGTGCCGATGCCGCCGCGCGGCGAATTGCCCGGGCCATCGAACGAGGCCGCGCCGAAGACTGGTTTCCTTGGTGGACGGCGTTCGAAGTCCGCTTGGCCCGCTTGCTGCCGCCTCGGCTGGCCGCCCGGATCCTGAGCCGCTATCCCGAAATGGAAGAAACGGACTTGGAGCCGAGGGAATGACGGGGACGGCAATTGTCCTTGGTCAGTTGTCAGTTGTCAGTTGTCAGTTGTTAGTTGTCGACTGTTGGGGGGCTGTTCGTCGAGTGGCTCGGCGGGGGTGTTTAGCTTCAGGCCCACGACGCCAATCACGATCAGGGCGATGCAGACCAGGCGGGCGATGCTGGCGGATTCGCCGAACCAGAGAATGCCCAGCACGGCGGTTCCGGCGGCGCCGATGCCCGTCCAGATGGCGTAACTGGTGCCCACGGGCAGCGTCTTAGTGGCTTGCGCCAACAGGACGAAGCTGACAATGCTGGCAAGCACGGTAAACACGCTGGGCCAGACGCGGGTCAGTCCCACGGTAAACTTAAGGCCGACCGCCCAGATCACCTCGAACAGAGCTGCGATCAGCAAGCAAATCCAAGCCATGACGGGCCTCGACTTTTCGTCCAACGCGGGCTAAAGCTTGGACTCCAGCGACGGGCAGCCGGTTTCCACGATCCGCGACTCGTACGTTCGGCGGCTGGTGTCGCCGTTTTGCGCGTTTTCGACGGCGATATTGTACAGTTTCTGCCCCCAAGGGGTCGGATACCGGCCGGTGATACAGGCTTGGCACAGCTCGTCGCCTTGGAAGCCGATCGCCCGCGCGACGGATTCGACCGGCAAGTAGCGCAGCGAATCGGCGCCCAAATCGGCGGCCATCTTTTGCAGGATCTCCTCGTTCAATTGGCCGTCGGGAGCATATTTGGCGGCGAACAGTTCGTCGATGGTCGACATGTCGATCCCGTAAAAACACGGGGCGATGATCGGCGGGCAGGCGACGCGGACATGGATCTCGCGGGCGCCGCCGAACGTGCGGAGGCGGTCCAGCAGCACGCGCATGGTCGTCGAGCGTACGATGGAATCTTCGACCAGGAACACGCGTTTACCGGTCAGGACTTCGCGCAGCGGCGTGTACTTCGTTTCCGCTTTCTTCCGGCGTCCTTCGCCACCTTCGATAAACGTGCGGCCGGCGTAGCGATTGCGGATCAGGCCTTCCATCGATTGGACGCCGAGCTGAAAGGCCATCGAATCGGCCGCCGCTTTGCTTGTGTCCGGCACCGGGACCACGATCGTGTCCCCGTCCAGCGGTACGCGCCCGTCCCGCCGCTCCAGTTCTGCCAGTTCCTCGCCCAGCTTCGTCCGGGACAAGTAGACGCCGCGGTCGTCGAGC
This sequence comes from uncultured Pirellulaceae bacterium, assembly GCA_964645045.1. Lineage (GTDB taxonomy): Bacteria > Planctomycetota > Planctomycetia > Pirellulales > Pirellulaceae > Anammoximicrobium. Next base: position 26,438 of record CAZXYZ010000100.1, on the reverse strand, counting down.
GTGCTGGCCACATTGGCGAAATAGATCCATTCGAAAAAGCAATGAGCCCGACGGCTACTGTCTACGTACGGCCCGACCGCAAACTGGCCGTCTGCGGTGATGGTGATCGCCTGGCCGGGCGGCAGCGACTTGATATTTTCCGGCTTGAATCCCAAATTCAGCAGCGCCACGCTCTCGCTGGCACAGGCGAACAAGGGCCCTTCCTTGGCGTACACCAACGGCTTGATCCCCAGCGGATCGCGGGCGGCCAGCATATCGCCTTGCGCATTCAGGAACACCAGGCTGTACGCCCCGTCAAAGCGACGGCTGACGTTGCGCATCATTTCGGTCAGCGACGGCCGGAGGTTGCCCGACAACTCGCAGCTCAGTTCATGCATCAGGATCTCGGTGTCGCTTTCGCGGGCCAGGTGGTGATCGGCGTCGCTGAGCAGTCGCTTCCGCAACTCCTGATAATTCGCCAACTGGCCGTTGAAGCCGAAACTGAACCACTTGTACTTAATCAAGTGGTGCCGCTCGAAGGGCTGGGCAAACCCGCGATCGTCCGCCCCGCAGGTTGCGTAACGGACGTGGCCGATCGCCGCGCGGCCGGCGTATTCCTGCATCAGCGTTTCGCAGCCAGTGCGATGCGCCAAACGGAACACCTCGGTTACCGATCCCACGTCCTTGTGCGTGTCGATCAACTGGTCCCGCCCGGGATTGTACGACGTCATTCCGGCGGCCAGCTGGCCGCGGTTTTGAATGTCCAACAACATCCGTGGGACCAAGCGCGATGCCTGCTCGGGACCTTGTTCGGGACAGAGCGGGCTGACTTCATCGCTGGGCAAATGATAAACGGCTGCGATACCGCATTCGTGGTGTAATTCGCTCATGGAGAACGACGACTCCGTGCCGGTCGGCGAAGGGGAAGCGAACAGCGAGTGGGGTGATGCTTGAACGTCAAGCATGAACGGCGTCTGAGAACATCCGTCGCATCGTCGCAGATATTGTAAGGGTATCGCGTCCGGTTCACAACACAATCCGGCATTGCCGTCGATGTTGGAACGCAGAAGTGCTAGGCAGTCAATCGTTTGTAGCGAGCGAAATCGTTTTCGGCGTCTGGTCGCCGATCGCGGAAATGGCGATAATGGAGGGGGAGGCTGTTTCATGCAACTCGTCTATCGACTGGCAGCCGACGCGGTGCTCGTATTCCATGTCGCCTACGTGGCCTTTGTGCTTGTCGGATTCCTGTTGACCGTGGCCGGGATCCTGGCTCGTTGGAACTGGGTCAGGAATCCTTGGTTTCGCGGGCTGCATCTGGCGGCAATTCTGCTGGTGGTGGCCGAATCGCTGTTGGGAATCATCTGTCCGCTGACGATTTGGGAAAGCCAATTGAGGCAGCTGGCCGGCGAATCCGCCTACCGCGGTGACTTTATCGCGGCGTGGCTGCACGATCTGCTGTTTTTTGACGCCGAGCCGTGGGTTTTCACGGTGTGTTACACCCTGTTCGGGTTGGCTGTACTGGCCACCTTCGTGCTCGCTCCGCCGCGCCGCCGTAAATCCAGTGTCTCGGGGGGGAGTCTGCCCAATAGTTGACGGAACTCCGGCTTCGTGTTAGTGTTTTAGCCATTGGTTCTTTTCCTCCCCACCAAAATGCCCCTTTTTTGATCGCGGAGTCAGGACGACTTTGACGCAAGCTGCCCCCACCCCACCGGCCGCAAGCTTTGAAGAGCTGGGCCTTTCGGAAGTTATGTTGGCCTCCCTGAAACAGGCGAGGTACGATACGCCGACGCCGATCCAGGCCGGCTTGATCCCTCTGGCCCTGCAGGGACTCGATGTCATCGGCCAAGCGAGGACCGGCACCGGCAAGACCGCCGCGTTTCTGATCCCGATTTTGGAGCGGTTGAAGGCTGCCCGCGAAGCCGCGGGCCCACAGGCCCTGATCTTGACGCCCACCCGCGAACTGGCGGTGCAAGTCCGCGACGAAGCGGACAAGCTGACGTACGGCCGCCGCGTGCATTGCGTGGCCATCTACGGCGGCCAACCGATCCGGGGCCAGATCGAAAAGCTCCGGCGCGGCGCTCAGATCATCGTCGGCACTCCGGGCCGCGTCATGGATCACATGTCCCGGGGCACGTTGAACTGGGACAACTTGTCGTGCGTCGTGCTGGACGAAGCCGATCGCATGCTGGACATCGGCTTCCGCCCGGATATCGAGAAGATCCTCCGCCGCTGCCCCACGGATCGGCAGACTTTCCTGTTGAGCGCCACCGTGCCGCCCCCCATCCTGCACCTGGCGCGCCGCTACATGCGCGACCCGCAGTCGCTGGACTGCTCGCCCCTGAACCTGGCGGTCGAGACGATCGACCAGTACTATTTCACGGTCGAGCACGAGAAGAAATTCGAGCTGCTGGTGCGGCTGTTGATCCGCGAAAAGCCGCGCCAGGCAATCATCTTTTGCCGGACCAAGCGGGGCACGGAGCGGCTGTACCAGCGGCTGAGCAAGCTGACCAAGAGAGTCGAGTGCATCCACGGCGACATGCAGCAATCGGGTCGCGACCGCGTGATGGGGATGCTCCGCGGCGGCAAGCTGCGGTTGCTGGTCGCCACGGACGTCGTCGGCCGCGGCATCGACGTCACGGCCATCTCGCACATCATCAACTTTGATATTCCCCAGTTTTGCGACGACTATGTGCATCGCGTCGGCCGCACCGGCCGCATGGGCCGTGAAGGCGTGGCGTTCACGTTTGTCGAACCGGAGCAGGGCTTCGAGCTGACGCGGATCGAACAACGCATCAATCAGCTGCTGAAGCGAGACGAGATCCGCGGCGTGGAAGCGGTTCGGCCGCAGGTTGTGGAAGCACTGGAGGGTGAACCGCCAGCGGAGAAGGAAAAGCCCAAGCCGCCGCCGTTCGGCCCGCGTCGACCGCGCGCTCGCCGCGGGATGTAGCAGTTTCCATGTCGCACGGTTTGCCAATCCATCCAGCGCGCCGGCCACGCGATGGAGCCACGGTGATTTCCCGCCCTCTTTCCCGGCGGTCTTCGTCATGCCCGACACGCGCCGTCATCGCGGGCCGCATCCGGAGGATGTTGAACGGTTCGCACCCGGATGCTGGCCGGCATTGCGGGCCGCCACGGCCGATTTGTCCTGGCTTCTGTCGCGCGGCTATGCCGAGCATTCGGCGCTCAAACTGGTCGGCGACCGCCTCCAGCTGACGGAACGGCAGCGGATTGCGGTCATGCGTTCGGCCTGTTCCGATTCGGCCTTGCAGCACCGCCGCCGGACGCAAGTGCCGGCCGAGCGGCTGATCGGCCGGCGGCTGGACATCGACGGCTTCAACGTGCTGACGACGATCGAAGCCGCCTTGTCCCACGGCGTGCTTCTCGGCGGCCGCGATGGTTGCGTCCGCGACATGGCCAGTATGCATGGCAGCTATCGGAACGTGGACGAGACCGAGCCGGCTTTGGTCCTGATCGGCCAGGTCCTGCACGAATTCCGCTTGGCCGAATGTTGCTGGTATCTGGACCGTCCCGTCTCGAACAGTGGCCGCCTGCGGGCCCGCATGGAGCAACTGGCCGCCGGCCGCGGCTGGCTGTGGCAGGTCGAATTGGCCGACGATGTGGATTCCGTCCTGGTGGCATCGCCGCACACGGTGGCCACCGCGGATTCGGTCATCCTGGACCGCTGCGCGGGCTGGTTCAATCTGGCCGCCGAAATCCTTGCCAGGCGGCTTCCCGGCCTCGAAATCGCCGCTTTGGCCAGCGGGTAAGAAATGAAATTAGCCGCCTGCGCCGGGACATGCCCCGGTAATCTTTCACCTAATCTTTCACCTAATCTTTCACCTAATCTACTCCTACTGCCTTGGAGCCAAAGGGGATGAGGTGAAAGACGAGGTGAAAGATAAACGTGGGATTCATCTCAACTACCCCAGAGTCGCCATAACAAATTCCCTTAGGCTGAACTTAGCCGTCTGCGCCGCGACTAGACCGCGGAGCGGCGCCAGGAATGTATACATCGTTACACATTTTCGTCGATTTCCCGGCCACTTCAAAAAAAGTTGGAGAATTGTTTTGCCCATGCCGCGTTCCCAAGTCTCGATTTGATCGGAGTCTACGACGAAGTGCAAAAAATGATCTCGATTGGCACGCCCGCCGTTGTGTTGACGGCGTTACGGAAGTGGGTATGTTTGGAGCGAAATGGGAAACAGTGGTGAAAGGTGGTGAGGCATGCTCCTGACGGGAACTTTTCATCGATCGCTGGATGAAAAGTTCCGTTTTGCCATTCCCCGGCCGCTTCGCGACGCGATGGGACCGGGCGAAACGGCAACCTTGTACGCGGCGCCGGGCACCGATGGCTCCCTGGAGCTGTACAGCGAGGAGTCCTTTACGCGGTTGGCGGCTCAGCTCGAGGCGGGGCCGAGGAATGACCGCGAGGTGCGTGCCTTCAACCGCCTGTTTTATGGTCAGGTACAACGGATCGAGCTCGACAAACAGGGCCGATTGAGGCTGCCCGCCGAATTGGCGCAGCTGGCGTCCCTGGGCAAGGACATTGTGCTCGTCGGTGTGCGGGACCATGTCGAGGTTTGGAACCTGCAACGGTGGGAGGCGTACGTCGGCAACACGCAGCCACATTTTGACGAGTTGGCCGAGCGTGCCCTTGCCGATTCAAGCCGAATTCCGCAACCCTAACCAACTTGGAAATGACGGGCAGCAACGCTATGCCGAGCTTGCCCAACCAACCGCGTACGTCCGATGTGTTCGCCTTGCGTGGAACAGGTGGATCAGTTTGCGGCCACCAGCTGATCTGCTCGCCAACCGTGGAAGCCGTTGGCGTCCACGGGCCGGGGGATGGATCTCCCGGCTGCGACAGGTGATCCGTGCGTCAGATCTTCGCAGACGCACCGATCCGGCAGGTCGACCCGCCAAGGGGGGCATGGATGCACCCCTGGGTCGTCTGCTATCACTGAGGCCATGACTGCCTCCGTTCATATCCCGGTGTTGCGAAACGAAGTCCTGGAGTATCTCCAGCCGCGTCCCGGCCAAATCGTCGTGGATGGAACGCTGGGCGGAGGCGGCCACGCCAGAGCGCTGGCGGAACGGGTCGCCCCAGACGGGTTCGTGCTCGCCCTGGACCGCGATCCGCATGCTTTGGCGGCCGCGGAGCAAACCCTGGCTGGACTGCCGATCAAGATTGCCCAGGCGAATTTCTGCGACCTCCCCGAAGTGCTCCGCAGCCTCCAACTGCCAGCGGTCGACGGCGTGCTGCTGGATGTGGGCCTGTCCAGCGATCAACTGGCCGATGCCACCCGCGGGTTTTCCTTCGATGCACGAGGACCACTCGATTTGAGGTTTGACCCGACGGAGGGCGAAGCCGCCTGGCAATTGCTGGCCAGGATTCGCGAGGAGCCGCTGGCAGACCTGATCTACCAGTATGGAGAAGAGCGGTTCAGCCGCCGAATCGCCAGGAAAATCGTCGAAGTCCGGCGCAGCGAGCCGATACGGACCGCGGACCAATTGGCGCGGTTGGTGCGTTCCTGCCTACCGCGCGGCCCCCGGCATCAGATCGACCCGGCGACGCGGACGTTTCAAGCGCTCCGGATCGCCGTCAATGACGAATTAGGATCGTTAAAGCGAGCGTTGGAACGGCTTCCCGGTTGCTTGCATCCCCAAGGCCGGATGGTCGTGATCAGCTTTCATTCTTTGGAGGATCGTCTGGTCAAGGAGGCATTTCGCACGGATCCCAGGCTAGTCCGCCTATGCAACAAGCCCGTCCGTCCCAGTGAATCCGAATGCGCCGACAACCCCCGCAGCCGAAGCGCCAAACTGCGGGCGGCAGCACGACAAGCTTGAGCGGCCTTTCGAGGGCGATGAATTCACTGGCCTGAAACGCCCAATTCTGCCGATATCTAACGGATGAAGTGAATCGGGAACATCCGCCGAAGGTCTTTTGAGGCGGCGTGATCCGCGGCAGGGATTCTTGGGCAACTTTTCGTTTGGATGCTAGCCATGGGGCGGGTTCCAGGCGCGGCTCAAATGCATCGTCCAAAGATTGGGCAGACATGAATTGGAAAGCCAAGCTGGTTGCGTGGGCCGTGACGGCCCTTGCTGCCTTGGTCCTAATATCCTTCCAAGGCTGTCTTTCGGCGGTTTCGAAGGCGCCTGCCAACTCGATCGGCGATGAATCGCGGCCGAACCTCCAGCCCACAGACAAAGAAATCCGGCATCAGCCGACAATCCTGCGGGCCGAGGCGGCTGCCCCGCCGGCGTCCGATCGGCCTGCGGACTCGCCAGTCGGCTTGCCCATGCCGGAGGACCCGTTCAACCAATCCACATCACCCGGTGCAGGCATTCACTCGGTGCATCCACAAATCGCGGACTTGTTGCCGATCCCGTCTCTGGACGCCCCACCTCCCAATCAACGCTGAGCCGATCGGAAACATACGTGGGATAGGCTTCCAGCCTGTCAGGATTGCCCGGTTACAAGTGACTACTGTGCGCCATTTTCCCTTCGACAGGCTGGAAGCCTATCCCACGATTAAATCAACAGCCCGCAAGCTTGGTTGCGTTCAGCGGCAGGGTTCGGCTACGATGTCAGAATGAGTCAATGCAAGCAGGCTGCAATGGTGCAGAGGATCGTATCCGGCGGCCAGACGGGCGTGGACCGCGCTGCCCTCGACGCGGCGATCGAGTTGGGCATCGAGCATGGCGGGTGGTGTCCGCAGGGGCGGATTGCCGAAGATGGAGTTATCTCGACAGAATACCGCCTGCAGGAAGCCGAATCGCCCGTGTATCCGGTTCGAACCGAGCGAAATATCGTGGATTCTGATGGCACGCTGATTTTATTCCGCGAGCGCCTGTTCGGCGGCACTGAACTAACCCGACGGTTAGCCGTGAAGTGCGAAAAGCCCTATTTCCTAGTAGATTTGGTAGGAGACGTCGATCTCGCTGCGATCCGGCAGTGGCTGGTTGTACACGAAATCCGCGTGCTCAACGTGGCTGGGCCGCGCGAGAGCAATTGCCCGGGGATCGGGCGTGCCGCCCTTGATATCATCCGGCTGCTCTTGTCGGATCCGTCGGCCCTCCACCTTGACCCCCGTTGATGGACGTTATACATTTCACGATTCTCGGGAACACCGTCCGCGAGACCGCCGTGTCTTGAACTCGGTGTTTTCACTTGAGTCCCCCCCATTTTTTGTGCTCGCCTTGGGCGAAGGTGGTGACCTGTATGCGGTTGCGCGCCGCGTATGGCCCCTAGCGAAGCGAAGGAGATTGTTTGTGTCAGAATCACTGGTGAAAGAACTTGTCGACGCGGGTGTACACTTTGGGCATCGGGCCAGCCGGTGGAATCCCAAGATGGCACCGTACATTTATGCCCGTAAGAACCTCATTCACATCATTGACATCCGCGAGACCGTGCGTGGCTTGCTGCGGGCCAAAAAGTATCTGACCCAAGTGGCGGCCGGTGGCAGCTTGATCCTGTTCGTGGGAACCAAGCGTCAGGGCAGCGATGCCGTCGAACGCGAGAGCCTGCGTTGCGGGATGCCCTTTGTGAGCGAACGCTGGCTGGGTGGCTGTCTGACGAACTTCCGGACGGTGCGCAGCCGGCTGGGGCGTTTGGAGGAATTGGAGGCACTGCGGAGCAGCGAGCAAATCGCGACTTACTCGAAGAAGATGCAGTCCGCGTTGAATCGCGAGTACCGCAAAATGTACCGCAATCTGAATGGTATCCGCACGATGAATCGGCTGCCCGAGTGCCTCGTGGTAGTGGATCCGAAGAAGGAGAAGAATGCGGTCCAAGAAGCCCGGAAATTGGGCCTCACCACGGTGTCCCTGATCGATACCGATTGCGATCCCGACCAGGTCGACTTGCCGATTCCCGGCAACGATGACGGCATTCGTTCGATCGAGTTGATCATCCGGCATTTGGCGGATGCGGTGCTGGCCGGCAAGGCGGCTCTGCCGACCCGCCGCGACGCGAGCGAGGCTCCTGCTGCCGTGGCAGACAAAGATGCGAACGAAGCCCCGGCGGATACCGGATCGCAGTCGTAAGTGCTCGCCTGGCAAACACCCCGACAGCATCGCAGCCGCTTGAGGCGGCTGCCTGTCAAATGCAGCTCAATTTCCCGCCGTTCCGCGCGGCACACATAGCCCTCAAGCCACTCAAATTCTAATTCAGGAGATATCCGTATGGTTGCTATTAGTGCGGCCGAAGTGAAAGCCCTCCGGGAGAAGACCGGACTGCCCATGATGGACTGCAAACAGGCGCTTACCGAGTGCCAAGGCGACGCCGAGGCGGCTGTTCGCTGGCTGCGCGAGCGAGGTGCCCATGTTCTGACCAAGCGGGCCGACCGCGAAACGGCTTTTGGAAGATTTGGCATTTTCGCCAGTTTCGATCCGCCGGTTGGCGCGATGGTCGAACTGAAGTGCGAAAGCAACCCGGTAGCGCAAAATCCAGACTTCATCCAGCTGGCAAACGACCTCGCCCGTCAATTGGCGACCGGTCCCGGGGCGCAAACGGCCGACGAATTGTTGGACCAACCATCGCCCAGCAAGCCGGACACGACCCTCCGGCAGCAGAAGGACGATCTGTTCAACCGCATTCGCGAGGTATTCAACGTCGGCCGGATGGTGCGTATCGACGCGCCGTGCGGCGGCTACAGCCATAACGCCACGACGATTGCGGGGGTGCTGCTGGAAGTCGCGGGAGGCAATCCGGATCTGGCCAAGGACGTTTGTATGCACGTGGCGGCGATGCGCCCGCTGGCTTTGGGCCGCGACGACGTGGATCCGGCCGAGATCGAGAAGGAACGGACCATCCTGCGCGAGGCGGCAGTGAAAGAGGGCAAGCCCGAGAACATCATCGACAAGATGGTCGAAGGCCGCCTGCGCAACTTCTTTGCCGAGAAAGTCCTGCTGGAACAGCAGTTCGTCAAGGGCGACAAAGAAACGGTTGGCAAGATGGCGCAGCAGAATGGCATGACGGTCAAGCGGTTTGTCCACTGGGAAATCGGACAGAAATAGATGACGGAACAACTATCCCCCACCCTCGTTCAGGCCTTCCGTCGTGTTGTGCTCAAACTCTCCGGCGACAGCTTCACGCGCCCCGGAGAGCGCGGAATCAGCATGGAAGAGGTCGTCCACATCGCCCGCGAGATCCAACAGGCTCGCGGCACGGGCTGCGAAATGGCCGTCGTCATCGGCGGCGGCAACATTTTGCGAGGCGCCCAATTCAAGGACCACAGCACGGCGATTCAGGAAGCGACCGCGCACTACATGGGAATGCTGGCCACCGTTATCAACGGGTTGGCGCTCCAAGATGCGTTGGAATCGCTGGGTTGCGACACGCGTCTCATGTCGGCGATCCGGATGGATGGGGTTTGCGAGCCGTACATTCGCCGCCGGGCCCGCCGACACTTGGAGAAAGGCCGGATCGTCATTTTGGGAGCCGGAACAGGCGGTCCCTTTGTGACCACGGACACCGCCGCAGCCCTGCGGGCGTTGGAGTTGGAAGCCCAGGCTTTGCTGAAGGCGACGCGGGTCGACGGCGTGTTCAGCGAAGATCCGGAAAAGAATCCGCACGCCGTATTGTACCGCGAATTGACCTACGCGGCGGTCCTCGAGCGCAACCTGCGCGTGATGGACAGCACCGCGATCGCCCATTGTCGCGAACACAACTTGCCGGTCCTGGTGTTCAACTATCGAAAAGAGGGTAACATACAGCGAGCCGTCCAAGGCGAAAAAATGGGCACGCGAATCGGGGCCAAGTAATCCGCCATGCGTTTCCATGTGGGACGGTTTGCCAAACCAGTCCTACAAGGACTGGAAAACTTATGCATCGTCAGGGCCAGCGGCCGTTTGCAGTTTGCCGACGGACGACGCGGTCAGATTTCGCATCCCCAATTTGCCTGGGAGTTGATTCGAGATGAACGCCGACGAAATCCTGTTTGACGCGGAAGAGCGGATGGACAAGGCCATTTCTGTGCTGAAATCGAGCCTTTCAGGAATCCGCACAGGTCGAGCCAATCCCGGTCTGGTGGATTCGCTCCGGGTCGATGTCTATGGATCAACGGCGCCGATCAAGCAATTGGCTTCGATTGGCGTACCCGAGCCGACGCAGATCGTGATCCGGCCGTTCGACCCCGGCACCCTGAAAGACATCGAAAAAGCGATCATCGCCAGCGATTTGGGGTTTAATCCCCAAAACGATGGGCGATTGATACGAATCAACATCCCGGCGCTGTCCACCGAGACGCGGCGCAAGATGGTCGGCCGCGTCAAGGAACTGGCCGAGGAAGCCAGAATCTCGATCCGCAACATCCGCCGCGACGGCAACAAGGCCGCGGATCAGGCGGAAAAGGCGAAGGAGATGAGCGAAGATGACCGCGATCAGACCAAGGAATCGATCCAGGATCTGACAAAGTCCTACGAGGACAAGATCAACGACTTGGCCAAATCCAAGGAAATTGAGGTCTTGGAAGACGCGTGAGCACCTCATGGCTGACTCCGTACCCGCTCCTGGCCCCGCATCGGACACCGAACTCACCGGCCGCCGCTTAGGGGATTACCATTTGTTGCGCCGCTTGGGCCGGGGCGGGATGGCGGATGTCTATCTGGCCGAACAGGAATCGCTGGGACGCAAGGTCGCGTTCAAAGTCCTGAAGAATCACCTGGCCGCCGATCCCTCGTACGTGCGGCGTTTCTTGCACGAAGCCCGTGCAGCCGCTTCCTTGATCCATGCGAATATCGTCCAGGTCCACGAGGTGGGCTGCCTGGACGGGATTCACTTCATGGTGCAAGAGTACGTCGAAGGCCAGAATTTGAAACAGCTGATCGAGCGGAAGGGGACCTTGGACGCTTCCGCCGCCGTGAGCGTCATGCGCCAAGTCGCTGCGGCCCTGCACAAGGCCGCTCAGCAGAAGATCATCCACCGGGACATCAAGCCGGAAAACATCATGCTGTCCCGCGCCGGTGAGGTGAAAGTCGCGGACTTCGGCCTGGCACGTGTCGAGCGGGAGGGGCAAGCGGTGAACTTGACTCAAGTCGGCGTGACCGTCGGGACGCCGCTGTACATGAGTCCGGAACAAGTCGAAGGACGCGCGCTCGATTCCCGCAGCGATTTGTATTCGTTCGGCGTCACGTGCTACCAGATGCTCGCCGGCCGTCCACCGTTCGAGGGCGACTCGCCGCTGAGCATTGCGGTCCAGCACCTGAAAAAAGAGCCGCCGCGCCTGGACGATCAACGTTCCGATTTGCCCAGTGGTTTGTGCCGGATCGTCCACAAGTTGATGGCAAAACGGCCGGAAGACCGTTACCCGACGGCCTTGGACGTTTTGAAGGAATTGAGGAGCGTGCCGATTCCAGGCGGGGACGATGCTTGGCCAGCCGATGAAGCCTGGACGGCGTCCGAACTGGCTGCCCATTCCGGCGCACGCACCGAGGTGACCCAGCAGTTGGCGGCCGTGATGGAACGTGAGACGCGGGTGCTTGGCCATCGGCGTTCGGTTGGCCTGCTGTTGGCCGTATTGTTAGCCGCATTTCTCGTAGGCGGGCTTGCGGCCTGGGCCAGGAGGCCGGCACCGTTGCTGGCGGTGTCCGAGCAAGAACTGCCGGCCATCGAACGCAAGGCGACGGTTCGCGACCAGTACCTGCACGCCGCCGAAGTCGCGACCGAGGCCGCGTGGCGGAGCGTGCCACACTATTTTCCGCCTGCGGAGACTCAGCAGAATCAGTACTACGCGTGGCGGTCCCAGCAGCGGTTGGCCGAGTTGTACCTGCAGAACGACGATCTCGACCAGTCGCTGAGGTGTTACGACCAACTGGCCGGCGCCGCCGATCTGCAATTCCAAGCGATCGGCCTGGCCGGCCAGGCCAACGTCTACATCTTGCGAGACGACCAGAGCCTAGCCCATCAGAAACTCGCGTTGCTGGTCCAGTTATTGGAGCGTCTGCCGGCCGAGGTCAAGCAGGTCATTCTGATGGAAATTCATCCTCGCCTACGGCCCGAGCTGGCGCGTTTGACTCGCGACGCCAGCTGAAACTGGGACGCAGCTAGTATTGACAGAGCGAGGTGAGTTCTGTTGCCTTTCTGTCAAGCGAAATCATTGGCACTTTGTGGTCTGGCCGCAAGAGGATGGGTAACTGATGGTCCACTTCGGCTGGCTGGCTGGCGGGCGCAGCCAACTCGAACGGACTGAGCGGGACATCGACGCCAAGCATGCGTCGATCTTGGCGATGTATCGAAAGGAGCGGAAGTGAACGCACCAAATCGCAGAACAGTGACCGAGGCACCCGAGCTTTCGCCTCGCCACATCATCGAAACGGCCGAACGTCTTTCCCCGCAGTAGACCAGCACCATGAACCTCCAACCCGGCAGCATCATCAGTGGTCCGACGCTCCCTGAGCCGGTCGAAGTGCTCGTGGTACAGCCGATGGGGCCGTCGCTCAAGATCATCGGTCGTGGGCGGCGGACCGGCCAGATCTATGATCCCGTCCTGAATCCGCAACAACTCGCCATGCTCACAGTTTCTGCGGAACGCGAGCCGTTCGACGGGGACGCTCGCCGGTTCCGGCTGGGAATCGAGGCCCATCGGTTGGGACTGGCCTACGAGTACGACCCGTTTTTCTCCCTGTCAATCGCCCGCGTCGATCCGCTGCCGCATCAACTGGATGCCGTGTACCGGTATTTCCTGCGGTTGCCCCGCATCCGGTTCCTGCTGGCCGATGATCCCGGCTCCGGCAAGACGATCATGGGCGGCCTGACGCTCAAAGAACTCAAGGCCCGGGGGCTGGTCAAGCGGGTGCTGATCGTCACGCCGGCCAACCTGACGTTCCAGTGGCAGCGGGAGATGGCCGACAAGTTCCGCGAGAAATTCGAGATCATTCGCGGAGCCACGCTGCGGGCCAACTACGGCCAGAACCCCTGGCAGGAACACGACCAGGTCATCACGTCCGTGTCCTGGGCCTCGCTGGTCGAGGACGCCCGCGAAAGCTTGCTCCGCTCGCGCTGGGACCTGATCATCGTCGATGAAGCCCACAAGATGAGCGCCCGCTCCGAGGACCATACGACCTACGCCTACCGGCTTGGGCGCGAGCTGTCCAAGATGACCGACCACTACCTGCTGATGACGGCCACGCCGCACAAGGGCGACCCGGAGCACTTCCGCCGGTTCCTGGCCCTGCTGGACGCCGACGTATACGGCAGCATCGAGAGCTTGCAGCAGGCGATGCGGGAGCAGGAAGCCCCGTTCTACCTGCGCCGGACCAAGGAAGCCCTGGTCGCGTTTCCCGACCCGGAGACCGGCGAGGTCAAGAAGCTGTTCACGAATCGCGAAGTCCGCACCGCCGCCTTCGACCTGGACGGCGAGGAACTCGACTTCTACGACGAACTGACCCGGTACGTTGAAGACCAGTCGATCGCGGCTGCCGGTGACCAGTCGGCCCGCGGCCGGGCGGTCGGTTTCACGATGGCCATGCTCCAGCGCCGGATGGCGTCGTCGGTCTATGCCGTGCGCCGCAGCTTGGAGCGGATGCGGGACCGGCGGGAGAAGATCCTGGCCGATCCCGAGAAGTACCGCCGCGAGCAGATCGAGCGGCGCATCCCCGACGACTTCGACGACCTGGACGAACAAGAGCAGCAGCAGATCATCGCCCAGCTTGAGGACGAGGTGCTGTCGTACGACCCGGCGGTCTTGCGGGAGGAAGTCGCCCAACTCACGCGATTGATCGACCACGCCCAGCAGATCCAAGGCCGCGACGTGCAGTCGAAACTGAACAAGTTGCGCTCCGTGCTCACGGAAGAAGGCATCTTCTCGGACCGAGACCTGCCTGCCGGCAGGCAGGTGAAACTGTTGGTGTTCACCGAGCACAAGGACACGCTGGACTACTTGGCGGGCGACGGCAAAGATGGCCGGCCGCTGGGAAGGCTCCGTGAGTGGGGGCTGACCGTGACGCAGATCCACGGCGGCATGAAGATCGGCGACCGGGACACGGCGGGCAGTCGCATCTACGCGGAGCGGGAATTCCGCGACAGCGCCCAGGTGCTGGTTGCCACAGAGGCCGCGGGCGAAGGCATCAATCTGCAGTTTTGCTGGCTGATGGTGAACTTTGACATCCCCTGGAACCCCATCCGCCTGGAACAACGCGTCGGCCGCATCCACCGCTACGGTCAGGAGAAGGACTGCCTGATCTTCAATTTCGTGGCCCAGAACACGCGTGAGGGCCGCGTGCTGCGGAAGCTGCTGGAACGGCTGACCGAAATCCGCAAGGAACTCGGCACCGACCAGGTCATCGACGTGGTAGGTGAGGTGTTCCCGGCAAACCTGCTGGAAAAACTGCTGCGCGAGATGTACGCCCGTCAGACGGACGAGCACAAAATCCAGGACCGCATCGTCCGGGACGTCAGCCCGGATCGCTTCCGGGAGATCACGGAATCCGCGTTGGAGGGTCTCGCCAAGAGGGAACTGAATCTGTCCGCCATCGTCGGCCGCAGCGCCGAGGCCAAGGAACGCCGGCTGGTTCCCGAAGTCGTCGAGCAGTTCTTCGTCGAGGCAGGGCCAGAGAGTGGGCTGAATCCCAAGCCGACCGCCAAGGGCAGTCGCTGTTACCGCATCGGCAAGGTGCCCAAACACCTCTTTCCCATCGGCAACGCGCAGGAGAACCGGTACGGCCGGCTTGGCAAGGAGTACGCTCGCGTCATCTTTGACAAGGAGTTGTTGAAAGCCGATCCGACGGTCGAATGGGTCACGCCGGGGCATCCGCTGTTCGAGGCGGTGCGGACGGATGTCTTGCAGCGGGTGGACGACGACCTCCGTCGCGGCGCGGTGTTCTACGACCTGCATCGCACCGAACCGGCGGTGCTCGACATTTTCGCGGCTTCGGTCAAAGACGGCCGCGCCAATACCCTGCATCGTCGGCTGTTTGGCATCGAGACCTCGTCGGCGGGCCAGATGACCTTGCGGGAGCCAACCTACTTCCACGCCATCACCCCGGCACCACGCGGCACGGCCGGGCCGGGAGACGATTTCCCGCTGCCTGGGCGGCAACTTGTCGAGCGGTTCATTTACGAACGCGTGCTTCAGGCATGGGGAGAGCAGGCGGCCAGCGAGCGGGCTGTCGAGGTCGAGCGAATTGCCCGCCACGTCGAAGTCAGTCTAAACGCCCTGATCGACCGGCAGAACCTTCAGTTGGCCGAGTACGTGAATCGCCAAGTCCAGGGTCAGACGACTCAGGGGCTCGATGGCCTGATCGCCCAAGCCGAGCAGCATCTGGACGAACTGAACATCCGGCTGGAAACCCGCCGGCGCGAGTTAAACTTGGAACGTCACTGTGCCGTGGCCGACATCACCCATCTCGGCCGTGCCTGGATCTTGCCCCACCCGGAGCGGACCAGCCCGCAGCTCGCCCCGATGATCCGGGACGACGAAATCGAGCGCATCGCCGTGCGGGAGGCAATCAAGCACGAAGAGGCACGTGGGTGGGTTGTGGAAAGCGTGGAGACGGAGAACCGCGGCTTCGATCTGATCTCCCGGCGATTTGAGTTGCCGGGGAAGAAAGACGGGATCTGGTATGTCTATGCGGTCCGTTGCAAAGACGGGAGCCTCTACATTGGCCAAACGGACGATTTGGCGCACCGGTGGCATCAGCACTGCACCGGCCAGGGCGCCAAGTGGACCGCTGCCCACGGGGTCAAATACGTAGCCTACGTTGAAGAAACCCACTCCTTGCAGGAAGCCGTAGCAATGGAGAAAAGCTGGAAATCGGGTTCCGGTAGGGAGCGGCTCAAGGCGAAGACACAAGACGTTCACCTGCCTGCCGGCAGGCAGGTCGAAGTCAGGTTCATCGAGGTCAAAGGCCGAGCAGGCGTGGGCGTCATCGCGCTGAGCGACAACGAATACCGCACGGCGGTCCGCCTGAAGAACGACTACTGGTTATACGCCGTGTTCAACTGCCTGCCTGCCGGACAGGCAGGCGCCGGCACGCCGCAGTTGCACGCGGTCCGTGATCCGGCACGGCTCGGCTGGCAGCCGGTGATGGCGGTTGAGCACTATCGGATTGGCCCGGAAGTGATCCGAGGAAGCGGATAGCGCAAAAAATAAGGGGGTGTTTGGCTCGGCGAACCTTGCGGTTTCTCCCGAGAACCCTTTACCCCCGTTTCTTTTCGACTGATTACGATGAAGTATCGACCAGGAAGAAAAAAGAATCAAGTGGGGTTCCGATGTGGGAGGCGACGGAATCATGAGTGCTGAAACGCTGCCGCCGATGGACGACGCCTTCGTGGACCGGCTTTTGGCTCACCCTGAGTCACGTGTCTTCGAGTGCAAACGCGTTGGGAAAGTCGATCGACTGCTGGAATCCGTCGTGGCTTTCGCCAACACGGATGGCGGTGTGCTTGTGCTGGGTCTGGACGATCCGGACCGAGCCCAAGGGCGCGACCGCGTATTCGGAATTCAAGAGCATCCGATGAATTGGGATGAGCTTCGCCGAAAGCTCCGTTCCCGGATCACGGAGCCGGATCAACTTCCCGTAACGCACCAGGAGGTCGGTTGCACTTTGCGAGACGGCTCACGGGGATCGCTGATTCTCCTGAAAACCCAGAAGAGTAGCCGAATTCACAGCATCGTGGATGATGGCACGTTCGTCCGACTGTCCACTCAGGGCTTCCGATCAGCCGTTCGAAAACGTCTCGCTCTGACATGTCTGCATTTGCGGCAGTTTCCATCAGACTCAAATCTCCAGTTCCATTTAGTCCACGTCGCTGGCGCGCATCGCCTGCCGTTCTACCGGCGTCAGCTCGGTCTCGGCAATCGTCACGGCGTAGTGTAACTGCCGTCGCAGGCCGCAGCAATCCACTCCGGTGCCTTGGCGTACTGCTGGAAGATGTCTCGCACCTTGCAGCCGACCTGAAAAAGCCGCTCCAGATTGAACCCCGCCAGAACGAACAAAGGCAAACCGAAAAAGGTGGCAGGAACCGTTGTCGGGTGAACCAACTGGCGGTCCATCGTCCTGACCGGTGGAATTCCTGGGCGCTTTGTCCACGTTGTGCAGATGCCCATCCGTCTACGGACGCTCGATGATCGGAGCCGTGGCAAGCGGGGGCGGATCGGCAGTCCCTCAATGCCGGGAAAGACCGGATCACCCAGAGCGCGCAACTCTTCCTCGCCCGTTGGCGGACAGCAGGCGTCGCCTCAGACCCTTAGGCCGCGACGGCTTAGCCGAGCGGTCTTGGCGTCGTCGTGCTTGCCGCTCGCGGCCAACTCAAGTACCCCGTTCTTGTTGGTTCGAGCGTTTCGACCATTGCGTCTGTTTCGAGTGCGTGGTAGAATTCCCTTGTCACGAGACAGGAGGCAGATTCCGATGGCCGCATTGATTCATCAGCATTTTGAAACCGTTGCACCGAGCGAGGCCGATGCCTTGCTCGCCCGTGAGTCGAGCCGCCGTCTGGCCACCCGCAAGGTGGGACGGCGGACCAGTGTCCGCATTCAGGTCCTCGACGAAGGCGAGGAGGCGGAGACGGTAGCCGTGCCTGCGTCCGCGCTGCGACTGTTCCTGCATCTGCTGACCGAAATGTCTCAAGGCAATGCCGTCACTCTCATCCCTACTCATGCGGAACTGACCACCCAGCAAGCCGCTGATCTGCTTAACGTCTCGCGGCCTTACATGGTCAAGCTGCTGGACGAAGGGAAAATCCCCGGTCGAACCGTCGGCAAGTACCGTCGCGTCCGGTTTGACGATCTGATGGCCTTCAAGCAGAAGGATGACGATGCCAGAGCCAAGGTTCTCGACCGGCTTACGGCCGAAGCCCAAGAATTGGGGATGGGCTATTGATGGAGCATCCCGTCACCGCAGTCTACGACGCGAACATCCTTTACCCTGCCCCTCTGCGCGACCTCTTCATCCGGCTCGCACAGGTCGGGCTCGTGCGTGCGCGGTGGACCGAAACGATCCATGACGAATGGGCTCGTAATGTCCTCAAGGACAATCCAAGCCTCACCGCTGAGCGACTGGCACGCACCCGAATGCTGATGAACGAGGCCGTCCGTGACTGCCTCGTGAGTGGCTACGAAGACCTGATCGATTCGCTCATTTTACCCGATCCGGACGACCGGCATGTCCTTGCAGCGGCCATTCGTAGCAGTGCCGAAGTCATCGTGACGTATAATCTGAAGGACTTTCCGACAGAGACCCTGGCCAAATTCGACATTGAAGCGCAGCACCCGGACGACTTTCTGCTGTCCCTTTTCGATCTGGCTCCAGGGCAGGTCTGTGCGGCGATCAAACGCCAGCGAGAAAGCCTGCGCAACCCACCCAAAACAGCCGAGGAAATACTCACCACGCTCGAAAGCCAGGGCCTGCCCCAGGCGGTCGCCCGCCTCCGGGAGTTCGCCGATCTCCTCTGATGAACGTTTGGCTGACGCTCCTAACGTAGCCCACTCGACGAACTCACTCCAGCGTCGGCTGCACGATCTCGCCGCGGGCCTGAAGGTCGGTGTTCTCGTACGAGCCGTAGAACTCCGAGTTGCAATCCAGCCATAGCATGATGCAGTGCCGGTCGTCAGCTGGCAGTTTGACGCCGTAGTGGCTTTCGTCCAAGTACTTCACCAGTCCGGCGGCGCGGGCTCCGAACTGGCCGGCGATCGTGCGGCCGCCGCCGTGGACGGGGGTGTTGAAGGCACCGTTGGTGACATGGAAGTAGAAACCGTATTTCTCCGCCAAACTGGCGTAGGATTGACTCCAACCGTTGGCCGCGCCCAACTTGCCGCTTAGGTCCAATGCCTTCTTTTCCTGGTGGCAGCCGACGCAGTGGCGATCCAGCACCGGCTGGACCAGCCGCACGTAGCTGAACGGATTCGAGCCTTCGACATCGGGCTGAATCTTCGACGGCGCACGGCGCAGCGCCAACGGCAGTTGCGGCGACCGGCCCGGCGGATCGTGTTTCCGCTCGTGACAGCCTTGGCAAGTCAGTTGCTCGCCCGGGTGTACGTAGGTCGCCGACCGCATCGACTGGACGGCCATCCCCTGCTGGTCGATCGCCTGGAAATAGATCGGCTTGCCGACCGGCGCCTCAAAATACACGCTGCCGTCGGCTTCGACCGGGACGGTGCCCAACACCGCGCGGGCATTGGTCTGCTGGGCACAGCCGATCCGCGGGACGTTGGGCGGCGCGGTCGCCTTGGGCAGCACCTGGATCACGCGCAAGGCTTCAATCTTGGTGTCCGCCGGCCAGGGGAAATCGGCGTCGTAGACGTTCATCACCGCCACCGTGGCGGGACGGTCCAGGTGCTTGTCCTCGGCGGCCTGGGAGGTGGCCGAGGGAATGACCGGAGGCATCGGCCGAGCGCGCAGCGGAATCGGCGACACGCTGGAAATGGCCGGATCGCGGTAGATCAGTTCGCGGTTGCCGAACCGGTCGAGCCAGTACACCCCGCGGTTCTTGGCCTCGGCGTCGTACACGCACAGGTAGTCGTCTTCGCTCAACGGCCACGGCGTGCCGTACCGCGAGTACTGCGAGACGGGACGCCCCTCCGCTTCGGGAAACGGCGTGTCCGGCGTCAGCCGGGTCAGTTGCGACATGCCGCCGTCGTCCTCGACGCGCGGGTCGATCAGCACCAACGCCCCGAATTCATGCCCGTGGTGTGCGCCGGTGCTGGCGACGAATTTGTTCGAATCCGGAATCGCCCGGATTCCCATCTCCATCCACGGCCGGCCTTCGCGGCGAGCCGGATAATTGCCGTGAAAGCTGCGCGGATCGCGGCCGTCCGGGTAGCAGGTCCAAATGTGGTGAGCGATGTTCGTGTCGCGATCCACGTAGTCCCACCGCGTGTAAACCAGCATTCCGTCATTGGTCACACTGGGATGCCATTCATGCGTCTCGTGGAAGCTCAGGCAGATGATGTCGCTGCCGTCGGGCCGCATCGAGAACATCGTGTAGACGGGGCAATGGCGGCCGCAACGCAGGTACCCGCCGCGGCGTTCGGAAATGAACACGATCCGCCCGTTGGGCAGGAAACACGGATCGAAATCGTCGCTGTCACCGTCGGTCAACTGGATCAGGCCCGTGCCATCGGCATTGACGCGGAAGATGTGGAACGAGCATTCGGGCGTCCACTCGTAGGTCTCCTTGCCGCGGTTCTTTTCCCACGCCGCCGCCTGGCTGTAGGCAAACAGGATGGTCTTCCCGTCCCAGGAGACCTCCGGCGACAGAAAACTGCCACCATCCAGCTTCTGGCCTTGGAGCCGGCCGTTTTCAACGACCGAGTTTTCGAGCAAATTGGTCAGCCGCGGCCGGTCCCCGAACGGGCTTTCCAGCACGAACAGTCCCCCGCCGGGCTTGGCATTGCAGCCGTAGTACTGATCGCACATGTGGTAGACGCCCACGGAGTCGTGCCGCTTGAGGAACAGCAGCTTGTCCGTATCCGCCAGCAACGGATTGCAGAACGCGATCCGTCGTTTGACGCTGCGCGCCTGAAGGTACAGTTCGCGGCGTGCTGTCTCCGGTACTTCGGCCGCCGTTCTGAGGTCCGTCACGCGGCCGGCGATCTGCTCCAGTTCCGCCGCCAGCGGCTGCAACTGTTGCGGGTTTGCCTTTTGCTTCAGCCGCGCCGCCAACTGGCGGGCCTGTTCGAGCACCGCCTGCGTGTGGGCTAGTGAGAACCCGCTGCCGGTGTCGGCCGCCGGGGCCGCGTCGCGAGTCACCAAAGGCTTGTACCCCAGACGCTGGAACTCCGCGTCGCTCATGGTTCCCGCCCGTGAGTACGCGCTGACGCTGATCTGATTGGCCGGTTTGTTCAACGCCACATTCACAGCCGGATTGTCGGCCGCGTACACCTCCACCTCGTCCAGGGCGAACGAACAGCGTCCGGGAATCCTCAGTCGCACAACGCGGGCCTTCACCTCGCGGTCAGCGAAACGCACCTCCAGCGGTTTTCCCACCGCGCCGCCGTACGGTTTGCCGTCATGCTGATAGACCTGGGTGAACTGCCCTTTTTCCGCCACGCATTCTTCGTTCGTGACCAGGATCTGCAGATTCGCCGTGCGGCCTTCGCGGGCATCGCAGCGGTTGTAGACCACGACGCGGTCCAGGCGATACTCCTTGCCCAGATCCACTTGCCACCAGGGATTCGTCTCGCCGCTGGCCACGTGGAACCCCCACAATCCGTTCTTGACGCCGTCGCAGCCGCCCGCCGCATCCTCGGCGGTCGTTGCTGCCTTGGCCATTGCCGCCGCGGCCGCATCCTGGACGCCGAACCGGCGATCGGCGTCGATCCAGTCGGCTTCGACCAGCGACTGCATGTCCGCAGCCAAGTCGCCTGTCTGGAACGACGTGACGGCGGAGGGCGCCGTATGGTTGTCGCCCGCAACCGGTCCGGGTAAGATCAAGATCGCCGTGCCCGAGATCAGCAACAGGCACAAACGGCAAAGGGTCGGGCGGCCGAGGAACATGGCATGACTCCTGTTCAAGTGAGGCGGGACGGGCAGCGGCCTTTCCGCTTGATTCTACCCTGACGACCGGGGCATGGGAACACGACCGGCAACCGAATCACGAGGTTGACTTCGGACGTATGATTTTGGAGGAACTCATGGCAATATCACCGGCATCGCGGAACAGGCGTCCGCTTCACTCGATCGTTGCAGGGATCTTGGCGAGCGGCGGGCGTAAGCCCAATGCCACTTACTTTGTAGCGGCACGGCGCGAGCCGTCCGGTATTACCGTCGGAAGACCGGGCGGCTTGCGTCCCTCCGCTAACAAAGACGCCCCCAATGCTCCCGAAGTAAGTGGCATTGGGCTCACGCCCGCCGCTCGCCTTTTGCGATGCGGGTGTGTCCTGGTCGCGGCGCTCGTTGCTCTGGCCGCCACAAACACCGCCCAAGCCGGGCCGCTGCGGGCGGGCGCTGCCAAGGTCGATATCACACATCCCGACACGAATCCGCGCAACGAGCGTCTGTGGGTGAGGGCCCTGGTGCTGACCGATGACGAGACCACGGCAGTCGTGGTCGGGGTCGATGCCGTGGCAATTGGCGAGATCGGCGCCATCAAGAACGACTACCTGCCCCACGTGCGGTCGCACTTGGAGCGGGAACTGAAGATCTCGCCCGCCAGCGTACTGATCAATGCCAGCCACTGCCACGGAGTCGTTTGCAGCGAGATCGAACAGCGAACCGTAGAAGCGGTGAAAGAAGCGTGGCAGAAAATGGTCCCCGTGCGAGTCGGCGTGGGCGTCGGGCACGAAGACCGGATCATGGAGAATCGCCGGCTGAAGTTGAAAGACGGCCGGGAAGCCGACGTGCGCCACGCCTACGCGCTGCCGCCCGATGCCGAAGTTGCCGGGGTCGGGCCGGTCGATCCGGAGATCGGCGTGTTGCGGCTGGACCGCCAGGACGGCCAGACCCTGGCCGTGGTCTACAACTTTGCCTGCCATCCGATCCAAGGGGTGCCCGGCGGCGGGAACACGGCGGACCTGACCGGGTTCGCTTCCAGGGTCATCGAAGACAATCTGAACGAGGACGCGATCGCCCTGTTTCTGCAGGGCTGCGCGGGCGACGTCAACCCGATTTTCTACAAGGACGTCGACCATCCTCGCGATGCCGAGCCGCTGGGTAACCTGCTGGGGCTGAGCACCTTGAAAGCCGTCCGCCGCATCGCCATTCGCGATGGTGCTCCGCTCCGGATGATCCAGGAAACACTGACGCTGCCGCGCGCGGATTTGACACCGCGGATCGACGCGCTGCAAGCCGAGCAGGCGCGATTGATCCAGTCGCTGAAAGGGACCAGTCTGAATCTGAAGACCTTCCTGTCCCTGACGGCCAAGTACAGCCTGGCCAGCGAGTTCCCATCGTATTACTCTCACCGCTACCTGCATGACACGCAACTGGGCAGGGAAGACTTGCCAAGGCTCGACGCCGAAAACCGCCGCAACATGCAGCAGTACGTCCAGAACATTTACGTCATGGAGGAACTCACCCGGGTGCAAACGAACCTGGACCTGCTGAAGAAGCATCACGCGCAGAATGTTGCGGCCGGAACCGGGACGATCGCCGTCGAAGTCGTCGGCCTGCGCATCGGGGAGTTCGTCCTGGTTACATTTCCCGGCGAGTTGTCCGTGCAAATCGGGCTGAACGTCAAGCAGGCTTCGCCCCATGACACGACCTTCGTCGCGGGCTACACCAACGGCTACATCTACTACACGCCGACCGCCGAACAACTGGCCAATACCGGCGGGGCTCAGGAAGACTGCGACTGTATCGTGGACCCGGCATGGCAGAAGATCTTCGAAGACAAAGTTGCCGAGGTCCTGAAGAGACTGTGAGCGGTCCCAAGCGTGGCAGAAATCCCGGCGAACGCGGTGGCGTCAGCCCCACGGTGGTTGCGCGGCACGCGGTTCGCGCCGACGGGCCTGCGCCCAATGCCGCTTACTTTGTAGCGGCACGGCGCAAGCCGTCCGGTATTACAGTTGGAAAACCGGGCGGCTTGCGCCGCTCCGCTTACAAAAACGCCCCCAAATGGTCCCAAAGTAAGTGGCATTGGGCCTGCGCCCGCCGCTGATGAAGAAGGGGACAGGCACCGCCGCAATTCGTGGTTCACTTCGAGCGAGCTTACATGGCCTTGCGGAGCGAGTCTTTCTCACCGCCCCAACCTCACCCTGCCCGGAGATTCCCGCATGCGTACCTGCTCCGTGAGCCCCGGCCGCAACGACCTGCCGGGTGTCGTTTGTCGCTCGTGCCTGGTGTTATGCATGGCGCTGGCGTGGGCACGATCGGGCACCGCCGCCGATGCCAATCCGGTGGGCGTCGTCAGCCACGTCAAGGTGCTGTCGAACCATGTCGAGGACGTTTCCAGTCCCGCCGCCTGGGCGGCGTCCTACATCCAAACGGACATGACGGACCAGGATAAAGTGCTCGCGATTTGGCGGACCGTGGTCAAGTACCGGCATCAGACCGCGCCGCCCAACGAGTGGATTCGGGACAACGTTAGCTACGTCTGGGAAAAAGGCGGCCAGCGGCGTTCCGACGAGCACGTGGCCGCTGCGCCGCAAGACCGCTACACCATCCGGTGCGGCGACGACGCGGTCGTGAAAAGCCTGGTCGTCGAGTTGGCGCGCTGACCGGCCGGCTGCACAAGGGGCGATACTGTCACAGGGGGGATTCCACACCGATGATGGTCGATTTGATTAAGGGTCTACCAGGGACTGGACCGCACGCTATCCACGATCTCGATCGCCGACTGCCTGCTGTACGTCGCCGACGTGGCCGGGCGGGTGCATTGCCTGGACGCCGAGACGGGCCAGGTGTTCTGGGTCTATGAATCCAAGGGCCGCACCATCGCCTCGACGCTGGTGGCCGACGGCTAGGTCTACCTGCCCAACGACCGGCACTTGGAGATCCTGGCCGCGGGCAAGGACCTGAAGCTGTTAAGCCAGGTATCGCTCGGCGCGCCATCGTGGTCGACGCCCGTGGCGGCGAACGGGACGCTGTTCGTCGCCTCGAACCGGTACCTCTGGGCCGTCGGCCCGTGCCGATTGCCGCATGCTCAATCGCCTCCTGCTCCCGAGGCCGCGGGCCAATCTGAACGCCGGCGTGAGTCGGCTGTAGACGACGTGGCAACCGTCACAAAATGACTGCCGCACAGTCACCTTTCGCTCCGCGAAAGGACGTGGTTTCGCGGCGCGAAAGACGGCACTTGTTTCTCGAACGGTGCTTGCACCCATCCATCGGTCAAGTCCGTTCTGCCCCGTGACCCGATCCTCCCCCGCTTGATCGACAAGCTGCGGGCGGCCGGCAAGCTGGTCACGGTCCAGCACGTCTGATCTGTGGCCTCAAGCTCAACGGCCGCCTCGGCCGGAACGTAACATCGTCCCCGCGCCAGCACCTCGACCGTGCGGCTCGCCGCGATCAGGCATGCCTCGCCCCGGCGAAACCCTGCCCATCCCGTCCTGCCCAAAGCCCTCGCCGGACGGCGGGGCTGGCCGGAACGTCGCCAGTTCCTCGGACGAGATCAGGCCGTCGGCATCGGCAGAAGCGAGGCGTTCCCACATGCCTTCCGGCAGTTCCGCTTGGGTGAGCGAGCCATCGCCGTCCGTATCCAGGCGGGTGAAGAAGTCGTCCCGGGCGGGTAGGGTGGACTGGTAGCCGGCCAGTTCCACCAGCGTGATCGCGCCGTCCCCATCGCTGTCCGCCGGCGACAAATGCAGCCAGGCTTGGTCGGGTAACTCGTCGGCCGTCAATAGTCCGTCGCTGTTCTCGTCGAAACGCGCAAAGATTTCTCCGGCGCCGGGAACGCCATGTGGCGTTCCGTGACCGTCGTCCTCGGGCCTGAACGCGGTCAGTTCATCCAGGGTGATGCCGCCGCTGGCGTCCGCATCGGCAGCCGACAGCCGCTCCCAGACTTCCGCCGGTAATTCGTCCGCCGTCAAGATGCCGTCGTCACTGGTGTCTGCGCGAGCGAAAACGTCGGCAATCGACGGCCGGTGCGAGCCTCGACAGTCACCGCCGACGCTGGGCGGATCTTCCACTGCGTCGTCGTCAACTGCTTCTTCGCCGCTCGTGTCTTCGCCGCTCGTGGTCTCGTCGACCGTCGTGTCGCCCGCCGACGGATCCTCGCTTGTCGTGGCCTCGCTTGTCGTGGCCTCGCTTGTCGTGGCCTCGATCGACAGGACGTCTGCCGACGGATCGTTCAATTCATTGACGATGGCCAGGCAGTCCGCCGCGGTGAGTTGAGAATCACCGTCGACGTCGATCATGGCGGTCGATTCACCCTCCGCGTCCGACAGCGTTCGAGCGCCGTAGACGTTCAATGCGTTGACGACGGCCAGCGCGTCGCTGGGCGTGACACGTTGGTCCTGGTTGACATCATGAGGCCTGACCGGATTGTGCCAGGGAGACACGTGAGCACTGACGTGATCGACATAGCCCGCGTCGATGCCGGCCAAACCGATCCCACCCGCCAGACACAACCGCGGGTCCAACGATTCGAGGATCAATTCCCGGCCGAACGTCTTTCGGTTTGTGCGTTTCTTCATCTGCGGTTCGCCTCTCGACAGTTGTAGGTATTGGCCTTTTCTCAACGTGCGCGTCGCGATCGCGGGAAACGGCCGATGAGCCTTGCCTGAGGTAGTAAGGACGAACACGCGGGAAAAATGTCACAGTTCCGGCCTTCGGTTCAGGCCCGGAGCGGACGGTCAGAAATTGGACGGCTCCCCTTTTCTCGTTCCCCTTTTCTCGTTCGTTGCCCGTCCCCGACCGCGGACGCCGCCCGGCGAGCGATGCGACGGGACGGACGACGACGTGTATTCTACCATCCGCCGCGGCAGCAGCAATCACGGAAACCGCGGGCCAGGCCGCCGCCGACCCCGTGTCGGCGGAGCCACGACGGAAAGGCTAGACGCCGCCTCATCCGTACCCACCAACCCTTCTGTCTCCCGCCCGCCTGTCGCCGCAGGCGGCAGGCGGGCGGGAGACAGAAGGGGAAA
>CAZXYZ010000099.1:0-42385 GCA_964645045.1 uncultured Pirellulaceae bacterium | reverse complement strand
AGCACTGGTAAAGCAGGAAGCGGCAGGACTGGCGCATCAGCGTGGCAATCGTTCCGCTGGACAGGACGCGGATGCCAAGAGGATCGTTCATGGATTATTCTCCGTGGTAGAAGACGGGAGCGTAACCGAGGGTATGGGGCGTAAATCAGCTCCAATGCAGACGCACGCCGCCCACGGCAATCAGCCGTTCGTCTATGGCCGTAACCCGCTGGTAATCCGCGGCGGTGGTCGTGTAGGGGGCGGCGTCCCGTTCCTGAATCAGCCGCTCCAGTTCGGCGTCGTAGCGGGGGACGACGAACGACGCCCCGAAATTGTAGACGGGCTTTCCCGACCACTTCCACAGCGGCGTCGTCCAGTGCGGTGGTTCGTGCTGGCCATCGTCATCGTCAGGCAGGTCCTGATGCAGGTTGACTCGGCCCAGCCAGCATTCGCCCCCGTGAGCTGTCGCCAGGGCCTCGATGACTCTCCGGTTTGCCTCGTTCAGTTCCGGATCGGCCTCTTCGGGATGAAATCCGCCACCGCGGCGAATGGAGTCGAACAGGCAGACGGTGAGCCGTTTCTTCGCCTCTGCTAAAGTCGTCATGCTTGTCTCCGTAGATTGTCTGGGTGCGGTCGACAGTGATCGAGACCTTGCTCACACGGCAGTTGCAAACGCTGGCCAGCGGATTCCACCGCATCCGCGTCGCGGACTTCGGTGGTTGATGGACCGCTGGAAGCCGGACGAGGATGCTGTCAGGCGGGGCCGATCGTGTCTGGCGAATCGTCACCGGGGAGTGCCCCGGAACTCATCGGCGGCTGGTGTTCCAGCAGCGGAACGGACTGACGGGGCGGAAGCAGCATTGGCCGGTCTGTCGTCAGCTCTTCGACCAGCAACTCAGCAAGCGCCTCATCGGTGCCATGCTTGTCGCGGGTGGCATGAAGCAGCCAGCCACACAGCAGCAGCGGCAGCAAACATGCCAAGATTCCGGCAGCGGCGTAAATCGACACGCCCAGGATCGAGTCCCAGTAACGGTCTTTGGCGATTTCTCGGCGCTCAGATTCCAGGGCGTCGCGCTGCCGGCCGATCTCGGCCTGATCAGAGCGTAGTTCGCGCTGCAGTTCCGCCAACTCTTGGCGGGCCCGGGAATCCGCTTCGACGAGTTGCTTGGCGCCTCCGGCAACCTGCTGCTGTAACTCGGCCATCTGCTGATTTTGCTCGGCCTGACGGGCAGCCGATTCCATCGCAACATCGACCAGGCGTTGGTCAGGACCGTCGCTGCAGCCCATCGTCGCCAGGACGAGGGCCATCCAAAGGACGCGATGCAGCCAACACTTCTTCATCGGGGGTTCTCCAGCGTTTCAGGATTCGGGATGCGAGCACCTGGGTCGCTCGGCGCCGGCGGATCTCGCGGGCCAGCACGGTGACCAGCAGGACGGACAGGACGGAAGCGGACAGGACAATAGCGGCGGTCATGGTTTCTCCTTGGCGGGAAATCAAAAGCAAACAACACAAGAAACAGCAAAGCCCGGCGGCAGGAGACGGATGTCCTTTGCCGCCGGCCACAAAGACCAAATACTCGGTATCGGGCAGCTCGACATGATAGTTCGGTTCGATTTCGACCCTGCCCGCCAGTTCGGACAGGCTCATGGATCTGGGTGGGTCCATTGAGTTTTCTCCTCCAAGTGTTGGATGAAGGGCTCTTTGATCAGGCCGTTTTCGGTCAGCGGAGCGGTGATCCGTTGCGCGCCTCCGTGCGCACGGACTGGCCAAGCGGCACGCACGGCTCCAGCGTTCCTCACTTCTGTCTTGAGTACGACGATATGCGACATCGTTTCACTTGTTGATCGACGCCACCACCCAACAGCCGACGCCGAGGCCGGCGAGGACGAAGGGCCAATGTATGAAGCTCCCGGTCACCACGGTCATGATTGCGGAAACAGCCAGGCAGGCGCCGATGATCGCGATGATTCCGGCAGAGTTAGGAGTGCTACCGATAGTCATTCGGTTGGATGTCCTTTCGGGAGACGCATGATGCTGGATGGAAGAAGTGGACGCCGTGCTGGTCACGAACGTGATGTCCTCAGCAGATTCCGGACATGATGTACCGCGCAGCGATCCAGCGCCCACCCATGGCCGGACCTAGGCAAACGCCGGCTCACCCTGGAACGATTCCCAAGACGCTTCCAACTCGCGACGGATCTGGCTGACACGTCCCGGACTGACGCGAAGCTGCTGTGCTGTCCGTTGGGTTGTCTCCCCCGTCGCCAACGTCTGGGCGACTTGGCGTCTGGCAGCAGGCAGCGAATGCAGCCAGGTGCCAAAGTCGAGGCGGCTGGCAGCGGTCTCCGCGGGGCCGGCGGTCTTGTCTTCGACGAGCACCTCTTTCCATTCGTCCGTGTGCTCGTTGTAGCGATCCAGCCGCTCCAGGCGAAAACCATTGCGGCGTTGAGCGTACTCGGAGCTGACATCGCGAGCATTGAGCCGTCCGCCAACCTTGCGGCCCTCGCGAGTCTGCCGGATGGCGTACTGAACCAGGGGCGTGGGGTAGATCACATCGTCCAGACCGCGATCCAGAAGGCGGACGAAGGCAGCCCAGCAGTTGGCGATGGTCTCGGCGATCAGTTCTTGGCGACGGGCCTGCAGTT
Organism: uncultured Pirellulaceae bacterium; assembly: GCA_964645045.1. Lineage (GTDB taxonomy): Bacteria > Planctomycetota > Planctomycetia > Pirellulales > Pirellulaceae > Anammoximicrobium. The sequence continues at coordinate 39,760 of CAZXYZ010000099.1, read as the reverse complement.
CCTTGCGAAACGCGAATCGGGCCTGTTCGCGGATCTGGGGGAGCATTTCCAGGAAGCGATCTTCGCGGGTGGGAATCGTGCGTGCGGATGCAATCATCTGGGCAACCTCCGATGGCTAAGGTCGCCCGCGCCGGGACGACCGGTTGGTGAAACACAGTCGCCCCGGCACCGTGCCAGGATCGGGAAACAGACTCTTTGAATCCAGCCACCGTGGCAATTCACGGGGGCCGAAAGACAATGTATGTTTGGGCCGGGGCGTGAGACCTGAATCGCCCGCCGCAAACGTACTTCCTACAACAACGCCAGGGCTGGGACGGCCGCAAGCGTCGGACTTACCAACATGGCAGAAGCAGCCATGCAACATCGATTCAAGAACAACGCGACAACAGGCGGTTTAGTGAGAATCGTGAGGCTTCGGGCGAAGGATCGGTACTGGTAACGGTGACGGCTCAGCGTCGTGACTCATACGTGTTGCGGTGCCTCCAACGTGACGCCTCGACAGGACACGTCGAAATCTCTCGGTAGGGGGCGCCGGTGCCCATCCGCGCCATCAGTCTTGAGTAGTCGAAGGCACGTTTCACCGTCATGTGGTTGATGCCAAGCGACGCGGCGATCTCTTTGAGACTGAACTGCGGATGGGCTTCTTTCGTAGCGAGGCACGCGGACAAATGACGGATGAACGTGGGCGGCTCAAACAAGTCGAGTTCAAGCACGACATCGTCCACGGCGGTTGGCGCATTGGACTGCCCTGACCGGCCAGCCCCAATCGCGCGAGGCGAGAATCGCAGCTTCCCACGAGGCCGCATCTGTCCGCAGTCCAGCTGCTGCACCGGCTGGATGACAAACGGCGAGAAAATCCGCCTCAAGGATTCCGCGAACTCGAACGAATGACTGGCCAAGTTCAGCAACGCCGCGGGTAGATCCTGCTCGACGTCGTCCTTGGCTAGAGATTTCTCCCGATCACGGCACTGCGACTCGCGTTGCGACGCCCGGGCTTTTTCCAGGGCCGCTTCGGTGGCCTTCAATTTCTGCACCAAAGCCTGTAGCTGTCCGCCATCAGCAATCGCCGCTGCGAGATTGGCTGCCTGCCTCTCCAGGGTCTGGACCTCGCGGGCCACGTCGTGTTGTCGTCGACCGTGGCGACCACCGGCGTTCTCCAGGATTCGGCGAACGATCGCAACCATTTCCGACCGCAACTCGGGCGCGCGTTGCAGGTGCGCCACCAACCAAGATACCAATCGTCGGCGGCTGAGCTCGACCGGCACCTGCACGTGATTCCAGCACGATGCGCCGAAACGCGGCAGACTGTTGCGGCATCGCAGATAGGCCCCCGAATAGTACATTGGTCCGCCGCAGATCGCACACTTCGCAGTCTGGCCGGGCCAAAACGTCCGACTTCGAGGAACATTGCGGCGGGCCGCGGATGACTGGCCGCGTTTCTTACGTTCGGCCCGTCGACGGGCGATCTCCGCCTGCAGCACTTGGTGTTCCTCGACGGTGATGTGCGCCAGATCGGGGCAGTGCTCCGTTTCTGGTTCACGATTTCGTTCGGGCTTGTGCTTGCCCGTCTTGAACACCGGTCGGCAAATGGTGTCCCGAAACGTGCGGGTTCCGCTGAGGATCGGATCGTCGAGCAGTTCCACCACGATCCTTGGTGACCAGCGGCGGCTGAGTACGTAGGGCCCAGGCGAGATACCTTCAGATTCGAGCCACTCGGCGATGGCCGCATACGTCTCGCCGCGCAGGACGCGTTGAGCCATTTCCCGGATGACCGGCGTGCATTCCGGTTGTTTGGCAATCCGTAGATCTTTGGGGCCGAAATGTGCCGAAGCCGCTTCCTCCGGTGTGAGTTTTCGATAGCCGAAACGGATCTTCTGGACCATCCCACCCTTGTGGAAGGAATGGGTCGCAGTACGGCGGACTCGACGACGGGTATCCGGAATGTGGAGACCATGCCGAAGGGCCGCAGCGCCCATCGAGATTTCCCAATTTTCGTCGGCCGTGTCGAGGTTGTCGCCGATGCAAATCACGCGGGTGCCGACATCGACCGCGTTTTGCACGAAATCATACTGATACCGCGGATTTCGGTAGATACGGGCCAGATCCTCGGCGATTACGAGATCGACCTTTCCGCCCGCCACAAGGTCTTCGGCCTCCCGGATCGTGGCACGGTCGGTCAACATCCCGCTGGCCTGTTCGCCGAGCAGTCGGATGTTGATGGGGCCGCGGTAGATTCGCTGGAGGTAGTCCTGGATGTAGCGATACGAGGCTTCGATATTCTCCACGTCCTGGTGGACGGTGGAAATGCGACCGATAGCGACCACCTGCAGTTCGCTGCCGGGGTCCTTTGGCACCAAAGGTGCAGTGGTGGGAGGCATGGTATTTCTCCTGGAATTGGGGCGTCAAGGAACGGCAACAGCATGGACGGGGAAATCGACCGACACACTGCGCGCAAGCGGACAAAGAGCGCCAAAGAACGAACGGCGTCGAAGAGGGCCCACGGTCAAGGCCATCGAGTGGCGTTGCGGCAGCGGGAACGGTAGCCATGGTGGGGGGCTAACCCCGCCATGGATCGTCAGGGGAAGCAACTTTACAGAATCTTGGGCACCCGATTACTGCCTCAAGAGAAGCTAATCATCCGCTTCATGTAATTATGACGCAGGAAGTGGTACTTCTTTAGGTACATCAGATGCACTGCTGGGGGTAATACTGAGACCCCAGCCACATCACCGTGTCTGCGTCCAGGAAAGCTATCTCGCGGATGCCAACATGCCTGCCGCTATTCCGGAACCGAGTCGGATTCCGTTGAACCCTTTGGCTTTGGCTCCGCGTGAGGCAACTCGCTGCTCGAGTCAGGGCTGTTTCGTTGATGCCGACGGTTCCGCCAGCGGCTGGCCGCGGCAGGCGGCTCCTTCAATTCGATGTACGGGTCCGTCAATCCTGCGTCGCGCAGCGCGCGACCGTATTGGACGGCGATGTTGGCCTGCCGCTTGGTGATTCCGAGCCTCTTGCCGATCGCGGTCAAGCCCAGCCCGTCTTTTTCCTGCAACTGCAACGCTGCCAACCCATGCTCCGGTCCTGCGGATCGATTGAAGAGATCGACCAGCATCGGAACACGCTCAAACTCGTCTTCGATAGGCACGTCGTACAGGGTTCGCAGAGCTGCTCGCGTTCGGGCGGGCAGGAGTGCCGCCATGTGCAGCGTGAACTTGGCCCGCAAGACCACTTTCTTGCTACCGAATTGCTGGTACGGCACCGCAGAAATTGTGCCGACGAGCATCTTGATCGCATCACGGGACGAACGGTCCATCTTTTCGATGGTGGCGATCACTTCTTGGATCCGATCGCACACCTCTTGGCACGTCGGCGGCGTGCAATTCTGGTCGTGACGGTTCAGACGTTCCAGCTTGGCCCTGATACGCTCCAATTTGATCTCGCATTTTTCCAGTCTGGGCACCAAGCTTTGAGCCTTCCCCTTGCCCAGTTCGATCGCGCGCAACAGCTGTTCCTGAGCCGCCTCCAACTCTACCTGCTTCTGCTGCAGACGAGTCTTCTGCGCCTCCCGTTGCCCCCCGTCGTCCAGAAGGTAGGTCGCACTGTTGACCAATGTGTCGACCTGCCCGGCCAAGCCTTCGAGGTATTGGATGATCGCTTGGGAGAGCCAGCGGTGTGTTTGATCGCGCAGAGCGGTCGCCTTGTTCCAGCACTCACCGCGCCGGACCAGGGAGCAGCGATACCCTCCTTCGACACGACCGTCTACCTGCATCTTGGCGCTACATCGGCACCGGAAGATGCCTGAAAGTGGACCGCGGGAGTCGCGGGGGACGCCGTAATGCGGATTCGCGGGCCCACGCGGAATCTCCGTCTTGGGCGCCCGCGCATCGATGGCCTCATTCGCTGCGTACCAGAGCCAGTCCTCCACCATTCTCAATTCGGGCTTGTCGCGCTTGAGAACCTCTTCCGGATCGTTCGGTGTCGGCTTGTGCTTGCCCGTTGAGTACTCCTTCTTGGCAATGTGGTCTCGATGGGTCTGGTGCCCTCGGTAGTCCTTGCGTCGGATCAAGGCGATGACGTTCTTGTCTGACCATTCGAGCCTACGGGAATTCGCCGATTTGGGGAGCCCAACGTCCGTCAACCAGTGGGCCACCGACCACGGTGTCTGCCCGGCTGCAATCCGTTCGTAAGCTCCTCGAATAGCCGGGACCCATTTGGGGTCCACCTCATCGAAGAAGGGGCCCTCCTCGGGCTCCTGGTCCTTGGCAGCCACCGAAGCTCTTCGTCGATGGCCTGGTTTGACCAGTCCGATCGCCGCCCCAATATCCCAAAGTTCCTCGTGAGCCCGCTTGACACGATACGAGCAATGACGGTTGCTGATTTCATGATGGCGGGCTGCGTCGGTTAGACGCTGCTCCCAATCCGGCTCCGTCGTGTCAACGAAATCGTTGATGCAGATGGTGCGGATGTCCTTGTCTACCGCAAGGCGGACGAGCTGCAAACAGTTGACCGCGTCACGAAACAGACGGCTTGAGTCCTCCACCAGAATCAGATCCCATTCTCCGGCCGCAATTCCCTCGCGGACGCGGTCGATGCCTGGTCGCGAGACGAGTTCCCCGGACATCGCTTCATCGAAAAGGACTACGATCTTCACCTCGGTGACACCCAATGCCGCCAGGAAACGCTTGCAGAATTCCGCTTGGGCCTTGATCGAACGCCGCTTCTGTTCGTCCGTCGAAAACCGGGCGTAGATCAAGACCCGCAACGCGCGTCCCCTGGGCGTCTTGATCGGTACGCGCACCCACTTGACGCGCACCTTTGGGTTCCGATCCGATCGCCTTGATTCCCTACGTCTGCTGCTAGTCATTGGTTACCTCCTTGCCCAGCTTCTTGTGATCACCTTGTCTGCTCGTGGGTCAACCGTGGCGGCCCAGACCAGGCAGCTCGTCATTGCCTTGGTGATGGCCGCCGTCCTGGGGCTGGCACCGCCGCGAACAGCAACCCACGACTCGCGGGCAAGACTAGCAGGCGCGAATCACTGGGCCGTCACTTTGCGTGATAAGTGGCGTGATACCGCGGCGGCACCCGAAACCATGCGAAATCGGTGACCTTCGCGCGCTGTCCGCTGTGACGTCGGTGTGGCGGAACGGCAGATTGTGGGGAGCCGAATCGCTGTCGGCGGACGGCCTGCAGCACGTGAGCTACGCGCCGGTCCGTTCCTGCAGTCGCTCGCGCAGCTTCGTCAGCTCTTCGATGGCGGCATCGACGGCCGGCAACAGGGCTGACGATTCACTCGGATCGGCGAACTTGGCTTCGTCGAGAAAGAAGTCCACCTTGTGGCAGACGTCTCGAAGCCAGTGGCAGAGGTCCTTTTCCTCCTGCTTCTTGCGTTGCTTCTTGGGCCCAGGTTTGCGAGGTTTTCGCTCCCGCCGTGCGTAGGCTTCCTGGACGGAAAGCCCGTCGACCGCATGCTCCGTGGCAAAGGTCTGGCAGATGGCGCGGGCCTTCGACGCCCTGGTCCTGTCGACGCCCAGCTCTTCCAGGAACTTCTCCCAATGGTGATGTGCGAACTGAACCCGCACGAGGTTGAGGGCCAGACCGAGACGCCAGTAGTCCGCCGCCAGCGACTGCTCGCGCGCCTCGATGGCTTGATTCTGGGCCTGGGCGTACAGGCCGAGCCTCTCAACGTCCCAGTCTTTCTGGGGCAGTTGGGTCAAAAGTTGCGGGTCGCAACTTTTCGATGGTGGAACGCGTTTCTTCATGGCTGACTCCGTGATCGATGTCGGGAGTGACCGAACGATTCACGGACAAGCCTAAGAAGCGTCTATCACACGGCCGTCACATTCCGTGATGCCGCAGAAGGGAAGAAGCAAGCGTCGCACCCAAGGCGGGCAACCCGGTCGGCACTGGCAGCCCGCCCAGTCTCGACACATCGCCCCATTAGATTACGTCACAGCTCTCGCCTGAATTTAGTAACCGCTTTGCATGACGGAACTTATGATCGCAATTGAGCCCCGAAGAAAATCATCTTTCCGAGGGGCGGGAGGGCGTCTGCAGGAAATCCTTCAGATCGATCGTCCAGCTGTCCGCCCCCAATGCACTCAAATCCAGGACCTTGACTTCATGTGGTTTGAGTTCCAGGTAGCATTCGCCCCCCGCATTCTTCTGAATCCGAGCAGCAAGTTGCGCCGCGGGCGAATCGTCCGTGCTGTTATCAGGAGTCAGATGCTTGATCAGGTTATGCTTGCGTACGCTCAGACCGCGATGGGTCCGGACACCTGACAACCGGAACTGGTCAACACCTTTTAGCTCTTCTGCATGGGCCGCAAGATGCATCAGCATTTCCCAGGACTTCTCTTTTCGGTTCCAGTTTATGCCAAGGTTAACGCCATCCCAGAACACCATACGGGGGCTGACCACGACCACCAACCGGTGTTTCGAGCGGGCCTCATTGATCAGGTCCTCTGGCATCGTCTCCTGTTCATACATCTCCTTCAGGTCATCCAGGGCCGCGGCGACCATTCGAACAAGCTTCATGTCCACAATCTGTGCTTCGCGGCGACCAACAACGGGTCCAGCCTTCGCATTAGGCGGCTGGACCTCGGTGAGCTCACCGCGGCGTCTGAACAACGAGCGAAGCACTGCCGCGTAGGGAGTAAGCTCTCCCACTGTCGCATCCGCCCACGGAATTGCCGGACACGGATGATACGCGGTGTATGCCTGGATGAGGGTGCAGCAAGCATTTCGCAGGCGTGGCTCGGTGCCAAGCAGCCACGATTCTCGCAGCTGTTGAATGGATTTCTCCAGGGCAAGAACTGCAGCTGAAGCACGGCTGTACGCCGCGCCTGCTGTCTCGTACGACCATTTCCCCCCCGTCGAAAGTCGTCCCCAACCGCTTTGCAGACGGTCCTCCCAGAACGAGATTCTGGCGAACGCCATGTGTGTGATAATGTCACCGAGGAATGGCGGACTGGGCTCGAACCGTCGAAACTGCCGCGTCAGCAGACTGTCTGAGTTACGCAGATACAAGTGCCATCCCGCAGCAAAGTACTCGTCCTGGACAAAGCAGTCAAACCATGGCCGTTCCGCAGCTTTTTCGACCACGCATCGGGTGTCCACGGCGCTCTGGGGATCCAGACTTCGGACGGCCGCCCGGTCCTTCTGCTCTTGAATCCATGCGGCGTCGAGTGCGCCGTCAACATCGGCCAGCTTCTGAATGGTGCCCGTCTTACCTGCAAAATCAATCATCGCACGGGCGCATTCGACGATCGCGTCCGCCACGGATTCCATTTGACGGCGCACCGGCGTCTCGGCACCTGGGACAAGTTGGTCAATGGCTGCGGTCGCGTACCTTTGAAATCGCCGTATCTTCTGCAGATCTTCGGCTACAGCCACCACGTCGTTCCGTAGCCACTCTTCAATCCGGTCCGACAGAGTCTCGTCAACGCCCTTTCGAGCCAACTGAGCCAAGACCTCAAAAGTCTGCTTTGCCAACTGAAGGCGGTGCATGGGCAACTCCAAGACGTCAACGATTTGCTCCGAAATGCTCCCCGCCGACAGACAGTCCCGGCCAGGAATTAGCGATACCGCAGGCTTCATCCGGCGTCAACGCCAACGACCTCGGTTGCAGCGAATCGGATCGTGACAGAACCCGTTGTCGATGGCCTTAGCCGCGGATATCCGACCAATTATCACACGTTGTGACGCTGGTGTGAAGGTCCACCGCTACGCTCGGCGGCAGTTCAAACGCGAAGCACAACAACTGGATGCTGTGCCACGATTCAGAGTTGATCTGCAGGTCCAACAAGCGAGATGGCGACGGAACTACTTTCACCCCGGGAAGCGGCGTGTCGGCTGGCGATCAGCACGACCACCCTCTACGACTGGCTTGGCCAGTCGGACCGGGGCCTGCTCGTCATCCGCGGTCAGTCTGTCACGGTCGAGTATTTCCAAGGCGGTCCGCAGGGGCAAGGGCGAATCCGCATCGACGCGGCAGAAGTCGACCGAATTCGCGAATTGATGCGGGTCCGTCCCCAACATGCGAAACCTGTTCGCCGGCCTGTCCCTCGCCAGTCCTTCCCCGGCATCACGGGTCCGCTCGGGCATCCGGACAGGCACCCGTAGTCGCGAGCCTTCCTGTTGGACCCCGTGCGATGGGAAATGGACGGATCGACCCGGCGCTGTGCAAAAGCCGGCTGGCGGTGGCTGACGAATGGAATTGGGCTTCATTGACACCCGTCGTTAGTGCCCCAGGCCCTCGAACAACAGTCGCTGGTTGCTAATCATTCCCTTTCTAAGATTATGACGCGTTTGACCCCTAATTTTAGGTGCCCGTGGTATCATGCGACCGCAACGACAGTCGCCCATGGCCAGCGTTGAGGTCCAAACGCCCATGTCGCCGAGGTTCGGCCGCATCGCCTGGGGCGATTGCCTTCCCATTTTTCGGAATTAGCCACCGCCTGCGTCGGTTCGGCAGTCCTGTACCACGCTGCCGTCCTTTGGGCGGCAAAACAGACGCCGGTTCGATCAGACGTCGGGCCTCGCGGGAGCCAATTGTCGCCTGCTCCGCCTTCCCAATCAGGAAAGTTGAAGTCAGAACGGCATCCGGCGCCGGTTCAGGCGGATTGAAGGGCGTGGCGGCAGGCTGTTAAATGGTGGATTCTGAAGAATTCAGCAGTCGCGACTGCCTGAGCAATGAGGATCTGATAGGGCGATTACTGTCCTCCCCGCTGAAGGGGCGAAAACGGCAGGTCGCCACGCGAACCAGGGTAACGAACGATGGCCGGAGCCGAAAACACCACGATTACCCGCCAACCGGGGCCGATTCCCGTGTCGGAAATCGACCTGCTGCTGACGGTCCAGATCGCGGTGGCGTGGGCTGGGGAAGGCGGCGAGGTGCCCCGACTCGGCTGGTGGAAGTCGGATTTGGTCAGCGAGTTCGGCGGCGAAGACTTGTTCAAGCAGTTGCTGCCGCACACGTGGGAATGGGCTGTGCTCCAGGCGGTGCGCGAGGCGGCCCGGCGGCGAGACGCGGAACTCCGCAGGCAGGACAACGATCCGGACCGCATCCTCTCCCTGTACAGCCTGGGATTCGAGGTCGACGAACACATCGACGAACGGCTGCGGGACCTGAAACGGGATGGACGGCCTCCGGCGGACTCGCTACCCGGATTGAAGGACGTGCTGGCCGATGATTGGGAGCCAGGCCGGTTCGGAGACTGGGTTCAGGGTCACGGCGAGGCCAATTGCGTCAAAGCCCCCATCGGGCGGCGAATCAAAGGGAATTCGCCCGAATCCCTCAGCCTTGCCGCGAACCATCTGGTTGCTGGGCTCTGGCCGCTGGCGGGCGCGTATCCGTTGCCGCACTACCGGAGGGCGACATGACGGATCGCCCGGCGGAAACCGTGGAACTGCACACGCGGCTGATGAAGGCGGCCCTGGAGGTCGAAAACTCCCGCGCCTACTGGCAGAACGTCGGTGGCGCCGATACGGACAGAACGGCTCGGCGGGCGTTCGATGAACATTGGTTCGGCGCGCGGAGCCTGCTGCGCATCGAACGGCTGATGCAAGACTTCCGCGCCCGCTACGACGCCTTTCCGTCGTCGCTGCAGGTGCTGAGCCGGTGGTCCCACATGGATCCGGACACGCGACGGCTGGTTTGCCACTGGCATCTGCAGTTGGCCGATCCGCTGTACAGGGCGTTTACGGGCAGCTACCTGGTCAGCCGCCACGATGGCATCCGGGCGGAAGTCACGCGAGACGTCGTGGTAAAATGGGTCGGTCAGCAGGCTCCTGATCGTTGGCAGTTGCCGACGCAGATCAGGATTGCCAACGGATTGCTGACGGCATCCTACGCGGCCGGCCTGATCACGTCGAATCGCGATCCCCGGCCCCTGCGTTTCCCGCGCGTCGGCGACACCGCTTTGACATATATATTGTATCTGTTGCGCGAGGTGCAGTTCGCTGGCACGCTCCTCGATAACCCCTACTTCGCCTCGGTTGGGCTGCAGGCCAGCCTTCTCGAACAGCGGTTGCGGACGTTGCCGGCCTTGAGATTTCGGCGTCAGGGCGATCTAGTGGATTTCGGATGGCAATACCCGAATCTGGCCGCCTGGGCTTCCGCCACGGTCCTCGCGGCCCCGCCGGCGATGGCAGGAGGCACGCGATGAGCACCTTGCCGTTGTTCCAGCACGCCGGTTTGCAGGACGCGTTCGCCGCGCTGCACAAGGATCTGGTCGATGCGGACGGTCCACGCATCAGCACGATGCGAAACTACCGCTTTGCCATCCTGCAGTACGCCCCGGACCAGGAATTTAAGCTGCGTGCCGAGGTCCAGAAGCTGACGACCGACCTGGTGGCCGCCGGTTGGGTCGTCTTCTCCATCAACCTCCAGCGGCTGCTGATCGACCGCGTCCGCGCCCAAGGCGAGGATTTCGTCCAGCGGGTCACTGAGATGGAACGTCGGATGGCCGCCATCGGGCTGGACCGAGGATTGAACTACTTGAAAGACAAGCTGACGCCCCTGATCGAAGGCCCGGACGGCATCGCGGCCGATTGCAGCCGCGTGATTGGCCAGTACGTCGACCAGCATCCCGACCGTGTGGATCGGATGCTGGCGATCATCGGCCGCGCCGGGGGCATGTATCCCTTCTATCGCTCGTCCGCCCTGTTGAAACACCTGGACGGCAAGACGCGGAACGTCCCGGTCGTCCTGCTGTATCCGGGCGAACGGCGCGGCCCGACCGGCCTGTCGTTCATGGGCATCATCAATCCGGACAGCGACTACCGGCCCCGCATCTACTCGTGAGAAACACCATGTTGATTCGCCAACTGTTTGCAGCCGACGTGACGCGGGACATCCCGCCGGTCGTCTACTTTCACGAGCAGAGCCCCGACAAGCTCTCGGCGGAAGTCTCGGAATACATCATCACCGGCGGTTGGCCGGAGAATCACCCCAACCACCGCCGCGTGCCGGACGGGATTCACGAGCAATACGTCCGGCTGCTCAAGGGCATCCTAACGGAACTGGCCAAGGCCGGCGGCACCGACCTGCCGTGCGTCTGGATCTCCGGGTTCTACGGCTCCGGCAAGTCGATCTTCGCCAAGCTGCTCGGACTGGCGCTGGACGGGATCGCATTGCCCGACGGCCGGTCGCTGGCCGAAGCGATGCTCAAGCGAGACATGGCGCCCTTGGCGTCCGAGTTCCGCGATGCTTGGGCGGCGTTGCGGCAGAAGATCGACCCGCTGGCCGTGGTTTTCGACATCGGCGGTGTGGCCCGCGAGAACGAGCAGATCCACTCCGCCGCGGTCCGCCAGGTGCAACGCCGGCTTGGCTACTGCAGCACGGACCCGTTGGTCGCCGACTTCGAACTGAAGCTGGAACGCGACGGCGAGTGGGAGCGGTTCCAGGAGACTTCCCGCCAGGTGCTCAGCCGTCCCTGGGACGAGGTCAAGGACAAGGCACTGGCCGAGGAGGACTTTTCGCTGGTCCTGTCCGTCATGTACCCGGAGCGGTACACCGACCCCATGAGCTGGTACACGAGCCGGGCCGGCAGCCACCAGCGCTCGGAATCGCCGGAAGAAGCGGTCGCCGCCATCCGGGACATGCTCCGCTTTCGCCGGGCCGGCGCCACGCTGTTCATGGTCGTCGACGAAGTGTCCCAGTACGTCCTGTCGAACAAAGACCGGGTGGACCGCCTGCGGGCCTTCGCCACAGAACTGGGGACGCGTCTCAAGGGCAAGGTCTGGCTGCTGGCGCTGGGCCAACAGAAGCTGGACGAAGCGGCGGACGACTCGTTCTTGATCTGGGCCAAAGACCGTTTCCCACCCAAGCTCCGCGTCCACCTCGCGCCGACGAACATCCGCGACGTGGTGCACCGGCGGTTACTCCAGAAGCGGCCGGAAGTCGAGGTGGACTTGCGGACGCTGTTCGAAAAGCACCGTGCGGACCTGAAGCTGTTCGCCTATCAGTGCGAAGAAGTAACGGCGGAGGAGTTTGTCGAGGTCTACCCGATGTTGCCTGGGCACATCGACCTGATCCTCCAGATCACCAGCGCCCTCCGCACCCGCTCGGCCCGAGCCCAGGGCGACGACCAGGCGATCCGCGGTCTGCTCCAACTGCTCGGCGAACTGTTCCGCAATCAGAGGCTTGCCGACCAGCCCGTCGGCGCGCTCGTCACCCTGGACCAGATCTATGAGGTCCAGCACACGGCCCTCGACTCGGACGTCCAGGCCAGCATGGCCCGTGTCCTGAACGAATGTGCCGACGACGCCTCCGGCCTGTTGACTCGGTGCGCGAAGGTCGTGGCCCTGCTGGAATTGATCCAGGAGACGGTGCCCACCGATGCGAAGCTGGTCGCCCAATGCCTGTACGACCGTCTTGATCGCGGCAGTCAGGTCAGCGACGTGACCGAAGCCTTGGAGGAATTGCGGCGGCGCAACCTGTTGGGCTACTCGGAAAAGCAGGGCTACAAGATCCAGTCCTCGGCCGGCGAAGAGTGGGAGCGTGAACGCCGCGACATCGGCGTGGCTCGCGAAACCATCGGCGAGCTAGTGCAGGGTGCATTGAAGCTGCTGCTCGCTTCCCCCGAACGCCCGAAGCTCCAAAGCCGGCCGTTCCCGTGGGCAGGCGTGTTCTCCGACGGGCGCGGGTTTGACGACACAGTACTCGCCGATCCGCGCGACGAAGCGGCGGTGCGGGTGGATTTCCGCTTTCTGACCAGCGCCGAACGGACCGACAGCACCTGGGTGAAACGGAGCGACGAAACGGCGCTCCGTGACCGGCTACTCTGGGTCTGCGGGGACACGGACAACGTCGACCATCTGGTTCGAGAGCTTTCCAAGTCCAGCGGCATGGTCAAAAAATACGATCCTCGACGCGATTCGTTGAATTCCTCGCGCAAACTGCTTCTGCAGGAGGAGAAGAATCGTGCGGAAGACTTGGAGGTGAAGGTTGGTGAGGCAGTCGCGGCGGCCTGGATGGCGGGACGGATCTACTTCCGCGGGCGCGGCTTGGCTGCCAAGGAATACGGTGTCACCTTCGCGCCGGCCTTGTTGGCCGCTGCGACCAAGATTCTGCCCGATCTGTTCCCGCATTTCGTCGGCACCTCGATCGAGCCGAGTGAACTGCTGCAACTTCTGGAACCGGAACTATCGGGCCCCTCGACCAAGTTCCTGGGTGACACGCTCGGCATCCTGGAACTGGACTCCGGCCGCTATGTGCCATCCTGCAGCGGCGTGGTCCCGCGGCGGGTGCAGGAGCACATCGAAGCCGAGGACGGCATCGGCGGCAGCACCTTGTTGGCCCACTTCGGCGGACCGCCCTACGGTTACGCCGCCAGTACGGTCAAAGCCTGCGTGGCGGGGTTGTTACGCGCCGGCAAGCTGCGGGTCAAGCTGGAGGACGGCACGGAAATCACCGCCGTTCGTGACGCGGGAATCCGTGAGGTATTCGAGAAGGACCGCCCCTTCCGTCGCGTCGACCTGTTCCCGGCAGGCAAAGACGACATCGGTCCCCAGGCTCGCGCCCGCATCTGCAAGTTCTTCGAACAGCGGTTGCACCTGCGTCTGGATCGCGAGGATCACCTGATTGCCGACGCGGTAGCATCGCAATTCCCGCAGCAGGCGCAGCGGTTGCGAGACGTGGTGACGCGGCTCGACCGCCTGCCCGGCAGGCCCGAGGCACCGGCCGTGCTGACGAAGTTAGGCGACGCCTTCGAACAATGCGTCCGCGGCTGCCGTCAGACCAAGCCAACCGTCAAGCTGGTCAAGAAGCACCTGGACACGTTGAACGACGGGATGCAGATGCTGAACCTGTTCGACGCGGAGTTGACCGCCGAGGCCCTCCAAGCGGTCCGGGCGGCAGCCGAGGTGCGCGACTACCATGCCGCGCAATTGCGAGAGGCCAGTGCGCTGACCGCCGACGCCGATGCCGCCGTTCAGCGTATCGAAAAGCACTTGGCAACGGAGCGCCCGTGGCGGGATATCGCTGCGCTGGACGTGGATCTGGCAACGGTCCGCCAAGCTTACGTCTCCGAACGTACGCGATTGCTGCAGTGGCAGGAACAGCAGGCCGAGCAGTCCCGCGCCCGCGTGAAGGCCCGGCCGGGGTTCAGCACGTTATCCGGCGACAAAGCCCACCAGGTCCTCCGACCGTTGGCCCAAGTCACCACCGCCACCACGGCCGAGGCGGTTGCGCCGGCCCTGTCCGCACTGAGAGACCCATTCCAGATCGCCCTCACCCGCGCGGAAGAAGAAGCGAATGATCGGCTGGACCAGCTGTTGAGCGAGGACGAGAAACCGTTGATCGTGAAGATCGACTTGTCACTGCGTAATCGGGAGGTCAGCAACGAGGCGGAACTCGACGCCCTCCTCGACGAGATCCGCAAACGGCTCCTGAAGCAGATCGAATCAGGCGCACGCATCCGGTTGGTGTGATCAAGGACAATTGACCGATGACCATGACCTCCGACGCCAAACGGGCCCTCTCGACGACCATCCGCGGTCTGCGTGCGCGGCTGCTCGACGACCTGCACGCCGCCGCCGAGGCAATCTATCGGCTGTCGGTGCCGGCGGGGGAGGCGGAGCTTGCAGAGGCCGAGACGGTTCGCCGACAACGGTTGGAAACGTGGATCGGCGAGCAGGTCCGGGCGCAGGCCGGCAGCAAGAAACGCCGCACGGCCGACGATTTCCGCGGCGAGGTCGAGAAACAGGCGGCCTACACGCTGCTGAACCGGCTGATCATCCTGCGGCTGATGGAGGCGGCGGGGCTGCGGTCGCCCAAAGTCGTCACCGGAGGCTGGGAGAGTCCGGCCTATAAGACACTTCGCGAGCTGGCTCCTGGACTGATCCGCGGTGATGAAACCGAGGGTTTTGCGTTCCTCTTGCAGTTGGTGTTCGAGGACTTGGCCACCGACCTGCCCGGCCTGTATGGACCAGCGGGCGTGGCCGATCTGGTGCCCCTCCCCACCGCCACCCTGCGGCACGTGGTCGAGTCGCTGGACAACCCGGAGCTGGAGACCTGCTGGACCGACGACATGACCCTGGGCTGGGTCTACCAGTACTGGAACGACCCGGAGCGAGAAGCGTTGGACGCCAAGTTGAACGCAGGCGGCAAGGTCGAGCCGCACGAGATCGCCAGCAAAACGCAGATGTTCACCGAGCGGTACATGGTCGACTGGCTGTTGCAGAACAGCCTGGGACCGATGTGGCTGGCCATGTGCAAGAAGCACGGCTGGACGCCGGAGGTCGAGGCCGACGGCACGCTCACCGGACTGGAAGAGCGCCGTGCCGATTGGCGCGGCAAACGCGATCGCGGCGAGGTGTCGCTGACCGAATTGATGCCGCTGCACACAGACGCGGAACGCCGGTGGGCCTACTACGTGCCGCAACCTATTCCCGAAGACGCCGTCGAGCACGCGCCGGACAGCGTGCGTGAATTGAAGATCCTGGACCCGGCCGTCGGCTCCGGCCATTTTCTGGTAGTCGCGTTCGATCTATTGGTCGCCCTGTACCGCGAAGAAGCTCGGCATCGAGCCTCTTCCTCCCCACGCCCCGATATTCCAGCGGGAGGGGCCACCGATCACTCCCCTCGCCCCGGTACTCCGGGGAGAGGGGTCGGGGGTGAGGGGTCCGACGACTGGACCGACCGCGCCATCGTCGAACGCATCCTGGAGCACAACCTGCACGGCATCGACCTGGACGCTCGCGCCGTTCAGATCGCAGCGGCGGCGCTGTGGCTGAAGACCCGGCAGACATGCCGCGACGCCCGGCCCAGTCGGTTCAATCTGGTTGCCTCGAATCTGCGACTGGCGAGCCTGCCGGACGACGATCCGGCATTGGTCGAGCTGCGGCGCGAGGTACAGCGGGAGACAGGAATTCCGCCCGACCTGACCGACACGGTCGTCCACGCGCTCAAAGGTGCCGACCACCTGGGCAGCCTGCTAAAGGTCGATGCAGCGGTCGACGACGCGATCCGTCAGCACGAAGAGCAGTTGCGTCGAGCAGGCGACGCGAAACAGAAGCTGCTGTTCGAGGAACTGGCCCCGCGCCAGCAGGAACTCCGCTTCGACCGCGACGAGGTTCGCGTAAGTGTATTGGATCGGCTGGAAGCATTCTTGGGGAAGCACACCAGTGGCGACGATCTTGGCCTGCGGCTGCGAGGTGAACAGCTTGCCGCTGGCGTTCGCTTCGTGCGGATGGTGCGTGAAGGAGCGTACAATTTGATTGTCGCCAATCCGCCGTATCAAGGATCGGCCAAAATGCGGGACGCGGCGTACGTAAAAAGCCACTATCCGCTTGGGAAGCCCGACCTATTTGCGGTCTTCTTGGAACGGGGCCTTCAGTTGCTGATCAAATGCGGTGCGGTGGCAATGGTCACCGTACGCAATTGGATGTTCATCAATCAGTACCGCGACCTTCGCAGATGGCTGCTGGAGAACAACGACGTTCGTGTTCTGGGAGACGTGTCTTGGGGTGCCTTTGAGGAGATGCGTGACAACCCCGTGGTCATGTCGGTGATTCGGCGAACCTCCGTTCAAACTGGGACCGCGGTGGCAATCGCGCCGAGCAATCCGCAGGATCGCGTTCGTACGCTGGATGAAGTTCGTCGAAAGCCTTCCGGTCTGCTATGCCAATCGACTCGGGTGGATTTCGACCCCGAACGTCTAAAGTTGGTGCCCGACTGGCCGGTGGTGTATTGGTGGTCGAAGGACTTCCTCCAAAAATACGGCTCAGCCCTGAAACTCGGTGACGCTGCCGAAATGCGTTTCGGTTTGAATACGGGCAACAATCGACGATATTGCCGAAAGCCGTGGGAAGTTGCGGTTCGACACGTACTATCGGTTCCCACAGATCAGTCCCTACCCCCGGTCGGAGCGAGACCGCAATGGCATCGTTATTTGAAGGGCGCGGCTGGACTTATCTGGTTCGATCCCTGTGACGAAGTCATCAACTGGCAACGACACGGACTGGATGTGAAGGCTTTGGCTGAGTACTTGTACGGCTCGTACACGAGGCAGATACGCAGTGAGTCGTATTACTACCGGGCGGGAATCTCTTTCTCGATGATCGGCTCGAAGTTTGCCGCTCGTGCGACCCGCTGGCGTTGTGTTCTTGACTCAATGGGATCTTGCGTCTTTCCACGAGACATTCCTCAGACACTCTGTCTGATGAACTCCCACACCGCGCGCTCCGTCATGGAGTCTCTCAACCCAACCGCGCACTTCCAGCTCGGCGACGTCCAACGACTTCCAATTCTTCCCATGACCGAGAGCGAGGTGGTTTTCGAGCTTCTCAGCAAGGCCTTCGGCGAGTGCGAATTTCACCGCGAGCCTTCAGCCGAATTCGGGCGTCCCGGTCCGTCACCCTGGCGTTACGCTCAAGAATGGGCACAGACAGCAGTGGACCGTGTCTCTGGCATCCATCTGCCCCATTATGAACCTCAGTACGACGCCGAACCGCCGACCGATCATGTCAGCTTCGCACTCGGCGTGGCCCTCGGCCGGTTTGGCCCAAACGACGAAGGCATCCTCGACCCCGCAAAGGACGATCTGACACAGGCGTTGCCTGCTGGGATTTTGTTCCTCGACGGAACACTGGACGGCAGCGAACTTCGCGATGTGCTGGGCCAACCGGCCGCCCGGTCGCTGCTTGAAGCCTGGGCCACGCACGGCCAGGCCATCGACGCCAAGAGTGACCTGCGCGACTACCTGCGGACAGCGTTCTTCGAGGACGTGCATCGCAAGATGTACGAGAACCGGCCGATCCATTGGCCGCTGTCGTCCGAGAAAAGGACGTTCGTCGCCTGGGTGAACATCCACCGATGGTCCGAAAGCACGTTGCGTGTGTTGCTGGCCGATCACTTGAAGCCGACTCTCGCGCGGCTGGAAGGCGAGCTGGGCGATATCCGTGCGGCCCGTGACGGGGCGGATCGAAAGGCAGCGCGCGAGGCTGAGAAGCGGTTGCCCAAGGCCCAGAAATGGCGCGACGAACTGGCCGATTTCGTCGCGGCGGTGGAGCAGTGTGCAGAGAAAGGTCCGCCGTCCGTGGACGGCAAGTGCCTGCCGCGCGAGGTGGACGCGCGCTATGTGCCCGACTTGGACGACGGCGTGATGATCAACAGCGCTGCCTTGTGGCCGCTGCTCGCGCCGCAGTGGAAGGATCCGAAGAAGTGGTGGAAGGAACTGGCCAACGCCGAAGGCAAGAAGGATTACGATTGGGCACACCTCGCCATGCGCTACTGGCCGACCCGCGTGGACGCGAAGTGCCAGCGGGACCCGTCGCTCGGCGTCGCTCACGGGTGCTTCTGGAAGTACCATCCGGCACGGGCTTGGGCTTGGGAACTGCGTCTACAAGACGAGGTCGGCCCCGACTTCCGGATCGAAGAGGCATCCTACCGCGGCAACGGCGGACATGCCGAGCATCGTGCGGCCTATCTGCGCGACCACGCCGAGAATGCTCTGGAAACGATCGAGAAGGAAGTGTTGCGCCGGCGTCGCAAACAGAAAGTAGCTCAGGCCGAGTTGCGGATTTTGGAGCCAGGTTTCTGGTCACGGATGCCAGACAAGTGCTGGGATCTGGAACGCCGGATCATCGAGAAACAGCTCGAGGATTTTCACTTGCGGGCTCCCGATGAGCCTGAATGCCGAGCGGCGTACGAGGCCGAGCATCCGGGCCGAGTCCACCAACGGAAGGAACTCCTGGAACGGGTAAGGATGGAACGGATCTTCTTGCCTGGGTTTGCCGCCGCTGAGGACGAACCGTCCGTCGACGAGGATGGGGACGACGAGAATCCCATCGAAGCCGAGGAACAGCAGGACGAGCAGGAGGTCGAGGCATGACCAACCTGGGGCCGGTATCCGCCGTGCTCGAATCTGACCTGCGCGACTGGGTTCGCAAACGCGGGGTCGTACTGTGGCTGGACGTCGACAACCACTATTCCGCCTTCGTCGATAGCCTGCGCGCTCTGCGAGCGTCCGGCCTCGTGCCGTACGAGGTGCAGGCTTTCCGCGGCAGTCATCTGGAACTAATGTTGTCTCTGGAGACCTTGACCGGCGGGACCGACCGGCCCAGCCTGCTGATCCATCTGCCCGGATTCACGGAGGAGGCGGTTCACGCCTCGCCGCTCTTGGAGCTTTATTTTGCGGGGGTTCGCTATCGGAAGGCACTCCCCACCCTGGTCACCGAAGCGGCGGCCGGACGCGTGCGCCCGGAACAAATTGCCGCCTTTATCGAACAAGGCGTGCTGACGCTTGACGCTGCCGACGCTTGGCTGGCCGCGATCCTCGACGACCGCGACGGTGGGCTGTCGGCTCAATTGCGCGCGATGAGCGTACCGGCCGTGATTGATGATCTGCTGACCGGTGGCTTTGTGGCTGGGCAAGTGAAATCCCCAACTGGTCAGGATGCGGTTTGGGATCGCCTGACCGCGGGCACGGGGCTGTCGGCCGCCTGGCGAGACGCCTGCCTGCCGAGTGGCGCACTGCGGGCGGAGGACGTGGCGTTCGCGGCAGCCAGTTGGGCACTGTGCGTCGAATACGTCGACGACCTGCGCCGTGAGCCTCTGGATACTCGCCTCCAAGCAATCCGAGAACTGCCACGCCTGGTGAGGGATGCATGTCGGGAACTGGCTGGCCACCTCCGCGACCGGCAGCCTGGCTTCTACCAACGCACGGCCGACGAAACGGAGGCTTGGTTGACGGAAGAGTTGGAGGCGGCTCGCGCCGAAGAACTTGGAGCCAGCGACACGTTTCGGTTCGAGGAAGACTCGCTTCTCAAGGCAGCACTGAAAGCATTGACCGAACGACGCTGGGACGCAGCCCACGATTGGTCGCACGGCCGGGTCGATGGCAACTCGTTCTGGCTCCGGGGCGATCTGCAAAGGCGCTCGGCCTGGGAGTTGATCAGCGCGGCGGCCCATCTCGGTCAGGCTCTGGTTGCGGCCGGTCCGTCGCTGGGAACGCCGGCGGGGCTGGAAGCGGCAGTCGAGCAGTATCGGGAGCGGGGCGCGAGCGTCGATCAACTGCATCGGCACCTGGAACAACGGCGGTTGACGTTGCTGTATCCGGAGATCCCGCAGTTCGAGACCCTTCGCGACTGTCTGGATGGCTTGCGGAAGCTGTGGCGCGATTGGGCCGACACCTGGGCTCGGGACTTCAATCGCGTGTGCATGGAACACGGATTCCTGCCGCCAGGCTCGCTGCAGCAGCGAACCCTGTTTGATGACGTGGTTCGGCCGATGACCAAGGAACCGGGGACGACGGCGCTGTTCGTCGTGGATGCGCTGCGGTACGAAATGGGAGAGGAACTGTTCCGGGCGTTGGCAGACACGCCGGCCACCACGACGCACTTGAAAGCACGGCTGGCCGAGTTGCCAACGGTGACCGAAGTGGGGATGAACGTGCTGGCGCCAGTCGTGGCCAGTGGACGGCTGCGGCCGTCGCTGTCGGACGGGACGGTCGCGGGATTCTCGACGGGCGAGTTTCGGGTGTACGATCCAGACAGCCGCAAACGCGCGATGCACGATCGCGTCGGCGGCGGTACGTGCCCGTGGCTGAGCTTGGAAGAAGTGCTGACTCGCGACGCGACGAGCCTGAAGCAAGCCGTCGCCCGCGCCCGACTGGTGATCGTCCATAGCCGGGAAATCGACGATGCCGGCGAGAAGGGAGCCGGCCCGGCAGTCTTCGACCACGTGATGCAGAAGCTGCGGGCGGCCTGGCGACTGCTCCGTGACGCTGGCGTGCGGCGGTTCGTGTTCACCGCGGATCACGGTTTTCTGTTGCTCGACGAGACAACACGGGCGCCGCAGACCCACGGCCGCAAGGCCGATCCCAAACCTCGCTACGTCTGGTCCACTGTGCCGGAAGACCACGCCGGAGAAGTGCGGGTCGCGATGGCAGATCTAGGTTACGAGGGGGCTGACGGATACTTGATGTTTGCCGAATCGACGGCCGTGTACGAGACCGGACGGCGCTCGCTGGGCTTTGCTCATGGCGGCAACAGCCTGCAAGAACGGGTGATCCCGGTGCTGACCCTGTCCCACCGCGCCGCGGCCGGGGGCACGGCGCTGCAGTATTCACTGACGGCCACCGCCCGAGAAGGCGTCGCCGGGCTGCACTGCGTGGACGCGAAGGCCACCGTCCAGGCCCAGATGGGTTTGGACTTCGGTGGGCCTCGTGACATCGAACTTGGGCTCCGCGTGACCGACGCTGCCGATGTCCAGGTCGAACTGTGCCAGACCCGCGGCGGCGCGCGGCTGGAGGCAGGGGCCATTATGGCCACGGTCGGAGAGACTTTCGAACTGTTCTTCCGGCTCTCTGGCACGGCCGACGCGCGGGTGCTGGTCGAATTGTATCATCCGGGTGCCGAGGCGGACCTGACGCCGTGCTTGGTGGATACGCGGTTTGCCGTGGCGGTTACCAGGCCAGCCGCGCAGGAACCGACAGCGGCCGGCACGGCTGAGCCGCGGTTGGATTGGCTGGAGCAGTTGCCGGACGACGGTGTGCGCAGGGTGTTCCAGCAGCTTGCCTCGCATGGAGAGGTGACGGAAGCCGAGGCTGCGGCCATGCTCGGCAGCCAGCGGGCGTTACGACGGTTCTCGATGCGGTTTGAAGAGTTGGCCAAGAAGGTGCCGTTCGGCGTGCGGATCGATGCGGTCGCCGGGGTCAAACGCTATGTGCGGGAGGGGGCGTGATGAGCGGACTAACCACCAAGGATAAGGAGCACGTCTTCGAAGCCCTGCGCAAGGGACTCGTGCCGGAACGCGGCATCGACGCCTTCGCGGTCGGCATCGACAAGCAGCGCGGCGAGGTGCAGCGTCAGATCGAACTGGCCCGCAACGGCGAGGGCACTATCAAGTTCTTCCGTGGCGGGTACGGGTGCGGCAAGACCTTCATGGCCCGTCTGGCTGCGCTCGACGCCCAGGCCCAAGGTTTCGCCACCAGCTTTGTCGTCGTGTCCGATAACGATCTGCACTTCCACCGATTTGACGACGTATACCGCAAGGTGGTGACCGAGTTAAGTACTAAGACCTGCCCGCGCGGGGCGCTGGGGGACATCCTGGACCGCTGGATTGGACACGTCGAGGAGAAGTTGATCGCGGCCGGAGTGGACGAGGAGGCAGGGGATTTCGACGACCGCGTGCGGCAGCGGCTCGACGAGGACCTGGCGACCCTCACCGGCGGTCAGGCACCCCAGGATTTCGTCCGTGTCGTACAGACGATTTTCGATCTGAAACAGCGCGGTGACGTGGCGGAGGCCGGTGCCTTGATCTCGTGGCTGAGCGGCAGCGGCAACGTCGCGTCGTCGGCCAAGAAACGGGCCGGAATCAAAGGCGACATCGGCAGCCGGGATGCGCTGGACTACCTGCGTGGCGTGCTGGAGATCGTCAAGGCCGCCGGTTACGCCGGTCTGGTGATCGTGATCGACGAGGCCGAGACGATCCTGCGGATGCGGAAGGACTCGCGGCACAAATCACTGAACGGGATTCGCCAGATAGCCGATGCCGCGGGTTCCTACCCAGGGTTGCTCTGGATCTTCACCGGCACGCCGGAGTTCTTCGATACCCGTCAGGGTGTCGCCGGACTGGCCCCGTTGCACGACCGCATCCGGTTCTTGAAGCAGGGCCGGTTCGCCAGCCTGCGCCAGGCGCAGCTTGAACTGTCCCCGTTCGATGCCGAGCGGCTTAAGGCCGTGGCCCTGCGGCTGCGCGAACTGTTTCCTTCGCGAGATCCAGCCCGGCGCGACGTCCGGGTCAGCACGGCCTTCGTCGAACGTTTGGTCGCCGAGGTCACCACCGGCTTCAAAGGCGACGTTGGTGTAGTGCCGCGTCAGTTCCTGCGCGAGTTCGTGACACAGTTAGACTTGGTCGACGAGCAGGACGACTACGACCCCGCGGCCGACTACGGCTTCAAGCCAACCGAGTTGCGGCCTGAGGAGGAACACGTTCTGACCGGAATTCAGCCCCAGGTCGAGGGCGACGAACCGGCTGGGTTGGTGCCCCAGGAGGACGTCTGGTGAGCGTGTTCGCCCGCTTTTCGCCGCGACTGCAACAGGCCATCGTGGCCCGGCTGGGCTGGTCAAGCCTGCGGCCGGTCCAGGAGGAGGCGGGCGAGGCGATCCTGGGCGGGATGAATGCCGTTGTTCTCGCTCCCACGGCCGGCGGCAAGACCGAAGCCGCCATGTTCCCGACGCTGTCCGGGATGGTCGCAGACCAACCGGAGGCGGTCGGCGCCATCTACGTCGCTCCGATCAAGGCTTTGCTCAACAATCAGTCGGAGCGGCTCGGCCTGTACACCGAGATGGTCGGCCTGCACCATTTTGTCTGGCACGGCGATACGACGGATCACGAACGCCGACGATTCCTGCGCGAGCCAGCCGAATTGCTGATGACGACCCCGGAATCGCTGGAGGTCATGCTGGTGTCACCGCGGGTTGACACCGTCAAGCTGTTCGGCGACCTGCGTGTGGCGATCATCGACGAGATCCATGCCGTGGCAGGAACGGACCGCGGCGCCCACCTGATGAGCGTGCTGGAGCGGATTGCTCGCCTGTCGCGGCATGATGTCCAGCGGATCGGGCTAAGCGCCACCGTGGGCAACCCCGATGCCATCCTCGGTTGGCTCCAGGGCACATCCCAGCGGCCTGGCAGGGTTGTAGACCCGCCAAAGAAGCCCGGCCGTCGCCAGCTGCTGGTCGTCCATCGCCCAGGCCTGGCACAAATCGCCGACGATGCCGCCCAAGTCGCCAAGGGCGGCAAGAGCCTGTTCTTTTGCCAGTCACGGTCGGTGACCGAGGCCGTCGCCGAGCACATGCGGAGGGCGGGAACGAGCGTTTTCGTCCATCACAGTGCCGTGTCGAAGGAGGAACGACAACTCGCCGAGGAACGATTCCACCATGGTTCCGACGCCTGCATCGTCTGCACATCGACGCTGGAACTCGGCATCGACGTGGGCGACCTGGACCGCGTGCTGCAGGCCGAGGCGCCGGACACCGTGAGTTCGTTCCTGCAACGCATGGGCCGGACGGGCCGCCGCGCCGGTCAGGTGGCCAATACGACGTTCTTCTGCGAGACCAGCGAGGGCGTTCTTCAAGCGATCGCCCTGGTCGAATTGGCCAAGTCCGGCTGGGTCGAGAGTGTCGAGGTCAGCGACCGCTGCTGGCCCGTGCTGATCCACCAGATCCTGGCCTTGGCGTTGGCCGAAGATGGTGTTCCCGTCGAAACCGCCTGGGCGCACCTGTCCGGAGTCCCCGACTTCCGCGGCATTCCGCGCAACGAGTTCGACCGGCTGATCACCTGGCTGTTGCAGGACAAGTCGCTGGTGTTGGCCAGCGGCCGGCTGGTTCTCGGCCCCAAGGCCGAAAAGCGGTTCGGTCGCCGCAACTTCATGGAACTGTACGCCGTCTTCTCCAGCCCGCAGAGCTATGCAGTCCAGACTCTGGCTGGGCAACCCCTCGGCACCCTGAACCAATCCTTCGTCGATCAACTTGTCGACCAGATCAGCTGCTTCCTGCTCGCCGGCCGCGCCTGGGTCGTGGTCCAGATCCTGCACGACGAGCGGCGTATCATCGTCGATCCCGCCCCGCGCGGCCGTCAGCCGACCTGGGGCGGATACCTGCCCCAGTTCCTAGGCCAGGCCGTCTGCCAGAAGATCCTGGAGATCCTGACTTCGACGGAAGCCTACGGCTACCTGACGCCTGACGCCGCCGCGTTGGTACACGAACAACGGACCAAGATGCGGGCCGTCCTGTCGCCTGGGCATGGAGGCATCGAAGTGTCGGACCGCGAGATCCAGTGGTGGACCTTTGCCGGAGGCCGGATCAACTCGACGCTCCGTTACGCCCTCGCCGCTGCCGAACCGTCCTGGTCCATCACCCCCGACAACTACGCCATCACGCTTCGCGGCGACACGCTGAACATGGAGCGTTTCCTCGCCGCCCGCGAGCAGCTTGCCCGTCCCGATTTCTGGGACAACGCTCAATTCTGGCAAGGCGTCGCCGCTGCGCTCCCGAACTACCGCCTCAGCAAGTTCCAGCCCCTAATGCCCCCCTGGGTCGAGCAAGAAGTCCTCGCCGCCTGCCTCCTCGACGTCCCCGGCGCCCGCCGCTGGCTCTCGGCCACGAACGAACAGCGTGAAGAGAATCGGTACGCGCCTGCGACGATGCCAGTTAAGGACGAAGCCAGCAATTCGCACGCCCCGTAAACGGCAGGAGACCATGAATTTCGCCGTTCAATTAAGTACTTTGCCCCTCCGGTCCTGCGATGCCGATGACGGCAGAGGCAATCTGCCTCAATGCTCAACGTCTCGCAAGAGCCACGAATCCCTTAGATACACCCGCCGCCCTGGTGGCTTTCGAAACCGCGTCGGCGTGTCGGACCGATGTGCATTGATCTGTCGGTGGGAGGAAAGCCCGGGAGTGCGCCGCGCTGTTGCTTCACGAATCGTAAAGCATGTATCAGCTCAATTCCTGGTACCGAACTCCAAGAAACTGCTTAGATTTCGTGAAGGTCGCCCTCTTTGCGCCATCGATATCAAGCTCGATATCGTGGCGAAGTTCTTCTGTCTCTATCTTGTCGCGGTTCAGGGTGAGTATGTACTGAAATTCGTCTTCCGTCTCCACCCTGTCGTGCAGAAAGTTCAAGCATTGGGTCAACGTGTCCTGGTCAACTTCCAAAATGTTGTCATGCAGGAGGAAGCCCGGATGGTGTTTTCTGCTATGGGGGTCAAACATCAGTGCAAAGTCATAGATAAAAACACGAACTTCGTTAATGCTCTTGCTTCCATCGTCCTGAATTCGAATGTCAAACGAAAGCGGACGTTTGGCCTTGGGGTTCGTATTAACCTCGAATCGAAATGACGCGCGGCTGCTCTGTTGGATCTGTTCGTGAAAGGCGACGACCGTGTCGTTGAACGATCGCTCCGTCTCCGCGTACTCAGCGAGAGTACGTACCAGTGCATGCAGGTCGTTGCTTCGCTCGGTTTTCGTGTCTTCGACTTCCTGCACCTTCTCGGTGTACCGTTTGTATTCCGACTCGAGCCTGTGGAATTCCTCTGTGCGACGAGTCGCAACTTCCAATCCGGTTTTCAACTCCCTCAAGACTCCTTGCCGATCAACTTGACGCGTCAACTCGGCGTGTTGGTCCGAGAGAGTCCGAATCTTCGTGCTTACTTCTCTCCGTCGCGATTCTAGTTCGGCCAGTTCCTCTTGCCGCAGTGTCTGCTGAAACCGCTCGATCTCTGCCTTGAATTCTCTCGCCTGCTCCAACGACTTCTCAACGAGTTCACCTAATCCCGACTTGATACGGTCATACACGATTTTCAAGTCCGAAGCGTCGATTCGCTCGGGGAGAGGGATGGAACGAATCTGGTCGATCTGGAAGCTGAGTTTCTTTCGTTCCGACCGCAGAATCTGTAACTCAGATTCCAGACTGTTTAGGTCGCCCTCAACCTGTTCAAAAGCCGGATCAGCTCGTAGCGTCGCCAATGCGTCTTCGATTTTTCGCGTGGCCTGCCGCTCTTCATTCAGAATAGTGGGAACGTCCGAGATCTTTCGCTCATTGTTGTTCGTCACGGCCGATCTTAACGCTGTGAGCACTTTTTGCTGAGTTTCCAGCTTCCTGATTGTATCGAGCAGTCGGTAATACGCCGTGCCGTCAATGCCGAGCAAGTACAGATGTGGAGTGATATCGTCTGCCACTCGCTGCTTCGCACCGTACGGATTGATGGGACTCGTGAAGCCCGACGCTTCGTCGCGCATCAAGAGAGACAGAACCTGCCGAAAGCTAACTTGTCCAGCATGTTGATCACCTGCAAAAAGGAGTTCGCCAAGATATTGGGTCGCGTCGTCCAATCGCTCGAAAACGACTTCACGTCCATCAGCGGATACAATGGTCGGCTGTTCTGGATTTGCCAACGGACGACGGACTTGCAGCCGTTCAGTCCCAATCGTCAGATCCAGCACTATGACCAAATCGCGTGGCAAGACATCTTCTGGGATCTTACCGATACGAGTCTTCGAATACTCCCGGCACAACGCGAAGTGCAAGAACTCAACGCAAATGCTCTTGCCAACCCCGTTGACTTTTCGGCCTTGATTGTCGGTGCCCTCCGAACGTTCACCAAGGATCAGGTTCACTCCTGACGTAAAATCAATCGGAGCGAAGCACTCCGGTTCGCTGGACAGTCGATGAAGCCGTAACATGGATCACAACTTGTAGATGTATGGTGCCTTGAAGTCGATTGCCCCGGAGACGTGGAGGAAAATCAACGCAAACATGATGGGACGGTACTGAGTTATCTTCTTCTGCTTGAGTCGCGACGTGATTGCTGTCAAGGACAGACGATTCTCTTCGGCCTTCTCGAATTCCTTTAGAATCAGGTAGCCAACGTGGGCCATTGACGTAGTGAGCGACTCATCTTTCGATACTAACGACATTTGTCAACTCGCGGGATTCGGAAACACGTTACAGCGAATGAATTCGTCAGCCAAGAGAAACCGGACGGCGGTTTCCTCGGCATCGGTACCTCGCGTGTGGGCACGTTGTAGCAGATCAGCGACCATGGCCTGAAACGCCTTTGTGGCATCGTTCGCGTGCGCGTCGAGTAGTTCGAGGCTGTGAATCTTAAGCCAGGTCTGGATCTTCGCGACACGAACCGTATCATACCCGATTGCGTCCCGGGCTTGTTCGACGGTTACGTGCAATGTCTGGTTCATGCGATATTGACTGAACAGATATCTTGCATGTTCGCGGAACCGTTCGAGCTTTTGCTTCTGGTCAGGTTTCAACTCGTTCAGTTCGACTGCATCAATCGGGGCATTGTCCGACATGTACTGGATTACCGCGATCAAAGTTTCGACCGTTTGGTCGACGCCCATTTGGATTGCTGCACCAAGCGGGCGTAGTTCTTTCCTCAGCAGATCCACCAAACGCGACTGGACGTCAATGTCCATGTCCTGTGCCTTCGCCAGAATCGTTCCCAAGCACATTCTGTCGCGACCCGCGTTGAAGTCGTAGCCCTTGAGTTCGTCGCCGAAATCCGCTCGACTTTGATTCAACTCCACGGTCGGGTACACGAAAAGGAGCCGCTCGTAACCTTTATCGTGTGTTCCGATAAAGGTCTTCAGCGTCTTCTTTATCTTTGCAGCACTCGTCGTTACCGTAACCTGAACGGCTATGCCGTTGGTCTTGTCTGACAAGTCGAAGGAATCCTGATTGACGCCAAAAAGCGCATTCGCGTTGCCGAGCTGCCAACCGAATGTCAAGTTGAGCAGGTCGCGGAAAAAGTTCTCAAGCTCGATGTTCGAATCCTGATGTCGCAGGAACTTGTTGGCTTCGATCCAGCGCTCCAACCGGACCACCCATTCCTGCATCTCCGCAAGATTCTCCTGCCGTTGCCGAGCCATTGCTGATTCCAACGCTAAAAACCATTAAGCACAGCCGTCACCAACCGCAGAATACCAGACAATACGCGATATGCAATAGGCGGGGCCGTGCTGCGTTCCCCGGTTACATCGACCGACACGTCGAAGTGGCATGGGCGGGTTGAATTGGGGGCACTACCTTTCCGGGAAAAGTCTCCTCAAACGGGAAAACGTGACGCCGGAGCCCGCCCCAACCTGACTTGGAACGGTCTATCTGCCACCCATGGCGGCCTTCCCTGCAGTCGCACAGCCTCGCTTCCCTCGCGATGAACAACTGACGGGCGATGCAACGCCCTTCCAGCCACCTTGACTGCTAGGCTGTTCTGTCGCTGACGCACTGTCTGGCGTCGGCCCGGCGCCGATTGCCGCCCACAGTGGGTCCTGGTAATGCTGGCCCCATTCTCGACCGTAGTGATCAAAAGCGACCTTGGGTGTGTCGCCGATTAACTCGGCCAGGGTCTCGATAGAGCAGCCATGGCCGCCGTTCCAATAGCCGGACAACATCCGATGAGCGAAAGTGTGGCGACAGCTGTAGCAGGAGTACCGCCGCTTCACCGGATCTCGATCCCAGCCCAGCTTCCGTTTCAGCGATAGAAAACGGCCCACCCCGGTCGGTTTCTTCCAAGCCCTGCCCTTGGTGTTGCGAAACAGCGGAGTCCCTGAACCTCGGGGCGCCGTCGCCATCAACCGCCTGGTCAGGTCTGCCACCTCTGGCCGCACCGGGATCTTCCGCGTCTTTTTGGTCTTTGTCGAATACACCCGCCACATCATGCCGCGGTCGGTCTCAACAACGTCATCAGCGGTGAGCCGGGCCAACTCGCAGAACGGGCGTAGACCGGTGTGGATCGCGGCAAACAGAAAATCCCGGAAAGGCTCGTCCGTCGCTTGGTAGACGGCATTTTCCTCGTCAGGACCAAGCGAGTGAAGCCGAGGCCGAGGCGGTGGTTTCTTCAAGCCCCTCAACGAATTGGGCACGTTGTGCATCTCGTGCGCGTGATGGAACGCCGCCAGCACGGCACCGATCGCGTTCCGGTGTGTGGCTGGAGACCGCCAAGTCTCGTGACTTTCGAGCCAATGCCGCACATGTCCCTTTCGGAGTTGTGTCACCGGCATTGCTCCGCAGTATTCGCACAAGTCGTTGAGGAAGCGTACAACCCCGTCGCAGTACTCCTTGCTGGCAGCGCCACTGGCCGCACGCTGTTGGCAGTGTTGGATGAATTCCGAGCAGACCTTGGCCACCAACCACTGGCTCTGCTCGGCAGGCTCTGCCGTGGGACGCCACTTGCCTTGCAGCTTGACGCGCGCCAGGGACAATTCGGCCGCCTTGCGGTTGTCCTTGCCACGGACCCGCTTGCCCTCCTCGTCCACCAAGGGAACGCGTTTCGTGGTACCAGGCGGTGTAAAGTACCAGCAGTCGGTTTGCTTCCAGTGCCACGCTACCCCGCGCGGCCGACGTCTTCTGCCTTCTGTCGCCATGCAACCAGCCCTCGTGTCTGCGAGATCAACGTTGCGATGCGCCCCGGTGCGGTTCCGCCGCCGTTGATCCACCTTTCTTCGTTTTCCGTTTAGACCCGCCGGCCGTTCGTGACTTCTCCTCCGCAGGTGATGTCGCCTCCTTACCGGCCGGCTCCGATCGCCTTTGCTGCTTGCAGCCAATCGCGGCCCAAAGCGGATCCTGGTAGTGTTGGCCCCATTCCTTGCCGTAGTGATCAAACGCCACTTTCGGCGTGTCCCCAATCAACTCTGCCAGGGTTTCGATCGAGCAGCCGACACCCCCCGTCCAATAGCCTGACAGCATCCGATGGGCAAACGTGTGCCGACACGTGTAGCAGGAGTATTTCGACTTGACCGGGTCCATGTCCCAGCCCAGCTTCTTCTTGATGGTCAGGAAGCGAACGACCCCAGTCATTCTCTTCCAGGGTTTGCCCTTGGTGTTGCGGAAGAGCGGTAGGCCCGCTCCACGCGGTGCCGTCTTGATCAGCCTGCGTGTCAGCTCCGCCACCTCGGCCCGCACCGGGATCTTCCGCGTCTTCTTGGTTTTCGTGGAATACACCCGCCACATCATGCCTCGCGGGTTCTCCTCGACGTCATCGGCGGTCATGCGCGCCAACTCGCAGAACGGACGCAAACCGGTGTGGAGCGCGGCGAAGAGAAAGTCGCGGAAGCACTGCTCAGTCGCTGCGTACAGTTCCGTCTCCGCTTCTGGACTAAACGAGTGAAGACGCGGTTTGGAGGGCGGTTTCTTCAGGCCCTTGAGCGGATTGGCGATGTCGTACATCTCCTCGGCTTGGTTGAAGGCCGCCAGGACGATGGCGACAACGCTCCGATGGGTCGCCGATGACCGCCACCCGGCGTGGCTTTCCATCCACGTCTTGACGTGTCCTTTCTTCAGCTCCCCAACGGGCAAGGCACCGCAGTACTTGCACAAGTCGTTAAGGAAGCTGACCGTGTTGTCGCGGTGTCCTTTGCTGATCGTTCCGTTCGCGACGCCGCGTTCACAGTACTGGATGTACTCCGAGCAGACCCTGGCCACCACCCACGGCCCGTGGGCGGCCGAGCCGCCTGCCGATTCCGACGAGTCATTCACCTTGACCCGTGCCAGCGCCAGTTCGGCGGCTTCTTTGTTCTCCGGCCCGCGGATTCGCTGGCCGTTCTCGTCGAACAGAGCCATACGTTTCTTAGTGCCCGGCAGGGTGTAGTACCAGCAATCGGTCTGTTCCCAGCGCCAGGCCGATCCGTGCGATTGCCGTCGTTGTTTTCGATTTCTGCCCATGACCCGTGCGAGCCCTTGTTAAGAGACATTGCCCTCGGAACGTTGACGGTGGCTCCGAAACGCGAGATACTGAGGCCACTCCGGTTCCGTTCCGTGCCTGGCAGCTGATTGCCGGCAAACCGGCGTAAGCAACTGGGCGCGGACAGGGACTTTATCGTCAATCCCTTCAGTATCGAGGCACCGCCATGACCTCTGATGCATCTTCAGTGGGGTACGGCTCTAGTCGCAATTTACTCCGTCAATTGCTACATAGAATAACTACACTAATTCTTACCATTGCCGCTGCCACATTGTCAATAGACTCGGTGGAAAACGGCATTTGTGCTGAAGCTCGGAGTGTACCAAACATTGTACTAATACTTGCCGATGACCTCGGCTACGGCGACGTGAGCTGCTACAACGACCGGGCCAAAGTGCCCACGCCCAACCTCGATCGGCTCGCGCGCGAAGGAATGCGGTTCACCGATGCCCACAGCCCGGCCACCGTTTGCACGCCTTCGCGCTACAGCCTGTTGACCGGCCAGATGGCCTTCCGCGTGCCGAATGGCGGCAGGGTCTTCGAGGGCATCGGCGGCCCGTCGCTCATTGCGCCCGGGCGGCTCACGCTGCCGGCCATGCTCCGCGCCAAAGGCTATTCCACAACGTGTGTCGGCAAGTGGCACGTCGGATTGACGTTCTTCGACAAGGACGGCCACCCGATCCGCAGCAACGGCGTGGAAGCGGTGCAGCGCGTGGACTTCTCGCGCCGCATCGAAGGCGGGCCGCTTGATCACGGCTTTGACCGCTTCTTCGGCACGGCCTGCTGTCCCACGACGGACTGGCTCTACGCATTCATCGAAGGCGACCGCGTGCCGGTCCCGCCAACCCGCATGATTGACAAGACGCCGCTGCCCAAGCATCCCTACGCCAACGACTGCCGGGCTGGCCTCATCGCCACCAATTTTCTGATGGAGGAAATTGACCTCGTCTTCCTCAGGAAGAGCCGCGAGTTTCTCGAATCGCACGTCCGCAGCGCACCGGGCAAACCCTTCTTTCTCTACCACGCCGCGCAGGCGGTCCATCTGCCGTCGTTCCCCGCGGCCCCGTTCAAGGGCAAGACCCGGGCCGGCCCTCACGGCGATTTCATCCATGAACTCGATTGCGTCGTCGGGGAACTCCTGGCCACGCTCGATGAACTGGGTGTGGCCGACAACACCTTGGTCCTCTTCACGAGCGACAACGGCCCCGAAACCACCAGCGTCATCCACATGCGCGCCGACTACGGCCACGATGGCGCGCGGCCATGGCGCGGCATGAAACGCGACAACTGGGAAGGCGGGCATCGCGTGCCGTTCCTCGTTCGCTGGCCCGGCCAAGTAAAGCCCGGCACGACCAGCGCGCACCTCACCAGCCTGACCGACGTCATGGCTACCGTCGCCGCCATCATCGGCGCCGACTTGCCCAAGGACGCAGCCGAGGACAGTTACAACCTGCTTCCCGCCCTGCTTAGCAAGGACAGCGGTCCGATCCGGCCCTACTTGCTCCAGCAGGCCTTCAGCGGGTCGCGCATGCTTTCCATCCGGCGTGGCAACTGGAAATACCTCGACCACACCGGCTCCGGTGGCAACCGCTACGAACACAACCCCGAACTCAAGCCGTTCCTCCTCCCCGACACCGCGCCCGGCGCGCCGGGCCAGCTCTACAATCTCGAAACCGACCCCGGCGAGACGCGGAACCTCTACTTCGAGCAACCGCAGATCGTGAAGGAACTGAAGACCTTGCTCGATCAATCGAAGACATCCGGCCGAAGCCGGCCTGAGCGTCCCGCCGGCAGTCGATGAAAATGAAGGACCGATTGCTTGACGGCGAACATGCAGCCCTGGTCCTAGCCGGCGATTCGCCTGATTCCTACAATGGCATCGAGAATCCCGATCGGGTCACGCCACAGAAGACAACACGGACCTTTGTCAAGGGTGCGGTCCATCTGCGGCCCCATTCGCTGACCATTGTCAAGGTGCTGCTGAAGTAGAGGAAAGAGACAAATCGCAACATGAGCAAACGCATAGGATTCAGCGTCACCCCCCTGCTAACCTCGCCCCAATCACCATCAACAACATGAAACACCCATTCAAAGTCGTCAGCGTCCTGCTGCTTGCGGCACTGGTGGCAGCAGCGTTCGCCCGATCGGCAGCAGCGGCCAGCCCCGCGGTGGAAGCAAACGCCCGCCTGCTGGCGCAAGTCGAGCCGCGGATCAAGGCGATTTACGAAACGAACGAGTTTGCCATGCGTTCCTTTCGAGCCACTTGGCTGCCGGACGGATCGGGTTATCTCAGGTTGGAGACACCCGCCGGTGCGTCGGGCGCGGAGATCGCCAGCTACGATTCCACCAGCGGCCAACGCGCGGTCGTGGTGGCCAGTGAAAAGCTCCACCCTCCCGACACCAAGCAGCGTCTGAGGATCCGGGGATTCGTCCGTTCGCCGTCGGGCAACCGTTTTCTGCTGCACACAGACATGACCAACGGCGAGCGCGGGAGCGATCATTGGTTGTATGAACTGGAGTCAAGCGCGTTGCGTCCGGTGGACGCCGGGCGCGGAGCGCGGTTTGAGTCGAATGCCTTTTCACCGGATGGGCAGCGGCTTTTGGGTTCGCGCGGCGCGGATTTGATCGTATTCGACATGGCCAGCGGCCGGACGATTCCGCTGACCCAGGACGGCGACCCCGACACCATCGAAAACGGCCTCGCCAGTTGGAGTCTCGACGGGCAATGGATCGCCTATATCCAGACCGATTCCTCGGCCGTCCCGAAGCGGGCGGTGCTTGTGCCCGGCGACCCGACCTATCGCACCTTCCGGGAAACGAGATATGAACGGATCGGCGGGCCGATTTCCACGCTGCGCATCGGCGTTGTTGGCGTCGAGGGCGGCCCCACGCGTTGGATCGAACTGGCGGATAAACCAGGGACGTTCTATCTGAACCAAGTGAGTTGGGCCGGGAATTCCGACGAATTGCTGGTCGAGAAACTGAGCCGCTCTCGGGATGCGCGGGAATTCCTGCTCGCCAACCATCGCACCGGCGTAATCGCCAAAGCTTACGCGGAAACCGACCCCGCCTGGGTGGATATGGAGCCGTCGGCCAACCAAGGGCTGGAGTGGATTCGCGGCGGACAGGCCTTGGTCATCATCAGTGAGCGGGACGGCTGGCGACGCGCCTATGTCGTCTCGCGGGACGGTTCCGGCATAACACCGATCACCCAAGCGGGTAGCGACCTCATCGCGCGCGGCCAGGTGGATGACAAGAACGGATGGTTTTACTATTTGGCCTCGCCCACCAACGCGACGCAGCGCTACCTCTACCGCACGCGTCTGGATGGAACCGGCACGCCCGAACGGTTGACGCCGCCGGATCAACCCGGCTCGCACCGCTACGTGTTTTCTCCCGACAGTCGGTGGGCGTTTCACACGTGGTCCACCTTCGACAAGCCGCCGGTCACGGACTTGGTGCAACTGCCGGAACACCGGGCCGTCCGCGTGTTGGAGGACAACGCCGCTGCGGCCGCCCGGGTCAAGCCGCTCCTCGCGCGGCCCACCGAGTTCCTCCAACTCGACATCGGCGGCGGCGTGGTGATGGACGCCTGGATGATCAAACCGCGCGAGTTTGATCCCCTGAAGAAGTACCCCGTGCTGGTGTACGTCTATGGCGAGCCCGCCGGACAAACGGTGCTGGACGACTGGGGTAGCGGGCAGGCCCTCTTTCACCGGGCGGTGGCCGAACTGGGCTATATCGTGATTACGATGGACAATCGGGGCACGCCGGCGCCCAAGGGGGCGGCGTGGCGGCGGGCGGTGTTTGGCAGCCTCGGGCCGCTCTCGACCGAGGAGCAGGCCGCGGGCCTGAAGGCGCTGGCGCGGCTCTGCCCTTTCGTGGACCTTTCGCGCGTGGCCATCTGGGGCTGGAGCGGCGGCGGCTCGAACACACTCAACGCGATGTTCCGCAAGCCGGACGTATATCATGTGGGCATCGCCGTGGTGCCGAAGCCTCAGCCGCAGTATTACAATGCCGGGTATCAGGAAATTTACATGCGCACGCCAAAGGACAATCCCGAGGGCTACCGCACCTGCGCACCGATCACTTACGCCGAGGGCCTGCGCGGCGACCTGCTGATCATCACCGGCTCGGGCGAAACCAACACGCACATCGAGATCACCGAAGGGCTGGTGGACCGGCTCATCGCCTTGGGCAAACGCTTCGACTATTTCGTCTATCCCAATCGTGATCACGGGCTTGCGGAGGGCCAGGGGGCGCTCGTTCACGTGCGCATGTTGATTGCCCGTTATCTCGTGGAACATCTGCCTCCGGGGCCACGCTGAATACCCCTTCGAGCTTGATTCGCCACAAAACAACGAACGAGAAATCGTGGAACATCCTATGAACAAGAGACGAACACCGTGGTTAAAGTGTGAAATGCTGCTGGCAATCATGGCCGTGGTGGCTGCGGGCGCCGCAGCGGAGAACCCCCTGCCGAAGGAGGACGTGGTCGAAGTCCCGGCGATCGGCCAGGGCCTGTGCGTCGCCAACGTCTTTCAGTCGAACATGGTCCTTCAGCGTGACCAACCGCTGAACATCTGGGGCTGGGCGGACCCCGGCGAGGAGGTGACCGTTTCGTTCGGCGGCCAGCAGGCCCCGGCCACAGCGGCGGCCGACAGGTCCTGGCAGGTGACGCTCCAGCCGGTTCCCGCCCGCAGTATCCCCCAGACCATGTCGGTCAAGGGCAAGAGCACGACCCTGACGCTGGAGAACATCCTGGTCGGCGACGTCTGGATTCTGGGCGGGCAGAGCAACATGGAATTTCCCATCAGCAACGTGGACGACGGGGAGCTGGAAATCGTTTCGGCCAGCTTCCCGCAAATCCGGCTGCTGACCATGCCGGTCGGGAAGGGCTTCGACTCGATGCACAGCTTCGAACGCCTGCACGAGTGGAGCGATTGGTCAAGCCAGCACTTTCGCAAGGGCGACTGGGACATCTGTTCGCCCGAAACCGTCCGGGAGTTTTCCGCGATCGGCTACATCTTCGGGCGGCGGGTGCATCAGGCCGCCGGTGTGCCGATCGGGCTGATCGATGCGTCGATCGGCGGGACCACCGTCGAGACGTGGACGCCCGAGGACGTGCTGCGGAAGATTGACGGCGCCGAAACCAAGGCCCTGCTCAAGGACTGGGACGACCGCATCGCCGCGTTTGATCCGCAGGCCGAACTGAAGGCGCGAGTGTCGGCCTACGAGAATCGCCTGAAGAGCCTCCAGGCCAAGGGGCAACCCATCCCGGCCGATAGTCAGCCGCCGACAGACGTTCGTCCGGGCCCCGTGGGCGATAGAAACCGCCCGGGCTATTGTTACGCCGGCGTGATCAAGCCGCTGCACGGCCTCGCGGTGGCGGGAACCCTCTTCCACCAGGGATTCAACAACGCCTTCAACGGCTCGGCCGGCGCGCGCATGTACTATCAGGTGTTCGGGAAGATGATTTCCGCATGGCGGGAGACGTTCGGTAATCCGCAGATGCCGTTCTGCATCATCTCGCTCTGCACCGCCGGAGAGCCTCAGACGCGGGACAACTTCCTCGTGCCGATGTACGACGCCGGCGTCTATATTCGCGAGGCCCAGTACCGGACATTCCTCGATCTGCGTGGCGCCGGCGACCAGCACGTCGGCTTCGTGAGCAGCTTCGACCTGCGCAAGTCCTGGTATCATCCGCAGATCAAGATTCCCGTCGGCGAGCGGGCCGCCAAATGGGCTCTGGTGACGCGGTACGAGCTTCTCCAAGGTCGGGATGCCGAAGCCTGGTGGCTCCCGCCCGCCATCCGCAAGGTGGAGATTGTCGGCGACTCGCTCCGGCTGACGATGAGCACGGAGATCAAGACCCGCGACGACAGCGATGGTCGGCTGCTCGGTTTTGCCATCGCCGGGCAGGACCGCCGGTTCTACCCGGCGGATGTGGACTGGCTTGCCGACGACTCAAAAGACAACCGCAACCGGCCGCAGTATGACCTCAGCATCCTCGTTCTCAGCAGCCGATTCGTTGCCAAACCCCTTCACTATCGGTATGCTTGGGCGAGAAACCCGCTGGGGAACCTGGTCAACCATCGCGGGGTTCCGCTGGCCGCGCAGCGCAGCGATGACTGGATCCTCGAAGAGACTCCCGTGAAGATTGCGACGCCGAAGGACATGCCGGAAGATGCCGCGAAAAGGCATGCCGCCAATCAGATTCGCAAGGAACTCGAGCGGGATGATCTGGCCCGGCGCGTGCAGGAGGCCGAAGCGACCCTCGCGGAGCTGAAACCGCTGCTCGAAAAAGCCAACGCCGAGGCCGCGAAAAGCCAGGAAGCGTCCGACCGAAAGCCGACACCACAGTAACAGTATGGGCCATGAAATAGCTCGGATGAGTATCGCCCTAATCTTTCACTTAATCTCCTCGGCTCCAGAAGATCAGGTGAAAGATTAAGTGAAAGATTAGGGGTTTCAAGTCGCATCGCAGCAGTCAACTGGAATTCCGCCATGCTAAAACAAACGTTCACCACTCTGTTCGCCTTCAGTCTGGCCCTCCTGTTGGTCGCGCCCGCGTCACCCGCGGCGGATGCCTCCAACCAAGTTCAAAAGGGCGAAATGGCCGGCTACCTCCTCGTACCCAACGAGCGAGTTCCCGAAACCTACAACGCCGGGTTCTCCATGTATGTGGCCGCATGGCCGTTGTTGGACCAGTATCCGGGGCAACGCTTTCAAACCGGCCTGTTCGGCACCTGGATGTTCGCCCGAAAAGAACCTGCGCCTCCGATCAAACTCTATTCCGACATCGAGGGCGGCCTGGGCTGGTGGCGCGACACGGAGTATGCCACGGAGACGCCCAAATTCATCATGGGCGGCGTGGCGCCGAATTTCAGCGAGTGGGCCAACGGACCCGGGGCCGGCAAGGGCAGAGACTGGGCGGAACCCAAAGGCAAATACGGCGTGGCGCAACTCAGCCCGTGGCTGCTGTGGCCGCCCGACGGCTTGAATCTCAAACAGGGCACCTGCGGCGAACTGTTCGGCTACGGCTACCTGCCGCTTCCGCTCACGCCGTCCAAGACCACCACCGCCGGCAAGGACATCCCAACCGGGGACCAATCCTGGACGCTCTTCCTCAACACGGGGAATTTCAAAGGCCCAGTGGCGTTCTTCACGCCGTATTTCTGGTCCGCCGGTGCGGTCGCGGAACCGGGCTTCAGCGGAATGCTTCTGGATAGCCGTCCCGCCGAGCCCAACCGAGCCTTGCAGATGGAGACCCAGCATGTCCCCAGCATTCAGGCCGTGGACGCCAAGGGTGAGACTTACGCCCGCATCGCTCCCACCTTCTTTCCCTGTGGGACAGATGGCGAATCACGGCTCGTCCATCACATCACTTCCTACAACAAGCAGGCGCTCTGGGACGCGGTGAAGACCTGGTTCGACGGCGGCGCCGAGGCCAGCGGCGCGATTCGGTCTGAAGGGGCCATCCTGCATCGGTTCACCGGTAAAGGAGGTGCCACCTGGAGAATTTATCCGGACGGCACTTCCAAGGAAGAGAAGGTGTCTGTGGCGTGGAATTCGTTCGCGGCACCGATGGCGGCGGACACCCATACCTTCGGCTATATCTGGGATCCCAAATTGGTGAATCAGACCGATTCCAAACCTGGGCCGCTGGTGAAGCTTCCCGAGTATTTCCGCCTGGTAAAGAGCGGTGCGAAACCCCAATGGGTTCCGGTGCAAGCCGAAGAAGTCCCGGCGGAAACGGGTTTGACCAAGGCGCGCTTCGACCGGCCCGAGAAACACCCGAAAGCTTATGTCACGCCCGAGGAGGAGGCGAGTTGTTGGAAAAGGCCCGGCCCCAAAGCCGGACCGTTTCAGGCGCACCCGGGGGACGGCAGCGTGGTCACTTACTACTGGTATCGCTTCGCCGACCAGCCCGCCATACTCAACGCCGACATGACGGATCAGGAGCGGGAGGCCCTGCAGGCGCGCGTGGAAAAGCTCCACCGGAGCTGGAAGAAAGACCGGGACTACCTGGCCCCACCCGCGTTTGGCAAATTGGCGGAACTCGATCCGGCCTTGATCGTCACGCCACCGCCGGGCCTGGAGATCGGATACGTCCCCATCGTCACCCGGCAGGCGGCGAGAGAATAGACCGTCCAAATGACGCGCCAAGGACGAGTTGCAGAAGGAGAACCACAGCGGAATACGAGGTGTTCGTCCTTGATTTCCAGAACAACACGGAAACCATCGAGCAATCGTTCGCCGACTACTACCGGACCACGATCCTGAGCAAGGAGACGGACCCGAACAAGCTGCACACGTTGAAGGCGGAGATGGCCAGTTAACTACGATGACAGTGCCGATGCTCAACAGGCATCGGCGTCAGGATGACGCCAAGTACCGTCGGCGGCTGAGGGACACAGGGACGGTCTCCCAGAAATTGAAGCCCTCCGCCACGTCGCCGGCGCCCAGACGCAAGAAGACCTCGTCGGCGCTCCGGACTCGCGCTTCGGAATTCCCCGACACGGACGTCAGCGTGCCGTCGGTCGCGTTGCCCT
>CAZXYZ010000098.1:0-43713 GCA_964645045.1 uncultured Pirellulaceae bacterium | reverse complement strand
ATTCGCGTCTCTTAAACATCCTGAAAGGAAGGACTTAAGATGCGGTTGCCCTGGGGCAGAAGCCCGGCTGGTACTTCCCTGACCGCACGCCCGATCAGTTGGCCGCGGGCTTGGAGTCAGCCATCGCCTGGATGGATCAGCACCGGGAGCAGACCACTGCGGAGCGGGTTGTGCTGCTGTACGCCTGGAACGAGCTGGGCGAAGGCGGCTACCTGGCACCGACCAAGGGCGATCCGGATGGCGCGTACCTGCGGGCGATCAAGCAGGTTGTGTCAGGCAAGAGGCCCTGAGCAGTTACCCGCACACCCAAGTCGGATGCGATGAAGTGAGCCACCAAACGCGACTTGCCATCATCACCAGGGCTGCCGCCATTTGGCTGGTCCTGATTGCGGCCGAGATCCTGCACGGCATCGTGCGTGGCATCTTCCTCGTCCCGTACGTCGGCGAGTTCCGGTCCAGTCAAATCGGCGTGTTCACCGGCTCGCTCATCATTCTTGCCATCGCCCTGGCGTTCGTCCGCTGGATCGGCACATCCAGTGTGTCGGCACTCCTGCTCGTCGGGGCTTCCTGGCTGGCCCTGACGCTGGCTTTCGAGATTCTGTTCGGCCGTTTCGTAGTGGGCGCATCATGGGAACGGCTTGCGTCGGACTACAACGTGCTGGAGGGTGGGTTGCTGCCGATTGGAATGTTGGTCCTGACGCTATCGCCGCTGATTGCGGCGAAGGTGCGGGGCCGGAAGAAGTGATTGCCGGCTCCCGTTCACAAGAAATCGTCCGCCGGTTGGTCAGGATCTGTCCAACCGCTCGTCTATCATGGCGACGGGCTCCGTCCCGACCTGACCGTTGCGGTCGTCTATCTTCGCAAGCTCACTCCTGGCAAAAACTTCGGTCGCGGGGGTGCTTTCTTTCACTGAACGGCTTTGGTAGGGTAGTCCTCGCGCGGCCGGCTGTCCATTTAGAACCCTGGCAGAGGGGACTGTATGCCCAACCTGGACGACTACATCCACATTACGAAGGCGGCAAAGTACCTCGGCGTCTGCATCAACACGCTTCGCAACTGGGAGGCAGAGGGAAAGCTGCGGGTCCACCGGAACCCGATGAACGGCTATCGACTTTACAGAATCAGCGACCTGGACGCACTGCTCCGGCAGGTCCAACAGTCGGGCACCAAACCAAAACGAAAGCCCCGGTAACCCGCCACCAACAACCGACCGGCTGCGACTTCGTCACCATTATGAACACAACCGCCATCCATACCGGAAGCATCGTTCAGGGGCCGACCCTGCCCGAACCCATCGAGGTTCTGGCCACGGTCCCGATGGGCGATTCGCTGAAGGTCATCGGCCGCGGGATGCAGACGGGGATGACGCATGACCCGGTACTGAGCCCCGAGCAACTCGCGCAGTTGACCGTCTCTGCCGAGCGCGAACCCTTCGATGGCGATGCCCGGCTGTTCCGGCTGGGCGTCGAAGCCCACCGGCTCGGGCTGGCATACGAGTACGACCCCTACTTCTCGCTTTCCATCGCCCGCGTCGATCCCTTGCCGCACCAGTTGGAAGCAGTCTACGGCTACTTCCTGCGATTGCCTCGCATCCGGTTTCTGCTGGCGGACGATCCCGGCGCGGGCAAGACCGTCATGGGCGGGCTGACGCTCAAGGAACTCAAGGCCCGCGGCTTGGTGAAGCGGACGCTGATCGTCGCTCCGGCGAACCTGACCTTCCAGTGGCAGCGGGAAATGGCCGACAAGTTCCGCGAGAAGTTCCAGGTCATCACCGGCGGCCTGCTGCGGGCCAACTACGGCCAGAATCCCTGGCAGGACTACGACCAGGCGATCACCTCCGTGTCCTGGGCATCGCTCGTCGAGGACGCACGGGAAAGCCTCCTGCGGTCGCACTGGGACCTGATCATTGTGGACGAGGCCCACAAGATGAGCGCCCGGAGCGAAGAGCACAAAACCTACGCCTACCGCTTGGGCGAGTCGCTGTCGCAGATGACCGATCACTTCCTGCTAATGACGGCCACGCCTCACAAAGGCGATCCCGAACACTTCCGCCGGTTCCTGGCCCTGCTGGACGCCGATGTCTACGGCAGTATCCAGAGTCTTCAGTTGGCCATGCGGCAGCAGGAGGCCCCGTTCTACCTGCGGCGGACCAAGGAAGCCCTGGTCACGTTCCCCGATCCGGAGACGGGCGAGGTCCGCAAGCTCTTCACCAAACGCGAAGTCCGCACGGCGGCCTTCGACCTGGGCGGCGACGAACTGGACTTCTATGACGAGCTGACCCGCTACGTGGAAGACCAGTCCATCGCGGCGGCCCAGGAAGAATCGGCGCGTGGCCGGGCAGTCGGATTCACGATGGCGATGCTCCAACGCCGCATGGCGTCGTCGATCTACGCCGTGCGTCGGACCTTGGAGCGGATGCGAGATCGCCGGCAGAAGATCCTGGACGATCCCGATGCGTACCGCCGCGAGCAGATCGACCGCCGCCTTCCCGACGATTTCGACGACCTGACCGAAGAAGAGCAGCAGGAGATCATCGCCCAACTGGAAGACGCCGTGTTGTCGGTCGATCCAGCCGTGCTCCGTGACGACATCGCCCGCCTGGAGCGGCTC
Organism: uncultured Pirellulaceae bacterium; assembly: GCA_964645045.1. Taxonomy (GTDB): domain Bacteria; phylum Planctomycetota; class Planctomycetia; order Pirellulales; family Pirellulaceae; genus Anammoximicrobium. The sequence goes on along the minus strand of CAZXYZ010000098.1, from coordinate 41,103 downwards.
ATCGAGCAAGCCCGAGCCCTCGAAGCCCGCGAGATCGAGACCAAGCTGAACAAGCTGCACGAAGTCCTGACCACCGAGGGCATCTTCAGCGACCCCAAGATGAAGTTGCTGGTGTTCACCGAGCACAAGGACACCCTGGACTATCTGGTCGGCGATGGCCGGGACCAACGCCCGCTGGGCAAGCTCCGCGAGTGGGGGCTGACGGTCACGCAGATCCACGGCGGGATGAAGATCGGCGACCGCGACATGCCCGGCACCCGGATCTGCGCCGAGCGGGAGTTCAAGGAAGCGGCCCAGGTGCTCGTCGCCACTGAGGCAGCGGGCGAAGGCATCAACCTCCAGTTCTGCTGGATGTTGATCAACTTCGACATCCCCTGGAACCCGGTTCGCCTGGAGCAGCGTGTCGGCCGCATCCACCGCTACGGTCAGGAACACGACTGTCTGGTCATCAACTTCGTGGCGCAGAACACCCGCGAAGGCCGTGTTCTGCAAAAACTGCTCGACCGGCTGGCCGAGATCCGCAAGGACCTTGGCACCGATCAGGTCTTCGACGTGGTGGGCGAGGTCTTCCCGTCGAACCTGCTGGAACAACTGCTGCGGAAGATGTACGCCCGGCAGACCGACGAACGGCAGATTCAAGACCGCATCGTTCGGGATGTCAGCCCCGAGCGATTCCGGGCCATTACCGAATCGGCGCTGGAGGGCCTGGCCCGCAAGGCACTCAACCTGTCCGCCATCGTCGGCCGGTCGGCCGAGGCCAAGGAACGGCGGCTGGTGCCCGAGGTCGTCGAGAACTTCTTCATCGAGGCCGCCCCTGAGACCGGCCTGCATCCCAAATCGTCGGGCAAGGACACCCACACGTACCGCATCGGCAAGGTTCCGCGGAATCTGGTTTCGGTCGGCGACCAGCAGGAACACCGCTTCGGACGTCTCGGCAGGGAATACGCGACCGTCGCCTTTGCCACGACAGCACTGGCCAAGGACCCGACGCTGGAATGGGTCACGCCGGGGCATCCGCTCTTCGAGGCCGTCCGCAGCGATGTGCTTACTCGCACCGATAGCCAGTTGCGCCGCGGTGCCGTCTTCTACGACCTGAACCATGCCGCGCCAGGGCTGCTCGACATCTTCGCCGCTTCCATCAAGGACGGTCGCGGCAACACGCTGCACCGCAGACTGTTCGCCGTCGAAACCAACGGCACAGGTCAAATGGTCGTCCATGAGCCGACCGTGCTGCACGAGATCGTTCCTGCCCCATCCGACACGCATGTGCCGGGCGACGTTCCGGCCGTGCCACATCGCCAGGCTGTCGAGCAGTTCCTCTACCAGCGGACGCTCCAGCCCTGGGGCGTCAAGGCGGCTGCCGACCGCATCCAGGAGGTCGAGCGGGTCGCCAAGCACGTCGATATTAGCCTCAACGCCCTGATCGACCGCCAGCAAGTGCAGCTTGGCGATTTGCTGAATCGGCAGGTCGAAGGCCAGACCGTTCAGGGCCTCGATGGTCTGATCTCCCAGGCCGAACAGCACCTCGACGAACTGAACAACCGACTGGAACGTCGGCGTCGGGAGTTGGAGCTGGAGCGGCACTGCGCCGTGGCCGACATCAAGCATCTGGGCCGTGCCTGGGTTTTGCCGCACCCCGAACGCAACAACCCGCAGCTCGCGCCGATGGTCCGCGACGATGAGATCGAGCGGATCGCCGTCGAGGCCGCGATGGCCTACGAGCGGGCACGGGGCTGGCAGGTCGAAAGCGTCGAGTCCGAAAACCGCGGCTTCGATCTCATCTCCCGCCGCCCGCATCCCGAAGACCCCAAGACATTCATTGAGGTCCGTTTTATTGAGGTCAAGGGCCGAGCGGGCGTTGGCGCCGTGGCCCTGACAAAACACGAATACGACACCGCGGTCCGTCTCGCGAATGACTACTGGCTCTACGCCGTATACAACTGTGCGGGAACGCCCCAGTTGCATGACGTGCAAGACCCGGCCCGGCTGGGTTGGCAAACCGTTTCAGCGATCGAGCACTACCGAATATCGCCGGACCCCTTGTTGGCCGCAAGCCGTCAGAAACCAATGGCCTAAAAAGGTGAGCAGCCGATGCCCAAGATACCGACAACAAGCCCATCGTCCCCGATTGACGATCCGATAGACATCCTACTGGCACGTCCGGAGTCCGCGACCTTCGAGTGCAAACGGATCGGTAGGGTGGATAGGCTCCTCGAATCAGTCGTCGCATTTGCAAATACCAGCGGCGGGATCATTGTGCTCGGCCTGGAGGACCCGGATAAGGCCAAAGGGCGGGATCGCATCTATGGTATCGAGGAACATCCCATGAACTGGGACGAGCTGCGCCGCAAGCTCCGTTCTCGAATCACGCATCCCGATGAACTCACCTGTAGTCATCGAGAACTGGCCTGTACCTTGAGAGATGGCTCGCGCGGCTCAATCATCCTGCTGCGTGTTGAGAAGAGTAAACGGGTCCACAGCATCGTCGATGACGGAACATTTGTCCGCCTGTCCAAAGGCAACAAGGAACTGACGGCAACCGAAATCAGCGAGCTCTGCCATTCACGGGGAGTAGTATCGGCAGAGACGCGGCTTGAGGATGTCGATTTTGAGCTTTTGGAGACGGACTACTGGCAAGCTTACGCGCGCCAACGCAGACTCACTCGCCGCATTGACGAGGCGATGTTTCACGCCGGGTTGGCCAAACGCGACGAAAACGGTGTTCTGCGGCCGACGCGCGCTGCCGTTCTGCTGTTCGCGGAGGAACCATCGGGCGTTTTGGCGAGCAAAACGGCGGTGCGCATCTTCCATTATCGTGGTCTCCAGATCTCCACTGACCCCAACACGAACTTGCTTCGCACTCCAGTCACGATTGGCGGCCCGCTGCTGCGTCAGATTGCCGACGCTCGCCAGGCCGTAATCAAAGAACTGGCGGGCGGTGTTCAGTTCGGTCCGCTGGGTTTCGAGATCGTGCAGAAGTACCCCGTGCGCGTCATCGCCGAGGCCATCACGAACGCAGTTATCCACCGGGATTACCGCCTACCGTCCGACGTAATGATCCGCATCTTCTCCGACCGCATCGAGGTCGAGTCTCCCGGCCTACTGGCGGGTCCGATTACCCCGGCCAACATTGGGCGTGTCGGCCCCTACAGTCGCAATCCCCTGATCATTCAACACCTGCGCGAGTTTCCCGACCCGCCCAATCTCGACGCGGGCGAAGGGGTGCGAATGATGTTCGGAACGATGAAGGAAGCGAATCTGTACCCGCCCCTTTACTTGACGCGACCAAGGCTCGAACGCGACTCTGTCGTCGTCCTGTTGCGGAATCAGAACCGGCCCTCTATCTGGGAGCAGGTAACCGACTACATCGACAAGTACGGAACGATCGGAAATGCCGAGGTCAGGCAACTGCTGGGCATCGACGACACGCTCACTGCCTCCAAGGCTTTGAAAACCTGGGTCGAACAGGGCCTGCTTGTCGTCGTCAACCCGGACGCCGGGCGCAACGTGCGCCGTTACTCGACGCCGGAAACGGCTGACGACGAGGAGTTCTTTTCTAGCTTCGGAGGAAAAGAAGATTAGTGGCGGTCGCAACCCGTTACTGGATGGCCACTTACAGCAATCCAGCTTTTCCAATAACCACAGAAACCCCCACTGCTTACATGGCAAGCTATCCCAAACGCCTGATCGAAGTTGACTTGCCCATCGCCCGCATCTCCGCCCATTCGCGGCGGGAGAAGTCGATCCGGCATGGGCACATCTCGACGCTGCACATCTGGTGGGCGCGGCGGCCGTTGGCGGCGTGCCGGGCGGTGATCTGCGCGGCGCTGTGGCCGGACCCGGCCGATCCGAACTGCCCGCAGGCGTTTCGGGATGCGGCGGCGCGGCAGATCATGGATTTCGCGCGCCGGGCAGACGGCGACATGAAGGTGCTGGCTACGTCGTCCGAGGAAGGCAAAGCCCGGTGGGCGGCACTGGTGAAGTCGCCGATTAGCGAGAACCCGACCGACGAGACGGACCTGCTGACGCTACGGGCGGCCCTGCTGGACTTCATCGCCGACTTCGCCAACTGGGACAACTCAACAAGCCAGCCATACCTGGAAACAAGCCGCGCCCTGACTCAGGCGGCACACGAGGCTTTAGGTGGAGAGCCCGGCACCCGGCCGCTGGTTGTAGACCCGTTCGCAGGTGGCGGCTCGATCCCGCTTGAAGCACTCCGCGTCGGCTCGGACGCCTTTGCCAGCGACCTTAACCCCGTGCCCGTGCTGCTGAACAAGGTTGTCCTGGAGTACGTCCCGAAATATGGGCAGCGACTGGCGGACGAAATCCGCAAGTGGGGGACATGGGTGAAGCAGGAAACTGCGAAGAGGCTCTTGCGGTTCTACCCTGAGGGGAAGGACCGGAAGTTGCCGGTTGCCTACCTTTGGGCGAGAACGATCCGCTGTGAAGGCCCCGGATGCGGATCTGAAGTGCCACTCATGCGTTCCTTGTGGCTAGCCCGACACGGCAAGAGGTCTGTCGCGTTGAAAATCGTGCCCCGGGTACGCGAGAAACGAGTGGACTTCGAGATCGTTGAGAGCGCCAAGGCAAAGGACGTTGGCACGGGGACTGTGCGACGTGGATCGGCGACATGCCCGGTCTGCGGATACACAACACCAGTTGCCGCGGTTAGGCAGCAGTTGAAGGACCGCCGCGGCGGCGGTCAATCGGCGCGACTGTTTTGCGTCGTGGTGACGCCTTCTGTTGATTCGCCCGGCGGTTTTCGTTTACCCGAAGCTACGGATGAAGATGCCGCACGCAAAGCGGCTCGGGCGATTTTGGAGTGGCAGAAGAAATCCGGACAGGCACTGTCGTTGGTCCCTGACGAGCCCGTGGATGTCAGGGGGATTCGTCACACTTGGGCCATGATCTACGGTTCAGACCGTTGGGGAGACTACTTTACTCACCGGCAGGCCCTCGCTTTGGCAACGCTTTCTGACGTGGTTCGACAACTTCCGGAAAGCGACGGTTCGGAGGAATCCCAAGATCTGAGAATCGCCGCACAGACCTGCCTTGCGATGGCCATTGACAAGTGCGCCGACTACTGGAGCACGATTGCGACATGGATGCCCAGGGGAACCGTAGGGCATAGCTTCGCTCGGCAAGCGATTCCTATGACGTGGGATTTCGTAGAGGCCAATCCGCTCTCTGATTTCCATTGCGCATGGCACGAGGCGTTCGATTGGGTCGCCCAGGTTTGTGCGACAGAATCGTCGGCAGCCGGGCGTGTAGGTCAAGTTCAGATGGCTTCAGCGACGGAACAACCACTGCCCGATGACGCGGCCAATGCGATTATCACAGACCCGCCGTACTACGACGCCGTTCCGTACGCTTACCTGTCTGACTTCTTCTACGTCTGGCTACGTCGGAGCCTTGCTAGTGCCCATCCATCTTTATTTCAGGCTCTGTCAGTGCCGAAGGATTCCGAAATCGTTGTTGACCGCCCGCACGAACTGAGTGATTCCAAACATGATATTGCGTTTTACGAAAGGCAGCTCACAACAGCGTTTGGTGATAGCCGCCGAGTCTTGCGACCAGACGGCGTCTCGGTGATTGTCTTTGCGAGCAAGACCACATCGAGTTGGGAAGCCATCCTGAAGGCCGTTGTTGACGCGGGTTGGACGATCACGGCGTCTTGGCCTGTTGACACAGAACGTGAGGCTCGAATCGCAGCCCAAGGACAGGCGCGGCTTGCGTCCTCCGTGCACCTCGTCTGTCGCCCGCGGGAGACGCCGGATGGCGCAATCCGAGCAGAGGTTGGCGAATGGAGGGATGTGCTGGCCGAACTCCCCGTGCGCATACACGAGTGGATGCCACGACTCGCGGAAGAAGGCGTCGTCGGGGCTGATGCCATCTTCGCCTGCTTGGGACCGGCCCTCGAAGTCTTCAGCCGTTATGGCCGCGTGGAGAAAGCCAGCGGCGAACAGGCCACGCTCCGGGAATACCTGGAATACGTTTGGGCGGCCGTCTCCACCGAAGCCCTGTCGATGATCTTCGACGACGCCGATGCTGCCGGCCTGGAGCCGGACGCCCGGCTGACCGCGATGTGGCTGTGGACGTTGGGAGGCGGCAGCGGGAAGGCTGGGGCTAACGGCAACGACCAAGCAGACGAAGGTGACGAGGCAGGCGAAGACGCGGACGACGAGGCCCCAGACGAAGGCAAGGGCGCGAAGGTCGCCGGGTTTGTATTGGAGTTCGACGCCGCTCGGAAGATCGCGCAGGGGCTCGGCATCCACCTCGACAAAAGCGAGTCCATCGTCGAGGTCAAGGGCGACAAGGCCCGCCTGCGTCCCGTTCCCGAACGGACACAACACCTGTTCGGCAAAGACGCGGAGGCCGCGCCCACCGGCCGCGGCAAGAAGAAGGCGAAACAGAAGCAACTGACATTCTTCGAGGACGCCGACGAGTTCCAGGTCGCCGAGGCCGGCTGGGGAGAACTGAAGGGGCCGCCGCCAGGCAGCACGGTGCTCGACCGGCTGCATCAGGCGATGATCCTGTTCGCCGCCGGGCGGGGCGAGTTGCTCAAGCGGTTCCTGACCGAAGAGGGCGTCGGTACCGATGGCCGGTTCTGGAAACTGGCCCAGTCGTTCTCTGCCCTTTACCCTCGGGGGACCGACGAGAAACGCTGGGTGGACGGGGTGTTGGCCAGGAAGAAGGGGCTGGGATTCTGAAGTGCGATGGAGAAACAGGCCATGCCTTACCTCAACGATCTGGTGACCGGCCTTTGGCGTTACCGACAAGCAGCGTTCGCGGGACAAGATGCTCTCTTTGACCGAAGCCAACGTCAAGGTAATCGGCCGCCGGTCTTCAACCGGCGCGATGCAATCCACAATGTGGTGCTGGCCCCAGGACTGTCTAGTCTTCAGCAATCTGCCGTTCGCGGGATGCTTCCGGATTCACGCCACCATCGGTGGTTTCAGAGCATGAGAAGTTCCCAGGCACTTGCCCAGACCGTTTTTGGAAACTTGGCAGTGTCCAGATCGCTCGCATGTCTGACCCACGTTAAATGCGACGGCGGCCGTTACCCGTTTTACGGACTGGACGGCGACAGTCCCGCGGTCGAGCTTGAGTACCAAGTGGATTACCTGGGAGAGGACCCACGCCGATGCACGAGTGTCGATGTCCTGCTTCACGGCAAACAACGCATCTTCGTCGAGTGTAAACTTGCCGAGGACGGCGTAGGTAGCTGCTCCCGACCACGGCTCGCCGATCAAGACCCGGATCACTGCAACGGCAACTACGAGCACCAGATGGGACGGCAATCGCGGTGCGCGTTGACTGCGAGAGGAATCGGCTACTGGAGGTACGTTCCCGGCCTGTGGTCCTGGAGTGACAGCGACCAAGCACCGTGCCCCATACGTTTCCCTTACCAACTTGTTCGTACTGTCTTGGCGGCCTGCGTTCGGGCCGATGGGACAGTCGAAACGGAGGGGACAAGCGTTGTGCTGCTCGTCGATGAACGCAATCCCGCGTTTCAAAGGGATGGCGATGGCCAAAGGGCCTTTGAAGCGATGCGATCGGCTCTCAGATATCCGGAAATACTCTATTGGTGCACGTGGCAGGATGTCGTGCGGGCTGTGCGAACGAATACGGACCTGATCGGACTGACTGACGAAATCCATGCCAAGTACGGGGTCTGACTGCGGGAGCGATTACATTTCTGCGGCCATCGACCGAACACACTGGGAAGGCTGACTATGGCGAACCTGAAGCCTTGGTATCAAGTTGTTACCCCTCGCGAGGACCTGCGGGAAAACCGCCCGCTGGATGCCTCAGAGTTCGCGGTTCACCTCGATCATATCCACCAGAAGCGGGCGAACGTCCACCGGGATTACCTCGACCCGGAGCGGTTCTTCGACCGGACGTATCTCACGGGCAGCTTGCTGGACCTGACGGCCGAGACCGTGCGGCGTCTCTCCGGCATCCAGGTCGAGACATCCGCCGTGTTCAACATGGCCACACAGTTCGGCGGCGGCAAGTCGCACTCGCTGACCACCGTCTATCACCTGGCGCAGAGCGGGGACAAGGCCAGGAACTGGAAGGGCGTAGACAGGATTCTCCAGAAGGCCGGTATCAGCAAGATCCCCACGGCGGACGTGGCGGTGTTCGTCGGTACCGAGTTTGACGTGCTCAAAGGCCGCGGCGGGGACGGCGAGCCGGTGCGCAAGACGCCGTGGGGCGAAATCGCCTGGCAGCTTGGCGGGCCGAAAGGTTTCGAGGCCGTACGGGAGCATGACGAGCGGGAGATCAGCCCGGCCGGTGACGTGATTCGCAAGATGTTGCCGGACGGCCCGGTGCTGATCCTGGTGGACGAGTTGCTCAACTACATGAGCCGCGGTCGCAAGTTGGGACTGGCCGACCAGTTTTACAGTTTTCTGCACAACCTCACCGGAGAAATCTGTGCGCGGAACAACGCCGTGTTGTGCGTGTCGATCCCGTCGTCCACCGACATCGAAATGAACGTCGATGACCGGCGGGACTACGAATCGCTCAAGCAGATGCTTAACCGCGTCGGCAAGGCGATCTTCATGTCGGTCGATCAGGAGATTTCCGAGATCATCCGGCGCCGGCTGTTTGAGTGGTACGGGATGCCCGAAGACGGGCGCAAGGTCGCGTCGGCTTATGCGGAATGGGCGGTGGACCACGTCCAGGAACTGTCGGGAATCACCGCCGACACGGCCTACGAGCAGTTCCAGGCGGCCTACCCCTTCCACCCGTCCGTGCTCTCGGTGTTCCAGCGGAAATGGCAGAGCCTGCCGCGGTTCCAGCGGACCCGGGGCGTGCTGCGGATGCTGGCGTTGTGGGTGGCTCACGCCTATCAGGAACAACACCGCAAGGCGGCCCGGGAGCCGCTCATCACGCTGGGGCTGGCACCGTTTGAGAATCAGCATTTCCGCGCCGCGTTGTTCGAGCAGCTTGGTTCGTCGGAGTTGGAAATCCCGGTCACCACGGACATCGTGGGCCGGTCCGACGCCCATGCCGCCCGATTGGACAAGGAGGCCGCCGAGTCGATCCGCAAGGCCCAGTTGCACCGCAAGATCGCCACGACCATCTTCTTCGAGTCGAACGGCGGCATGTCGCAGTCGAAGGCCGAGGCATCGCTGCCCGAGATCCGCACCGGCGTCAGCGGCCCGGAGTTGAACACAGCCGACGTGGATAACGTGCTGGAGGGGTTGGCCGGTTCCTGTTTCTACCTGAACTGGGAACGGAACCGCTACCGCTTCGGCTTAGCGCCCAACCTGAACCAGATCCTGGTGACGCGCCGTGGTGCCGTCGAGGATAAGCGGATCGACGAACGGATCAAGAAGGACACCGAGGCACTGTTCCAGCCCGGCAGCAAGGAACTGGACCGCCGGTACTGGCCCAAGCGTAGCAACGACGTGCCCAATCGGCCCGTGCTGACGATGGTTGTCCTGGGGCAGGACACGCCCGCGGAGGGCAAAACCTCGCTTCAGATGATGGAGGCGATCGTCCGGGATTGCGGCTCGTCCGGCCGCACTTACAAGTCAGCGCTGATCTTCGCCGCGCCGGACAGCACCACCAACGTCCGCGATGCCGCCCGGAACGCTCTGGCCTGGGAGGACATCGACGACGACGAGGAGACCAAGAAGCGGATCGACCAATCGCAGCTCAAGCTGCTGGCGCGAAACCTGGACGGCGCTCGCCGGCAGCTCAAGGAAGACCTGTTCCGGGCGTATCGGCACCTGTACCTGCTGGACAAGAACAACGCCCTGCGGCACATCGACCTGGGGCAGATCACGTCCAGCGCCACCGCGCCCAGCGACGGAATCGTCGGGCTTTACCTGCGGGAACTGCGCCGCAACGACGAGATCACCGAGGGCGTCAGTCCGCTGAAGCTGGTGAAATACTGGCCTCCGGCCCTGACCGAGTGGTCCACGGCCGGCGTGCGGGACGCCTTCTATTCGTCCCCGCAACTGCCCCGCCTGCTGAATCCCGATATCATCAAGCGGGCCATCTGCGATGGCGTGACGCAGGGCCTGCTGGGCTACGCGACCAAGGACGCCCGCGGGAACCTGAAAGTCCAGAAGCTGAAGGAAAGCCTGTTCGATACCGACGTCGAGCTATCCGAGGACGTGTACATTCTGAAGGTCGAGGACGCCCAGAAGCTGCTGGAGCCGCCCCACTTAGCCCGGCTGGTGATCCGGCCGGAGCAGGCGACCATCAAGGTCGGCGAGCGGGCCGACTTCTCGGTTTCCGCCCAGGACCAGTACAGCCAGCCCTTTCAGGTACCGGCCGTCCAGTGGGCGGCCAAGGGCGGCACGGTCACCGCCGAGGGCGTCTTCACGGCCGCAGAAACCGGCGGTGTCTACAGCGTCCACGCCCAAGCCGGCGGCCTGGAGGCGATCGCCGAGGTCAGGATCACCACCAAACAGGATGACGACAAGGACGACGGAAAGAGGCCACAGGGCAAGCGGTTGGTCAGTTGGCGCGGCACCGTCCCGCCGCAGAAGTGGATGAACTTCTACACCAAGGTCTTGACCCGTTTTTCCTCCACGCCAGGGCTGAAACTGGAAGTCTCCTTCCAGGTCCCCCTCGACCCCGACCAGGCCGAAGCCAAGGCGAACGAGGCCAAGTCGGGCCTGAAGGAACTGGGATTAGACGACGAAGTGCAGTCAGGATGAGGAGGGACGGCCCGGCCCGGTTGATTGTGGGGACCACAGGAGCCGTTGATGCTCTCGGTCACCAATCGAACCACACAGAGGCCGCCGTAACCATTCGACGAGAGGTCTAGTGGTCGTATGAAGGAAGTTCAGGCCAAGATTCGATTTCACGGCTGCAAAGCTGGGTGGATTGACTTCACCATAGCTGTCGGAAGACAAACGGCCAAGATTTCAGCGTCTAACTTGTGGGACCCGTTTCCCGATATGATTTGCTGGCTGGAGAGGATTGCCGCTGGCCGACGCCATTCTCTCTTCGCAATAGACGAGGAGGGCGTCACTGCGCAGTTCGTTGCCACTGCCGAGGCCCGCGATTCGTTGCGTCTGGTGGTTCGAGACCCAGAGCGAGACGTGCCGCCGCAGATTGAAGCAGTTGTTGACCGGCGACAGTTCGTCACCGCCATTTACACCGGGTTCGTGCGGTTTGCCAAGTCCAAGCGTTACGTCGAGGAGGAGTGGGCTGCAATCTCACTCGGAGATCGCCTTGCGAAGCGGCTCCCCGACCTCACGGCGAAGCAGATTCTCGCTGACTTGGCGAGATTGGATCGAGACACTCTCGGCAAGCTGTTCTTCAAGGTCGCGCCGTCCTACCTGATCACCTTCAAGGGAACGCGAACGGCGAAGCAAAAGGTCGGCCGGTTCGTGGACTTCATTCTCCATCCCAACAGCCGGAAGGCAAAGCAAGGACTGATCCAGACACCTGACGAGTGGGAGATTCCGGGCGACTTCGACAACTGGCCCGTGAATCGGCGAAAGAAATGCCTTCGTGAAATGTTGAAGGAGCAGGCGAACTCGTGGAGTGGCGTTAAACTCGACGAGCTGTCATCGCCGCGCATCGAGCGTTACTTGGCTTGCAGCGAGCACCCCCGAAGTCGGCGTTGAGGTCCGTCATGAAGAAAGACCACTACCAAGCCGCGTTGGATGCCGCCGTGGACGCCGCCCTGGAAGCGGGAAAGCTGATCCGTGACGATTTTCACCGGCCGGGCGGGCCTCGCGATCAAGATGCTTCGCCGTTTGGCGGCTAGGGCAAAGGAGGGGATCAAGAAGCTGAAGGCCGGCAAGGCGGTGGCCGAGGAGAACCTAGCGGAGCAAAAGGCATCTCGCGGGAAGCAGAAGACTGCGAAGAAACCGCCGTCGGCGCCGGAAACCATCGAGGACCAGGACTACTTCGGCCTGAGAGGCGGCTGAATCTGATGGTGTATTCCGCAGGGCTATAGCATGCACTCCCGCAGTTCGCGCGACAATGAAACTGACGCCCACCCACATTCAATCCGCCCGCCGGCATCTGCGGGCCGCCGATCCGGTGATGAAGGCCATCATCGACGCCGTGGGGCCGTACACCCTGCGGTTCGAGCGGGATCGGTTCGCCATGCTCGTGCGGTCCATTGTGTCCCAGCAGATATCGACGAGTGCGGCCCGTGCAATCCGCAAGCGATTGCAGGAACTTGCCGGCCCAACGGGACTGACGGCCGCCAACCTGGCTCGGTTCAGCCTGGACGAGCTGCGGTCGGCTGGAGTATCGCCGCAGAAGGCGGCCTACGTGGCGGACCTGGCCGGAAAGGTGAACGACGGCACCGTGGACCTGCGGCGACTCGGCCGTCTACCGGACGAGCAGGTCGTGGAGCAGTTGATCCAGATCAGGGGAATCGGGCATTGGACGGCCCAGATGTTCCTGATCTTCGCATTGGGCCGTACGGACGTGTTCCCGCACGACGACTTGGGCGTGCGGACGGTGATCCGCGATCGCTACGGCCTGGTCGAACTCCCGGACAAGGCCACCAGCCACGCCATCGCCGCACCATGGCGCCCGTGGGCCTCGGTGGCCAGTTGGTACTGCTGGCGGTCGCTGGACTTGGCCAGAAACACAAGCACGGTGGCCAAGGGGTACCCCACATAATCCGCCTGGGGCCTGAATCCAGGTTCATCGACCGAGAGGCGAGCCTCATCTATGACATCCCCACGAACAGACCGTCAGCAAGTGTTATTTGATCGGCTTGTCACCCTCGGTGAATGGGCCACGTCAGGGGAACTGCCCCTCAAGGTACTGGAGATCACTGGCTTTGGCAGTTTCTTTCGCGGGAAGCCCCGGCCGCATGACGTGGACTTGATTCTCCGCGTTCAGCGTCCTGATCACCTCCCGGAGTTTGATCGCTTCGTGGCCCTGATCTACTCCATCCGAAACGACGGGGACCTTGAGGACTTGTGCCCCAACCTAGCAGATGCAGTGCAGCATCTTCACTCTGCGCGGGACCAGCGAGTGCTTGGCGTCACAGACCGCGACGTGCGGCGGTTCAGCCGGTGGCTGGGCGGCTATTCCTGGAAGATGTTGCGTCCTCAGACAATCATGCAGGACTTGGGCCTCGCGGCACCGGAGGAATACGCGAAGCGAATGGTCAAGCGGGAGCTGCCGAACCTGAACGTCATCGAGTTCCTAAACCCAAACGAGAACCAGCCTCGTATGGTCGGCCTGCGGTGTGGTTTCACGGTCTCAATCTGGTCCGCTAATGCCCCAGACACTGCGTCCAATCTCGACCGCTTGCTTTCGGATCAATGCGTGACGGAGAACGTAATGAGGGAGTTGGCGTACTTCGAGGTTCAGCTTCCCTTGGTCCGTGCACAAGTGGCGTTGCTCCGGGCAAAGCTCGATCTGCTGTGGCAGGCAACACGGCAGCAGAAGACGGCCGAATCGCATTGGCAGTGGCTGGAAGAATGGTCGAAGAACCAAGAGGCCCTTCGAAAACCGCAGTCGGACTACGACGATGCCGACAGGGCCGCAGCAGCATACGACGACGAGCAGTGGGGCCTGGTCGCATCTCCGTCGAACGCGAGGCTGTTATCGCGACAGAAGGCCATCACCGAAGCGGACCGAATGAGGCAGGAGATTAAAGTCTGTTACCAGGAAGTTGACAACCTTGAAAAGGCTCTCGGCTACCTGGCCTATTATCAGTCGGGGGCGGCAGAGGCAACGCTATCGGCGAAGGAATACGTTGTCATGGAGATGCTGGGCCAAGGCCGCGTCACACAGAGAAAGAAAGTCGCGGCATTTCTTCGCGAAATGGGACTGCCGATACCTTCGAGCACGTGATTGCGGTCTGGTCGCGGTAGAAACCACGCGAGGGGAGGGTAGTTCTTTGGCAGCAGTGAGCGGCTGAACGATGAAAGAGCAACAGGTTGCCACCAGCAAGTTCCTGAGCCTCGTCCTTCGCCACCGCCCAGAGGTCATCGGCATCACGCTGGACGCCGAGGGCTGGGTGCCGGTCGAAGAGTTGCTGGCGGCCTGTGCCCAGCACAGCCGGGCGATCTCTCGGGAGCAACTGGACGTCGTGGTGCGGACGAACGACAAACAGCGGTTCGCGTTCTCCGCGGACGGCAGTCGGATTCGAGCCAACCAGGGCCATTCGCTTTCAGTTGACTTGGGGCTGGCGCCGGTGGAGCCGCCGGAGCTGCTGTACCACGGGACCGTCGAGCGGTTCCTGGAGTCGATCCGCCGGGACGGCCTGACCAAGGGCAACCGGCATCACGTCCACCTGTCGCCTGACATCCAGACGGCGACGAAAGTTGGTCAGCGCCGTGGCCGGCCGGTCGTGCTGGTGATCGAAGCCGGCCGGATGTTCCGCGACGGGCACACGTTCTACAGGTCCGAGAACGGCGTGTGGCTGACGGACTCGGTGCCGCCCGTGTACATACGCGACTGAGGGTGTTGACCTGCATTATGATCCTTCATGTGGACATGGACGCCTTCTACGCCTCCGTCGAGGAGCGGGACCGGCCCGAACTGGTCGGCAAACCCGTGATCGTCGGCGGTACGCCCGAGGGCCGCGGCGTCGTGGCGGCGGCGAACTACGTGGCCCGCAAGTTCGGCGTCCACAGTGCGATGCCCGCCGTCACTGCCCACCGGCTCTGCCCTCGCGGCGTTTTCCTGCGGCCACGGATGGACTACTACGCCGAGGTGTCGGACCAGATCCGTGCGATCTTCGAGAAGTACACGCCGCTGGTCGAGCCCCTGTCGCTAGACGAAGCCTTCCTGGACGTGACCGGCAGCGAGCGGCTGTTTGGCACGGCCGAGACCATAGGCCGGATGATCAAGCAAGAGATCCGTGATCGCCTGCGTCTGGTTGCCTCGGTGGGCGTGGCCTCCAACAAGTTCCTGGCCAAGATCGCCAGCGACTTGAAGAAGCCGGACGGATTCGTGGTCGTCGAAGCCGACCAGGTGCAGGCGTTCCTTGATCCACTCCCCGTAGGCCGGCTGTGGGGCGTCGGCAAGGTCACGGGGCAGGTGTTCGAGAAGCTGGGCATCCACAGGATCAGCCAGTTGCGACAGATGCCCGTCGAGTTGCTGCGGCAACATTTCGGCAGCGGCGGCGAGCACTTGTGGGAGCTGTCGCACGGCATTGACGACCGGCCTGTGGTGCCCGAACAGGAAGCGAAATCCATCTCGCACGAAACGACCTTCGCCAAGGACTTGGAAGACCCGGAGCAGATGCGGGCCTGGCTGCTGGAACTGAGCGAACAAGTCGGATGTCGGTTGCGGCGGCATGGCCTGAAGGGACGCACAGTAAACCTGAAAGTCCGGTTCGAGGACTTCCACACCGTTACCCGTGCCCAGACACTTCCCCAGCCCACTAACGTGACGCAGGAAATCTGGCAAACGGCGGATCAGATGTTCGCGGAACGGCTGCCTGCACGACGGTTGCACATTCGTCTGCTGGGGGTCGGGATGAGTGGCTTCGAGCATCCGGCGATGGTGCAGTTGAGCCTGTTCCCCGAAGCCGAGCACGAGCGGCAAGCCCGCCTGGATGAAGTCGCCGACCAGATCAAGGAGAAGTTCGGCCAGGCGGGATTGCAGCGAGCCCTGGGGATGCTGCACAACGTGGAACACCGGGAGAGACATCCCGGAGCCGATCGAGACCAGTACGGCAAGTAGCCCCGGCAACGCATGTCATGGCGGCCGAGGGAGCAGGCAGGCCCGCAGCCGGATCATTATGCAAAAGCCAGCCAAGGAACGCGTACATGAGCGTACAGAATCCGTGTTTTCCGTTTCACCGAAGGGGAAAGATCGCGGAGATGGCGATCCCTTCCATCGCGAAGTTGCCGGGCAACGGCAGGCCAGTTGACCTCGCGTCCCAACCCGCTAGACTAATAGTTGCCGGACCGCTTGAGTGATCAATGCTATGCGGAGTTGTGGGCGTCGTTTCGCGTTAGCGTCTATCGCTGTGCAACTCTGCCAGCCTCGCAGCGGCTCAGCCGTAAGTCGAGGTGTGCAAGCGGGCCGGCATTTCTTATGCGCAGCTTGATTTCCCCTGAGCTGGGTGGCGCGGCATGGCTGACGCTGTCGATTCTGTTGCGGGCCCTAGCCTCGGCGCGATCAGCAATCCGCAAGAAGATGCCCTGGCTCCGCTTGGCGTGGAACGAAGCTGTGGCAGCAAACATCGAGAAGAAGCTACGGATGGCGAAGCGATTGCCCCCTGGAAGCCAACTGGCGGGCGATCGAGGTGTTGGCCAGAGAGGTCTGATGAGCGGGTCGGCAGCGTGTCCAGACCTGATCGGACCGAACGGCTGGGGGTGCATGGCTGCGCGGCCCGGCGGTGCGGCCGACGTCCGCTCCTGGCTTGTTCCCTGACGTTTGGGGTTCAGCAGCCTGCCGAGGAGGCCCAGGAACGCCACAGCGTCGATCGTGAGAGGCTGTAGGGCTGGAAGGCCAGGCGGCCTCTCAACGAGTTTCTGCGAGGCTTTGGCGGCTATCCTGTCGGTCGAACGCCGCAGACCACCGCTTGCGCACGGGCCGGTCTGAGTCGAGACGCCTTCAGGACACCCGCACCAACGCCGACCAACACCGCCCCAACAAATGTTACCTATTTGTTACCTCTTGCTCACCGTTCAAACAGAAAGGACTCACGGCGATTTGCCGCAAGTCCTTTTGTATCAAGCAAGTGCGAGAGACAGGATTTGAACCTGCACCCCTTTCGGGACTGGATCCTAAGTCCAGCGCGTCTGCCAATTCCGCCACTCTCGCAAGGATTATCGGAGGACGTACGTTCGACGATCTCGGGGGCTGCGAGGGCCATCCTCCAAGACTAGCCTGTCTCTTGAGAACGAAAATGACGCCCGCGTGTTGCGCGCGGACGTTGCCACATGCCTCGTCAGCCGTTCTCGGAATCGAACGTGACGCACCAAGTTTAGCAGAACGCGGAAACGTTATCCAGACTTCCTGCCATTTCCTCGCGTTCCCTGGTCAGGCTACTTGCTTGGAAACCGGCGGCTTATATTGTCTGTCGCCCCAGCCCTGTTGCGGTAGATCCGGCGGGCTGGATGGACTGCCACGATTGATTCCGGCCCGCACTCAATCACAATGGGACCCTGGTAGGCCGCAGGGAGTTCTTTCGCTCGAGGGGGTCAAGCGATGACAAGATTATCGGCGATTGCCGGTTTCGTTCTCTGTATGTCAAGTTGGCTGCTCGCCGCCGAGCCGGTTCGCTCGGCCCGGCGGTTGCTTCCGATGCCGGAACTGCAGGCAAATCCGCAGATTCCTACACTCAAAAGCGTCGTTGGGCACGAATGGGGACAAGACGTTACCAGCTATGCGGAAATGGAGCGATATCTTAAGGCTTTGGTCAAGGCGGTCGCGGATCGCGCTGTCCTGGTTCCCTACGGCAAGACGTACGAAGGACGCACGCTGTATTACCTGGTCATCGCCAAACCGGATCATCTGCAGCGCCGGGAAGAGATTCGCGCTGCCAATCGGCAGCTGGCCGACCCGCGGAACCCGCCGCCGGAGAAGGCTCGCGAGCTGGCCGCTCAAGTGCCGGCGCTGGTTTGGCTGGCCTACGGCATTCACGGTAACGAAACGTCCGGCCCCGAAGCCGCTCTGCTGACGGCGTATCACCTGTTGGCCGATCGGCGGCCGCAGACGCGAAAATTGCTGGACGACGCGGTCGTGCTGATCGATCCCCTGCAAAATCCCGACGGCCACGAACGGTTTGTCAATGTGTACCGCGAAACTCGCGGCACCTATCCCGATCCGCAACCGCTGGCGACCGAACACACCGAACGCTGGCCCAGCGGGCGGTTCAATCACTATCTGTTTGACATGAACCGCGACTGGTTCCTGCAAAGCCAGCGCGAGTCGCAGGCGAAGGTGGCCGCGTACCTGCACTGGCAGCCCCAGATCTACGTGGACGCTCACGAGATGGGCCACAACGCCACGTACTTCTTCAGTCCCAAGGCCGATCCGGTCAATCCCTTTTTCCTGCCGCAGCAGATCGATTCGTTAGACCTGCTCGGCCAGCAGCTGGCGCGGCGTTTTGACGATCTGGGATTTACGTACACGACGCGCGAAATGTTCGACGGCTTCTTCCCCGGCTACGGTTCCACCTGGCCGACGTTTCAAGGAGGACTGGCCAACCTCTGGGAACAGGCCGGCGTGCGTGGATTGGTGATCCGCCGCGACGACGAGCAGACATTGCGTTTCCGCGACGCCGTCCGCCATCACTACGTCAGCTCGCTGGCGACGGTCGAGTTTGCGGCAGCGAACGCTCGACGATTGGTGGATGAGTTCTACGAAGCCCGCTGCCGCAGCATTCAACTGGGCCGCGAGGGGCCGGTCCGCGACTACTTCCTCCTGCCCGGCGCGAGTCCGCAGCGAGCGGCGCGGCTGGCCGCCCTGCTCCGCAACAACGGTGTCGAGGTGCAACGCGTTTCCAAGAGCGTGAAAGCGGACTGCACCGAGATTCGGACGTCCGAAAAGGGGCGTCGCGAGATCCCGGTTGGCAGCTTCCACGTTTCCGTCGCCCAACCGGCGGGCCGTCTGGTCCGAGTGCTGCTCGATCGCGAAGTGGAGCTGGAGCAGGAGTTCATCGAGCGGCAAATCCAGCGCAACGCGGACCGGTTTCCTGACGAGATCTACGACGTGACCGCCTGGTCGCTGCCCTTGGCTTTCGGGGTGGACTGTCTGGCGACTGCGACGGCCGTCCCGGTGACCAGCGCTCCGTGGGACGGTGCTCCGCAGGCCGGTCAAGTGGTCGGGGGCCGGGCGAAGGTCGCTTACTTGATACCCGGACATGACGCCGCTTTGCCCGCGCTGCTGTCGTGGCTGAGGAAGGGTCTGCGAGTCCACGTGGGCGATCGCGATTTCCGCATGGGCGAGGACGATTGCCCGAGGGGGACCTTGATTCTGCGCACCTCCGAGAACCCGGACACGCTGCATGACGCGATGAAGCAAGCAGCGAAGGACCACGGCCTGCGGATTCTGGCCAGCAACACGGGCTTGGTCTCGGACGGCGCTCAACTGGGTGGACCGCATGTCAAATGGGTGCGGCCGCCCAAAGCCGCGCTGCTGGTGGACCGCCCCGCGAGCTATGCTGCAGGACATACGTGGTACCTGTTCGACCAGGTCTGGCGTTATCCGATCACGCGGGTCGCCGGGAGCAATTTGAGTCGCTTGGATTTGCGCGAATACAACGTGCTGGTGCTGCCCGACGGCGAGTACAGCGGCCGCGAGGGGCCCGGCGAGAAAGATGTCGGCCGCTTGCGGCAATGGATCAGCGAAGGCGGGACGCTGATTCTGCTTAAGCGTGCGGCCTTGTGGGCCGCGCAGAAACCGGTTGCGTTGCTGAGTGTCCAGCCGAAAAACAAAGCCGGCCCGCCTCCGACCGTCGCGAAACCAGCGGCAGACCAGCCGCTTGCCGACGCGACTGCCGAGGTAACAACTCAGCCCGCCGACCCGTCGCCCGGTGTGTTCCTGCGAGCCAATGTCTTCCGCGAACACTGGCTGACCTTCGGCTGTCCCGATGCCGTGGACGTGTTTTACCAAGGCAACGTTATGCTGACGCCGCCGGACCCGTCCAAGGGCCGAGGCTTGGTCACGTTTGCTTCCAGGCCGGCCGTCTTGACCAGCGGCTTCTGCTGGCCGGAAACGCTGGAACTGGTCTCCGAGACGCCCTACTTGTTGTACGAGTCCCTGGGCGCGGGCCACGTGGTGGCGTTTACGGACGATCCGAATTACCGCGCGATGTACCCCGTTACTCAACGGCTGTTCCTGAATGCCGTTCTGTTCGGGCCGGGTCACTGACCCGGATATAAGTCAGCTTCCCGCACACGGCTCGCATCGCCTTCCATCGCCTTCCATCGCCTTCCATCGCCGGGAGCTTGCCATCATCCGGGGATTTGGCTACACTCATGTACGTTACACCGTCCGCCCTTGGTACGGCGTGGATGGTCGTTGAAGTCATTTTTTGCAGTTTTTTGGTTTTTGATTTCGGGGAGGTGGATTCATGGTTTCCCGCAACAGAGGTTTTACATTGGTCGAGCTATTGGTGGTGATCGCCATCATCGGCATCCTGGTCGCCCTGCTATTGCCCGCGATCCAGGCCGCCCGCGAGGCGGCTCGCCGCACCCAGTGCTACAACAACATGAAGCAGTTCGGACTGGCGGCACAGAATTACCACGACGTGTACAAGAAGTTCCCGCGGTTTACTTACTACAAGACCGGCTTGAGCCATTGGCAGGGCTTCAGCGCCCATGTCATGTTCTTGCCCTACGTCGAACAACAAGGAATCTTCGACCAGGTGTACTGGGACGGCGAGTGGTACAACGGCAACAACAATTTCATGAAGCAGTCGAAGATCGACGGCTTCTTGTGCCCATCGGACATCGCGCCGATCGGCTTCCCGACCACCGCAGAATGGTCCGGTGGTCCGGGCTGCAATTACGCGGTCAGTATCGGCCCCACGCTGGACTGGGACAATTCGGGCACGACCCCCGGCGTCTTTCGGATGTCTCATGAGACGCCCATGGCGGATATCGTCGACGGTACATCCAACACAATCCTGGCCTCGGAAATCCTCCGTGGCGACGGTGACGGTGCGAGGTACACTCCTGGTGAGCCGGTCACCAACGTGTTGTACAGCGGGGGCACGTCCGTGGCTCAAGCCGCTATCGAAGCTTGGGGTGTCAATTGCGAAGCCGGCAAGGCGTCTCACCTAAGTACCAACGGGTGGAGTTGGCAAGGGGCCAACATGACCCAAAACGTGTTCAACACCGTCGCCACGCCGAACTACAAGTTCCCGACTTGTATCTCCGTCGCTCCACCTGGCTTCGCCTCGGATCGGGATGGCCTGTACCCAGCGCGCAGCAGGCATCCCGGCGGCGTCAATACGGCAATGGCGGATGGATCCGTCCACTTCATCACGGGCGATGTCAACTGGGATCTTTACCAGGGACTTGGAACACGCGACCGTGGTGAGGCGGTCGAAGTCCCCTAATGCGGCATAATACGATTCTCGTAACGCAGGAGTTGGATCGATCATGGATACTAAGGCGAAGCTATTGACAGTTGTTCTCCTGGCCGGCGTGGTGGGCTGCGGCGGCAGTGTCCGAACGGAGTCCGTCACGCCGCCGAGCATCACGCCTAAAGAAGCGATCAAGTCGGCGCTGGAACAAGTCGCACAGAGCGGCCAGGTCGGCAGCGAGATCGGCGCCGTGATGCAGCACATCGAAGCCCTCAAGGCCACCGACGCAACCACAGCTGGAGCGTTGGAATCCGACGCTCGTGCGCTGATGTCGATGGCACCGGGTGAGCCGGCCAAGGCCAAGGCGAAACAGATGCTGAGCAAACTCGAGGGGGGAGGAGCGAACTAGCGGAGGGGTGCTGCGCGAGGAAGCTGATCGCCTTAACCGACGGTTACCCGCCATGAACAGCTGGCGAACGACTGCCAAGGAGCGCGCGCCAGAAGCAACTCGCGAAAGCGAGTTGGCTCGCAGGCGGTCATCGTGGAGGCGTTGGGCTTGGCTAGGTGCGATCTCTGTCGGCATCGCCGGCTTGATCGCCACCGGCCTGTTGTTTCTGCATCCACCCGATGCGGAACGTGCACAGCTGAAGACCGCCGTGCGTGAAGCGACCGCAAAGGTCTCGAGCGACTCGGCGGAATTGCTCCTGGAATCCGGAGAACTGGTCGACCACCTGCTGCAGCAGTTTCCCGACAATGGAGCGGCGCTGGACGTAGCTGCATTATTGTACCAAAGCCTGGGAAGAACCAAGGACGCCGTCCGTTGCTGGCAGAGGTCGATCGAATTGGAACCCAGTCTTGCCGCATCCGCTCATGCGGCGATAGCGGCGATAGCCTATGAGGAGGGGCAGCTGGATGTCGCCGCGGAGCACTACCGGGCAGCGATGCAACTGGACCGCGACTCGGCGGTGTATCCCGTGCATCTGGCGGAGGCCCTCATCGACCAAGGCAAACTGGAGGAGGCGGTTGAACTGTTGACGGGGCTTCTGAAGACGCGGCCCAAGCTGATGACGGCTTCTGTCTTGCTCGGCCAGGCGTACCTGGGGCTGAAGCAATACGACAGGGCGCGGCAGCATCTGGAGACGGGTGTCGCGATGGGGCCGGAGTTCACCAACGGGTATTTTGCACTGGCGACGGCTTGCGCCCGCCTGGGGGACCAGGAGAAATCCCGGGAATACCTAGCCAGGTTCAAGGAACTCAAGGCGCTGGACGAGCAACGTCACCGCCGGGCACTGCAAAGCAGCGCGGGCACCAGCCAAACCAGGGAGTTGGCTGCGCGGACCAGCGCGGCCGTCGGCAAAGCCTATTTGACACACGGAGACTACCAGATGGGCGAGGCGTGTCTGCGCAGGGCGTGCGAACTAGGTCCCGCCAACGTGGAGCCTCGTACGGTCCTGGCTTGGATGTACGAGCAGCAAGGGCGGACGGACGAGGCCCTCGGAGTCTTGGCCGAATTATCCGAAAAAACGCCGGACGACTTGGGTGCCCAGATGAGCGCCGCATCCGCCTACGTGCGGCTGAGGCGGTTTGACGAAGCGGAGCGGGCCTTTCGCCGGGCGATCGAATTGACACCGCAGCGCGCCGGCGGCTATGCCGCCTTGGCCAACTTCTTTCTGCAGACGCGGCGGAACCTCGACGAAGCCGGCATGCTGGCAGAAAAGGCAGTCTCATTGGAGCCAGCCGCCGACAACCACTTTCTGCTGAGTTTGATCCGCAAGACGCGGGGGGACATTACCGGCGCGGTCGCGGCGATCGAGGCAGCCCTCGTGTTGGCTCCTCAGCACAGCAGCTATCAGCAGGTCCGGCGGGAGTTGGATCGCTTGATGCAATCCGCGGCCGCGAAGAACACCGGGTCGGGTAGAACGCCATGAAGGATGCCCGAATTCAAGCCCGCACCAGGCGGTTCCTGCTGCTGTTGACGGCGGGGTTGGTGCTGACGGTGACAAGCTGTTCTCGGCCGCGTCCACCAGCGCCAACCTGCCCCATCCAACTCGTCGATGTGACCTCGAACAGCAGCATCCGCTTTGTCCATTACGACGGCAGTTCGGGCCAGAAGTACATTGTCGAAACAGTCACGGCCGGATTGGCATTGTTCGATTACGACGGCGACGGGGACGAAGACATCTACTTTCTGAACGGGGCTCCATTGCGAGGTTCGAAACGCGGCCCCACGCCGACCAACGCCTTGTATCGCAACGACGGCCAGTGGAGGTTCACCGACGTGACGAACGAAGCCGGCGTAGGCGATACGGGATTTGGGCTCGGCGTGGCTGCGGCCGACTATGACAACGACGGCGACTTGGACCTGTACGTCAACAACTACGGACCGAACGTGTTGTATCGCAACAACGGCGACGGGACCTTTTCTGTGGTGACGGAAAACGCCGGCGTCGGGTGCGGAGACAAAGTCGGGGCAGGGGCCTGCTTTCTGGATATCGACAACGACGGCGACCTCGATCTTTACGTCGTCAACTACGTCAAGTTCACCTACGAGAATCACTTGATAATTTGGGAAAAGGGATTTCCCACGTACGTCAGCCCGCGGGGGTATCAACCTGAGCCGGATGTGCTGTACCGGAACAACGGAGACGGTACGTTTTCCGATGTGAGCAACGAGTCCGGCATCGGTTTGCACGCCGGTACGGGCATGGGAATCGTGGGCTGCGATTTCGACAATGATGGCGACACGGACATCTTTGTGCTGAACGATGTGGCCGCCAACTTCTTTTTCGTCAACGACGGGACGGGGAAATTCGAGGAAGCCGGGTTGGCGACTGGAACCGCATACAGCGGCAACGGGGACGAGACCGGCAGCATGGGGGGTGATTGCGGTGACTATGACAACGACGGCTGGCTGGATCTGATGATGACCTGCTATCAGAACGAACTGCCGGTACTGTACCGAAACTCGGGCAACGGCACGTTCGAGGACGTGACCATCGCGGCCAATGCCGGCGATGGGGCCTACCCGTACGTGAATTGGGGCGTGGGGCTGGTGGATTTCGACAATGACGGCGACAAGGATATCTTTCTGGCGAACGGGCATTTGCAGGACAATGTTGGCCTGTACGACGACTCGACAGCCTACGAGGTGCGAAACATCCTGCTGATGAACCAAGGTGGCGGGCGGTTCGTCAACGTCTCCGATCAGTGCGGGGACGGGTTGCTGCCGTCGCGCAGCAGTCGGGGCGCGGCCTTTGACGACTTGGACGGGAATGGCACAGTGGACGCGGTGATCCTCAATTCCCGTCGCGAGCCGACGATCCTGCGGAACGAATCGCCGGCCCCCGGCCACTGGATTCAATTGCGGCTCCGCGGTACAAAAGCCAACCGCGATGCGGTGGGCGCCCAGATTCGTGTCACGGCGGGCGGGCGGACCTGGTTGGACGAGGTACACAGCGGCCGCGGCTACCAAAGCCATTACGGACTCCGGCTGCACGTGGGACTCGGCGCCAGCGACCGTGTGGACCGTCTGGAAATCCGCTGGCTGGGCGGCGGCGTCACGGCGCTGGAAAACGTGGCGGCGGATCGGGTGCTGACCGTGGTCCAGGAGGGCGTGGGCGAGGGCTCAGACGTACAGAATTCAATTTTGCCGGATTGAGACTGTCCCTGTGGCTGACGGCTTGCCCGGCAAAATTGAATTCTGTACGTCTGAGCCCGTACTCGAGCCGACAGCGTGGTGTTGGCGTCAACCCAAAGCGGTGACAAATCACCGCAAAAACGGAAGAGGATGGTTGTGGTCGTTCGAGGATCGGGAATCATAACTCTGACGCTGCTCGGCACGCTGGCGTTTTCACCGAGCTGCAAGTCCAAGGCACCGGTCTCCGCGCCGCCACCCATCGCCCCGCCAGCCAAAGGCCCTATCCAGCTGACGGATGTTTCCGATCAAACCGGCATCGACTTTATCCACAACGATGGCAGCGGCGGCATGCGTTACATCGTCGAGCCGATGAGTGCCGGCTTGGCGACGTTCGACTACGATTTGGATGGTTTGATCGACGTGTACTTCCTGAACGGAGCTCCGATGAGGGGCACGAAAGTCACGGTGCCTCCCCAGGACCGGCTGTACCGCAACGAGGGTGGCTGGCGATTCCGGGACGTCACGGACGAAGCGGGGCTGGGCGACCTGGGATTTGGGTTGGGCGTTACGGTCGGCGACTTTGACAACGACGGCGACCCCGATTTGTACTTGAATAATTACGGGCCGAACGTTTTGTACCGCAACAACGGCGACGGGACGTTCACGGACGTAACCTTGCCGGCCGGTGTGGCCAACGGCGACCTGGTGGGCGCCGGTACCTGTTTTCTGGATATGGACGGCGACGGCGACTTGGACCTGTTCGTCGGCAATTATCTGCGATTCGACTACAACGATCACGTGATGCGGACCATCGATGGAATTCCCCGATATCCCGTGCCGCGGGATTTCCAGCCGGTGCCCGACAGCTTGTTCCGCAACAACGGCGACGGCACGTTTGCCGACGTCAGCGATGCGTCGGGCGTGTCGCGGGTGTCCGGGACCACGATGGGTACCGTCTGTGTGGACTACGACCGGGACGGCGATACGGATATTTTCGCCATTTGCGATGTGTCGGCGAACTTGTTCTATCAGAACGACGGCAGTGGAAAGTTCGAGGAAATTGGCATCTTGAACGGAACCGCCTACAACGGCTTGGGTGACGAGAACGCCAGCATGGGCGTCGATTGCGGCGACTACGACAACGACGGCTGGCTCGACTTTTTTATGACTTCTTACCAGGGCGAAGTGCCCGTCTTGTATCGTAATTTAGGAGGCGGCGTATTCGAGGACGTCACGCAAGTCAGCGGAGCTGGCGAGGGTTCGTTTCCTTATGTCAACTGGGGAAATGGTTTGATCGACTTCGACAGCGATGGCGATCTCGACATCTTTCTTGCCAATGGCCATACGGAAGACAATATCGACCTGTGGGATGACAGCACGTCCTATCGAGCGCCTAACTTCCTGCTGTTGAACGACGGCACTGGGCATTTCTCTAACATTTCAAAAACCGCTGGCAGTGGCTTGCTCCCGAACAAGAGTAGTCGCGGCACGGCCTTTGACGATTTAGACAACGACGGCGACGTGGACGTAGTGGTCCTGAACTCCCGAGACAAGGCGACGATCATCCGCAATGACACCGAAAATGCGAACCATTGGCTGGAGATTCGCGTAATTGGCGTCGGGGCGACTCGGGATGGTGTCGGGGCGCAAGTAACCTTGATTGCGGGGCCACGGAAGCGGGTGGCCGAGATCCACAGCGGCCGGAGCTACCAAAGCCATTTCGGTTCACGCCTGCAGTTTGGCTTGGGCGAGCGTTCACAGATAGATCGTCTCGATATCCGCTGGCTGGGAGGCGAAAAACAGACGTTGGAGAATGTTGGCGTTGATCAGTTGATCACGGTTGTTCAGGATCGTAAAAGTAGTCCGGTCACCCCGTGACGGGGAATCGCGTCGCGGAGGTAGGACATTGCCGGCGAAGGATCGCACAAGAAGTGTCGATATCGCGTCCGAAATCCTCGCCACTCGTCGTCGAGTGTCTCAGGTTATCGCAGTGATTCGGACGATTTGCGACACACGGGAGATGACAAGAGATGTTCCGACTTCGAGTCCAACTCGTATGCAGATCGGTTGTCGGGCTGCTGATTCTCGGCGGTCTTGCCGGCTGTCCACAGCCGTCAGGCCCCGCAACACGGCCCCCGAGGGAAACCGTTGCCCAACAGACCGTACAGCCGTCGCCCGTCCAGGACGCAGGCGCCTTGCGCGCGTCGTTGGGCGACTTTAATCGCGGTGCCGCGTTACTGGAACGATACCAATACTCGGACGCCGCGACCGCCTTCGCCAAAGCTCTTCAACGCCAGCCGGATTGGACGGCAGCCGGATTCAACCTTGCCTTGGCCCAGTTGAACATGCTCGGGCAGAGTGAGGCCAAAGATAATCTGGACGCCGCCCGGCAGGGATTTGAGGCCATCTTGGCCAAGGATCCCAAGCACCTGCACGCGCGATTCTGCTTGGGAATGTACTACCAGCACATCGGCAATATGGAAAAGACGCTGGAGTGCTTTCAGGCCGTTCACGAGGGCGATCCCGAGGACTTGTACGTGGGTTACAAGTACGCCGAGGCGTTGCGGAACGTCGGCCGTCAGCAAGAGGCGATCCCCGTTCTGGAGAAAGTTGTTGAGCGAGATCCAGGGTTCGTCTCCGCGGTCTATCAACTGGCTACGATGTACACGCGGGCGTCGAAGCGCGACCAGGCACTGCCGCTGTTCAAACGATTCGAGAAGCTGAATGCCAGCGAGTTGACGGGCGGCAGTTTCGTGGTCCAGGCCAGCTACGGCATGGCCGGCAAGTACTATCGCGTGTTGGGCCCGGATAATCTGCCGCTGGCAGCCCCGCCTGGCTCCCAGCAGCCGCGCATCGTTTTCTCGCCGGACACGAAGACCCGGGAGGCCAAGACGCGCCGTTGGAAATGGCGCGGCGGGACGGTGGGTCTGCCGGGCTTGGCGGTCGCCGATGTCGATGCCGACGGCGATCTGGACGTTTGTTTGACCGGAGCCGACGACCAAGGCTCGGCAGTCCTGTGGCGAAACGAGGGTGACGGCCGGTTCGCGGCCGGACAGACGCTGGCGAATCAAGTGGTCTCGCCCTGTTTCGGCGACGTGGACAACGACGGCGATGTCGATCTGTGGCTGGGCCGTGCGGGCGTGGATCGAGTGATGCTGAACGACGGCAAAGGCACTTTTTCGCCCGCGGACTACGCGGCGTTGGCGGGCCCGGACGAACTGACCCACATCGCCCGCCTGATCGACCTGGACAGCGACGGCGATCTGGACTACCTGGCGCTTCGGCTGAACAAGGGAGATGTTCCCTTGGCCACCGCGTCCGTTCCGGCCGCCGGTGACCTGTTCGGCAGCAACAGCGACGGCACGTTCGCCGATCTGGCCGGCCAGTTCGGGCTGGATTTCAAGGACACGGCGATTGCTGCGGTGGTCTATGACGATTTCGACAACGACTACGATCTGGATCTGATCGTATTTCCGGCACAGGGCGAGGCCGTGGCTTGGATCAATCACCGTCTGGGTGAACATCGCGTGCTGGATCCGGCGGCCACGGGCTTGTCCGTGCGGAACGTACGCAGCGCCATGTCGGCCGATCCTGACAAGGACGGCGACCGCGACCTACTGGTGTTTACTCAGGACGGCATCCGGCTGCTAAAGAACCAGGGCGGCGTCTGCTTCCAGGAGGACCGGGACTTCACAGCGGCCTGTGGCCAACTGGGTGGCACCGGCGGCCAGTTTGCCGACATGGACAATGACGGGGACTTGGATCTGGTGCTGGCGGATGCCACCCGCCGCGACGGCAGCCGGGGACCGGCGCTGCTGATCAACGGCTGGCCGCAACATGGCCTTACGGATTCCACCGGTGCCGATCCGGGGAACCTGTTGAGCGCGATTCGGACGGATGGCGACGCGAGCTGTGTGGTCGCTGATTTCACGGGCGACGGACGCTGCGACATCCTCTTGGCTCCGGCCGGCCAGGCACCGCAACTGATTGTGAATGCCACGTCAGGCGGTCACTGGATTCAGCTGGACTTGGCGGGCAAGCGGCCGCAGGATTCGAAAGCCCGGTCGAACAACTCGGCCGTCGGCGCTCGGGTCGAGGTCAAAACGGGCGCGATCTTCCAGCAATTCGTCGTCGGCGGTTCATCGGGCCCGGTTGCGATGACGCCGCTGCGGATTCATGCCGGCCTGGGCGACAGCGCCACCGTCGATTGGCTGCGGATTGTCTGGCCGGACGCGGTGCTGCAGGCGGAGGTCGAGATGGCGGCGAATTGCGCCACCGTGGTGGAAGAGGTACCGCGGAAAGCTTCGTCCTGTCCGTACCTGTTCGCTTGGAACGGCGAGCAGTTCGAGTTCGTGGCCGATTTTGGCGGCGTCGGCGGGCTGGGTTATCTCGTGTCGCCCGGAATCTACGCGCCGCCGGATCCGACCGAGTACCTGCCGCTGCCGAATTTGACGCCGCGCGACGGCGAGTACGTGCTGCAGTCGCTCACGCCGTTGGAAGAGGTGACGTATTTTGACGAGGCGAAGTTGGTCGCGGTCGATCATCCCGTGGGGACGGAAGTCCAACCTTCCGAGATAATGGCCATCGGCGTGCCGCCGCCCGCATTCGAGGTGTTCTGTTTCGAGCAGCCGATCGAGCCGGTTCGTGCGTTGGACCATCGCGGCCGCGATGTCACCGATTGGGTGCGGACCGTCGATCGCCGATATGCCGGAGCGACCCAACCCGACCCACGATTCCTGGGCTTGGCTGAAGAGCATTGCGTCGAGTTGGATTTCGGCGACGCTGTGGCGAACCTGGCGGCGGACGCCCGGTTGGTTCTGGTGCTGCACGGCTGGGTCGAGTACGCGTACTCCGGGACGAATTTCGCGGCCAGCCAGGCGGGCTTGCGGGCGCGAGCCCCGACCATCGAAGTTGAACGCGACGGGCAGTGGGTCGAATTGCTGCACGAAGTGGGCTATCCGGCGGGGGTGAACCATGCGATGACGGTCGAGTTGACCGGTCGGCTGCGGCCCTCCGACCGTCGGCTGCGAGTTTCCAGCAACATGGAATTGTACTGGGACCGCATCTTCCTGGCCCGGCACCTGACGCAGACACCCGTCAAACTGACCGAAGTTGCGGCACGCAGCGCAGACCTGCATTTTCGCGGATATCCACGCGAGTTCTCGCCTGACGGGCGGCACCCCAATCTGTGCGACTACAACAACGTGGAGCGGACCGTGGGCTGGAAGCTGATGTCGGGCCACTACACGCGGTTCGGCGAGGTGGCGGAATTGCTCGAAGCCGCCGACGATTGCTTCGTGATCATGGGCCACGGCGAGGAGTTGACGCTGCGGTTCGCCGCGGACGCGTTCGGCCCCGTGCCGGAAGGCTGCCGCCGCTCGTTCCTGTTGAAAACCGACAGCTACTGCAAAGACATGGACCTGTATACGGCCTTTCCGGACACGCTCGAACCATTGCCCTTCCACGGCATGAGCGGCTACCCGTACCGCCCGGACGAACGCTACCCCGAAACGGAAAAAACGCGGGCCTATCGCGAGCGTTACAACACCCGCGTGATCCGCACCCGATGATGATCGTAGTGGGCTCAGACGTACAGAATTCAATTTTCGCGGGTATAAGATTCTCAACGTGGATGGACGATTGGCCGCGAAAATTGAATTCTGTACGTCTGAGCCCTGAAGGAGCCCTCATTGGCGAGTTCCCTCATGACCAACCCCGACCGCTACTACGCCGCCGCCTGCCAACTGGACCTGCCGAATCCCAAGCACCGGGACGAGATCGACCGGCGGGTCAAACGGATGCTGGACATGGTCGAATATGCGGTCACCGGCTACGGACCGATGTTCGACGTCCGGTTGGTGGTCTTTCCGGAATTCGCGCACGCGGCGCCGATCTACCAGACGGTCGAGCACCTGCTGGACCGCTTGGCCGTGCCCATTCCCAACGAGCACACGGACCGATATGTCGCCAAAGCCAAGCACCTGGGCGTCTACATCCAGACGGGCACGTTCCTGGAATCCGATGCCCGGTGGCCCGGGCATGTCTTCAATACGACGTGCCTGATCGGCCCCGACGGGATCGTGTCAAAGTACCGTAAAGTCCACACGTGGACGCCGTGGGAACTGCATACCAGCCCTCACGATCTAAGCGGTTACGACCAGCCGCTGTTTCCCGTAGCCGACACAGAGATCGGGCGGATCGGCGCCGCCATCTGTTATGATTGGCTGTTTCCCGAAGCGATTCGCCAACTGGCGTTGGCCGGCGCGGAGGTGCTGGTGCGAGTTTCGGCCTACATGGACCCGTGGGGAGCGACGCCGCCGATGGATTGGTGGACGCTGGTGAACCGTATGCGCGCGATCGAGAACCTGGCGTATGTCGTGGCCGCCAATCAGGGCAGTAGTCTGAATCACTACCCGCCCTTCAGCTGGCCGGGCGGCAGCATGATCGTCGATTACGACGGACGCCTGCTGGCCCAGGCCGATCCGGGGCCCGGCGAAAAGATCGTCGTCGGGCCGATCGACCTCGCCGCGCTGCGTGCCGAACGCGATCGCCGCTGCGGCCACCAGATGCTGGCCAACTTGCGAACCGAAGCCTATCCCGCGTACCGGCAGGGAGTCTATCCCTGCGGCGGCGCCGACCAGGCGCCGCTGACCGCGGAACGAAACACGGCGGCGGCGCGGATCGCCTGGGACCGTCTGCGTGGGACGTGGGCGGCAACATCGCCGGCAGCCGATACACGTGGTTCGGTCTCTCCGAGACCGGAAGACGCGTCTCGGAGAGACGCGACCACGTGAGCGTCCGCGATCAGTCGAACTCTTTCTCTTTCGCCGGCTCTGACCCGTCCTCGACTCGGCGAAAAATCAGGGACCAGCCGTGCAGCACGCCCGGCCGGTCGCTATTGGCTTCGACCACCAGCATCCACGTGCCGGCCATGCTCAGGCCGTAGAACTGCTTCAGGCCCTTGCCGCCCCGGCTCAGTTCCTCGGTCTGGTATCGTCCGGCAAATGGCGGCGCTCCGCGCAGGATGGACCGGGGCGATTCCTCGTCCAGGATGGTATTGTCGAAATGGTCGTCCTGGCCGCCGACGTTCGTGAACAACTCGACACGCTGGCCTTCCGATCCGATCAAGAACACGTTCAAGTGGTCGTCGTGGGTGTGCGTGATTTGCAACTGGACGTCCAGGTCGGCGATCAATTGCTTGTCGGCCACCTCGATCTCGGACCGCACGACGCCGCGGGTCGGAATCAGCTGGAAGCGCTGATTCGAGTGCTCTTGCTGCAAGCGACTGAGCGCCCGCAAGCATTCGTCCGGGACGATGATTCCGTCCTTGTTCGAGTCCAACGCGATGAACTCGTCCAGTCGTTCATCCGTCCACTCGTCGGCGAACTCCGACATCTGTACCTGCCCGTCGCTGTTACGGTCCTTTTCGACAAACCACGCCGGTAGTTCGGGCGATGCCGCGCGTCCTTGGAGCGATTCCTGTTCGGCCAGCCAGGCCGACAGTTCGGGCCGGCTAAGGCGTTGATCGCGATCCGTGTCCGCAGCCCCGGGCAGGCCGATGCCGCGGCGTTCGGCGGCATCCAACAGGCCATCGCGGTTGGTGTCGTGGCGGATCATCAACGTCTCGGTCAGGTGCCAGCTTTCGCGCGTGCCACGCGAGCCGCTGCGCGCCCGGGCCGCCTCGTCCATCGCCCGCCGTTCCCGCTCGCGGCGTTGCTGCTCGTCGGCGGACGGGTTCGGTCCCGGCGGGGGCGGTGCGCCCGGATTGAACGATGGCCCGCGCATGCCACCCGCCTCGCCAAGTCGCCGCAGCGCGTAACGGCGGCCCAGTTCCATTCGGCTCAGTCGGCCATCGCGATCCGTGTCGAACTGGAACGGCTCGTCGTACCAACGACCGTTGTTGGCTTCATTGCGGTCGATGTGACCGTCGCGATTGGTGTCGTAGCGTTGCAGACGTTCGTCCGCCCGGGCCAGATCTTCCGGAGTGATCGTGACTTGGGGCAGCGTGTCCGTGCCGAAGCCAGGCACGGCCCGCTGGCCCTGCAGCGGCCCGAAGCCGGGCACCCGAGGTGAACCATCGGCGGAGTTCAGCGGATTCGAGCCGTAGGGTGGTTGAGCGATGGCTGATGAGGAGAGAAGGAACAACAGACAGCACCAGCAGGACCGCCCGACGATGCGGCCGAATCGCGTGGTAGCAAGAGTGCCAACCAGAGACCGCCAAGGAATGGGGGGCGGCATTGGAATGGTTTGCGATGCGCGGCTTAGCGGGGTGGATGGCATGGCAGGACCTCGCGTGCGGAGTTGAACTACAGTATAAGTCGCACGGAGGGCTGCCACAACACACGGTGTCGACAGATTCGAACCCTCAACCGGTTTCCCGGCATCTGATTTCGAGTCCGCGGCTTGAAAATCGCAAGCCGTTTTGTAACTTCAGGTTACGTTCGCACGAGACGCTCGCATGTACTCCCGCTTGACCTGCAAACCCAAGTCGATTGAAAAGACGCCCGGAAAGTTGGTTCCCATCGCCCCGCTTCCCCGCCACCGAAGGGCCCCGCTTGGCGCAACGCTTTCAAACCTGTCAATGCCGGCAAGAATCCCCGACGTGGGCAACACCGGAAGATCTCGGCTGACGACCGACGGCGGAAAATGTAGAATGGTTGTAAGCGGATGCCCAGAAAGCCCCGGATGGCATGACGGAAAAAACGTTGGAAGAACGCCGGCTCGCGCGCGAGCAGGAGGATCAGTTATGACCAAGACGTTGCACGGTAAAGTTCACGGGAGCACCATCCAACTTGAACAAGATCTTGGCGTCGTTGATGGGCAGGAAGTGGAGGTACACGTTACGATCGTTCGTCCGAAGAAGCGGTTGCCGGGGCCGCCGCCAGGCTGGAGGCCGGGGCAAGTGAGTTCGACGGCCGGCGCGTTGGCGGATTCGTGGACACCGGAGGATGATCGCATCCTGGAAGAAATCTATCAGGATCGGAAACGGGAAACTCGCCGGGAGGTTCCGGGATGAGTTTCCTGCTGGATACCAACATCCTGTCGGCCCGTCTGCGGCGGCCATCCGGGCTGGCACATTGCTTCGTGCAGTATTCCGGACGACTGTACACGTCGAGCGTGGTTCCGGCGGAACTGTTCGTTTGGGCTGCATTCTCCCCCAGCTTGGTAGCGGGCGATGCGAACCGTGACGCGGCTCCCCTACCAGCGGCTTCTTCGGCTTAGCACAGCGCATCCCTTTGCCGTCAAGGTCGCATCCGGGGGAACCGGCGCAAGAAGTTCGCGGCGCGGCACGCTTGCGAACTTGCGCGGTTCCACGCTGTCGCTCCCCTGCTCTCCCTTGACGGCGGGATGCTCGTGCTGCCGGATGCGATGCCGCTTGGCATCCCTTTCCCCTTTCGCTTATGCCTGATCGTTCAGCACCGGCGCGTACCTCCACATCCAAACGCACGACACTTCGCCGTTTTTATTCCACATCCCCATTTCCCCACATGCATTACTGCACGTTTGTCATCATTGGCGCCAAGGGCGATCCGGATGCGCTCGTCGCCGGCGCCCTGGCTCCGTTTGACGAGGCGTTGGCCGTGACGCCCTACCGCGAGTACCTGCAGCCTTTCGATATCGAGTTGATGGCGTCGCATTATTCGCTCGATCGGAACGATCTGAATGCCCTGGTTGAACGAATGAAAGACTGGATAGATCGCCCGGGATGCGTGGACGAACGCGCCTTGTATTTCACAACGACCAGCAATCCCGAGGGTCGCTGGGATCGGTTCGAGATCGGCGGCCGCTGGAGCGTCATGCTGAAGGGTGCCCGTCGGAATGTGATCAGCACCCGCGCGCTGCGGAAGTCGCCGAAACTGAAGGACGTACTCCCCTGCTACGTCCTGACGCCCGGCGGCACGAGGCTGGAGCACGAGCGGTACATCCCCGATCCGCATTCGGTCGGACACTTCGAGACCAAGTCGGATGAGCAGTGGCTGGCCGAAGTCAGCGGGGCGCTCGAGCAGTATCCAAACCATCGCGTGGTGTGGGTGGACATCCACTGCTGACATGCGTCGCAGGCAACCGTGCGATCGCAGTCCGATGGGTGGGTGAACCACAGCACGTACCCAATCATGACTTTCGGTGTCTCCGCATGTCGCAACTTGTCATTTGCCCCACTTCTGGAGAATCCGTGGGCGCAAAACAAAACCCCTTGTGGGACAAGGGGTTTGGCATCAGCTGTCACCGATTGTCAAGCGGAGGGCAAGGGACTCTACAAGGGCCTCCTTGCAACTCCCTGAAGACAAGGCACTTACGGCCGAAAGCCCATGTCCTGACAGGGTTTAGGATTTCGCCTCTGGAGTCACCAAGTGTCACGAACTCTCAGGAAGTGTCAGGCTGATTGACGCACTGTGTCAATCAGCTCTGGCTCGACACCCCGCTCACACGGAGGTGTCAAAAATGACGCGTTACCATTTGGAGCCGCCTTTGGCTCCTCGCAACGGCAGGGTGCTCCGAGCACTCGGAATCACTCGAATCAGTACTCTGAACCAGGACGTGAAGAGCTTGGCGGATCAGCAAGCCCTGCTCAGAAAGTGGGTCGAAGATCGCTACGATGGCCCAGTGGAATGGACTTTCATTGAAGGCCAAGGGAGCGGCGAATGCTTGGACCGCGAACAGGTCGTCGAGGCGGAGGAACTGGTCGCAAGCGGCCAAGTCGACCTCGTCGCTATGGAGGACCTGTCACGGCACATGCGCCGCGTTCATGCCGTGCTCTTCTGCGAACAGTGCGAGGACGCGGACACGCGGCTGATCGCTATCAACGACGGCATCGACACGTGTAAGGATTGGCGACTGCACGCCTTCTTTGCCGCGATGAAGCACGAGCAATCCAACAAAGACACGTCGCTTCGGATCAAGCGAACCCTGCGTAATCGTTTTGCACAGGGCGGGGTCATCCAGTTCACAGTTTTCGGATACGTCAAGCCGCCGGGCGCGAAAAACGATGGTGAACTGCAGAAAGATCCGGCGGCCGAGGCGATCATGAAGGAGTGGTTCGAGCGGTTGGACCGCGGCGAAACGTTTTCCGAAATCGCGGATTGGCTGAACTCTCTGGGCGTACCCACCGGTCCTTTCTGTCGCTCCAAACGGTGGACGTGCGCCATGGTGGGTCGAATCACCCGGAACGCGATTTTGAAGGGGGTGCGGCAACGCAACCGAAAGGAGGCCAAACGCTACAACAAGACGGGGAAACACAAATCAGTCAACGCCAAGCCCGAGGATCTGCTGGAACGGTTTTGTCCGCACTTGGCGTTCTTCGAGGCGGCCTATTATGACCGCGTTCTGGCCAAGGTAATTTCCCGGAACGCTAAGTACCGCCGTAACGGCAAGTGCGGGGCCGAGCCTCGTATAAACATCCCGAAGAAACGCATCCGGTACCCCGGCCAGAGCATCCGTTGCGGAGTCTGCGGGCGTCTGCTCGTCTTTGGTGCCCACGGTCAGCATGACCACTTGATGTGTACGGGGGCTCGCGAATACCGCTGTTGGAACGGCATTTCCCTGGACGGTCCGTTGACCGCACAGTGCGTCGCAGAAATGGTGCTCGCCGAAATCGAGGCGTTGGAGGATTTCGATCCCGCGTTTTTGGATCTGGTGAACGACGAGGCCCGCAAGCTCGATGCCGGGCGTGATTCGCGTCTCCGGGATTTGGAGACGCTGATCGATCAACATCGACGTGAAATCCAGAATCTGCTGAGGTTCATCCGCAAGGGTGACGAAAGCCCCAGCGTCCGGGAAGATCTCGATCGCCTGGAAGCCGAACTGCCACAACTGAAGGCTGAAAAGGCCGAGATAGAACGGACGCCGTCGCACGTTCTGGTCATTCCGTCCGCTGCCGAGATCAGGCAGTTAGCCCAAGAATCCGTCAGGAATCTGGCATTGGAGAGTTACGAGTTCGCAAAGCTAATGCGCAGCTTGGTCACGGACTTCTCCGTGTTTCCGTATCGTTCTTGCGACGGCAAGGATCTTGTGCTGCGGGGTATCGCTCGGGTGCAGCTTGCCAACCTGTTGCCGGACCAGCGTCAGCGCGACACGCTGCGTGCCCCACTCGAACGTGTGCTGAACCTAGACCTTTTCAACGCACCCCAACGCGTCACGCACCGCGAGCACGTGATGGCTCTCCGCCAGGAGATGACCGAACGAGAAGCCGCCGAGCACTTGGGCATCACGAAAACGGCGGCCCAATACGCAGCTGGTCTGGATCGTTTGATGCGGCGTCTCGGCCTCTCCGATCCCTACGTGCGGCTGACGGAACCGCCAACGGACTATCCCAAAATGCGCCGTCATTTGCACCCGCGGTATCGGTTCGATCCGTTGCCAGGCTTCGGCACCACGTAGCCACCGCGTGGTCACACATCTCGCTTGTACGTTTGCCCCGTGTCGAGTTTCGACGCGGGGCTTTTTTGTTGGTTGTCCACCCCCGATTGCCAGGAGGAAGTCACATGCCCAGTGATACAACTGCCCCGGACGAATCGCAAGGTCGGTCTGCGGAGAGCGTGCGCGAGCAGCTGCTCAGGTTCCTTCGGCTGGTCGCGAAGGACGTCGTGCGTCGGCTTGCAGACGCGGACTCAGCCGGTGCCTCGGGACCTAAAAAACCGCAAGCTCCGCGACAGAATTCGTAACGCCGCTTGGCGGGCGGCGCCGTTTCGCGCAGATGGATTAACGATGGCTGATTCCGATCCTTTCTTGACGGAGGTTTCATGACCGCTCCCATCCTTTTGGCCAGCTCGGCGCTGGCTGTCGTTTTGGTCCTCGCGCTGGTCCGTGAGGTTCGGTTGCGGCGGGCCCTTCAAGTGTTGCTCCGCCGCCTTTTGGACAAGTGGAGAAAGGACACACATGGCTAAGAGACTTGGGCGGATGCCCATCTGCATGCTCCTGGTTTCAATCGTTGGTTGCCAGAACGAAAGTGAGCGCGTGGTTGAGGTGGCCCGCGAGGCGGCCCAACGTCAGGCGGAGCAGAACAAGGCGATGACTCAGTTGCAGAGTCAGGTCGCGGAAGGAAGCCGGCGGCTCGTCGAAGCAGATGCCCAGGCCAGGGCCGAGATGTCGGCACTACACCGCGATTTGCAGCAGAGCCAAGCAGAGGTCGGTCGCCAACGAGACGAGCTGGAATCCGAGCGGCGGAAGATTGCCTCGGAACGGTATTGGGATGCCATCCTGGGCAGTTCCATTACGGCCGCTGCCGCCCTGCTCGCTTGCCTGCTGCCCCTTGTGGTGTGCTGGGCCTTGTTGCGACGCCAATCCAACGACCATGACGCCGATGCGGCCCTCGCGGCATTCTTGGTGCAGGAATTGGTCAGCGATCATTCGGCCCTACTGCCTGCCAACCAGCCTCGCCCGTTACTGATGGAGGCAACCCGCGATTCCGGCAACCCTCGAAGCCATTCGGAAGGTCGGGACACGTCGTCTGACTGACCGCTTCGACTCTTCTCGGCCGTTGCCTCGGACACCAACGTCGCCCCACGATGCGATGGCCCCCAGAGGGCGCTCCCGTTCCGTCGCCGAGGCTACGTCCCTGGTTCGACTCCGCGGTGTGCTGGCCTCGAACGCATCGGATCAATCTCACGATCGATGCCCTGAGACCCGCCGCGCGCGAAACAGGCGAAAAGGTCCGGTCGTCTGCTGCGCTCGGGCAGATGCCCAAGGATCAGTTTTGTAATCGCGTCTCGCACGTGCGGGACGGTTTCGTGTTTCGCAACACGGCCGCCCTGCGGGGCGGCCTCAACTCTGAGGAGATAGCCCATGATTGCGAATGCCAAGAGAATGCGTCAATCGGCGGCGTCCGCCCGCGCTGCGAAGTTCCTGGCCCTGTTGCCGCAGATTCGAGAGCAGGCCCGGTTCGCGTTCCGGGGCGAAGGCGGGGAACGTCGTGAGGAACTGATCGCCGAGACCATCGCCAACTGCTGGGCTGCGTTTGTCCGGCTCGTCGAACGCGGCCTGATCGATGCCGTCTACGCCACGCCGCTGGCCCAGTTCGCCATCAAGCAGGTCCGGGACGGCCGCCGCGTCGGCTGCAGGCTGAACGTCCGCGACGTGACCAGTGAGTACGCCCAGCAGGCAAAACGCTTCACAGTCGAGCGGCTGGATCGCTACGACGCCGACGAGGGCGAGTGGCGCGAGATCCTGATCGAGGATCGCAAAGCCGGTCCGGCGGACACGGCGGCGGCACGGATGGACATCGCCGATTGGTTCGACAGCCTGCCCCGCTACAAGCGTCGCATTGCGGAGACTTTGGCCGGCAGCGAAACGACCAAGGCCACGGCACGCAAGTTTCGCGTCAGTCCCGGCCGCATCTCCCAGACGCGGCGCGAGCTGGAAACCGCCTGGCAGGAGTTCCAAGGCGAATCGGCGCGCACCTGATGGCTGATGCTGACAGCAACCAACCTCGTGCGATTCACGAGGATCAAATCTATTCACCGACTCTGGAGCGACTTTGCATGCACGACTCCATCCGCGGTTTGTTCGGACTGGTGATGGCGATCATCGCCTCCGCTTTCTGCATCACCGTAGTGACGGGCAGCTATTCCCACTGGCCCGTCGTGTTGTTGGGCATCGGCATGGGACTGTGGGCCGTGCAGATCATGTCCAAGTCTTGAGCCGCACGCCCCAATCGGTTGTCATCTGCCCAACGCTGTAAAAAGGAAACCCTGACATGAGCCATGTTGTGACCGTACGATCTGAGATACGCGACGCTGGCGCGGTGCAGGCCGCTTGCCAACGTCTGCGGCTTCCCGCGCCTGTCCAAGGGACGCACAAGTTGTTCACGAGCCACGCCACGGGACTGGCTGTGCAGTTGCCCAAGTGGCGTTATCCGGCCGTCTGCGATCTGGCCACCGGCCAGGTCCAGTACGACAACTTCCGGGGCCACTGGGGCGAGCAGAAGCACATGGACGCTTTTGTGCAAGCGTACGCGGTGGAAAAAGCCAAGGTCGAATGCCGCCGCAAGGGACACACCTGCACCGAGCAGACGCTGAGCGACGGTTCCATCAAGCTGACCGTCAACGTCGGAGGTGCCGCGTGAGCAAGGTTATCGAGATCATCGTCTCGCCCAAGGGCGAAACCACCGTGCAGACCAGAGGCTTCACGGGCGGCGAGTGCCGTGAGGCCAGCAAGTTTGTCGAGCAGGCCCTGGGCCAGCGCACCGGCGAGCGGCTAACCAGCGAGTTTCACGCAAGCCAAAGCGTCGAGCAACAGGCTTGCCAGCGGCAGTGAGCCGGCGCTTCGACCATTCCGCTTGCTTGCCGCCCGTCTCTTCGGCAAGCGGCACACCTTCCGCACCAGGTACACCGTCCGCCATCGGCGCGACGCACCTGCCTGTGATCAGCGTCAATTGCTTGCTTCCGGCTATTTTTCGGTCGCAGCCCGGCAGCGCACTACTACGGACCGATTGCGAGGAATCACGTTATGACAGTTCGCTACAGCACTCAGACCGTCGTTTCGGAACAATTCCCGGGCAGCCAGTATGCCGTGGTCGCGGGCTCCTACTACGACGACGAGCCGGCCGTGTGGTGCCGGATTCTCAGTCCCGGCCGCAACCGGGACTACCGGGCGGTGATCGTCGAGCCAGGCGACC
The DNA here is from genome assembly GCA_964645045.1 of uncultured Pirellulaceae bacterium. Lineage (GTDB taxonomy): Bacteria > Planctomycetota > Planctomycetia > Pirellulales > Pirellulaceae > Anammoximicrobium. The sequence goes on along the minus strand of CAZXYZ010000098.1, from coordinate 909 downwards.
GCCACGGCAAGATGGTCTTTGTCGCGGCCACGGCGGGCCCGGACAAACTCAAGAGACTGGTCGGCCATTTGGTTTTGATTGACCTCGAACGTGAGAAGGATCGCGTGTGTTTCGGCACGCTGGCCAATCTGGCTTTGGCCACCATCTGCGACGGGATACCCGGCAGCACGTGCCGGCCGGACCTGCGGCCCTGCGCCGTAGCGGTCGATTCCGTACACGAGGCGGAGAACCGGTTGTTGGCGGAAATGGACAAGGTCTTGGTCGGTTGGTTGAAAAAGAAGGCTCAGGTGGCTGTCCATCTCTAACCGCTGTCGCCGTCCAGATGCTTTTGTTTCACGTACACATGTGGCCCTCGCTCGCAGCATCCCACCGGCAGGCTGCGGGCGAGGGTCGTTTCCGTTAAGCCCTTTCAGGAGTTCTTGTGCATGTCGCTTTCCCAACACTTGTCGGAGTACATCTCCGCCTGTTTCACCGGCTTGTGGGTTCAGTCCCACGAGCACGAAGACGCCCTGACTGAGATCGCCCAGATGTGCCGCGACCAAGACTGGCGGATGGTCGTCTGGGACATCAACCGCGGCCTTACGATTCATCGTCAGGACGACGCCAGCGTCGACACCGGCACGAACGACCCGCTGGCGGCTATTCGGTCGCTCGATGCGATCGGTTCGTCGGACGGCGCGTCGCTGCTGGTGCTCGTCAACTTTCATCGTTTTCTGAACAGCCCGGAGATCATCCAGGCTTTGGCTGCCCAGATCACCAAGGGCAAGCAGAATCGCACGTTCGTGGTGGTGCTCTCGCCGCTGGTTGCGATCCCCGTCGAGCTGGAGAAGCTGTTTGTCGTGCTGGAACACGACCTGCCCGTGCGTCAGCAGCTGCACGAGATCGCCCGCGGCATTGCCACGGAAGATG
>CAZXYZ010000097.1:0-45084 GCA_964645045.1 uncultured Pirellulaceae bacterium | reverse complement strand
TTGGATACTGTTCTATTTCGAGGACCAACCCGCGTTGTCCAGAAATCCCACGGACGTTGCCCAGTACCTTCAGGTCTGCCAGTTCCGCCAGGAACTTCAGACGCTGGGACTCCTGACATCCTGACATACCACATGGATTCTGGCGGTTTTCGTGGGAGCCTGTCGGGAACAATGGGTCACAAATTCTGGCGCGTCGTCCGGCAATTCACGTAGCCGCGTCTCTCCGAGACGCGATTCTCCGGTCTCGGAGAGACCGGTCTACGTGGGGGCAGGCACGCCAGCGGGCCCTGCCCCTATGTCAGGATGTCAGGACTCGTCGCCCCGTACAAGGGCATCCGCGGCACGGAACAAGGCTTCTTTGAACACGTGAGCACATCTGCGGCAAGTCGTCCGGGAACACGGCCCTGGCATCGCTGTAGGCCGAGTGCATTGCGGTGCAGCCTTTCGAGCCGCCCTTTCTCGCTCGCGGGCACGCGATCCGTTTTCGCTGTCGGATACCCGAGGCTGATGGGATGCACGGCGGCTCAGTGAGACTTTGGCGCCGCAAGTCTGGAGGTTTTCCGGGAGTTGGTCACCAATCTTGTCGTCTGGATCGAGTTGGAGTTCGCGCACGAGCAAGACGGCAATTTAACAGGAACACTTGCACCGGCGGCAGGATCTTGCTTCGTCCGGACGCCGGGTTAGGTTCCATCATGTTTCCAACCGCCCGAATTTGGCACTCGCGGAGTCGATGAGCCCCTCCGGGCCGACCGGCAGATCCAACGAAGCGGTGATGGCCGGCAGGATCTGCCGCTGCAGCACGGCGGGGACAGCAGGCGGCGGCGCGCCATCGTGACCCGGTTGGGGAAACAGCTGTGCGGCTTGTTTGGCTTAGCGGACGGAAGCGTTCGCGGGGTGACGGGGGCGGCGGGCAGTGACATTCCGGGGTGCCTTCAACGGACAAGATTGGCAATGGAAGCAAACCGAACCACGTTCTCGATGCCTCGGATATCGAAAAAAATAAATCTGGATAGTTGCCCGTACTCCCCGACCGTAGTAATCTAGCTGTTTGCTGCGGGACCGTTTTGGCCCGTACTCAGTTTTTCAGTTTCCAAGGAGCAAGAGATTGCGGCGGCCGCCGGGCCGCCTTACCCGACAATTTGCTCGACGCGCAAGCGTCAAGAACTGCTTTCACGAAAACGACCAACCTGGGCCGCAAGGTCCTTGAACAACAGAAGCAGTGCTTGAACGAGCGCCCCGCCAAGGGGCGCCGGACAAGTGCTGTTCTGTTGTGCCCCTTGGTCGGGGTTCGTGGAGCGGGCTTCGTTTCGGCGCTCCGTTCTTTTGCGCAACGGTCGTTGCCGATTCTGCCACAGGCCCACTGGTTCTTCTTGCGCCCGAGCGTGTTCAGCAGTGGCCGTGATTCGCCCCCGAGGTATTCGCAGCGACCATCTGGCGAACCGGGGTGACTTACACAGGACTTGTTCTGCCGAGAACGCATTTTGAAACGACAAGCCGACTGCCAGGGGTATTTGCCTGGCGCTTCTTTGTTACTGCCGTCGTAAGGGTCCCGCCATGAGAACCGTCGTAAGGGTTTGCATGTTCGTGATTACGGGAGTGTGCGGCCTACTCGACAGCTCTGCCCTCGCTGCGGAGGAAAGCGTGCCCCCTTCGCTTCCGCCACCACCGGCTCAGTCACTTTGGCCGGACGCAACACGGGACACGCTGAAAAAAGCCCTCGACGAAGCCCGCCAGAACCCCGTTTCCGCATACCTCAGGTTCGCTGGACTGCTGAAGGCGGAAGACACGAAAAACAGGATCACGGTGGAAGACCAGCGAACTTGGCTCGTCAATGCCACCGCGGCACTTCGCCCAAGCGTGCAAGCCCTTGTCCAGCGTGATTATACGGCGGCGCTGCAGGCGCAAGATCTGCGGGGGGCGTTGATTGCCGTGGACATTGCCTCGAAGATCAAGCAGCAGGACTCCGTGGGGGCTATCGCGGACCTTGTCCGGCGGTTCCCGAAGCTGTCTGCCATTTGGGAAGCCTCGCAGCAGGGGACGTGCCGATGTCCTCCGGTCTGGAAGGTCACCGAGCTCAAGGTGACTCGGATGTCGTCCTACTCGGAGAGCTACGGCCTAAGCAGCCTCAGTGTGACTCCGAAGGACGGGCACGAGTTGGTGAAGGTGACCGCGAAGATCGAAAACGTGAGTCCGAACTCAGATCCCCCCTACGTTGCCTCTACTTTACCCGGGCACTTGAGGATCGCTTTTGATATGGATGAAGACGAATGGATAAAGATCAACGGCCCGAAGCGTCTGGCCTCCAGTCGCTATCTCTCCTTGAAAACGTCGGCGGGCAACTTCCCCTGCCAGTTCGTCTGCAAGGATAGCGACGATGAATTGATCGGCGGCACGGGATTCACGACCGCGCTTGTGTTTCTGCGGATGGGAAACGCCAAAGTGGCGGAGTACCCCGGCGCATACGTGGAGAAAGGGGAAGCATTTAATCTCGCGGTGCTTTTTTCCGTGCCCAAGGGCGCCAGCGGGCTCGAGCTGATTGTTCTCGGCAGTCCTCCCGTGGCCATTCAAGAATAGGGCAACGTGGCGTGCGGCCGATGGAAACCCTCCCAAGTTTAAGTCGAAACGGGTGAAGTTGTGGCGCTTGGATCGGACGAATCCGTGCGAACCCTGCTTACGCGCTGGCAGACTGGCGACCAAGAGGCCGCGGCGGAAATCTACCAGCGTTACTGGACCAGGCTCTGTGAATTAGCACGGACGCGGCTAAGCCGCCAGGTGGCCCGCAGGGTTGGGGCGGACGACATCGTTCAATCCGTCTTTCGTTCGTTCTTCCGCCGCGCTGGAGCCGGTGACTTCGTGCTGCCGCACGCTGAGGCGCTGTGGGCGTTGCTGGTCCGCATCACGGTGAACAAGGTCCGGCGACAAAGCCAGCGGCACCGCGCCCAGTGCCGTAACGTGGCAGCGGAGATCGATCAACGTGACGAAGCGTCAATCCTGGAAGCCTTGGCCCGTGAGCCCACGCCGGCAGAAGCCGTCTCACTCGCGGAGGAGATCGGCTTTGTGCTTGCCCCGTTGGACGACGTCAAACGCGAGATGGTTACGCTCTGCCTTCAGGGTAATTCCTGTTCGGAGATCGCTTCCTGCCTGGCCTGTTCCCGCTGGACAGTACGCCGAGTGCTGGACCGGGTGGGGGAGCAGCTTCGATTGCGGTTGGAGGCTGGGGCCAAAACGTGAAAAGGAAATCTGATCCGTAAGGAGAAAAGTAAGAAACTTCTGCACCAACACGGAGCCATTTGGTAATTAACCGGTAGGCAAGGGAGCAGCAAGAATCCTGCGGGGGTCTGGCCCGCTGTTCGTCGCGGAGTAGTCGCGAGGTAGATATGACACTCGCTTGTGGGCTCACAGAAATTGCGGTACATGACGCGGTGGAAGACGCTGCCTGGATGGTACTCGACCAGGCAATCCTGCGGTTCGAGGACGCCTGGCGGACGTCACCTCGGCCGGAGCTATCGCAGTTTTTACCCGTGTGCGATGAGCCGACACGCAGGCGGGTCCTGGTCGAACTGGTCAAGGTCGACCAAGAGTGGCGTTGTCGGGCGGGGGAACCCCGCTTTGTTGAGGCATACCTGACCGAATGGCCTGATTTGCGTGGGAGCGAAAATGTCCTGGCCGAGTTGCTCAGTGCCGAGTGCCTGACGCGCGCGGTCCTTGGGGAAATGCCCAGCTTTCGAGACCTTCGTTCGCGGTTTCCGACTGTCTGCGAACGTATTCCGCTGGGACGAATTCGTGCGGAGGCAGAGAACGAAAAAGGGGAGCGTTCCGTGAGTTTGCTCCAAGAACAGCAAGTGGTTCGAGGTACGTACGAGGTTGACCGATTACTCGGCGAGGGGGCCTTTGCCGAGGTCTATCGCGTCAAGCACCGATTTCTCGGTCGCCAGGCCATGAAGGTCTTTAAGATGGTCGGCATGACGATCGGCGAAATCGAGGAGATGCTGGGGGAGGCATTGATGCTGTCCCGTATCGGCCATCCGAACATCGTCCGAGTATTTGACGCAAACACCACGGACACTTCCCGGGGCATGTGCGGCTTCTTCACGATGGAATACGTGGCCGGTGGCAGCCTGGAGCAATTTTGGCGATCCCACGGCAATCGGTTCGTGCCCGTGGAGACCGCCGTCGACTTGATTCGGCAGGTGTGCCGCGGTTTGGCCGTGGCGCACGATGAAAACCCGCCGATCGTCCATCGCGACATCAAGCCGCAGAACGTCCTGGTTGGTTACGATGTGGGCGGGCTGCGGGCTCGCCTGACCGATTTCGGATTGGCCAAACACGTCAACCCATTGACCCTGCTGGCCAGCGCTCGCGGCACCCGGGCTTTCAAGCCTCCAGAGGTCTTTCAGGACCCGCAAAGCGATTCGTGTGCCGGAGATGTGTGGGCCTTGGGATCGACGCTGTACTTGTTGCTGACGGATCGGCTCCCCTATGCCGAATCGAGCGACATGGACCTCCTGGATGATCGGTCTTTCCAGAGGACTGTCATCCCGCCCAGTCGCCTCAATGTCCAGGTGGACGCGGGGCTGGATTCGATCGTGTATCGCTCGCTCGCAGCGACGCCGAAGGAACGATACACGAATGCGGGCCAGTTGTTGGCGGACCTGGACCGATGGAACCCGCGCCCAGCGCGGGCCGGGAGCGAGCAGAAGAGTCTTGGGGCAGATGGAGTATCGAAGAGCGCGCTCGGGCAGTATTCGCCAGCGAATGAGGATCAGGCCCGCCAGATGGCCGCCAGCGCCCTGAAACTGTCGAGGCAGCCAAACAAGTTAGTTGAGGCAGCCGACATGATGGAGGAAGCGTTCAATAAGTGGCCGGACTTACGGGAACGCCACGAGTACCAACTCAAACTCTGGCGCCGGGGTGTAACTCTTTGACTAGTCTCGGCTTGCCGGAGTTTTCGGGTTGGCTGCTTTGAGGCCAAATCTGAGGTTTTGCGTACGGGAGACAATCGATGTACCAAGGACTTGAGACGTGTCCGCATTGTGGCCGACGGGTCTTCCTGCCGCCGAATACTCGGGCTTGTCCCATCTGTGGCAAGGCCGATGTGCCCCACGGCAATTCCGTGGCCACCGCCGCGGTCTCAGACGCGGCCAAGGCCGATTCCGCGTCAGATCGCCCGGTTAATGCTGAGATCGTCGCCGACGATCCAATGGATTGCTGGGAGACACTTCTTCACAAGGCAACCCCGGGACTATACCGAGGCAACGCCTTCCGGATCCTGGAACTGGCGTCAGATGCTTCGGCCAGGGAGATTGCGCGTCGGGGGGAAATGCTCAAGATGATGGAGAGGTATGGGAATGGCACTCCCCGCAAACCGGGTCCGCTGGCGCTTCAACCTACACCCGATGAAGGAGTTGTCCGCAGCTCGCTTCAGCGTTTGCAGGATCCGGAACAGCGTCTTGTGGATGAATTCTTCTGGTTCTGGCCGGCGCAGTTGGGCGAAAGCAAGGAGGACCCGTGCTTGAAGGCACTGGCCGAAGGCCAACTCCAGGAGGCTTTCAATGCTTGGCGTCGCGCCGAAAGGAACAGCAGTGAAAGCAACGTCTCGATGCATAACATTGCGGTACTCACTCATCTTGTCGCGCTGGACCATGAAGTCGACTCGCGTTCGCAAGCACGCACTGAAAAGCAGCTCCAACAACGCGATAAGGCTTGGTCCGCAGCCTTCGAACGTTGGAAGGTTTTGCTTGAATACGAAGGTTTCTGGAGCCGCTGGTCCGCACGCATCCGCGATTTCGACGATCCTCGGCTGACGACAGGTACGGCCCGCCGATTTCGCCAATCGCTGCCGGTTGCGATTTTGACTATCAATGCTCAGCTCGCAGTCCAAGCGGCAGAGCGCGGGGACAAGTCGGAGGCCGAACGCCACGTTCAAATCGCGAAAAACTCGGGCTTTGAACCCCGCGCCATTCGCGAGGCCACACGACGTGCCGTTACCCCCATCCGGGAGCGGGTCAAACTGGCATGCCAGAAGGCTGAGGCGGATGTCGAGGAAACGCCAAAGCAAGGGGACCAAACCGCCAACCGCCTGCTGGAGCAGACACGGCCTTTACTGCAGCTGTTGGATTTCATTCTGGGTAGCAGCCACCCGACGCGCAACGGTGCCCATGACGAAGTCGCGACCTCACTCCTCCGCTGTCAGATCTTGTTTGGTAACGCGACGGAGCAATGGGATGCTTCCGTCAACTTGCTGGAAACGGCATTGGCCCTCGTTGTCAGTCAATCCGCTCGCACACGATTGGAAGAAAACCTTCGGATCGTCAAAGAGAATCATAAGTACCAGCAGACCTATCAGACGTGCTGGTTCTGTCAGAAACGCTCGCCCGATGCATCCTCGGTCATCGAGATCCCAATGTACGGCAATGTGAGAAAAACTTACGTCTATAACGGGTATCGGCTTGAGTGGAACAAGCTGCAGGTCAGGATACCGCGGTGTTCGCAGTGTAAGGCAGCCCAAGCGTCAAGCGGCAGGAACGCCGGGATCGGCTGCCTCACCGGATTTGCCGGCGCCGCGGCCGGTGCAATCATCGGCGTGATTGGCGGCGCCGTCGGCGGCGAGATTGCCGGGGCCGCCGTAGCCGGGTTCTTCATTGTCGGCTTTATCGGGTTGATTGTCGGCCTGGTCATTGATGACTCGCAGTTGAACGCCCGCCTGAAGGAACTCGGCATCAAGCCGGAATCAGCAAAAGACGAATTCCCCGGCATCAAAGAGATGCGTGGGAAAGGCTGGTCAGTCGGCGAAGGGCCCTCGACTGAATGATCCGGTGCCTCGTGATTTTGGTGCCGCCGATTGACGACGAATGATACACAATGACAGCGCACGGCCATGCCGATGCAGGACACCCGGAGGCGTACAAACATGACCGTCGAGCAACACCGTCCGGACGGAGACGCTAAGCCTAGCGGAACAAAGCTAGGCGGAATCCTTGCCGCGATTAGGCAATGGCGATTTCCTCGCGAGTTTCGAATCGCCGCCCCGGTCTTTCCTTCGACCTGGCAAGATGTCTTGAACCAGTCCCTGCGGGAAGGCAACGCCACATTGAGTCGCGATGAAGAAAATGGCGGCGAGGGCGGGCAGGCCACAGTGCCTTTGGACCGGTTTCTCGCCGATTTGGGAACGAGCCTGTGGCGGCTGCGACTGAAGATGCTTCCGCCGGGCGTCGAGCAGCCATCCGAGGAAATGCGCAGGCCGTACCGTCACGCGCAGGCGATGTGGGATGCTTTGAACGAGGCGGGCGTCGAGATCCACGATCACACCGGTGAAGTCGTGCCTGAGGGTGGCGATTACGGTTTGAAAGTTCTCGCATGCCAGCCAACCGCCGGCGTCGGACGCGAAATCGTCCTGGAGACCATCAAGCCGACCATCCGGTGGCAGCGGCAGACGATTCAGATTGGGGAGGTGATTCTGGCGAAGCCGGAAGGGCTCCCGGACGAAAACGCGGTGCCTACTTCGCGGGGAGCGGTCGACACCGCGTCGCAAGAGCAGTGAACGGCGCACGGCGAGGCGGCCAGCGTTCGTAGCACGGCTCTCCAGAGCCGTGCCGTTCCTCGCGGAATTCCGAATAGACATGCACGGCTCTGGAGAGCCATGCCACGAGGAAGACCTACTATGACACACGATGGGAGTTGCTCACATGACTAGGATGACGATTGACTACGGAATCGACCTTGGAACCACCAACAGCAGCATCGCCGTGCTGAAAGGGACCGAGGTGGAAGTCTTCAAAAATAACGAGGGCTTGGAGTACACGTCTTCGGCGGTCTGGATTGACAAGTCTAACCGGCTAATCGTCGGCCGGCGTGCCAAGGAGCGGTTCTTCGACGATCAGGAGAACACCGCTTGCGAGTTCAAGCTCTTGATGGGTAGCGGGACCGAGAAGCTGTTTCAACGAAGTGGGCGGAAGATGAAGCCGGAAGAACTGTCTTCCTGGGTTCTCAAACAATTGAAGGCAGACGTGCGGCAGCGATCCGGCGAGGAAGTGCAGGCGGCGGTGATCACAGTTCCGGCGGACTTCGAGCTGCCCGCGTGCATGGCCACGGAACGCGCCGCCCGGGAAGCTGGATTTGTGTGCAGCCCGCTCGTTCAGGAACCCGTTGCCGCTGCGTTGGCTTATGGCTTCCAAAGCGAGGACGACAAGGTGTTCTGGCTGGTCTACGATTTCGGCGGCGGGACGTTCGATGCGGCTGTAATCCACATGCGAGATGGCCAGTTTCAGGTCGTCAATCACGGCGGCGACCGGAATCTGGGGGGCAAACTGATTGATTGGGAGATCGTCAATCAGTTGCTCGTGCCGGCCGTCACTCGGAACCATGCCCTGAGCGATTTCCGTCAAGGCAACCCAAAGTGGATCGCCGCGTTTGCAAAACTGAAGCTGGAGGCTGAGAAGACCAAGATCGCCGTTTCACGCGACGAGTCCGCCGAAGTGATAATCGACTTTCTCTGCAACGACGACAGCGGCCAACCCGTTCGATTCGAGCACGAGTTGAAACGCTGCGACGTGGAAAAGGTCGCCGAGCCCTTCATTCTCCGGTCGATCAACATTTGCAGGAAAGCGTTGGCGGAGAAGGGGCTGGAAACAGACCACGTTCAGAAGGTGTTGCTCGTTGGTGGCCCGACGCTGATGCCTTACTTGCGGGACCGCTTGGCGGACAAGAGGAATGGTCTGGGTATTCCCCTGGAATTCAGCATTGATCCTCTCACGGTAGTGGCTCGGGGCGCGGCCATTTTTGCGGGGACGCGCCGTCTGGAAGGCGTGGCCCTGCCTCCCGTCGCGGACGGCCAATTCGCCATTCAACTGGACTATCAGCCGATGGGCCCGGATATGGAACCGCTTCTGGGTGGAAAGGTGATGAACGCGGGAAGCGAATCGCTTACGGGGTACACCATCGAGTTCATCAACACCGGCGCGAGGACCGCTTGGCGCAGTGGAAAGCTGACCTTGGCTGCCAATGGATCGTTCATGACGACACTCTGGGCGGAGAAGGGGGCCAACCACTTCGCGATTGAGTTATGCGATGCCACCGGCCATACGCGGGAAACTGCGCCGGACAGTTTTCTCTACACGGTTGCGACGGGGGTCGATGATCCAATCCTGATCCACACGGTTGGCGTGGCGCTGGCCAACAACGAAATGCTCCCCTTCTTGGCCAAGGGAACCACGCTGCCCGCGCGAAAACGCATCGAGTCCCTTCGCACGATTGCCGACGTACGGGCTGGCCAGTCAGGACACATTCTGAGCATTCCGATCCTCGAAGGCGAGCATCAGCGTCGTGCCGACCGTAATCGGCTTGTCGGCCTGCTGGATATCCCCGGAGACAAGATTCGCCGTGACCTGCCGGCCGGCAGCGAAGTGGAGGTGACCATCGAGATTAGTCAATCGCGATCCGTGCTTGCGAAAGCATACGTGCCGCTTCTGGATGAAGAAATCGAGAACGTCATGACCCTTGACAAAGGCGCACCCGACGCGGCGCAGTTGCAGAAGGATGTGGAACGAGAGAAACGCCGAGTTGAGCAGGTGCGGACAAAGGCTCGCGAGATCGGGGATTTGACAGCGTTGGCGGCATTGCAGCGAGTCGACGGGGAACGGATGGAACATGACATTGATGCCGCCATGGACGCTTCGCAACTGGATCGCGATTCCGTTTACCGCGCACGTGACCGATTGGCGGACCTTCGCGCGGCGCTTGATGAGGCGGAGGACGCGCTCGAATGGCCGGCCCTGGTCATCGAGGCAGAGAAGGAAGTCGAGGTCGAACGAAACATCGTTAACAATTCCGACTTTGGGGTCACGACCGAGGAGAAACAGATGTTCGTCGCTCTCGATCGCGAAATCCAAGTGGCGAAGCAAAGCCGGGATCCAGATCTGCTGAGAGCGAAGGTCCGAGAAATGGACCGCTTAGGGCTGGTCATCGTCTACCGGCAGCCTGGTTGGTGGGTCGGACAATTGGAGCGACTTGAGAAGAAGAAGGACACGATGAGCAACGCGTCGCAAGCGGACGACTACGTCGCGCAAGGCAGACGAGCGATCCACAATAACGACCTCGAAGCCCTCAAGGCGGCTGTCCGGCAGCTTGCCAGCCTGCTGCCTGCCGCAGACGCCGACCGTACTCGCTATCCGTCGAGCGTCACACGCTGAATTTCGCGCGCATCGCCACCAGTTCCTAATTCCAGGGGAGTCGCACGCATGACCATTGCAGATTTCGCACCGTTGGGCTCAGCGAGGGCGGGGGACAGCGGTCCCAAGTCGTCGTCCTCTGCCGCGTCACCGATATTGAACCTCGCAGCGCACATCGTTTTGTCCAGAGCCACGGAACTGGCTCGCGAAGGACGGTACGAAGACGCCGAATGCCTCCTTGAGGCATTGCTGCCTGCAGGGTTACCGACCCCGGCGCTCGACTTGCTGGCTCGCATTCGCGCTCAACAAGGCCGACTGGCGGAGGCGAAGGCATTGTGGCTGCAGATGTCGCAAGTCAACCCTGGCGACACGGGCGCTCGAGCGGCCCTCGATCGCATCGACAAAATGGAAGCACGCAAGACGTTACGAGGTCCGTCGGCACTTCTCGGCCGTCCCGACGACAAACGATCCTCTTCCGACACGGAAACGGCGATAACCAAACGTCCGGCTGACACGTCTGAGCAACTGCGAGCGCGCGTTCCTGGAGCCGTGTTTCAGAAGCTGGCCGACCAAGTGGTGGTGACGTTCGAGTTCAGCCTGTTCTCCGGCCCCGATGCTCAGCTAGAACACAGAGCCAAGTTGGTGTTGTCGACCTTGGGCTGGCAATTGGAGCCCTACGTAGGCAAGATCGCTATCGAGGTGGTCGGACAACCGGACGCCCTGCCACAGGGCGCCGATGAACTACCTCGCGATGTCTCGGCCATTGGGATGGCCCGAGCCGGCGCTGTGTTCAACCATCTGATCGACACGACGAAACTGCAGGCCAGGATGTTCACCCTGCGAACCGGCGAAAATTTTCTTTGGGCTGACAACACAGACTCCCCTGACGGCAACACCCCAAGTCCTGCAATCCTCCTTCGTATCTCCCACACCGATCAGCAGCACGACGCCGTATAGTCTCCACCGTTACGAACGGCGAAGAGCCAAGCGATCAACTCGTCGGGTGGAGGCGAGCAGCGGGGCCATCGATCGTCCCGTTGCGACGTCGATTCGCCGACTGGATCCCGGTGCCGGCCACCGGCACCGCGTTTTGCGTTGCCTGGATCAGAGACACATCCAGTAACGCCGCCAGACGCCAGCAGGCCCTGATCTCGGCCCGCGTCCAGCTGTCGTCGGGCGGCGACTTCCGGTCTCGGTCGATGTCGAACGAGTCCAGGTCGATGTTCCAGATGCCATGCTTCTGCTCCCGATCGGGAAATTCAGAAAGAGCGTCCCGTCGAACCTTTCGGCACGACCGAACTCCGGCGGAAGCTTGGCGACGTCGATGGACGTGCAAACCACGACCTGGGCAGTCTCGCGGATCTTCTCCATCACGACTTTATCTCCCAGAATCGTCGGCAGCCTGCCCCGGCGCCCCGGCGCGAACTTCGCCCTGTTGCGCAAGGAGATCGAGTTGCTGACGTGCGAACCCACGGGCGTGGGTCTGGACGTCCCCGCGTAGCTGATGGCCCTGGAGGAGGAAGTTGCCACCGTGACGCAAGGCGACGTCGACGCCGGTGCCGAGACGCCTTGAGAAGTGGTCATCCCGCAAATCACGCTGTCCCTGGAAGAGACCCAGCGCCAACTGGAAAAGTGGTCCGCCCGGCGGTAAGTGAGCGGCAAGGCACTAGCCGCCGGTGTTGCCGCCAATCCGACCGGTGAGGAGCCGGCGACCGACGTTCCAAGAGATTCGCTCGGCAAAAAAGTGAGAAAACATTTTGGTCTTTTGGGATTGGAGTATTCGACGAGCTGGCAAGAGAATGGGGCCAGGAAGATGGGAGATTTTCGCGTTCATTTTTCTGCCCCCAGTTCCATTCTCCGTTAGGTCTTCGTGGGAAATCGTCCATTCGTCGCGGCATCAAAATAAAGAACTCCTCGGGGCTTGCCGTTGCCGTGCGTCCGAAGGACAATGCGGGCCTGTCGGAGGGAGTGGCGATGGACGACTTGTGCGAAGACGAGTGGGAAGAATGGTATCGGCTGACGCCGCTGGAGCGGTGGCAGGAAAGCCAGAAGCTGTGGGCGTTCTACTTGTCTGTCGGAGGCTCGCTTGACCCCGAACCCGATTCTCAGAGTCCTTTCGGAATTGAGCCGGAGCGAGGTCCGCTACCTGTTGATGGGGGCGCAGGCCTGCGTGTTTTACGGCGCGGCGGAGTTTAGCCGCGACACGGACGTCGTGGTCCTGGCGGCTCCGGACAACCTGGCCCGCCTGACAGCGGCCCTGGCATCGCTGCAGGCCGAGTGCATTGCGGTGCCGCCTTTCGAGCCGTCCTTTCTCGCTCGCGGGCACGCAATCCATTTTCGCTGTCGGATACCCGAGGCTGACGGGATGCGGATCGACGTCATGTCCGTCCTGCGCGGGGTCGCGGCATTCGAGGAACTTTGGGAACGTCGCGCCACGCTGGAGGTTCCCACCGGCACGCGAATCGAACTGCTTTCCTTGCCGGATTTGGTTCAGGCGAAAAAGACGCAACGGGACAAAGACTGGCCGATGCTAGGGCGTTTGGTCGAGGCGGATATCGTCCAACATCAAGCGGACCCAGGTGCGGCCCGCATCCGCTTCTGGCTGGAGGAGTGCCGCTCGCCAACCAGGTTGATGGAAATTGCCCGACGATTTCCGGAGCAAGCTGCCCAGCTGTCGGCCAAGCGCCCGCTACTGTCGCTGGCCATCAACCAGCAAGAGGCTCCCCTGACTGCGGCGTTGGCGAGCGAAGAACAGCGCGAGCGCGCGGCCGATCGTGCCTACTGGGATCCGCTCAAGGCCGAATTGGAGCGGCTTCGCCACAAGAAACGCGAGAGAGCGGGGCCCGCGTCTGGAACTTGAGCCGATTTCAGCCCAGCAGCGCCGGCCACAGGGCATCGCTGACCAGCAGGCCGGCGCGGGTCAAGCGGATGCGGTCGCCGGTGTCCTGCAGCAAGCCCTGATCGACAAAGCGGCGCACGGCGTCGCCGGCCAACCGGTCGATGTCGAAACCGGTCGCGGCGGCGAAGGATGCCCGGTCGACTCCCTCCAGCATGCGCAGGCCAAAAACCAGCCGCTCGCGGGCGGCGTCGGCCGGCGGCAGGCATTCGCGTTCGGCGACCGGCGACTGGCCCGCCAGGACGCGGTTCAGCCAGGTAGTCGTGCTGCGGTGATTCATCTCGCGCCAGCCGTCCACATAGCGGGCGGCGCCAGGACCCGCGGCGAAATAACTCTGCCCGCGCCAGTACGCCTCGTTGTGCCGACAGCGATGGCCGGGGCGGGCAAAGTTCGAGACCTCGTAATGCTCGAAACCGGCTGCCGTCAGCGTGTCGATCGCCGCTTCGTACATCTCGCGTTCCAGTTCCTCGTCCAGGGAAGGTAGCTGACCGCGCTGCCGACGACCCCAAAACGCGGCGCCCTTCTCAAAGGTCAAGCCGTACGTGGAAATGTGGTCCGCGCCTGCCGCAATGGCCGCTTGCAAGTCGGCCAGCCACGTCTGGAGCGTCTCGCCCGGAACGGCAAAGATCAAGTCCAACGCCAGCGATGGGAACAGCCGGCGGCAACGATCGATCGCCAGCTGGAGTTGAGGACGGCGATGGTCGCGTTCCAACCGCTCCAGCTTGCCATCGTCAAACGACTGGCCACCCAAGCTAATGCGGTTGACACCGGCAGATTGCAAGACGCCCAGTTTGTCGTCATCCAAGTCGGCAGGATTCGCTTCGATCGAGAATTCGTATCCCTCGGCCCGCGGAAACCAGTAGCCCGTCAAACGACACAGCCGTTCCAGGGCTGCCGGCGATAATTGCGTCGGCGTCCCACCGCCGAAGAAGAGCGTGTCGACCTCGCGCGGCGTTTGCAGTTGCTGCAATTCGAGTTCGATCGCCCGCAAATAGCCGTCGACCAGATCGTCCCGTCCGGCCACGACGGTAAAACTGCAGTAGCCGCAGCGCCGCCGGCAGAAAGGAACGTGGACATAGGCGGCGCGAGGCGTCATGCCATTCCTCACAGCCACAGGTGCAAGCGGCCGTCCAGCAGGTTGGGAAAGGTCTTCTCGACCATCCGGCGGATCTGCTCCTCGTTGCACCGCGTGCTGAAATGGGCCGCGACGATCAGTTCGTTCTGGAACCGGTCCCGCCGTTCGACGAAATCGTCCAAGTGCATGTGCCCGTGCTTGTGGATCTTCTCCTTGCGGTGGCTGGGCGAAACGAACGTCATCTCGGCGATCAGAATGCGAGCCTGGTACATGACGGGGTTGTCGTCCAGCCCGCGCGGCTCGGAGTCGCCCAGATAGGCCAGGATCGGAATCCGCCGCTCTTCGGTCACTTCGGTGCCCGCCAGCCGCAAGTCGCGAATCTGATCGCCCGTCAGCGATTGGAACTCGGCCTTCAACTTGCGGCGGCGCTCCCAGACCACGTAACCCAGCGACGGCACGGTGTGCCGGGTGGCGCCCGCCGTCACGACTAGTTCGCGAGACAATTCGATTTCGTCGCCGGGCCGGACCGCGATCAATTCGCAGGGCAGCCGGCCGCGGTCCAAGCGGCTGACCACGTGCAGCAGCCGTTCGACCAGCGGCACGGCATGCTCCGGCAGATAAATCGTGGGCGGTTCCATCTTCATCAACCGCCGCCGGGCGACGTAGACCGGCAGCGCGGCGATGTGATCCAGATGGGTGTGCGTGACGAACCAGGTCGCCGTGCCCATGAAGTCCCACGGCTGGGCGCCCAGATCGAAGCCGAGTTTCAATTCGGGCACACGCCAGTACGTCTGGACTGCTGCCCGCGAGTAGCCTTCGACAGTCAGGCCTCCGTGGACCAGCCGCTTGATCGGTGCATTGCGGATCATCGTCGCGTTCTCGGATCGCCGTGGGAAGTGACAGGGTCCAATTTACCTACTTGGCAGGCGTGGCCGCCGCCGGCTTGCCCAGCAATTGCGGGATCTTATCCACCACGCCGCCCTTGAGCTTGATGGCGGCGCCGACGGTGGCCATGGCGATCGCGACCAGCAGAATGACGTTGAACACGCCCCGTTTCCAGCCGTGTCCCACCGCGTCGCCGATGTAGCTGCGTTTGTTGTTCAGGATAAAGAACATGATGTAGGCGATCGGCAGCATCGTCAGGCAGATCGCAGAGGCCGCCACGGGCAGCCACATGGGCGTCGTCGTCACCACGCCCAGGAAACCGACAGCCGGGACCAGCGTGAATGCCCGGTAACGCGCTACCGTGTATTCGAGTCCGAACATCTCGCAAAGGGTAAAGCCGCACACGACCATGTGGGCGCTAATGGCGCCGCAGGTCATGCCGATCAAGCCGAGGTTGAAGATGATGCGTCCCAGCGACGATCCCATGACCGGCACCAAAGCCTGAGCGGCATCCACCGGCCGGATGTCCTGCAACGTACGCTGGGAGGTCGGGTCGTAGACGGTGTTGGCCATGGCGATGATGACCAGCGACGTAACCAGGACAAATGGCAGGAACATGGACATCACCAAGTCCCAGCGCGCGAGCTTCTTGTGGTGCGGCCCCCAGCCTTTGGCCAGGATCGAGTACGGGTACAGGAACGTCATGTTGATGCCGACCGCCGCGCCGATGGCCCCCAGTACGACCGTCACCGCTCCGGGCGTGCCAGGCAACTGGAATCCAAAGAAGCCGCGGCCCAACTCGGACCAATCCACGCCCGTCTTGATGACGACCACCGCGAACGACAGGATGACCAGACCGATGATGCTGCGCAGGAACCACTCGTACATCTTCATGCCCCGAGCGCCGCTGCCGTAGTTCCAGGTCGTGAAGATGTTCAAGGCGAGAACCGCCACGCCGATGCCAACGCTCACCAGATAGCCTGCCGTGGTGAAGCCGCCATTGGCATCCGCCACGATCACACCGGTCATGGCCGCCAGGTCCCGGGCGGCGCCGGCGGCCAGTCCGTACTGCGGAAAGTGCCAGATCACGGAGGCGACGATCGTGCCCAGGGCCCACAGGAACGCAACCGATTTGTGTAATTCACGGCCGAACGCGGCATACGGCCGCTCGCCAGTGGTCAGCACGACGTTTCCCAGGGCGGCAAACATGCAGACGCCCAGGAACATCGCCACGGGCTGAACCCACAGCAGCGTATAGCCGAACGACGCCCCCGCGACTACCGACGCCGCGGCGCTGCCGGCGCCCAGCGTCATGGCGCTTTGCAGCAGCCCCGGCCCGGTCCGCTTGAGGTACGCCCCAGCGCGCTGCAGCAACGGCAGGCCATCCAACGCCTGCAACTCGGCGATTTCCCGCTGCAGCTTGTCGGGATCCCAGCGGGCGGTCATCGGCAAACCTTTGGACTGCTGCTCTGCCATTCTGTTGTTCCTGTGCCTGGTGTTGGATGCTTGGCTGCTGCGGACGCGAGTCGCAAGCCGCGATCCGACGGCAGTCAGGGTAGCACACGCGGGGCTCAAGAGAAACCGGCCCAGCGGCGGGATGTGCCGAGATGTGTCGAGCGAAGCGGTCGG
The DNA here is from genome assembly GCA_964645045.1 of uncultured Pirellulaceae bacterium. GTDB lineage: Bacteria > Planctomycetota > Planctomycetia > Pirellulales > Pirellulaceae > Anammoximicrobium. The sequence continues at coordinate 28,433 of CAZXYZ010000097.1, read as the reverse complement.
CGACGGGGGGGCACGCGAGCGGTTGTTGCGTGGGCCGGAACAATTCCCCGATTCTTCGGGCCTTCACTCAAGCCCTTTGAGAGCGTGGTTTGGATGGTCAGCCACCCGTCCTGCCGAATTAAAACTCATTGCGTGCAGGTCCCACGGATGGCAAAGCGGACCCACGGATGTTCGTTTCCCGTTCTTAATCCGTGGGTCCGCTTTGCCATCCGTGGGACCTGCAGAACGGCGATCAGCGCAACGATAAGTGAAGCGAAAGCTGGGCCTCTAACGTCCGGCCAGTTTGTCGCCGGATGTCGAGCCTGCCAGGATCGCCAACCGTTCGGCGACTGCTTTTTGCAATTCACCATCGGCGCGGCGGGCGGCCATCTCGTACCAGATCTTCGCCACACCGGCCTTGCCCTCGACTTCGGCTCGCTGGCCTTTGGCAAAGAAATCCTCCGCCTCGGAGGTACGCCGAGCTCTGGCCAACTCGTTCTGCCGCTTGACTTCTTCGATGGAGGGCAGCGCGGGTCCATCGACCACGTCGCGGCTCGGGGTGGGATGTCGCGCGATGTTGCGGGCGAGAAAGTCCGCTTGGCTGGCCAGCTCGGGATCCAACGCCATCGCCCCGGCCACGGCCAACGGCCGTGCGGCGGGCGTCTGAGCCTGTTGGGACAGCGTGTCGTACGAAAATCCAGTTTGGCGCAGCTCTTCCTCTTCCAGGATGATGATTCGCGGAGTGACGGTCATTTGGGACAGTCCCACGTCCCGGCCGATCCCGCGATTCTTGAACAGCCGACTGGCACCGGGCACCTTGCCCAGCATGGGCACGCCGCGGGTGACGCTGCCCTCGCTGGCTCGGCTGATTCCACCCAGCAGGGCCGTTCCGCCATCCGGCACGCTGACCGTCGTCTGCACCGTCGTCATATTGAACGTCGGCAGTTGGACGGTGATATTCTGCTGTGCGACGGACTGGGCAGCAGCGAATGCCGCAATCACGACCGCGACGATGCCGGAACGAGACAACATGGCTGTTCTCCGCAACCCAGATCCGTCCTTACTACTCCAACCTTAATGTATCGGACTTGCGAGGAAACTTCAACGGATTTGTCACGAAAACAAGGCGGACGAGGCGTATTCGCTCTGTCTCGATCTGCTGGGATCCAGCAGCGCAGACATCACCGTGGGCGGATGGCGGTCAGCTTGGCTAACGTCCTGCTTCTGCTCTGCCTCTTTGAGTTTTGGCGCAATGATGACGAGCATCCAGCCGACGGGCACGAGGAGCGACAGGATCACGTGGGTCATAAACAGCTTACCGCAATCCCCCCAGCGTTTTACGACGTAATACAACGCGTAGAATGGCACGAACTGGAACATCAATCCGTGGGTTGGGCTTTCCTTGAACGCGATGATGACCAAGCGGAACCAGTAGACGATAGCCAAACTCCCACAGACGCCCATCCAAACGTATCCCGAAACCTGAAACGCCTGGTCACGAGGCAAAACGGACATGCCGACAGTAAATGACGCGATGATGGACAAAATTGTGATAATCATCCACAAGGGCATGCCTTGCGCGCGGGCCTTCCGGTCTTCGTCCTTGTCCTGATTGATGGCCCGTTCGGCCTTTTTCAGTAGCATCAGGGCGGCACCTTCGTGGCCTTCGGCTTTCTGTGCCGCCGGTCCTACACCCCCGATTCCTTTGGCGAACTTCCCCGTTTCGAGATGGTAACCACAAAACACGCACAGTACCGCGTGGTCGGAGATTTTCTGGTCGCAAGCGGGGCAATGCTGAACACCTTCGTCTTCTTTCTCATGCACATGGAAGCCGACCTCGTCCAGCAGTTTTGCGACGGCGGACGGGGCGGCGGCTTGCGCGGTAGGGCCGGTCCCCGTCGGCTTGGCTGGCGAGGCCCCAATCTTCAATGATTCCTGGCATTTTGGGCACTTGACCACCTTGCCAGCCAATTCATCCTTGGCGGCAAACTGTTGGCCACATCGGCACGTCACCTTGATTGGCATAAACGGTTGACTCTAATTCAAGTGAAGGCCACGGATCGTAGACCAGTTCCTGTTGGGCAAGCGCCCGGAGCAAGCATCGAGCAAACTCACCTCCGACGCTCGCACTATTGTGCGCCGGGTCCGCAAGCGTCGCAACCGGTTCTGTCAAAATGGCAGGCCGCGGTCAAGCCGAACGGGAATCAGTCTGGCACGCGGTTCTTTCATCCTGTGGATGATTTGCATAAAGCTTTTGGAGAAAGAAGGTTACGCGATATGCCAACAAGTTTGGCCCGGCAGTTGCTATTTTGGATGCGGGACATTGTTTCCCGGCCAGAGTGACAGTCGGTCCATCGTTCCGCGTTGTGGACGCGGATCGAAGTCAATAACACGTCCGGTGAGCGAGTTAAGGGAGGAGAAAGTACATGGCAGCAGCGAAGAAGGGTATCAGGCTCCAACCACTGGGTGAACGCGTGGTCGTCGAGCGTGACGAATCGGAAGAGAAAACGGCGGGCGGCATCCTGTTGCCGGATAACGCCAAGGACAAGCCGGCTCGCGGCAAGATCATCAGCGTTGGCAACGGCAGGCTGTTGGAGAACGGGACGCGGAGCGTTCTGCAGGTCAAGGTCGGCGACCGCGTGATTTTCAGCAGTTACGCGGGCGAGACGTTCAAGATCGAAGACGGCGAATTGTTGCTGATGCGCGAGGACGACATTTTGGCCGTTCTCGAGGACTGAACGAACAGTCGGGCAGGGGGATATTGCGGGCAGAAAGCTGGCGAGTGTCAAATCCGCTCGGCGGGCCCTCGCAACCGGGAAAACCAAGAAGTTGTAAACCGAAGGAGATCATAGCTCATGGCGAAGATGATTGCATTCGATCAGGAAGCGCGAGAGGCCATTCGGCGGGGCGTTTCCAAGCTGGCGCGGGCCGTCAAGGTTACATTGGGTCCGAAAGGCCGCAACGTGATCCTGCAGAAAAGTTTTGGCTCGCCGACCGTCACCAAGGACGGGGTGACGGTGGCCAAGGAGATCGATCTGGAGGACGTGTACGAGAACATGGGCGCCCGCATGGTCCGCGAGGTCGCCAGCAAGACCAGCGATGTGGCCGGCGATGGCACGACCACGGCAACCGTGCTGGCCGAGGCGATTTTTAACGAAGGTCTGCGGGCCGTCGTGGCCGGCGTGAATCCCGTGCAGATGAAGCAGGGGATCGAATCGGCGGTGAGCGACATCGTCGAGAAGCTGCACAAGATGTCGATTAAGATCAAGGACAAAGAGGCGATGGCCAATGTGGCGTCGATCGCTTCGAACAACGATCGGGGAATCGGCAGCCTGCTAGCGGATGCGATGGAGAAAGTGGGCAAGGACGGCGTGATCACCGTGGACGAGGGCAAGAGCCTGACCACGGAAGTCGAGTGGGTGGAGGGGATGCAGTTCGACCGCGGTTATCTGTCACCCTACTTCGTCACCGACGCCCACACGATGGAATGCGTTTTACAGGATGCGTACATCCTGATTTTGGAAAAGAAGGTCAGCAATGTGAAGGACTTGGTGCCGTTGCTGGAGGCCATCGTCCAACAGGGCAAGCCGCTGTTGATCGTCGCGGAAGATATCGAAGGCGAAGCGTTGGCCACCTTGGTGATCAATCGGCTGCGTGGCACGTTCCAATGCTGTGCCATCAAGGCCCCAGGCTATGGCGACCGGCGGAAAGCGATGCTGGAAGACATCGCCATCCTGACGGGCGGCACGGCTGTCTTCGAGTCGCTGGGAATCAAGCTGGAATCCTTGCAATTGACCGACTTGGGACGCGCGAAGAAGGTCCTGGTCAGCAAAGATACGACGACGGTGATCGAAGGCGCCGGCAAGAGCAGCGACATCAAGGCTCGGATTGACCAACTCCGTCGCGAGATTGGAAACACCACCAGCGATTACGACCGCGAAAAGCTCGAAGAGCGACTCGCCAAGCTGGCTGGCGGCGTTGCTAAAGTGAACGTCGGTGCGGCGACGGAAAGCGAAATGAAGGAAAAGAAGGCCCGCGTCGAGGACGCACTGCACGCGACCCGGGCGGCGGTCGAGGAAGGGATCCTTCCTGGCGGTGGGGTTGGCCTGTTGCGGGCGGCCAGTTCGCTGAAGGCCGGTGAATCGCTGACGCACGATCAAAAGGTCGGCTACGACATCGTCTTGCGGGCCTGCCGCGCTCCGCTGAAGATGATTGCCGAAAATGCCGGTCAAGATGGTGGAATTGTCTGCGAAAAGGTTGCCGAAGCGAAGGGGAATCTCGGCTACAATGCTTTGAGCGACAAGTTCGAGGATCTCGTCAAGGCTGGCGTAATCGACCCCACGAAGGTCGCCCGGACGGCTTTGGCCAACGCGGCCAGCGTCGCCACGTTGCTGTTGACCAGCGATGCCTTGGTCGCCGACAAGCCGAAAAAGGATGACGCGGCGAAAAAAGGACAAGGCGACGAAGGCGACATGTACTAAGCCGCCAGCGGCCGTTTTTCTCGTGTCGCCCTAAAATCATAACACCAAACCCCCTGATGAAACCCGTCAGGGGTTTTTTTTGACCCGCGGCAAATCGGCCGAAACCGCCGGGTTTTTGGCTCGCGACAGCCGTTTCGAGGCAGCCTTGGATCGTCTGCGTGCTGGTTTGAATGGCGCCAACGGTCTTTTTCTTGTTAGTATCCTTTTATCTCGGCCGCACTTTGGTAACATAGAGCTTGATTCATCGCAGCAGTTATCGTGTTCGGTCGAAGCATCTGAATTGTCTCGGAGGTCTGGGCCATGCCCGAATTGGTGTCCCAACACAAGGATGATGTCCTGATCGTCCAATTTACTTCCCAAAAGATCCTCTCCGATGTGCTCATTGCGCAGATCGGCCGCGAGCTGTTGGAACTCGCTGACGAGGCGAACCAAAAAATGGTGCTCGACTTCCAGGGTGTCACGTTCATGTCGTCGGCCATGATCGGCAAGATCGTTCTGCTGAACAAGAAGTGCAAGGCCAGCAGCACGGTTGTGAAACTGTGCAACATCGCCCCCAGCATTATGGAAGTTTTCGAGATCACCCGACTGAATAAAGTTTTTAGCATCTTCGATTCTGTCGACGAGGCGCTAAAGTCTTTCCAGAAAAAGGGTTGGTTCGGCTAGACGCGATCGATTCGGCCGGGCGGAGAGCAGGGCATGCCAAGGCTCGAAATTGTCGACGGCCCGGAGAAAGGCAAGGTCTTTTCGATCCAACGCGAAGAGACCGTGATCGGTCGTGTTGCGTACTGCGACGTCGTTCTGTCGCAGAAGAACATCTCCCGCCAGCATGCACGTGTGGTGCGGTCCGGAAGCGACTTCTTTCTGGAGGACATGGACAGCACCAACGGCACTTTTCTGAACGGCAAACGCGTCCGTGCTCGCACCCGTCTCCGCGACCAGGATCTGGTCCGGATCTATGACGTCACGCTGTTGTTCCGCCAGTACATGGAGGTGGACGAGGCGCGGGGCCGCGAGACCGTTGGAGCACCGGGTGGCGAATTTGGCGAAGCAACCGCGGGAATGACCACGGAAACCGTGTCGCCGCCGTCGAGGTCAAGCGAAGGGATACGCCGTAACGTAGGCATCAACGCCTACGAAAAGCTGAAGACCGTGCTGCAAATCAATCGGACGATCGGCAGCAGCCTGAACATCGACCTCGTGTTGCCCAAGATCTTGGACAGTCTGATTACGGTCTTTCCGCAGACGGATCGAGCCTACATTTTGTTTCCCCACGAGGAAACTGGCGAGTTGGAGGTTCGGGCGGAGAAGCGGAAAGACGAGGGCACCATGATCACCTCGTCGCTGGGGCCGATCAGCCAAACCATCGCCAATCGCGTGCTCTCGTGCGGGGAAGCGATTCTGAACGCGGATGGGCTGGACGACAACCAGTTCCAAGTCAGCGATTCCGTGCTGGACTTTCCCATTCGCTCGATGATGTGCGCCCCCTTGATCGGCCCGATGCAAAAGCCGCTGGGGATCATCTACGTCGACACGAACGACCCCTACGAGCGGTTCCATGAGGACGATTTGGAGGTTCTGCTCAGCTTGGCGGCGACGGCGGGCCAGGCGGTCGAGTACGCCCGCTCCCACGAAGTCCAGTTGCGGATGGATCGCCGGCAGCGCGAATTGGCGACGGCAAAGCAGGTTCAATTGCACTTCTTGCCGCAAACCTGTCCTAGCGTGGCCGGCTACCACTTCTTCGAGTACTACAATTCGGCTGAAGAGGTTGGAGGCGACTTGTACGGTTATTTGCCGTTGCCCGATGGCCGCTTGGCCATCACGCTGGGCGATGTCTCCGGCAAGGGCATCACGGCCGCCCTCATCATGGCTCGGCTGTGCAGCGAAGTCCGCTACCGCTTGGTTTCCGCGCCGACCCCTTGGGACGCCGTCCACGATCTGAACAAGGAGTTCTCGCGTCCGGAGAACGAAGCCTGGTTTGTGACGTTCGTGTTGTGCGTCCTGGACGCGCAACGGCATGAAGCGATGCTGATCAATGCCGGCCACATGCCCCCGATCCTGCGACGTTTTACCACCGGCGAGGTCATCGAAGTTGGCGACGAGGTCTCGGGGCCTCCGTTAGGCTGCGACGAGTCGATCCGGTACCAGCCCTTCCGCGTCCAGTTGGAGCCCGGGGATGCGTTGCTGATGTACACGGACGGCATTAACGAAGCGATGGATCCGCAGCGGTCGGTGTACGGCAGCCGGCGCGTGCGGAAAACACTGCAGGCGGGGCCGAAGCGGATCGACGAACTGTGCCTGTGTCTGCTGGCGGACGTCAAACGGTTCACCGAAAACCAGCCGCAGAACGACGACATCTGCATGGTGGCCATCCAACGCGAATAGGAGGCGCTGGCGCGAAGATGTCCGAACAACCGTTTTTGCGAGCCGTTGTCTTCGACCTTGATGGCCTGATGTTCAACACGGAGGAACTGTACGACGATGTGGGCGAGATCCTGCTGCAGCGCCGCGGCTGTCATTATACCAGCGATCTGAAGCGGGAAATTATGGGCCGGCCGGCCCGCGTCGGTTTGAAGATCATGATCGAGTGGCACGGCTTGGAGGCGACGGTCGAACAGTTGCAGACCGAAACCGACGAGATCTTCGCCGGCATCCTGCCCACCCGGCTGCGGCCGTTGCCGGGCCTGGAAGGTCTGCTGAGGTCGCTGGAATCCGTCCCGATTCCAAAGGCGATCGCGACCAGCAGCGGACGTGCGTACACGAGGACGGTTCTGTCGCAATTCGACTATGGCCCGCGTTTCCAGTTCGTGTTGACGGGGGAAGACGTGCGAGAGGGCAAGCCCGCACCGGAGGTGTATCTGACCGCTGCCGAACGCTTTGGCGTCGAACCATCGGCGGTCATGGTACTGGAAGACAGCGAGAACGGCTGCCGCGCCGGCGTGGCGGCGGGAGCCTTTACCGTGGCGATTCCCGGATCGCACAGCCGGGAGCATGATTTTCGTGGCGTGGCACTGGTCGCCGACAGTCTGGCAGACGCGCGGATTTACCGTGCTTTGGGCCTGCCGGCTCCGCTCTGACTATTGCCGCGGGACGAGAGGTCCGATATAACCGCGCCGAGCTGTTCGCTGCGGATGATCCTGTGAGTGTCCGATCCTATGCCCCACATGCTTCCCGATCCCCGATCTGCCGACGATGAGCGCGACATGGTGGACCGCGCGGTTCGGGCGTTGGCCGAAGGCAAGCTGGTGGCGTTTCCGACGGAGACCGTCTACGGCATTGCCGCCGACGCCGCGCAAGAAACGGCCGTGGCCCGGTTGCTGCAAATCAAAGGCCGTCGCCCCGGTCAGCCCTTGACTTTGGCGGTGAAAAACGCCGCTGCGGCGTTCGATTTCTGCCCTGATCTGTCCCCGGTGGGCAGGCGGCTGGCACGGCGCTGTTGGCCCGGCCCCCTGACGCTGGTACTCAGCGGCAGCCATCCGGAAAGCCAACTGGGGCGGCTCGCGCCGCGCGTCCGGCAAGCGGTTGCGCCGGCGGATTCCGTCGGGCTGCGCGTCCCCGATCATCGCTTTCTGCTGGAGGCGCTCCAGCGGTTGCCGGCGCCCGTCACGCTGACCAGCGCCAATCGGAGCGGGCAAGCTGACGCAGTCAGTGCCGAGGAGGTCGTCGAAGCGCTGGGGGACGACATCGATCTGGTGCTCAGCGACGGCCGCAGCCGGTATGCTCAGCCGTCGTCCGTCGTCCGGGTTCAAGGCCGTACGCTGGAGATTCTCCGCCCGGGCGTGCTCAGCGAACCGGCTCTGCGGCGGTTTGCCAGCCTGATCGTGCTGGTCGTGTGTACGGGCAACACGTGTCGCAGTCCGATGGCGCAAGTGCTGTTGCAGCGGCGTTTGGCGGACGCGATCGGATGTGAGATCGAGGCGTTGAGCAACGCCGGCCTGATGGTGATCTCGGCGGGCGTGGCGGCCACCACGGGCGCGGCGGCTTCTCCGGCGGCGGTCGAGGCCATGCAGGCCCGCGGCTTGGACCTTTCGCATCACGAAAGCCGCCCCCTTTCCGACGTCCTCGTCCGCTTTGCCGACGTGATCCTGACCATGACCCGTGGTCACCGCGAAGCGATCCTGTCCCAGTGGCCTGAAGCGGTGGACAAGATCGGCCTGGTCTGCCGGGACGGACGCGACGTCGACGATCCGATCGGTGGCGACGTCGAGGACTATGAAAGCTGTGCGCTGCAAATCGACGGGCAGCTGGCCGACTGGATCGGCCGCCTGGACCTGGGCAGCTTGCCGGTGATCAGGACTCCGGCGTAAGGACCGGCGCACTTCGAAAAAAAGCGGCGTCCCCCTGCAAGCAAGGGGACGCCTTTCGGTTTGACCAGACCGATCCTACTCGCCCCGTGATCTCACGAGGCCATCAGCCGCACGACTTGCCCAAGCAGCAGCGTTTTGGCGGGCAGCAAGGCGTCGGGCAGCAAACGGTCACGGGAACTTGTTCGCAGATCACCTTCGGCACACACCGCGTAACCGTGTAAGGCACTTGGCGGCAGACCGTCTTCGGCACCTGCACCGTCTTGCAGTAATGCACCGGCTTGCAGACCGTGTACGGCACCTGCTTGGTGCGGCATTCTTGCACCATGCGGCAGACCGTGTACGGCACCTGCTTGGTGCGGCACTCTTGTTCCATCCGGCAGACCCGATAGGTGCAGACCCGGGTGCGGGTTTCCGGCACCATGCGGCAGACCGTGTACGGCACCTGCTTGCTGTGGCACTCTTGCACCATGTGGCAGACGCGGTAGGTGCAGATCTTGGTGCGGGTTTCCGGCACCATGCGGCAGACCGTGTACGGCACCTGCTTGCTGCAGCATTCCTGCACCATGCGGCACACGCGGTAGGTGCAAACTTGTGTGCGGGTTTCCGGCACCATCCGGCAGACCGTGTAGGGCACCTGCTTGGTGCAGCATTCCCGCTCCATGCGGCAGACCTGGTAGGTGCAAGTCTTGGTCCGCGGCTCGCTGACCCAGCGGCACACCGTGACCGGCACCTGCTTCTTGACCACGCACCGCTCGTAGCGGACGCAATCGATCGTCTTTTCGCAAACTTCGGGGACCCAGACACGCTTGCAGATCATCCGCGGGGCGCAGCCGCACTTCTGCTCGCACCCGCAGCCCTTCTGCACCGCCCCGCAAGGATCCTCGATCATCTGGGTTTCCCAGCGGCCACCGCAGACCCGGACCGTCTTTTGATAGCACACCGGCTTGCAGATCACTTCGCAAACCTCTTTCATGCAGGTCTCGTAGACGGGCTTGCAAACGGTGTAACAGGTGGTCCGCGTCTTCGTCTCCCAAACCGGCTTGCAGACCGTGTAATTCACCGTCCGGTAGCAGGTCTCGTAGACCGGCTTGCAGACCGTATAGCAGATCTCCTTCGTCCGGGTCTCCCAAACGGGCTTGCAGACGGTGTAATTCACCGTGCGATAACAGGTCTCGTAGACCGGCTTGTTGACCGTATAGCAGACTTCCTTGGTCTTGGTTTCCCAGACGGGCTTGCAGACGGTGTAGTTCACCGTCCGGTAGCAGGTCTCGTACACCGGCCGGCAGACCGTGTAGCAGATTTGCTTCGTCCGGGTTTCCCAGACGGGCTTGCAGACCGTATAGTTCACCGTCCGGTAGCAGGTCTCGTACACGGGCCGGCAAACTGTGTACGTGCATTCGCGGAAGCACGTTTGCGAGACGTACTTGACGCAGTCAATCGTGCGGGTCTCGCAGACCGTGTCGCGGACCGTGCGGTAGCACGTGAATTGTTGTTTCTCGTACACGACCTTGCGGCAGGTCTTCATGACCGTGTAGGTCTGCGGCTTCTGGCAGCACGACTCCTCCACCTCGACGCCGCAACCGGCCTTTTGATAACAGGCAGCGCCCAGATAAGCGGCACTTGCCGTGTTCGTGTAAGCGGCGACGATCAGCACTGCTGCCGCCGCTACGCCATACATGGTCTTCATCGCGAGATCTCCTTGCTTGGCAAGCTTGAACGGGTTCCTAGGTCTGGTCAGACAGCATTCCTGCTAGGCAATGCATCGCCCCGGCCGCCCCGTCCGTGCTGCGTTTTCCATCGTGTTCGCGGATTCCGCGAACGACAATGGCCTTCTCGCCCGCCTTCCCTGGGATTTTTTCAGCCTGATTTTCAATTCAGGCAGAATACAGCGATCCTGACAGCCAGTTAAGATGCGTTCTATGCGATATATACATCGTCATTAGCAACGTGACGAAACAATGAAATTCGTGCGCGCACGGGTTTGATGGTGGACGATCCGTCTTTAGCGAATGAGGTACTTGGAAGACCATTGCCGTCTAAATCGGACCCCCTCCTTTCCGTGCGCATTCCGTTCTGCCGCTGACTACCGCACAAGCCGCAAAGTTTTACATCGGAAACATTCGGCTCCATCTCGACCGCTTTCTGAAATTCTGTGGCAGGTCGCACCAGACGCCCCCCTTTGCCAATGCCGTCAGACGCTCTAAACTGATCCCGTAATCTTGCTGGCTTTGGGCTTACTTCCTAGCGACATGAGGTGTAAAGATGGCAGATTCCGTGTTCAAAAAGATCGAAATCGTCGGCACTTCCGGCAATTCCTTTGAAGAAGCAACGGCGAATGCCGTAGCCAAGGCATCGGAGTTGATGTCGGGGACGAGTTGGTTTGAGGTTGTCGAGCAGCGTGGGGCGATCGCCGACGGAAAGGTGAAGCAGTTCCAGGTGACCGTTCGAATCGGCTGCAAGGTGGAGTGAGGAACGCTCGATCCTCAGGCCGCACGACGCGTTGCGCGGTACTTCGGGGCGGACGGGAGACTGTCCGTCCAGACGGTCGGTCGTAGGAAATCGTGCCCGCACAGATAACAACGGACGCGAATTACAAACGGCCGGACGATGGCGGCGATGCGGCTATCGTCGTCCTGGCTCTTCCGCAGCTTTGTCGATCCGCAATGTGGGCATTTCATGGCCTTGTCCTTCCGTGGTGCGCCGGCTGAGCTTGGCTCCCGTGCCATGGATCGGGCTGCAAACAGCCTTGGCCGGCATTGCCGTTGATCGGCAGCCCAGCAAGCGTCCATCCAGGATTTGGAAGTCCAGCTCCGCAACCGGCATCACTCCTACAACAGATTTCGATCCCGGTGACGCAATGCGGAGGATTGGAAAAATGGGCCTTGATCGAACGGTTGCGAAAAACGCTAGCACCGGAGCATCGTAACCCGAAGCGTCAGCGAGGAAGTCACACGAATCGTCTGCCACCCGTCGCCCGCTTTCGATGGAGCATCGTAACCCGAAGCGTCAGCGAGGAAGTCACACTCTTCCTCGCTGACGCTTCGGGTTGCGATGCGCAACATTCCGATCAGTGCCTTCCGAAGAATGCGAACCACGGATTCAGTTGTTAACTACGGACATACAGGCCGATAAGTTATTACTTGGTCGGTTTGACCTTGGTTGCGACGACTGTCTCGGTTTCCATCCATCGTCTCTGTTCGACAATTCCTTCTTCGCGTCAAATGCACATCGCCCGTCATCCTTGGCCCCACGCAAGTGAGCGACTATACTTACGGACCTCTCCCCTGTGGGGCTTTCCGGCGGGTTTGATCGTTCGTATCGTCCATCTTGCATCGAGTGCCAATGGCCAAATTTGTTGTTCGCTACGGAATTATGCGTCACTTGGCGGTGCTTTCGAGCCGGGGTGGAACTGCGTTCGCCCGCGGCACGAAGGTCATCGCCCGTACGAATCGAGGCCTGGAGGTCGGGGAGATACTGTGTGAAGCAAGTCAGGCCCGGCTTGACGACTCCGAGGTCTCGTCCGAGGGACAGATTCTTCGCGAACTGACCGCCGAGGACGCGAACGAAGAGGCGCACATTCAGAGTTCCGCGAAGCAGGAGTTTGATCTCTGCCGACAGCACGTCGAGCGACTGGCCTTGCAGATGCAGTTGGTCGACATCGAGCACTTGTTTGGAGGCGAGCGGATCATCGTGTACTACCTGGCCGAGGGACGCATCGACTTTCGCGAATTGGTCAAGCAACTTGCCGGAGAGTTCCAGACACGGATCGAGATGCGGCAAATTGGCGTTCGCGATGAAGCGAAGCTGTTAGCGGATTATGGAGACTGCGGCAAAGCGGTGTGTTGCAATACGCACCTGAACGAAATGCCGCCGGTGTCGATGAAAATGGCCAAATTGCAGAAAGCGACGCTTGATCCGACCAAGATCTCGGGACGCTGCGGCCGGCTCAAGTGCTGCTTGCGTTACGAGTACGACACGTATGTCGAACTGCAGCGCGAGTTGCCCCCCGTCGGTTCGGAAGTGACGCTCGAGAAGGGCCAAGCTCGGGTGATCGGTCAGGAAATCCTTGCTCAGCAGTTGCTCGTCGAGTTCGAGGATCATCGGCGCGTGCTGGTCGAAGCGACGGACGTCGAAGCGGTCAGCCGCCGAGGTGCGAAGGGTAAGAGCGGCAACTGACGGTAGGACCTATGTCGACAGAAGAACATCCTCTGGTGCAACTACTCAGGCGGGATCATCGCTACCGCCTGGAAGCGTACCAGTTCGTGCGCGAGGGTTTGGACTACGCCCAACGGGTTTTGGGAATGGGCGTCAGCCGCCCTTTGCGGCGCGGCCAGAAACCGCCGCCCGAATCCCATTTAACCGGCCAGGAGTTGTCCGAGGCGTTGCGGCAGTTTGCCTTGGAACAGTTTGGATTCATGGCCAAATGGGTGTTGAACAGTTGGGGGATTTACGCCACGAGTGATTTTGGCGAACTGGTTTACAACATGATCGCCGTCAACCTGATGCGGAAATCGGAGACGGATCGTCGCGAGGATTTCAACGACGTTTACGACTTCGACGAAGTGTTCGTCCGCCAATTTCAAATCAACTTGCCGGGGTGACATGGCCAGGCGCGGGGCGAGCAAGACGGCAGATGCGGGACGTGAGACGACGAACCGCAGGGGAACGCATCAGGTTCCGCCGCTCGTGGTGCGAAAGGCGGCCCCCTGGCAGCCTCGCCGTGGCAATCGCTTGCTGCTGTCAGCCAGCGTGGCGTTGTTTCTGTCCTGGTTGGCCGTGCTGGCTTGGCTGGCATTTTCCTGATGGGGCATCCTGCGGCACGGCCGTCAGGCTGGACCGCGCCGGCCGTAGGAGGCGTTCATGAGTGACGATTGGCACCAGTTGTACCCGTTTTCATCCCATGCGATATCCATCGCCGCGTGGCGGTATCACTATCTGGACGAAGGTGCCGGCGAACCGTTGGTAATGGTGCATGGCAACCCGACGTGGTCGTTCTACTTTCGCCATTTGGTGCTCGCCTTTCGCGAGAGGTATCGGGTCGTCGTGCCCGATCACCTGGGCTGCGGATTGAGCGACAAGCCGCAAGCCTATCCGTACTGCCTGAACTCCCACATCTCGAACCTGGTTCAGTTGCTGGAACATCTCGACTTGCGTGGCGTGACGCTGCTGCTACACGACTGGGGCGGCGCGATCGGCTTGGGCGCCGCGCTCCAGGTTCCCGATCGCGTGGCGCGGTTGGTCTTATTCAATACGGGCGCCTTTCCGCCGCCGTATATTCCGTGGCGGATCCGCGCGTGCCGGATTCCGTGGCTGGGCCCGTGGGCCGTCCGGCGGTTGAACTTGTTCGCGCGCGCGGCGCTGAGGATGGCGGTCAACAAACCGGAACGCATGACGGCGGCGGTCCGCGCGGGATTGCTGGCGCCGTACGACAGCTGGGAGCATCGCGTGGCCATCGAGCGGTTTGTGGCCGATATTCCGGCTAATTCGCGGCATCCGACTTGGCAGGTGTTGGCGGACATCGAGCGGGACCTGCCGTCGCTCGCGGACCGGCCCGTGCAATTGATCTGGGGGATGCGGGACTGGTGCTTCCGCCCCGCCTGCCTGGACCGTTTTCTCCAGCTGTTTCCTGCCGCTGAAACGCATCGACTGGCGGAGGCGGGCCACTATGTGATCGAGGATGCGCACGAGCAGATCGTTCCCTTGGTCGAGCGATTCCTGGCCTCGCATCCGTTACCATGACGAGGGGGCTGGTTGATGCAACTCCGGAATTCGCCTGCTGACGAAGCTCCTCTGTCCATCGGCCAGTGCGCCACGCTGGCGTGCCTGCTGGAAGTGTCCTCGCCTAAACCGGGCAATGTCCACCGCGGGGCCGATTTCGAGGATATGACCTTCACGGATTTCGCGGTCAGCGCAGCCGCGATTGCAGCCGCGATGGACTCGGCCGTCGAACACGGTGTTGGCGCCGCCGTGCTGGCGGCCGTGCAGGCCACCCGCCGGCTGGTTCCGGTGAATACGAATCTCGGCACCGTGCTGCTGCTGGCGCCGCTGGCCGCCGTGCCCCGGCAACAACGCTTGAACGCCGGCATCCGCGATGTGCTGCGCAGCTTGACGGCCCGCGACGCGGCGGCGGTCTATGAGGCAATCCGGCTGGCCGAACCCGGAGGACTCGGCTCCGCCGAGCGGATGGATGTTGCCGGATCCGCGCCGGAAAGCCTGCTGGCCGCGATGGCCGCGGCCGCCAGCCGCGATATGGTGGCACGGCAGTATGCCGAAGACTTCGTCCACGTCCTGGATCATGTCGTTCCTTGGCTCGTCGAAGGATGCGCGACTGGATGGCGATTGACGGACGCCGTGATCTACACTCAGCTGCGTGTGCTGGCGGCTTGGCCGGACAGCTTGATCGCACGCAAATGCGGCCTGCCGGTCGCGGAACGCGCGTCGTCATTGGCGCAGCGCGTGTTGAAAGCCGGACGCCCGGGGGACGAGGCGTACTACGAGGAACTCGGCGAACTCGACTTCTGGATGCGCAGCGACGGGCACCGCAGGAACCCGGGCACCACCGCCGACCTGATCGCCGCCGCGCTGTTCGTGGTCCTGCGTGAGGCCCTGATCCAGCCGCCGTTTCGTTAGTTCCTCAGTTGCCCGGCGCTTCCAGCTTCTGGCATTCGGCCAGAGCCCGCAGCTTTTCCAAGGCCCGCTGCTGGAGTTGCCGCACGCGTTCCTTCGAGATGCCCAAACCCTCGCCCAGCTCTTTCAAGGTCGGCGACTGGTTCAGATCGAAGCCAAAGCGGGCCTCGATGATCGCGCGTTCGCGGGAGCTTAGGCCCAGCAGCAGTTGCCCCACAGCATGGCGGAGTTCCTGTACGGATCTCTCCTCGCCCGCCGTGGATCGGTAGTCGGCTACCGAGTCCTCCATCCCGTCGACAGACTGCCAATAGGCATGACGATTGGCTGGATTCTGTTTCTTGAGTAACGCGTTGCAGCCGTTCACCACCGCCCAGGTGGCATAGGTCGAGAATTTCACCCCCCGCGAGAAATCGAACTTCTCGACCGCCCGCATCAGCGTGACATGTCCCTCGCCCATGAATTCGTCAAACGCCGCGGTACCAACGCTTGCATAGCGTTTTGCCAGCGAAAAAACCAATCGCAAATTGGCCTCGATGATCTGATTGCGGGCCGATTGCGCTTCCGCCTGCAGGCGTTCGATCTTGTCCAACTTTGTGGCCGTTGCCGTGCGAGGATTCAGTTTTTGTCGCAAGCGGTCCGCGCGGAATTTGAGATAGTTCATCTTGCGGAACAAGTGCGTCTCCTGCTCTTGACTCAGCAGGGGCACCTCATACAACCGCGCCAAGTAAGAGTCTGCACCACTTGGCGCTCGACGCGTCCGCGAAACCTCCAGATCCACCGTCGGCGGACGGAGGATCTTTTTCTCCGCGTTCACATAATCAAAACTGCGGTGGTACAGGTAGCCGATTTCCGTCCTCAGCAGACGCTCGGCCCGCGCCCGCGTCACCCGCCGCCTTTCAGCCCGCGCTTCGCGCAAGGCGGCCTTCTCCGCGGCTTGCTCCGCGACGTCTGCCGTGACGATCGAAACCGGCGGTCGCAGCCGAAACTGCATCCGCTTGCCGACGGCACACGAGGGCTGAACTGAATCTGCATTTTTGCATGCCCGAACCATAAGAAAACTCTCCCCAACCGAGGCTGGTCGATGCAGAGGTTATCAAGTTAACTGGGGCCTAAGCTTCGTGAGTGCATCCGGCGCATCTTTCGCAGATCACCACGCTTTCTTCTAAACCCACACAAAACGCGGACAGATTGCCAGTAATGGATGCAAGGCTTGTACCACTCGACAACCACCAAATTGGCCGAATTCTAATCCAGCAGCAACAAACTCATTTAGATAAACGACTTACGGCGATCAATCGGCCTTCAACAAGAAACGATTTTCGCAGCAAAGGAACCAAGTCGCTTCTGCCAAGTGTCTAAATATGGTCGATTCGCCTTCTGGGGTTCCAGAATTTTCCTCCCAATGTTGGGCTAGTCAGGCAGACGAAAGTCATTCAAAAAGCCGAATCGATTGATTGTCTGCCACGGCACTAGATGGCATATCGAAAAAGGTTCATAATTGGTCGAGTGACCAAATTTGAACATTCAAAATGGGACCTACCTGGGATGCAGGAACCTAACCGCTACCAAACTGTGGTTGAGCAGTTGCTCGAAGGCCTGAATATGGGCCGCAGCTTCGAGGACCTGCTGACCGCCATCTATGACAACTTGGAAAGCGTCGTTCCCTTCAATCGCATTGGGGTCGCGATACTCAATGAGACGAAAGGGGTGCTGAGTGCAATTTCGTGCCGGAGCGATGGCGAGACGTGGCTGAATGTAGGCTACTCGGCTTCGTTGACGGGATCGACGCTACAGCACCTGCTGGACACGGGCCAGCCTCGGATCATCAACGACTTGGAGGCTTATTTGGCTGCCAAGCCCGAGTCGGTCTCGACGGCCTTGATCGTCCAGGAGGGCATGCGGTGCAGCCTGACACTTCCTCTGCTGGCCGAAGGCCAGCCGATCGGTGTGATGTTCTTTTCGTGCCGCGAGAAGAATGTTTACACCGCCGGGCATGTTGCGACGCTGAAACCGTTGGCTGGGCCGATTGCAATCAGTTTGGAAAAGGCCCGGCTGATCGGCGAACTGCGGCAGCGGAATGCCGCCTTGGCGGAGGCGAACCAAGCGAAAGACCGCTTCCTGGACACGTTGCGGGAGGAGGTACAGCGGCAGACGGAGCAACTGCGCAGGTCGGAGGAGCGGTATCGGACACTGGTGCGGTTGGGGCGGATCGTCAACTCCAGCCTGGATCTGCGGCAGGTGTTCCGCTCGGCCGCCGAGGAGATCCACAAGCTAGTGGCGTGCGACCGGGTCAGCCTGTTGCTCTTGCGGGACCGAGACGAGCTGCGTACCGGTTTCGCTCTGGAGTTCGACGACCCCCAACGCTGGCTGGAGATTCCGGCGTCGCGAGTGCCGGGAACCGCAGCTCAATGGGTCATCGAGCAGCGGCAGCCGCGGGTCGTCGCCAGCTTGGACGGGGAGCGTATCTATCCGGAAGACCAGCGGCTGTACGACCAGGGGTATCGGGCTTACGTTTATTTGCCGCTGGTTTGCCGGCAGACGAGCGTCGGCGTGCTTGGGATCGCCTCGCGCACCAAGCCGCGTGTCGAAGCCTGGAACCTGGAGGTGTTGGGCGAATGGTGCGACCATTTAGCGACCGCCTTGGACAACGCTTTGGCCTATGGTGAAATCGCGCGGCTGAAGGGGCAATTGGAAGACCAGAACGTCTACCTGCGGGACGAAATCAAGTCCACGCACGATTTTGGTAACATCGTCGGCGACAGTCCGGCCATGCGGCACGTGCGGGCCGCCATCGAGCAGGTTGCGGCCACCGGCAGTACGGTGTTGATCCTTGGCGAGACGGGCACGGGCAAGGAATTGGTGGCGCGCGCGATCCACGACTTGAGTCCGCGGCACGAGCATCTGCTGGTCAAGGTGAATTGCGCCGCGCTGGCCCCGACGCTGATCACCAGCGAATTGTTCGGCCACGAAGCCGGGGCCTTCACGGGCGCGACGAAGCAGCATCAAGGCCGTTTCGAGCTGGCCCAGGGCGGCAGCATCTTCCTGGACGAAATCGCCGAGATCCCCCAGGAAACACAGGTCATGATGCTCCGCGTGCTTCAGGAACGGGCCATTGAACGCGTCGGCGGCAATCAGTTGATCCCGGTCGACGTGCGGGTGATCACCGCCACCAACCGCAATTTGAAGAGATACGTCGACGAGGGGCATTTTCGCGCGGACCTGTTCTATCGCCTGAATGTCTTTCCGATCCACGTGCCGGCCCTGCGCCAGCGCCGCGAGGACATCCCCTCGCTGATCAATCACTTCCTGACCCGGTTCGCCCGCCGCATGAACAAGGAGATCACGCGCGTCAATCGGCGCACGATGGAATTGTTGATGAATTACGACTGGCCGGGCAACGTCCGCGAGTTGGAGAACATTCTCGAACGGGCGATGATTGTGAGCCCCGGAGACACACTCGAAATTGATGCCCAATGGCTCTCCGAAGGTGGCAACCGTGGGACGGAACCATCCCGCGGTCTGGCCTTTGCCGAGGTCGAGCGGCAGGCGGTCCTGGACGCCTTGCAGCGTTGCGGCGGCAAGGTCTACGGCCCCAGCGGCGCCGCCGCGATGCTCAAACTGAAGCCCACCACGCTGTACGGAAAAATGCGCAAACACCGCATTGTCAGGCGTCGCGGCGGGTTCGATTGCGAATAACGCCGACCGGTCTTGACGCGCCCCCGGCTTTGTTTTCTGATTCGCCTCATGGATTTTGACCAGCGACTCAAAAAGGCGATCGAGCGAGGCCAGCGCCGAGGCGATGCACAGGCGTTGGCCGAGGCGGCCCGAACCGTCAGCGAAGAAGAGCTGCGCCGGCTCCACTCCCAGTACCGGCTGGAACTGTCGGAGCACATCGAGAAGTGCGTGCGTAGCTTGCCCCAGCATTTGCCCGGTTTTCAGGTCGAGACGATCTACGGCGAGCGGGGCTGGGGCGCAGCATGCCGCCGCGACGACGTGCGGCTGCTCGGCCGCGGACAACGCGAAAACTACTACAGCCGCTTGGAGATGACCGTGCGGCCCTACAGTTCGCTCCGCGTCCTGGAACTGGCAGCCAAGGGCACGGTACTGAACAAAGAACTCTTGAATCGCCAGCACTACGAACCGATTGCCGATGCCGATCTGGCCCGGTTCCTGGAATTGATCGATGGCTGGGCGTTGGAGTTCGCCGAATTATATGCCGCCCGCATCTGACCGGCCGAAGCCCCATCGGCCAACGCTGTGAAGCATTTTCAGAGACTGTTGTTCGGGCTTTTCGTCGAAGCTGCGTTCGCCAGAACGCGGGGCGAGTGCCGCCGCAGCCCGCATTCTGGCGAATGCGGCTACCAGAATGCTTCACAGCGTTGCCCATCGGCGTTTCTTTCGTGTCCCGGCATGCCTTCCACGAGGTTGGCGGGAGATCGTCAACGCACTCCTTGAGCTGCGCGAACAGGCTCTTGTGGTCAATACCGGCGACAACGGCAGCTGCTCTTGGGCCTGGAGACGGCACTCCTACCGTTCGCAACTCTCCTTGCGGCTCTACCGCCTTCTTGTTTCTGCGCCGATCCTTACCCCAGCTTCCACTTCGCCTGACGCAGCACCGCACGGTTCGATCCGGGCAGCAATTCGTACCAGACACTCACCAAGGTTCCATCGTCGATCTGCACCGTACTGGGATACCCAAGGTCGCCCCCCGCCCCGTCGCCGGAAACGATGACGGGTTCGGACCACGTGCGGCCATGGTCCGCGCTGAGCCGTGCTTGATTGCCAAACGGCGGCCGCCGATGGCCGTAGGTCATCAGCAGCCGATCGTCTTTCAAACGCAACAGGTGCGACGGCAATCCCCAGCAGCCGATCGATTGCGGCACGGTCCACGTCCTGCCGCCGTCGGCCGATTCGCACTGCAGCGTCTCGCCCGCGTTGGCCTGGTTATGATTCCGAATCTGGACGAGGATTCGCCCATCCGCCGCCTCGACCGCGTGCAGTTCGTGGTAATTCCGGTGCGTGTCGCCGTCGCGCGTGGGGATGGCGGCCAGCCACTCCCACGTTTGGCCATCGTCCGTCGATTGGCAGACGCCGACGCGGTTCTCGCCTCGCCACAGTTCTTTGCCGGCATACAACAGGCGTCCGTCCCGCAGCTGAATCGGTCCGTGCGGGCTATTGAGCAGGGTGTCGGACCGGCCGGAGAACGTGAGTCCGTCGTCGGTCGAACGGATCATCCAAACGCCCAACGCGGCTTTGCGTTGCTCGGCGCCAACCCGCGCGTGCGCGGCCTGCCAGCGAGCCAGGCGGTCCGCCGCCCAATGGCCGTCCTTCTCCGCCTTGGCCAAGGTCGGCTCGTAGGCCAGCGACGTGAACGTCGTGATCAAGATCGAACCGTTGGCCGTCTCCAGAACGCCTGCGTCCCGATCGTCGATCGGACCGTCCAGGACGATTTCCGGCCAGGTCCACGTCTGGCCTTGATCGTGCGACCGCATCAATTCGACACGGCCAAACGGGCACACATGGGCCTCGCGGCCTCCCGAACAAACCACCAGCAGCTGGCCGTTCCGGCAGCGCGCCAGCGTCGGCCAGCCGTGATACTGATCGGGCTGTTGACTGATGACTTTGGTTTCCAGGATCTCGGCCTGCGGCGCCGCGTGCGTCTTGCGTGGGACGTGAAACACCAAACCGGCTGCGGCAGCGCCGGTCGCCGTTAGCCACTGGCGGCGGTGAAGAGAAGAGAACATGTGTCGATTCTCCGGGGTGGAGTGGGGGGATGCAGAGTGACCCAACGCACACAGTATAGCCGTTTTCGGTAGCAAGGGCGCGCGGGTGTCTTGCCCACGGATCGGTTGTTGCCCGCCGGGAGCGGGAAGAGGGTGTGACGAACGCTCGCGTAGCAACCAGCGTAACCATCCCCCGGGCAAGCGGGCTGTTGATTTCGGCAGTGGTGGTGCGTGGGGTAAGCTTCCAGCTTGCCGACACGGCCGATGTTCAATGGGCTATTTTGCTTCCGTTGCCCATTCCGCAAGCTGGAAGCTTACGCCACTTGTTTCTCAAACGGTACTTACCCGCCATAGCCAATGCCCTCCAGGTTCGCCGGCGTGGACCTTCGTTTAACGGCCGTTCATGCGCCCATCCAGCGGTGCGGACATCGCGTCATCTTTCGCTTTGCCGTGGCGGTGCAGGTACACCTTGTCGTTGAACACCGTTGCAGGAAGCTTCTTCGCCCCCAATCCTCACCGCACCCAGCGGGGGGCCAGCGACTGACTGTACGCGGACCCCGGAGTGGGGATTAACGGCAGTTCGGTGGGTTCATGGCCCGCCGTCCCTCCGACATGCGGAGGCGGAGGCGGGAGTTCGCTTCCGAGCCTGGTCTGGGCGGTCAGCTGTGCGTCGCGGCTTGCCACGCGGCCACTGGCGATCATCTCGCCAAGCCCGTGTTTGTCCGGTGTTTGCGCGTACAGTTCGGCCGCCTGGGGCACCAGTTGCGTCAAGTCCGCGGCGCGGCGTTCGTCCGACGGATGCGTGGACAGGAATTCAGGCGGTTTGGTTCCTTGGCTGGCCGCAGCGAACCGCGTCCAGAACCGCGGCGCCTCGGCCGGGTCGTAGCCGGCCTTGCCCATCAACAGGATTCCCATGTGATCGGCCTCGGACTCGTGCTTGCGGCTGTACGGCAGGATGACGCCGATATTGGTGGCGACCCCATAGGCTTGCAGAACGGCCTCTTTGTTCTTCAGGTCTTTCTTGTTGGCGATGTATTGAACGGTTTGCCGCACGCCTTCGACGGCATAGTTCTGGCTCATCCGCTCGCCGCCGTGGCGGGCCAAGGCGTGAGCGATTTCGTGCGACATGACGACCGCCAAACCGGCTTCGTTCGCGCAAACCGGCACGATGCCCTCGTAGACCGCCACTTTGCCACCTGGCAGGCAAAACGCATTCTGGGTCGGCGACGCCAACACGCGGAACTCCCATTGGTAATCCGGCCTGTCGGCGACCTCGGCGATCCGCAGTCCCACGCGATTGACCATCTCGATGAACTGCCGGTTGGTCGAGTGCGGTTCTTGACTCGTGACTTCCTGGTAGGCCGTCAGGCCCAAGGCAATCTCCTGCTTCTCCGGCAGCAACAGCAGTTGTTTGCGATTGGTGATAGGAGTCGAACGGCAGCCGCACCCGCAGGACGCGGCACCCAACAGGAACATGCGTTGCAACGCACAGCGGCGGCTGATATCCATATCCACACTCCGTAACGCGGCGGCGCCGTAGCCAAGTTGAATCTCGGGAAGTCAAGTCCGGGACGGACAGAGGGCGAAGGTGCAGACCGATTGCAGCGCCTCCTTTTCTTGGGATCGATCCGAATCGTCCGCACAGATCAAAACTTCTGTGGGAATCGTTCCAAAGGCCCAGATCGGTGAAGAGAGCCCAGACGGCAAAGCTTGCCGGGCCATTGCACTCGCCCGGATTGTTCATCGACCGTGGGATAGGCTTCCAGCCTGTCAGTCAGGAAAGACAGGCAAGATGTCTATCCCACTTTGCCTGTTCGTGAATGATCCGGGCTACGGTGCGGTGGCGGCGACGATGCCGCGTTCCACGGCCAGGCAGATTCGGTCCAGTTCCTCCAAGGTAATCGCCAAGGGCGGCATGATGACGATGACGTTGCCCAGGGGCCGGAGCCAGACGCCTGCGGTGCGGGCGTATTCGCAGACTCGGTAGCCCCGTTTTTCGGCCCAGGGATACGGGTCCCGGGTCGGGCGGTCCCGCACCAATTCGATGCCGGCCATCAACCCGCATTGCCGCACGTCGCCGACATGCGGGTGGCTGGCCAAACGAGCCAGGTGCTGGGCCAGACGGTCGATTTTGGGTGGTAACTGAAGCAGAGTTTGTTCCTGGTCGAACACGTCCAGGGTGGCCAAGCCCACGGCGGCGGCCAACGGATTGCCGGTGTACGTGTGGCCGTGGTAGAAGGTCTTGCCCTGGGCGTAGCTGCCCAAGAACGCCTGCCAGATTTCGTTGGTCGCCAAGGTGGCTGACATCGGCAGATAACCGCCGGTCAGTCCCTTGCCCAGGCACAGCAAGTCGGGCGTGACGGCTTCGTGTTCGCAGGCGAACAGCTTGCCGGTGCGGCCAAAGCCCGTGGCCACCTCGTCGGCGATCAACAGGACGTCGTACTGCCGGGTCAATTCCCGCACGCCGCGCAGGTAACCGGCGGGGTGCGTAATCATGCCTGCGGCGCACTGAATCAGCGGCTCGATCACGACCGCGGCAAGATCCTCGTGATGCAAGTGCAGCGCGTGCTCCAACTGGTCCAAATAATACCGGCACGCCGCCGCCCGCGTCACGCCCGGCGGCAAGCGGTAGCAGTCCGGCGCGGGCAAGCGGACGACGTCGAACAACAACGAGCGAAACATCTCATGAAACCGCGCCACGCCGCCCACGCTGACGCTGCCCAGCGTGTCGCCGTGATACGCTTCGTGAAACGCCAAGTACTTCGTTTTGCCGGGACGCGGCTCGGGACACTGACGCCAGTACTGAAAGGCCATCTTCAAGGCGACTTCGATTGCCGACGAACCGTCGCTGGCAAAGAAGACGTGCTGCAAGCCGCGCGGCGCGACTTCGGTCAGCCGTTTGGCCAGCGTCACCGTGGTGGGGTTCGACAAACCCAGCGACGTAACATGAGCCACTTTGGCCAACTGGTCTCGAATCGCCTGATCCAGTCGCGGGTGCGCATGCCCGTGGATGCTGCACCACAGATTGCTGACGCCGTCCAACAACTCGCGGCCGTCAATATCTACCAGCGTGCAGCCCTGAGCCCGTTCGATCAGCAACGGCTCGTACTCGGCCATCTGTGTGAACGCGTGCCAGACAATCTCGCGGTCCCAGCGCTCGAGATCGGCGCGCGTGGCCTTCATGTCCATTCCACCGTGACGCGCTGGCCGACGCGAATTCCTAGCATGAGGCTGGCGTTTTCACCGACGATTTCCAGCTGCAAGGGGCTTGAATCGTCCAAAATTGCCAGAAACGTCATCGCCGGCTCGCCGTGATTCGAGGGGAACAGCCCTTGGGTGAAATGTTCGTCGCAACGGATTTGCGTGCGCTCGTCGCGCGGCGCGTCGCGCAGTTGGTCGGCCGTAAGATCGGTCACCAAGCTGCCGGTGGCGGTGATGGAAACAACGCTGCCTTGAAACTTTCCGGCCACAACAAACCCTCCGTATCCACGAAGGTTGGCATTGTATGATATTTTGACCCGACCGCAAACGGGCCAGCTGGGGGGCGGGCTCATACGTACAGAATTCAAAATTGGCGGTCGAAAGACTCGACGATGGCTATCGTTCTGCCCGCCAATTTTGAATTCTGTACGTATGAGCCCTCGTTGAGCCCTCTTTTTCCCGGCCTGACGTGGTTGTCAGGAATTAACAAATCTATAATATCCAGGTAATTCTCAGGGACTCGTGCAAATATGACACCGGCAATCAATCTCGCGGTCGCGGCGGCTATCTGCTTGGTTCTCGTCGTCCTCTTGCATCCGCGGCGGGGGTTGCTGTGGCATTGGGCGCGTGGCCGGCGGGCGACGGAACGGGTGCGGATCGAGGACGCACTCAAACATTTGTACGACTGCGAATATACGCGCGATTCCGCGACACTGGACAGTCTGGGGGGAGCCTTGGAAATCGGCCGCGACGAGGCGGTCCGATTGACGGCGCGGCTGGAGGCACTGGGCTTGCTGACCGCGGAGCACCGCCGGTTGAAGCTGACCCCCGAGGGCTGCAGTTACGCCCTGCGGGTAATCCGGATCCACCGGCTGTTGGAAAGCTATTTGGCCGAGCGGACCGGCGTCGGCGAATCCGAATGGCATCAGCGCGCCGACCAGCTGGAGCATCGCGTGACGGCAGCCGAAGCGGAAGCCCTGTCGGCCCAGTTGGGCAACCCCAGCTACGATCCGCACGGGGACCCGATTCCTACCGCGGACGGCGTCATGCCCAGCCGGCGCGGTTTGCCGCTGTCGGCGTTGAAGGCCGGTGCCGTGGCGCGGATTGTCCACGTGGAAGACGAACCGGATGAAGTCTACGCCCAGTTGGTCGCCGCCCGTCTGTCGCCAGGCGTCACGCTGCGCGTCCTGGACAGCAAGCCGGACCGGATGCGGATCGAAGCCGAATGGCAGGAGCACGTCTTGGCGCCGGTGGTCGCCGCCAATCTGACGGTCGAGCCCCTGAGCGACGTCGCCGAACGCATCCTGCCCGACAGCCGGCTGTCGTCGCTGACCGTCGGCCAGCAGGCGACGGTGGTCGACCTATCGCCGGCCTGCCGCGGTCCGGAGCGCCGCCGGCTGCTGGACCTGGGCGTGGTGCCGGGCACGGTCATTCGAGCCGAATTGGTGAGCACGGGCGGCGACCCGGTCGCGTACCGGATTCGGGGAGCGATGATTGCGCTGCGCAACGCACAGGCGGACCTGATTCACGTGAAAATGCAAACGGACTCGGCGCCGCGGGAGGCGAAAGGATAAGGATATGGCCGACACGTCTTCCCGTGAAACTCGCTCGCACAACCGCAACCAACTGGTCCGCATGGGCGTCAACGTCGCCGCCTCCGAGTTTGTGGTGGCTCTGGCAGGCAATCCCAACGTCGGCAAGAGCACCGTCTTTAACAGCCTGACGGGACTGCGGCAACACACCGGAAACTGGCCCGGCAAGACGGTCACGCGGGCCGAGGGCGGGTTCGTCTTCGGCGGGCGCACCTACAAGCTGGTCGACCTGCCGGGAACCTACTCGCTGTTGGCGACCAGCGCCGATGAAGAGGTCGCCCGCGATTTTCTGCTGTTTGGCCGGCCCGACGTGACGGTCGTCGTGGTGGATGCGTGCCGCCTGGAGCGAAACCTGAATCTGGTCTTGCAGGTCTTGGAGATCACCGACCGGGTGGTGGTCTGTCTGAATCTGATGGACGAGGCCCAGCGGCGGGGCATCCTGGTGGATGCCGTCACGCTGGTGGGCGAGTTGGGCGTTCCCGTGGCGCCCACCGCGGCGCGGCAGAACGAAGGCATCGACGGTTTGCTGCGGAGGTTGGATGCGGTGGCGACGGGCCAGTACACCTGCCAACCCCGGCCGGCCGCCGTGCTCGGCGCGCCGCTCAAACCCCTGGTGGACGAACTGGCTCAGTCGGTCGTAGCGGCGTTTCCCGGCGTCCCCAACGCCCGCTGGGTTGCCTTGCGGTTGCTGGACAACGACGAGCGGATCGTTCACGCCGTCACGACCGGCGAACTCGGCGACCTGTCCCAGGACAAGATCGCAGAAACGGATTTGGACCACCGCGGCCCGCCCCAAGCCTCCGTCGGCGAAGCCGCGGCCGGCGTGTTGGCCAAGGCGGAGCAGTTGCGCTGGCAGGCGGGTCCGGACTTCCACCAAACGTTGGCCGAAGGC
Source organism: uncultured Pirellulaceae bacterium (assembly GCA_964645045.1). Classification (GTDB taxonomy): domain Bacteria; phylum Planctomycetota; class Planctomycetia; order Pirellulales; family Pirellulaceae; genus Anammoximicrobium. Next base: position 1,634 of record CAZXYZ010000097.1, on the reverse strand, counting down.
ATCTATGTCCAGGCGGCGGCGATTGCGGACCGGGTCGTGCGGCGCGATGAAACCCGGCAGGGCGCCGATTGGGACCATCGCTTGGACGCGCTGCTGACCAACCGCTGGACCGGCTATCCCATCATGATCCTGATGCTGGGCATCGTGCTGTGGCTGACCGTCGCCGGCGCGAACGTTCCCAGCGCCATGCTGTTCGATCTGCTGCTGGGCACGGTCCATCCGGCACTCAAGTCCGCCGCCGCCGGTTTGCCGTGGTGGCTGGACGGCTTTCTGATCGATGGAGTGTACCTGGCGACGGCCTGGGTGATCAGCGTGATGCTGCCGCCCATGGCGATTTTCTTTCCGATGTTTACGTTGCTGGAGGATTTCGGCTACTTGCCGCGGGTGGCGTTCAATCTGGATCACACGTTTCACCGCTGCGGAGCGCACGGCAAGCAAGCCTTGACCATGTGCATGGGCTTTGGCTGTAACGCCGCCGGGGTCATCGCCACGCGCGTCATCGACAGTCCGCGCGAGCGGCTGATCGCGATCATCACGAATAACTTTTCGCTCTGCAACGGCCGCTGGCCCACCCAGATCCTGATCGCCACGATTTTCTTGGGGGCGCTCGTGCCGCCGTATCTGTCCGGCGCGGTTGCCGCCGGGGCCGTCGCGGGGATCGCCTTGCTGGGCGTCGCCTGCATGTTCCTGGCCGCCTGGGCGCTGTCCCGGACCGTGCTGCGCGGCGAACCGTCGTCGTTCCACCTGGAGTTGCCTCCGTACCGACCGCCGCGCGTGATGCAGACGCTGTATACGTCGTTGATCGACCGCACGATCTTCGTGCTCTGGCGAGCCGTGCTGTTCGCGCTACCGGCGGGAGCCGTCATCTGGCTGATCGCCAACATCCACATCGGCCCCTTGTCCATCGCCGAATGGGCGATCGATTTCCTGAATCCCGTCGGCCTGCTGATCGGTTTGAACGGGGTCATTCTGCTGGCCTACGTGGTCGCGATCCCCGCCAATGAAATCGTGATTCCCACGGTGCTGATGCTGACCGCGCTGTCCACCGGATTGCACGACATGGGACAGGGCCGAGGCGTGATGTTCGAGGCCGAGTCGGCCAACGCGACGGCGGTTCTCCTGCACGCAGGCGGCTGGACCGTGCTGACCGGCATGAACTTGATGCTGTTCAGCCTGCTGCACAATCCCTGCTCGACGACGATCTTCACGATCTGGAAAGAGACCGGCAGCGCGAAATGGACCGCCCTGGCGACGTTCATGCCGCTGGTCATGGGGTTTGCAGCCTGTTTCTTGGTGGCACAGGTCTGGCGGCTGGTTCTGGGCGGGTAGCGGACAGCTGTCATTGGCAGTTGACCTAACGATTGCGATCACGCCGCGGCGACGAACGGCCGACCGTTGGAGACCCGCCCGCCATCGCCGCTGGCGTGCATCGCTTGGTTCGTGCCTGGTCAACGCCGCACGGGGGCACCAAGACGGGCCGCCGGCCAGGCGAACATCGCCGTGGCCATCGTTGCCCATCCCGCACCGCGGACGCCGCCGGGCGAGCGATGCGACGGGACGGACGACGACATGATTCTAACATCCGCCGCGGCAGCAGCAATCACGGAAACCGCAGGATAGGCCGCCGCCGACCC